>NZ_JAHUWC010000082.1:0-222 GCF_019219185.1 Pseudomonas sp. PDM26 | reverse complement strand
AAGCGCCCAAACCGCCCACACCCCTGCGCACCCTGTACGGCCGGATCACCAGCTGCCAGCGCCTGTCCGGCTCGGTCGACGAAGCCCGTTATGAAGTCACCCTGCAACCGCGCCTGGCGCTGCTCGCCCGCGGCCAGCAAACGCGCATCTACCAGAATCAATCGGTGCCGGAGATCGTCAGGAGCATCCTGGTCAAACGTCACGACTTCGTCCCCGGGGACT
>NZ_JAHUWC010000081.1:0-231 GCF_019219185.1 Pseudomonas sp. PDM26 | reverse complement strand
TCAAGTTCCTCTTCGACCGCGACACCTGGCCCCTCGGCCAGGAAAGCAAATGGCTGCGCCAGGCCCGCGCCTACGCCGGCGACACCTACGGCCTGCACCTGCCGCTGATCGCCGGCACCGAAGTGGCCATCGCCTTCGAGCAGGGCGACCCGGACCGCCCCTACATCGCCCACGCCCTGCACGACGACCAGCACCGGGATCTGGTGTCCCAGCGTGCAAACAACTACCAGC
>NZ_JAHUWC010000080.1:0-239 GCF_019219185.1 Pseudomonas sp. PDM26 | reverse complement strand
GCACCTTCTTCGACCACAGTCGCCACAAACTGCACATCGACAACCTCGCCACCGCCCTCGACGTCCTCGCCTTCAACGGCGAAGAACACCTCAGCCAGCCCTTCACCTACCGCATCGAATTCACCTGCAGCGACCTCGACCTCGGCGCGGAAAAACTCATCGGCCAATACGCCGACTTCAAGCTGTACGCCGATCCCTCGACCCTGCAGGTATTCTCCTGGGAAGCGCCCAAACCGCCC
>NZ_JAHUWC010000007.1:0-332216 GCF_019219185.1 Pseudomonas sp. PDM26 | reverse complement strand
TTCTCGCGGAGTAACTTGTGATGCTGATAATCTGTTGACTAGCAGTCTGACTCCACAAGCACCCACACGAATTGCTTGATTCAGTTGTTAAAGAGCGGTTGGTTAAGATCTTTCGTCTCAACCGAGGTGCGCATCTTACAGCGCATCTTTTCAATTTGCAACCTTAAAAGTTTCTGATTTTTCAACAAAATCAACTACTTAAGCCAAGAACAACATCAAACTGCTCGTTAGCGGGAGGCGAATAGTACAGCATTAAAATACGTGGTCAACCCCAATCTGAAAATTCTTTCCCCTACCAAAGCACCCTGGCTGCCACCATGAAAACCCCCAGCATCCATATAAAGCATCGGGGCAGCAGAGATCCAAATCCACGCCATCCGGACATATAGATACAACAAGGTGAGAAAGCACTTCGGCAAATGGATACCCAGGAACCCTAAGGGCATGGCGGGTACCGCGTCGAAATGCCCGAATCAATATGACAGAAACGAAAAAGCCCCTGAAATGTTTAACCATTTCAGGGGCTTAGTCTTGTTCAATAATGGCGGAGAGATAGGGATTCGAACCCTAGGTACCGGTGAAGGTACAACGGATTTCGAATCCGTCCCATTCGGCCACTCTGGCATCTCTCCAACGGCGCGCATCATAACAACACTTTCGCAGGAAGCGAACCCCCTAAGCGAAATATTTCTGTGCTATCAGATGCTTGCGTCGGTTAAAGCGGTACGCCAAGACGATTGGCGACTTCTTCGTAGGCTTCGATAACGTCACCGAGGCCCTGACGGAAGCGGTCCTTGTCCATTTTCTTGCCGGTGGCCTTGTCCCACAGACGGCAGCCGTCTGGGCTGAATTCGTCGCCCAGCACGATGGAGCCATCGTGGAACACGCCGAATTCCAGCTTGAAGTCGACCAGCAGCAGGCCGGCGTCGTCGAACAGTTTGCTCAGGACTTCGTTGACCTTAAGCGACAGTTCTTTCATGCGAACCAGTTGCTCGGCGGTGCCCCAACCAAAGGCCACGACGTGGGATTCGTTGATGAACGGGTCGCCCTTGGCGTCGTCCTTCAGGAACAGTTCGAAGGTGTAAGGGTTGAGCTTCATGCCCTCTTCGACACCCAGACGCTTGACCAGGCTGCCGGCGGCGTAGTTACGCACGACGCACTCGACCGGGATCATGTCGAGCTTCTTCACCAGGCATTCGTTGTCGCCCAGCAGCTTGTCGAATTGGGTCGGCACGCCAGCAGCTTCGAGCTTCTGCATGATGAAGGCGTTGAACTTGTTGTTCACCATGCCTTTGCGGTCGAGCTGTTCGATACGCTTGCCATCGAAAGCCGAGGTGTCGTTGCGAAACAGCAGGATCAAACGGTTAGCGTCGTCGGTCTTGTAAACCGACTTGGCTTTGCCGCGGTAGAGTTCTTCACGTTTTTCCATGATGGGCTCCGCTTGCTAAGTAGATGGGCTAGGCGATGTGGCGCCAGTCGAGCCCTGAATCTTGATCGGCCAGTTGCAGCCAGTCCGGGTCGCACCCGAGGGTGTCGACAAAACATTGCCGGGCCAGCCGCGGCAGGTTGTTCTTGCTGCTCAGATGGGCCAGGACCAGGTGTTGCAGGTCTTTCCAGCCCAACTCGGCCACCAGGAATGCCGCCTGGTGGTTATTCAAATGTCCCAGTTCACCGCCCACCCGTTGCTTGAGAAAGTACGGGTAATGACCGCGAGCCAGCATGTCACGGCAGTGATTGGACTCGATCATCAACGCATCGAGGTCCCGATAGCCGTCCAGCACCTTGTCGCAATACGAGCCCAGGTCGGTTAACAGGCCGAAGCGCCGCTCACCATCACTGAAGACATACTGTGTCGGCTCCTGTGCATCGTGGGCCACGGCAATGACACCGATGCTCAAGTCGCCGATTTGCAGTTGCTCGCCGCCAGCCAGAAAGCCTGCGGGTTCAATCGGTTTGCGCATCCCGCGCAAGGTCCCGCGACTGAGGTAGACAGGCAGATTGTAGCGCCGAGACAGCAAACCCACGCCATGCACGTGGTCGGCATGTTCGTGGGTCACGAGTATCGCGCTCAGCTGCGCAGGGTTCACACCCAGGCGCAGCAGGCGTTTTTCGGTTTCCCGCAGGGAAAAACCACAATCCACCAACACGTACGTATCAGCGCTGGCTATCAGCGTGCCATTCCCTTGACTGCCGCTGCCGAGAACGGCAAAACGCATAGGATCAGCCCAGGTTGTCCTGAATCTTGCTCAACACTTTACGCGCTACCTCTGGCGGCGCCACGGTGTTGATGTTTTTCTCGACGGTGACCTGGACGCTCTCGCCAACCTTGCTCAGGCGAACCTGATAACGCTCGGCGCGGGCATCCAGCTCTTCCTTGCTCGGCGCGCTGCCGAACAGGCTGCTGAGGAAGCCTGGCTTGTCGTCTTTCTTCTCGGCTTTTTCGGCCAGGTTGATGTAGTACAGACCCAGGCTGCGGTTGATGTCTTCAACACGCCATTCACCTTGTTCCAACGCACGACCGACGCTCGACCAGGCACGATCCAGGTCGGTACCGACGTTGAGCACAGGGTTGCCGCTGCCGTCTTCGCTCAGACTGACACGGCTGGGCGCGTCGAAATCACGTGAAGCCAACATGGAAACCGAACCGCCCTTCTCCGAGATACGGCTCATGCTCGCAAGCATGTCGTCGACCAGTGCCGCGTCCAGGCCAGTGTTGACCGAACGGTTGGTGAAAGCCACGTCAGCGGTGCTGCCGGCAGGACGCTCGGCGCTGACCACATAGACTTCACTGGTGTTGCGCTGCACACCCGGCTCGATGCGCACCCGCACGCGGGTTTCGCTGTCTGTGCTGACGCCGGCCGCGCTCAGGCGTTTGCCCATGGCGGCGGACAGTTCATCGGAGTGCTGCCAGGTCGTGGTGAATTCACCGGTTTGCGGACGCTGCTCATCCAGACGGAAACCGTTGTCCTGGAAGAACTGAACGGCCACTGGCCAGATTTCAGCCGGCGGATTCTGCGCCAGGATGGAGCTGGAGCCGCCGCTCTTCTGCAGGGAGTAGGGGCTGGCGTCCGCAGCCGCCGTCAGTGGCTGCGGACGAGGCACTACGTACTCGCCCTTCTCAGTGTCATCAGCCACGTTGCGCGGGATCGGCAACAGCGGATCCAGACGCTTGGCGTCATGGATATCCTGCGGTATTTGCATCGGCGCAGTCTGTTGCGCTTGCAGGTAATCGCTACCACGGTCACGGAAATAACCTTCCGGGCCCCAGACCCATCCACAGCCACTGGTGCTGGAGATAATCAAGGCAAGTGCGGAAAGTCCGGCCATTCGCTTCATGCGTTGTACTTCCTCAATTAAACCAGGACGCCGCACTGGCGCAGGGCCGTGCGCAGCGTTTCGTGACAAGGTGTGCTCAGCCAGGTCAACGGCAGGCGAATGCCTTCGTGCATCAGGCCCATTTCAACCAAAGCCCACTTCACCGGAATCGGGTTGGCTTCGATGAACAGGTCCTTGTGCAGCGGCATCAGTTTTTCGTTGATTGCCCGTGCGGTCTCGGCATCCCCCTTGAGGGCGGCCTCGCACAGATCGGCCATTTCACGCGGCGCAACGTTGGCGGTGACGGAGATATTGCCCTTGCCGCCCATCAGGATCAGCTCGACCGCGGTCGGATCATCGCCGGAAAGGACGATGAAGTCCTTGCTTACGCCGTCAAGGATGGCCTTGGCGCGTTTGAGGTCGCCGGTCGCTTCCTTGATACCGATGATGTTCGGCACGGTGGACAGGCGGATCACGGTCTCGGCCTGCATGTCGCAGGAAGTGCGGCCGGGAACATTGTAGAGAATCTGCGGGATATCGACCGCTTCGGCGATATGTTTGAAGTGCAGGTACAGGCCTTCCTGGGTCGGCTTGTTGTAGTACGGCACGACCAGCAGGCAGGCATCGGCGCCGGCTTCCTTGGCATTGCGGGTCAACTCGACGGCTTCGCGGGTCGAATTGGCGCCGGTACCGGCGATCACCGGAATGCGACCGTTGACCTGCTTGACCACGGCGCGGATGACTGCGATGTGCTCGTTGACGTCGAGGGTTGCCGATTCGCCGGTGGTGCCGACGGCGACAATGGCATGGGTGCCGTTTTCAAGGTGGAAGTCCACGAGTTTGCTGAGGCTGTCCCAGTCAAGACGCCCCTGTGCATCCATGGGTGTGACCAGTGCCACCATACTGCCCGCAATCATGAAACCGCTCCTGCCGGAAAAAGAGAGCCGTAATGGTACTGGCGCCAAGATGCTTGCACAAGCGAAGTACTGTGCTGCCGCCATTCCCCTTGGCGCCGGTTTTCGCTACCCTTCAGACTTTGATCGGTACAGACAAGCTCGTCCGTCGGGTTTCAGCCTCCATTTTCGGCATCACAAGCCCTGATCAAGCGTTGCCACGCCTCGCTCCCGCCCTGCCAGAGCACGTCGCAACCTGTCACTCGGGGCTTTCTGAGTTCGCATCCGCAGGCTCGTTCCCGGTAAATCGGCCCTTTGACGTATCGACCGCTCATCGCTTTAGGAATGCTGCATGTCCACCCCCACAGTTCGCGAACAATTCCTTGTCATCAGTGCCCTCGGCGCCAACCCCATGGAGCTGACCAACGTCCTGTGCCGCGCCAGCCATGAAAACCGCTGCGCCGTGGTCACTTCTCGCCTGACCCGTCATGGCGAATGCAGTGCGCTGGTGCTGGAAATCTCCGGCAGCTGGGATGCCCTGGCACGCCTGGAAGGCAGCCTGCCAGTGCTGGCCAAGCGGCATGCGTTCACGGTCAACGTGGTGCGCAGCGCCGCCCTGGATAACCGTCCCCAGGCCCTGCCGTACGTCGCCTATGTCAGCTCGGCCTACCGCTCGGACATCATCAATGAGCTGTGCCAGTTCTTCATGGACCACAATGTCGAGCTGGAAAACCTGACCTGCGACACCTACCAGGCTCCGCAGACCGGCGGCACCATGCTCAACGCCACGTTTACCGTGACCTTGCCGGCCGGCGTGCAAATCAGCTGGCTGCGCGATCAGTTCCTGGATTTTGCCGACGCGCTGAACCTCGATGCCCTGATCGAACCCTGGCGCCCACAGAACCCAATGTAAGGAAGCTTTCATGGCCGTTGCCATCGACCAACCGGTAACCGATTTCGAAGCCCTCGCCACCAGCGGGCACACCGTCAGCCTCGCTGGCCTGAAAGGCAAGCAGGTGGTGATCTACTTCTACCCCAAGGACAGCACGCCGGGTTGCACGACCGAAGGGCAAGGCTTTCGTGATCAGTACGCAGCGTTCAAGGCCGCCAATACCGAAGTGTTCGGTGTGTCTCGCGACAGCCTGAAATCCCACGAGAACTTCAAATGTAAGCAGGAATTCCCCTTTGAGCTGATCAGCGACAAGGACGAAGCCATCTGCCAGCTGTTCGACGTGATCAAGCTGAAAAAGCTCTACGGCAAGGAATACATGGGGGTGGATCGCAGCACCTTCCTGATCGACGCCAAAGGCGTGTTGCGCCAGGAATGGCGCAGCGTGAAGGTGCCGGGGCATGTTGATGCGGTATTGGCTGCGGCTCAGGCCCTGAATAAAGCCTGACCTTTAAAAGATCGCAGCCTGCGGCAGCTCCTACAGGATTACGCATTTCTCTGTAGGAGCTGCCGCAGGCTGCGATCTTTTTACAATCTAAAGCAATGGCGCCACCACCGGCTCCTTGCGCGGCCACGCATCCAGCACCGCCTTGAACAGCGTCGCCAGGGGAATCGCAAAGAACACCCCCCAGAAGCCCCACAACCCGCCAAACAGCAGCACAGCGCATATGATCGCCACCGGGTGCAGGTTGACCGCCTCCGAGAACAGCAATGGCACCAGCACGTTGCCATCCAGCGTCTGGATGATCCCGTAGACCGCCATCAAGTAAATGAACTGATCGCTCCAGCCCCACTGGAACAGCGCAATCAGAAATACGGGCACAGTCACCACCACGGCACCGACATAAGGCACCACCACCGAGATCCCCACCAGCAGTGCCAGCAGCGCCGCGTAATTGAGCTCAAGAACAACAAAGGCGATGTAGGTCACGCCACCGCAAATGAAGATTTCGATGACCTTGCCGCGAATGTAGTTGGCGATCTGCCGGTTCATGTCATGGGCGACCCGGGTGATCAACGCCCGCTCACGGGGCAGGTAACCGCGTACCCACTGGCCGATCATGGCCCGATCCTTGAGAAAGAAGAACACCAGAATCGGCACCAGCACCAGGTAGATCATGATGTTCACAAGCAGTGGCAGGCTCGACAGCGAGAACGTCAGCGCCCACTGACCAAACTTGCCGATTTCGCCCCGCGCCACTTCGATGGCCCGCAATACTTGCTCATCGGATACCAGGTGCGGATAACGCTCGGGTAGCAGCAGCAACAGCGACTGCCACTTGGCAAGCATGCCGGGCAACTCGTTGAACAACGTGATCAGTTGGTGCCACAGCAACGGCACGACAACCACGATGAATACCAGCAACAGCCCCATGAATAACGCAAAGACCAGCCCCACCGCGGCCCAACCCGGCACGCGCAAGCGCTCGAGGGCCACCACCAGCCCCTGCATCAGGTACGCCAGCACCATCCCGGCGAGTACCGGCGCCAGCATACCGCCCAAGGTCAGTACGACGGTGAATGCCAGAAACAGCAGGACAGCCAGCACCACAGCTTCTTCATCGGAGAAATAGCGCTGAATCCAGTCGCGTAACACTTTGAACATCAATAATCCTTATGAGCAAACGCAGCCGAATTCAGGCTTTTTTCAACCAGTAGCGGTAAACACCCGCCTCTTCTTCTTCACGAAGCAGGGTATGACCGGCCAATCGGGCAAAGGTGCGAAAGTCGCGCTGCGAACCCGCATCGGTGGCGATGACCTTGAGTACCGCACCACTGGCCAGCCGGTTGAGTTCCATCTTGGCCTTGAGCAACGGCAACGGGCAATTCAGGCCGCTGGCGTCCAGTTCAACGTCATGCTCTACAGCGTCGGTCATTGCATCACTCCGGGTCAGGCGGTTGAGTTGCCTAGAATATCTGGTCGCAACGCCGGTGTCCGGCTACAGTAAGGTCTTTGTCGACTAAGGCTTTGTGCATGACATTTTTGCGCCCTACCCTGCTGACGCTCGCTTGCCTGCTCGCCTCACCGGGCTTCGCCGACGACCTGCCGTCACTCGGCGACGCCAGTTCTGCCATTGTCTCACCGCAACAGGAATACCAGCTCGGCCGCGCCTGGCTGGCCATGTTGCGCAGTCAGGTTTCACAGCTCAACGATCCGCAACTCAAGAATTACGTGGAATCCAGCGTCTACCGACTGCTGGAGACCAGCCAGGTCACCGACCGGCGCCTGGAGTTCATCCTGATCAACAGCCCGCAGCTCAACGCCTTTGCGGCACCCGGCGGGATCGTCGGGGTGAACGGTGGCTTGTTCCTCTACGCCCAGACCGAAGGCGAATACGCTTCGGTGCTGGCGCACGAACTGGCTCACTTGTCGCAACGCCACTTTGCCCGGGGCGTCGAAGCGCAGCAACGCATGCAAGTACCGATGATGGCTGCATTGTTGGCCGGCATCGTGGTTGCAGCCGCGGGTGGCGGTAACGCCGGGATTGCAGCCATTGCCGGCACACAGGCCGCAGCCATCCAGGAACAGCGGCGATTCTCCCGCCAGAACGAGCAGGAAGCAGACCGTATCGGCATCCTCAATCTGGAAAAGGCCGGTTACGATCCCCGCTCGATGCCCAGCATGTTCGAGCGCCTGGGGCGTCAGTACCGCTACGATGCCAAGCCACCGGAATTTCTGCTGACTCACCCGGTCACCGAATCGCGTATCGCCGACACCCGCAACCGCGCCGAACAGTTTCCAAAGGGAGGTATCGAAGACAGCATGCGCTACCAACTGATCCGCGCACGCGTCCAACTGATCTATGAAGAAACCCCGGGACTTGGCGCCAAGCGCTTCCGCGCCCAGCTCGACGAGAACCCGAAAAACGACGTGGCACGCTACGGCCTGGCGATCGCCCAGATCAAGGGCGGCCAACTGAACGAAGCACGGGAAAACCTCAAGCAGTTGCTGGCCAAGTCACCCAACGAAATCATCTACAACCTGGCTCAGGTCGATCTGGACATCACCAACAATCGCCTGGCGGATGCCCAGTCCCGGGTTGACCGGTTGATGGGCCAATACGCTGGCAACTATCCGCTGAACCAGATTCGAGTCGACCTGCTGCTCAAGCAGAACCGTACTGCGGATGCGGAGAAAGCCCTCGAAGGCCTGCTCAAATCACGCCCGGATGATCCGGACGTGTGGTATCAGGTTGCCGAGACGCGCGGCCTGTCGGGCAATATCATCGGCTTGCATCAGGCTCGCGCCGAATACTTTGCACTGGTCGGGGACTATAAACAGGCCATTCAGCAACTGGACTTCGCCAAACGCAAGGCCGGCACGAACTTCCCGCTGTCTTCGCGGATCGACGCACGGCAACGTGAGCTGATGGAACAAGAGCGCATGATCAAGGACATGATGGGCTGACGCCCCCCCCCCCCGGAGACAAAAAGTCCGGACATAAAAAAACCGCCCCTTACGAGGCGGTTTTTTATTCAGCGGGCTACCGGATTACTCAGCCAGCTTGAAGGTGATGAAGCTCGCTCGCCCCTGACGCAGTACCCGCATCGACACCGAACGGTTCTTTGGCAGCGCCTTGGCGATGTCTGCGAACTCCTTGGTGGAACCGATGGCCTGGTTGTTCAGGTGGGTGATCACATCACCCGGCTGCAAGCCGATCATGGCGGCAGGACCGTCCTGCACTTCCTTGATCATCACACCGCCTTTGAGGTCATAGGTTTTCTTCTGGTCGTCAGTCAACTCGACCACAGAAACACCGAGGCGATTGCTACTGCGCTCGATGCTGGATTTTGGCTCGGCATCCAGCTCTTTGGCTTCTTCCGGAATTGCACCGACGGTCAGCTCGACTTTCTTGCGCTTGCCGTCACGAATCACTTCCAGATTGGCTTTTGCGCCAGCCTTCAGCGCACCAACGAGATGCGGCAGGTCGGCCGACATGACGATTGGCTGACCGTTCATGCTCAGGATCACGTCGCCGACTTGCAGGCCACCTTTGGCAGCCGGGCCATCATCCTGGATCTGGGCAACCAGCGCACCCGCAGGCTTCTCCAGACCGAACGACTCGGCCAGGTCCTTGCTGACTTCCTGAATCACGACACCCAGCCAGCCTCGGCTGACTTTTCCACCGGATTTCAGCTGATTGGAAACATCCATGGCCACGTCGATCGGGATCGCAAACGACACACCCATGAAGCCACCGGAGCGAGTGTAGATCTGCGAGTTGATCCCGACCACCTCACCGTTCAGGTTGAACAGCGGGCCGCCCGAGTTACCCGGGTTGATCGGTACGTCGGTCTGGATGAACGGTACATAGTTTTCGTTCGGCAGACTGCGACCGACGGCACTGACGATGCCCTGGGTCACCGTGTGGTCAAAGCCGAATGGCGAACCAATCGCGACAACCCATTGGCCAGCCTTCAGGTCCTGGGATTTACCTAGCTTCAGCACTGGCAGATCCTTGCCTTCGATTTTCAGCAGCGCCACGTCGGAACGTGGATCGGTACCGATCAGCTTGGCTTTCATTTCGCTGCGATCAGCCAGGCGGACGAGGATTTCGTCAGCATCGGCGATCACGTGGTTGTTGGTCAGGATATAGCCATCAGTAGAGATGATGAAACCCGACCCCAGGGAAGTTGCCTCGCGCTGACGGTCGCGAGGTGAACGCGATTGCGGCGGCATGCCTCGCTCGAAGAATTCGCGCAGCATTGGCGGCAAGCCTTCGAGGTCGGGCATTTGCTGGCTGACTTGGCGATCCGGCAGTTTTTGCGTAGTACTGATGTTCACGACCGCAGGCGAGGCCTGTTCGACCAGTTGCGTAAAGTCAGGCAATTCGACCGCTTGGGCGGTGACCGCCTGACCGAGAACCAGCACGGTGGCAATAATGGAAAGGTAGGACTTCAAGCGTGGTATCGACATACGGCTCCCGTTACGACGAGCATGGTTAAGCGATATGGAGCAAGGAACACCGGGAACAATACGCCGGTATTTTTGTTCCGGGAACAACAAACAAGGCCAGAGCCGAGGGACTCTGACCTATATGAAATTTACGGGATTTTAGCAAATTGAAATGCTCACGAAACATTTCGAATTCAGCTCACTGCTTGGTCGCAGCGGCGTCGGTACGCATCGAAAGCGCTATACGCTCAGCGGTACCGACCGGTATTTCACCGACGACGGTCACCATCATCTCACCCTGTGCCGTGGTCAAGCGCCGGGAAACCGCAACGGTCGGCCCCAACTGAGTGCGGGTATCGGTGACTGTTGCGCCATTGAGCGGCTCGAGGAATACCGAAAAACGCGTCAGACCATCGTCATACATCAGGCTATTGACCTGGGTTTTGGTCTCCGGATCCTTGCGAGCGGTGCTGCTGGTCAGCTCGAAGCCGGGCGGCAACCAGTCGGAACGCCAGACCTGGGCAGACTTGACGGCAGAAGCCTTGTCACTTTCGAGATTGACGGGCTTGCAATCATTACTGGCCTGCAGGTCTTTTTCGGAAGGAACGTCAGCGGTATCCAGTCGCGTAAACTGGAAGCGCTCCAACAACCGTCCCTTGTCGTCCAATAACAAAGACTTCAGAGGCAGGCCGGTTTCTTTATCCAGATGCAGTTCAAAACCGTAGCGGTGTTGATCGCGGGGTGTCAGCGATACGATCACCGCGGAACGCCCGGCGACACGCGACTTGCCGATGACAGCGAGGTCATACCAATTCTTGAGCTTTTGAGGATCGAGTGCACGGGCCGCGGAGTTCGGGGAGTCCCCAAGCCCTGCTATCAGCGTGCCACTGACGCATTGGGTTTGCCCATCAATGCGAACGACTTCCTGAGCGGAGCCGTCGAGCTGGATCAATCGCTCACGGATTTTTCCATCCTGGACACGGTGCCAGATGTTATGGGTAGAAAAACTACCGTTACGCTCGTAGACGAAAGTACCCTGAAAGCTTTGCTGTTGCTCTGCCTGGCCCAGGCGGGTCAACCAGTCCTGGGCATCATCGGCTTGGGCTGGAACGATGAACCAGCCGCCGAGCAGAAGCGAAAGTAGAGGTATGGCGCGCATGGTCCTCCTTAACGGTTTTCCAGACTTGCGGCACGAGCGTACGGCAGAGCGCTCTCAGTGCCTTTCAGTGCAGCCTGTTGAGCATGTTGGCGCAAATAGCCTGGCAGACGCTGATCGTGCCAGCCTGGCTGACCTTGCAATACACCGCTGGCCATGGGGCCAGTAGCTTCCGAACTCTCATTGTAGCCTGCCAGAACAGCAGGGCCTTTTACTTGAGGAGCGGCCAGTGCGGGTTGACTGGATTGCTGGGCCAGTTCGACACCGGCGATCTCATCCTGGTTGTACAGACGCACACCGGCCAGCACCGCCAGGGTCACGGAAGCTGCGACCGCCAGACGACCCAGGCTACGCCATGGACCACGGGAAGGTTTTGCCGGTACGGCTTCGTCAGCCAGGGCAGCAGAAACAGCCGCAGCGATGTCCAGACGAGGAAGCAGCAGATCCTTGTGCATCACTGCCCGAGCGATCTGATAACGAGCCCAGGTTTCACGGGTTTCAACATCGTCGCAGGCATTCAATACCCGACGCAATTCCAATTCGTCCGCTTCGTTATCCATCACTGCGGACAGCGATTCCTGCAGGGCTTCACGACTCATGGCGTTCCTCTCTTGGCTGTCGCCGCTGTCTTTAGTTTTCCTGCAACAACGGCTGCAGGGCTTTGTCGATGGCCTCCCGGGCGCGGAAGATCCGGGAGCGCACGGTGCCTACCGGACATTGCATGACGCTCGCAATGTCCTCGTAACTCAGACCATCAAATTCACGTAAAGTTAAAGCCGTACGCAAATCTTCCGGCAGTTGCTGAATGGTTCGATGGACCGTGCCTTCGATCTCATCCCGCAGCAAAGCCCGTTCTGGCGACTCGAGATCCTTGAGGCCATGATCGCCATCGTAGAACTCTGCATCCTCGGAACTGACATCGCTATCCGGCGGCCGACGGCCGCGTGAAACCAGATAGTTTTTCGCCGTGTTGATGGCGATGCGGTAAAGCCACGTATAAAACGCGCTGTCTCCGCGAAAATTTCCAAGTGCACGGTACGCCTTGATAAAGGCTTCTTGTGCCACATCCTGGGCTTCATGGGTGTCGTGCACGAAACGCACGATCAACCCGAGAATTTTGTGCTGGTATTTCAGCACTAGCAGATCGAAAGCACGCTTGTCGCCGCGCTGAACGCGCTCGACCAGTTGCTGATCCTCTTCCTGGGTTAGCATGAACACTCCTCGATGAGCTCGGAGGAGGCTTGCAGAAGTAAATCACCAGACTTGCAAACATAGACTCGGGCTTTTCGCAAAAGTTCTCCCCCTCCAGGCAAGTTTCCTGCGGGCTCTGATTTGGCACGCACGAAAAGCGCAGCACGAGTTGACCCGGCCGCGCGGATAATCTTGTCATCGGATTCTTCGGCAAGGATCGCACTGCAATCTCGCACTGAAGCCGACACTGTCCCATGTTTCAGACAACCGTCTATTGATCTTGGCCCTTTGGCAAAAGTTCCAAATATTTATAGCTGCGCCGACCTGACATTGTGCAACCGTGTAGGGAAAAAGACTGTTAAATCGGCGATACGGTCATTCTTGCGCCCAACGGGCAGAAAAACATCCGACGAAGCGACCGATATTTTGCGTCACAGTAGTTTCACAATGCCATGCCAGCTCGGGTATTGTGCCGCTCCCCCCCTCTATATACTAGTGGGCAGTGCGGCTGCTTTGACTCGCCAGTCCAGCTGCGCCAACCCCCGACCCGGGTCGCTTTGAGCGGAATCCTGAAATGAGCCAACAGTTTCAACACGATGTTCTGGTAATTGGCAGCGGTGCTGCCGGCTTGAGCCTTGCGCTGACCTTGCCCGGTCATTTGCGCATTGCCGTACTGAGCAAGGGCAACCTCGCCAATGGCTCGACGTTCTGGGCCCAGGGTGGCGTTGCGGCCGTGCTGGATGACACCGATACCGTTGAATCCCATGTCGATGACACGCTCAATGCCGGCGGCGGCCTGTGCCATGAGGACGCTGTGCGTTTTACCGTCGAGCACAGCAAGGAAGCCATTCAGTGGCTGATCGACCAGGGCGTGCCCTTTACCCGCGATGAACAGTCGGGCAACGAAGATGGCGGCTTCGAGTTCCACCTGACCCGCGAGGGCGGCCACAGCCATCGGCGCATCATCCACGCCGCCGATGCCACGGGCGCTGCCATTTTCACAACCCTGCTCGACCAGGCCAGGAAACGACCCAACATCGAATTGCTGGAACAGCGGGTGGCGGTTGACCTGATCACGGAGAAACGCCTGGGCCTGGAAGGTGATCGCTGCCTCGGCGCTTATGTACTCAATCGCGGTACCGGCGAAGTCGACACCTATGGCGCCCGTTTTGTGATCCTCGCCTCCGGTGGTGCGGCCAAGGTTTACCTGTACACCAGTAACCCTGACGGCGCCTGCGGCGATGGCATTGCCATGGCCTGGCGCTCAGGCTGCCGGGTGGCGAACCTGGAATTCAACCAGTTCCACCCCACTTGCCTGTATCACCCGCAAGCCAAGAGCTTCCTGATCACTGAAGCCCTGCGAGGCGAAGGTGCCCACCTGAAGCTGCCCAACGGTGAACGCTTCATGCAGCGCTTCGATCCACGGGCCGAATTGGCACCACGGGACATCGTCGCACGGGCCATCGACCATGAAATGAAGCGCCTGGGCGTCGATTGCGTCTATCTGGACATCAGCCACAAGCCCGAAGCTTTCATCAAGACGCACTTCCCGACGGTGTACGAACGCTGCCTGGAATTTTCCATCGACATCACCAGGCAACCGATTCCGGTGGTCCCGGCTGCGCACTACACCTGCGGTGGTGTGATGGTCGATCAACAGGGCCGCACCGACGTGCCGGGTCTGTACGCCATTGGCGAAACCAGTTTCACCGGCCTGCACGGCGCCAACCGCATGGCCAGCAACTCGCTGCTGGAATGTTTCGTTTATGCCCGCTCGGCGGCCGCAGACATTCTTGAACAGCTGCCCCGGATTCCGATGCCAGTCCCCCTTCCCGCCTGGGATGCGAGCCAGGTCACCGATTCCGATGAAGACGTGATCATTGCGCACAACT
The DNA here is from genome assembly GCF_019219185.1 of Pseudomonas sp. PDM26. Taxonomy (NCBI): domain Bacteria; kingdom Pseudomonadati; phylum Pseudomonadota; class Gammaproteobacteria; order Pseudomonadales; family Pseudomonadaceae; genus Pseudomonas; species Pseudomonas sp. PDM26. The sequence goes on along the minus strand of NZ_JAHUWC010000007.1, from coordinate 317,923 downwards.
GGGATGAGCTGCGGCGATTCATGTGGGACTACGTCGGCATCGTGCGCACCAACAAGCGTCTGCAACGGGCGCAACACCGCGTGCAATTGCTGCTGGATGAAATCGACGAGTTCTACAGTAACTACAAGGTCAGCCGGGATTTGATCGAGCTGCGCAACCTGGCTCAAGTGGCCGAGCTGATGATTCTGTCAGCCATGGAGCGCAAGGAAAGCCGTGGCCTGCATTACACCCTCGACTACCCGAACCTGTTGCCGGTCGCACTGGACACTATTCTGGTGCCGCCCACCTACGTCGGCTGAACTTGAGCCGGACCCGCAGGCGTCGGTGCACATCCGCCGCCTGCGCATCCCGGGGCACGCAAATGGCCCGGACCCGGCGCTCACCACGTAGTCGAAAACGCAGTACCACCACCAACGGCAGCGCCAGGCTGTCCGGTCTCAGTTGCACGGGCTGCCAACCCTTGGCCCGACTCCACAATTGCCAGCCATCGGCATCGCGCCGCAAGCCGCAAAAGGCCTGCGGGTGCGTCAGCAAGATCTGCCGGGGCAACAGCCAGAGGCCGTGAGCCACACACAGCGCGACGCCGAGCGCGCTGGCCCAGACCGGAATCGACAGTAAAAACAGCGAACCCAACGTGAGCAGCTGGGCCAGAAGATACGCCGCCAGCAACTGCCGTGAGGCATGCCAGCGGCATTCGAACGAATTACTTGGGCTGAACACGATCCAGGATCATGCGAACCATGCGTTGCAGCTCAGGATCTTCGGATTCGTTGCGTTCCATGAACCAACCGAACATGTCCTGATCTTCGCATTCGAGCAACCTGACGTAGCAGGCGCGATCAACCTCGTTGAGGTGCTGGTAAACCTCTTTCACAAACGGTACCAGCAGCACGTCAAGTTCAAGCATGCCGCGGCGGCTGTGCCAGTAGAGGCGGTTCAGTTCAACATCTTCGACCATGGAGCGCTCCTCAAATAGGCCGCAAGTATACAGGCCCGCGCCCCGTCGAACAGTCGGCTTTGGTCGGGCACCGGTGATCCTTTGTGAACTACCCATTTCGAAGGCGCCCCCTTATGATGTCCGCCAGACTCTTTACCCTGCGATGACCCATGGCCGATTCTGCTTTTTTCTGCACCCTTTCTCATGAAGGTGTTCTCGCGGTCCGCGGCGCGGACGCCAGCAAATTCCTGCAAGGCCAACTGACCTGCAATCTCAACTACCTGAGCGAATCCCGGGCCAGCCTCGGTGCGCGCTGCACCCAGAAAGGCCGGATGCAATCGAGTTTCCGCATCCTGCTCGAAGGAGATGGCGTGGTCCTGGCCATGGCCACCGCATTGCTCGAACCGCAACTGGCGGACCTGAAAAAATACGCCGTGTTTTCCAAGTCGAAACTGACCGACGAAAGTGCCGCCTGGGTTCGCTTCGGCGTTGACCATGGCGACGCTGCACTGGTCAGCCTCGGTCTGGACCTGCCGGCAGAAACCGACAGCGTCGTGCGCAACGATGGGCTGATCGCCATCCGTGTCTCGCCGCAACGCGCCGAGTTGTGGGCCTCCGCCGGTCAAGCCGATGCGGTCAAAGGCAAGCTATCGGTGGTGCTGAGCGAAGGCGACCTCAATCAATGGCTGCTGGGCCAGGTCCGCGCAGGGATCGGCCAGGTCATGCCCGACACCCGCGAGTTGTTCATCCCGCAGATGCTCAACCTGCAAGCGGTCGGTGGCGTGAGTTTCAAGAAAGGTTGCTACACCGGGCAGGAAATCGTCGCGCGCATGCAGTACCTGGGCAAACTCAAGCGCCGTTTGTATCGCCTGCAACTGACGGTCAGCGAACTGCCTGAACCGGGTACCGCGCTGTTTTCCCCGACCCACGGCAGTTCCATTGGCGAAGTGGTGCTGGCTGCCCGCGCCGGGCAGAACATTGAACTCCTGGCTGTGTTGCAAGCCGAAGCAGCAGACAGTGGAGACATCCACCTGGGCGAGCTCGAGGGGCCGTCCCTGCAACTGCTCGACCTGCCTTATGAACTGGACCGCGATCGCGAAATCCAGCAATAACGGCAGCACTTGGCGCGCCCCCTAGAGAGACTAAATGAGCGAACTGGCGGAAAAGGTCCAAAAGGATTTGGTTGAGGCCATCAATAACGATGACCTGGTTCTGCCAACGTTACCGGAAGTGGCCCTGCGGATTCGCAAGGCCGCAGAAAACCCGGAAGTCAGCGTCAGTACCCTGAGCAAAGTGATCGGCCGCGATACCGCGCTGTCGGCACGCCTGATCAAAGTGGTCAACAGCCCACTGTTGCGCGCGACCCAGGAAGTGACCGATCTGCATACCGCGATCACCCGTCTGGGCATCAACTACAGCTGCAATCTGGCGATCGGCCTGGTCATGGAGCAGATTTTCCATGCCCGCTCCGACGTGGTTGAACAGAAGATGCGCGATGTCTGGCGTAAAAGCCTGGAAATCGCCGGCGTCAGCTACGCCTTGTGCCGCCGCCATACCCGACTCAAGCCCGATCAGGCGGCCCTTGGCGGGCTGGTGCATCAGATCGGCGTGCTGCCGATCCTGACCTACGCCGAAGATCACTATGAGCTGCTGTCCGACCCGGTCAGCCTCAACCATGTGATCGATCAGATTCATCCGCTGATCGGCGAAAAACTGCTCAGGGTCTGGGAATTTCCCGACATGCTGGTGCAAGTGCCGCAGCTGTACCTGAACTTCAAACGCCAGTCTGCGCAGGTCGATTATGTGGATCTGGTGCAGGTGGCCAGCCTGTATTGCCTGCAGGACACCGATCACCCGCTCGCCCGTGCCGATGCATTGAATGTACCGGCCTACAAGGCACTCGGAATCGACTTTGACGACAAGGCGATATGCGCCGACCTGGAAGAAACACGCACGATGTTTTACTGACCATTGTGGCGAGGGGGCTTGCCCCCGTTGGGCTGCGAAGCGGCCCCGAACCATGCACCGCGTATTTCGGACAAACCGCATTTACTGATTCTACGGGTGCTGCGCACCCGAACGGGAGCAAGCTCCCTCGCCACAAAAGAAGTGATCAATCCCCCGCAACAAAACTCACCCGCACCTTCAACCCTGCGTGCTCACCATCATGCAGGCTGATCTGCGCCAGATGCGCGCGGCAGATCTCACCGACAATCGCCAACCCCAACCCTGAACCGGCCACTTGCTGATTGCGTCGGTAGAACCGCTCGAATACCCGATCGCGCTCCTCGAGAGGAATGCCGGGGCCATCATCTTCGACTTCCAGTACGGCGGGCGCCGAGACGCGCAAAATCACGTTGCCACCCGGTGGCGTGTGAGCCAGTGCGTTATCCACCAGATTGCTCAGCAGTTCGTTCAATAATGTCGGCTCGCCCCGCAACCAGACGGGTTCATCCGCTTCCAGCGCCAGCGCGATGCCGCGCTTGTGGGCCAGCGGCGCCATGGCCATGCCCAGGTCCCGAGCCAACTGACTGAGGTCGAGTAACTGCGCGCCGCCCTCGGCAATCGCCCGGGCGCCATTTTCGACCCGTGCCATGGAAAGCAACTGATTGGCCAGATGGGTCAAGCGATCAGTACCCTGGGCGGCGGTTTCCAGCGTGCTGCGCCAGGTTTCGGGCTCGACTGAGCGCATGCCCAGTTCCAGTCGTGCCTTGAGCGCCGCCAGCGGCGTGCGCAGTTCGTGGGCGGCATCGGCGATGAATTGCGCCTGCTTCTCGAACTGCCCGCGCAAGCGCTCGGTAAAGTGATTGAGGGCGCGCACCAGAGGCCACAATTCGCGCTGGACTTCCACCAATGGCAAGGGCCGCAGATCGTCCGGCTGACGCTCCTCCACTGCCGTGCGCAAGCGCTCCAGCGGACGCAACGCGGCACTCACCGCGAACCACACCAACATCAAGGCCCCACCCGCAAGCATGCCCAGGCGCAGCAAAGTATCTGTCGCCAGACTGCGGGCCATGCTCACCCGCGCTTCATCGGTTTCCGCCACGCGGATTTCCGCCATGCCGTTCATGTTCGGCTCGCTCACGGGCTTGAGCAGGCTCACCACGCGCACGTTCTGCCCGCGGTACTGGGCGTTGTAGAAACGTGCCAGCGCTGGATAGTCATCGGTGCGCGGCGTTCCCGGCGGCGGCGCGGGCAGGTTTTCGTAACCGGAAATCAGCTTCTGATTGATGTCGTTGACCAGGTAGAAAATCCGCCCGGCGCTGTCGTAGGCGAAGGTATCGAGGGCGACATAAGGCACGTCGAGGCTGAGGCTCCCATCGTGCTCGGACAGGCCTGCGGCGATGGTCCGCGCCGAGGCGAGCAAAGTCCGGTCATAGGCCGTGTCGGCTGCTTCACGACCGTTCCAGTAGGCGCTCAAACCACTGGCCAGCATCAACACCACCAGCAACAGCGCCAGGTTCCACAACAACCTCCAGCGCAGGCTGCTGGGCTTATGCATCGCGGCTTTCCAGCAAGTAACCGAGGCCGCGGAAGGTCACGATGGCAACCGGCTGGCCATCGAGTTTCTTGCGCAGCCGGTGCACGTAGATTTCGATCGCATCGGGGCTGGCCTCTTCATCGAGACCGAACACTTGCGACGCCAATTGCTCCTTGCTCATCACCCGACCGGGGCGTGCGATCAGGGCTTCGAGTACGGCTTGCTCGCGGGAAGTCAGGGTCAGCAATTCTTCGCCGAGGGTGAAGCGCCGGGTTTCCAGGTCATAGGCCAGCACACCGCAACGCTGAATGCGTTCACCGCCCAGCACGCTGCGGCGCAACAAGGCTTTGACCCGGGCTTCGAGTTCGGTCAGTTCGAACGGCTTGGCCAGGTAGTCGTCGGCGCCGAGGTTCAGGCCATGGACCCGATCCTTGACGTCGCTGCGGGCGGTCAGCATCAACACCGGCAGGTTCTTGCCCCGCGCCCGCAAACGCGCCAGCACTTCGAAACCATCCATGCGCGGCAAGCCGACGTCGAGGATCGCCATGGCGTACTCCTCGCTGCCCAGCGCCAGGTCGGCTGCCACGCCATCGTGCAGAACGTCCACGGTCAACCCGGTGCTCTTGAGCGCCTGGGCGACACTTTCGGCGAGCTGCAAATGGTCTTCGACGAGCAGGACACGCATGGATCTTTACCTCGTTCAGGGATGGTCGACGCCATTCTTTGGCGCGAAGTTTACAGCCGCAACCGCCGCTGTGAAGCCCGAAAACCGTGAAAGTCAGCTGAAAGCTTAGCGAAAGGTTAGCCCGTTACAGTCCAGCCACGGACAGTTTCGACTGCCGTCGCTGCAGCCACACAGCGATACGAAAAACGCCTCGAAGCGTTTTCGACAAATAAGAACAATAAACGGAGTAAGTCATCCATGCAGTCCCTGCAGACCCAGGCTATCGCGCCTGCCCGCCTCTCCCGTTTCAGCCACACTGCGCTTGCCAGCGCTGCTGCCCTTGCCGGTTTTTCACCGTTGAGCCAGGCCGCATTCTTCGACGACAGCTCGGCCACTTTCGAAACCCGCAACATGTACTTCAATCGCGATTATCGCGACGGCACCAGTGCCCAACAGTCCAAGCGTGACGAGTGGGCCCAGGGTTTCATGCTCAATCTTAAATCAGGCTACACCGACGGTACTGTGGGATTCGGTGTCGATGCGCTGGGCATGTTGGGGGTCAAGCTCGATTCAAGCCCTGACCGCACCGGTACCGGCCTGCTACCGACTGACGATGGGCGAGCCGTCGACGAATACTCCAAGCTCGGCCTGACCGGCAAAGTGAAAATCTCCGCCAGCGAGCTGAAAATCGGCACCCTGATTCCGGAACTGCCGATCCTCAAGCCCAACGACGGACGCATCCTGCCGCAGACCTTTGAAGGCGGCATGCTGACCTCCAGGGAGATCAAGAACCTGACCTTCACCGGCGGGCGTCTGGACAAGGCCAAGGATCGCGACAGCACCGACTTCGAGGACGTAGCCCTCAACAACAAGAACAACCGCTTCGCCGGAACAGTGGCTGGCAAGCACTTCGACTTTGGCGGCGTGGACTACAAGTTCACCGACAAAATCACCGGCAGCTACCACTTCGCGCAACTCGATGAAGTCTACAACCAGCACTATCTCGGGCTGGTTGCTTCGCAGCCGTTCGGCCCTGGCACCGTTGCCAGCGACCTGCGATTTGCCATCAGTGATGACCAGGGCGAGGCCCGTGGCGGCCCGATCGACAACAAGTCCCTCAACGGCCTGGTGAGTTATGCCTTGAGCGGGCACAAGTTCAGCGCGGGCTACCAGCACATGTCCGGCGACAGCGCGTTCCCATATGTGGATGGCAGCGACCCGTACCTGGTGAACTTCGTGCAGATCAACGACTTTGCCGGCGCCCAAGAGCGCTCCTGGCAAGCGCGTTATGACTTCGACTTCGTCACCCTCGGCGTCCCCGGCCTGACCTTCATGAGCCGTTACGTGAGCGGTGACAACATCAAGCTCAAGAACGGTGACGAAGGCAAAGAGTGGGAACGTAACAGCGAGATTAAATATGTTGTACAAAGCGGCGCGCTCAAGGATGTCGCCGTGCGTCTGCGCAATGCCACCTACCGCTCCAACTACTCCGCCCGCGATGCCGATGAAGTGCGTCTGCTGGTGAGCTATAGCGTTGCCCTTTGGTAATTCAGTACGTCAATAACAACAACTCCCAAGGAGACTTGAATGAACCTGTCAATGCGTAAACTAGCCCTCGCCGCCAGCGTCCTGCTGCTCACCGGCCAAGCGCTCGCCGAACCCAAACGCCCGGAATGCATCGCCCCGGCCTCGCCCGGCGGTGGTTTCGACCTGACCTGCAAACTGGCGCAAAGCGCGCTGGTCAACGAAAAACTGCTGACCAAACCGATGCGCGTGACCTACATGCCCGGCGGTGTCGGCGCGGTGGCATACAACGCGGTGGTCGCCCAGCGTCCGGCCGATGCCGGCACCCTGGTGGCCTGGTCCAGTGGTTCACTGCTGAACCTTGCGCAAGGCAAGTTCGGTCGTTTCGATGAAACCAACGTGCGCTGGCTGGCCGCCGTTGGCACCAGCTATGGCGCCATCGCGGTTAAAAGCGATTCGCCTTACAAGACTCTGGACGACCTCGTTCAGGCACTGAAGAAAGATCCGAGCAAAGTGGTGATCGGTTCCGGTGGCACCGTCGGCAGCCAGGACTGGATGCAGACCGCGCTGATCGCCAAGGCTGCCGGGATCAACCCGCGTGACCTGCGTTACGTCGCCCTCGAAGGCGGCGGTGAAATCGCCACCGCCCTGCTCGGTGGGCACATCCAGGTCGGCAGCACCGACATCTCCGACTCCATGCCGCACATCCAGAGCGGTGACATGCGTTTGTTGGCAGTGTTCTCCGACAAGCGTCTAGACGAGCCGGAAATGAAGGACATCCCGACAGCACGTGAGCAAGGCTACGACATCGTCTGGCCGGTGGTGCGCGGCTTCTACCTCGGGCCAAAAGTCAGCGACGAAGACTACGCCTGGTGGAAAGCGGCTTTCGACAAATTGCTGGCTTCCGAAGACTTCGCCAAGTTGCGCGATCAGCGCGAGCTCTTCCCGTTCGCCATGACCGGCCCGGAACTGGACACCTACGTGAAAAAGCAGGTTGCGGACTACAAAGTGCTGGCCAAAGAGTTCGGCCTGATCCAGTGATCGTCTCTGTCTAGCGGTTGCGGCTCCGTGTTGGCGGGGCCGCAGCCCAGGAGTTCCCCATGCTCTTACAACGCATTTTCGCCTCGGTGCTATTGCTGGCCTGTATCGGCCTGGCACTGATGGCGTGGCCGTATCAAGCGGCTTTTTCCTACGAACCGGTGGGGCCTCGGGCCTTCCCGTTGTTGATGCTCGGCCTGATGGGCTCGGCACTGTTGTACATGGTATTTCGTCCTGCGCCGATCAAGCACAGCGATGACGAGCCGCCGCTGGATCGCGAAACCCTGACCAAAATCGGAGTCTGTGTGGTGCTGTTGCTGGTGTTCGCCGGCACCTTCGAACCGCTGGGTTTCATCGTCGCCAGCATCCTGATCGGCGTGCCCATGGCCCGTCTGTATGGCGGCCGCTGGGTACCCAGCATCGTGATCATCAGCCTGATGGCCGTCGGCCTCTACCTGCTGTTCGACCGCGTGATGGACGTACCGCTGCCCCTCGGCCTGCTCGACGTTCTGGAGAACTGATATGGATACTCTTGGCTATTTGGGTCAGGGCTTCGGCGTCGCGCTGAGCCCGTACAACCTGGTGACTGCACTGTGCGGCACCCTGATCGGCACCGTGGTCGGGCTGTTGCCGGGCCTCGGTCCGATCAACGGCGTGGCACTGTTGATCCCGATCGCATTCGCCCTCGGCCTGCCACCGGAATCGGCACTGATCCTGCTGGCGGCGGTGTACCTGGGTTGCGAATACGGCGGCAGGATCAGCTCGATTCTGCTGAACATCCCGGGCGAAGCGTCTACCGTGATGACTACCCTCGATGGCTACCCGATGGCCCGCCAGGGCCTGGCCGGTGTCGCGCTGTCGCTGTCGGCATGGAGCTCGTTCATCGGTGCCTTCATCGCGACCTGCGGCATGGTGCTGTTCGCCCCGCTGCTGGCGAAATGGGCGATTGCCTTCGGGCCGGCGGAATACTTCGTGCTGATGGTGTTTGCAATTGTCTGCCTTGGCGGCATGGCCGGTGACCGTCCGTTGAAAACGTTCATCGCGGCGCTGATCGGCCTGTTCCTGTCGAGCGTCGGCATCGACGCCAACAGCGGCGTGTATCGCTTCACCGGGGATAACATCCACCTGACTGACGGCATCCAGTTCGTCGTGCTGGTGCTCGGTCTGTTCTCCATCAGCGAAATCCTTCTGCTGCTGGAAAAAACCCATCACGGCCAGGAAGCGGTGAAAGCCACCGGGCGCATGATGTTCAACTTCAAGGAAGCGGCGTCGGTGTTCACGGTGAACATTCGTTGCGGCGTACTGGGTTTCATCATGGGCGTGTTGCCGGGTGCCGGCGCGACCCTGGCCAGTGCCGTGGCCTACATGACCGAGAAACGCATCGCCGGTGCTGGCGGCAAATTCGGCCAAGGTGACAAGCGCGGCCTTGCCGCCCCGGAAACCGCCATCGGTGGCGCGGCCTGCGGTGCGTTGGTGCCGATGCTGACCCTCGGTGTTCCAGGCTCCGGCACCACGGCCGTGATGATCGGCGCCCTGTCGCTGTACAACATCACCCCAGGCCCGTTGCTGTTCCAGGAACAACCCGACATCGTCTGGGGCCTGATCGCTTCGTTGTTCATCGCCAACGTGATGCTGGTGATCCTCAACATCCCGATGATCCGCGTGTTCACCCGCATCCTCGCGGTGCCAAACTGGGCACTGGTGCCGGTGATTGCGATTATTACCGGGATCGGCGTCTACGCGGTGCATGCCACCACGTTCGACCTGTTCCTGATGATCGGCATCGGCATCTTCGGTTATATCCTGCGCAAACTGGACTTCCCGTTGTCGCCGGTATTGCTGGGCTTCATCCTCGGAGGCTTGATGGAACAGAACCTGCGCCGCGCCCTGTCGATTTCCAACGGTGCGCTGGAAATCCTCTGGTCGAGCCCGATCACCTTCGGTGTCTGGGTCCTGACGGCGATCATGCTGTTGATGCCGATCCTGCGCATCTGGCGCAAACGTTCGGCCACGCAGCGCGCTATCGCCGATGTCTGATCGGCCCCCCTTCAGAAACTGGTGGGGAACCCCGCTGGTCGGCCTGCTTGGCGGCTACCTCGCCAGCCAGGTCGGCTGGCCTTTGCCGTGGATGGTCGGCTCGTTGCTGGCGATCATCCTCGTGCGCTGCCTGACACCCTGGCAATTGGCCGAAATCCCTGGCGGTCGCAAGTGCGGCCAGTGGATCGTCGGCATCGGTATCGGCCTGCACTTCACCCCGCTAGTGATGGAACAGGTACTGAGTCATTTCGGTCTGATCTTCTTCGGTGCGTTGGTCACCAGCCTGTCTGCCGTGGTCGGCGTGTGGCTGATGCGCCGCACCGGTGAAGACCGCGCCACGGCGTTCTTTTCCAGCATGCCCGGTGGTTCCGGGGAAATGGTCAACCTCGGCGCCCGCAATGGTGCGGTACTCAGCCGTGTGGCGGCGGGGCAGAGTTTGCGGGTGTTGGTGGTGGTGCTGTGCGTACCGGCTGCCTTCAAGTATCTGTTGGGCGACGGGGCGCCGATTTCCCATGTTGGCAGCATCGATTGGCGCTGGCTGGCGGTATTGTTTCCTGCTGGCGCGTTGGCCGCCTGGATCTGGGAACGCCTGCGTCAACCCAATCCCTGGCTGTTCGGGCCATTGCTGGTCAGTGCGGCAGTCAGCATCGGCTGGGATCTGCACATCGGTTTACCCAACGGCGGTAGCCAGATCGGCCAATGGTTGATCGGCAGCGGTCTGGGCTGTCACTTCAACCGGCAGTTTTTCCGGCGTGCGCCATCGTTCATGGGCCGCACCTTGATTGGCACGGCGTTGACCATGCTGATCGCCACGGTGGCGGCATTGGGCTTGAGCGCGCTGACCCATCTGGACCTGCGTTCGCTAACATTGGGCATGATGCCCGGCGGCATCGCCGAGATGAGCCTGACGGCGGAAACCCTGCAACTGTCGGTGCCGCTGGTGACGGCGATGCAGGTAATGCGGCTGTTGTTTGTGCTGTTTCTGGCGGAGCCGTTGTTCAGGTATTGGAACCGCAATCCGGAAAAGTCCTGACGCAATCCTGGAGGCAGGTGATGACTGTGGCGAGGGGGCTTGCCCCCGTTCGGCTGCGCAGCAGTCGTAAATACTGCGCGCGCGGTGATTCAGAAAAAACTCATTTACTGGATTTGGGGCCGCTTCGCAGCCCAACGGGGGCAAGCCCCCTCGCCACAAAAGCCCTCCACCCACCCTAAACCGGCGGCAACCGCCACTCGATAGGCGTCTCGCCGTTCTGTTCCAGAAACTTGTTGGTGCGGCTGAAGTGCCCGCAACCGAGGAAGCCGCGATAGGCCGACAGCGGTGACGGGTGCACTGAGGTCAACACCAGATGCTTGGTGGCATCGATCAGTTTCTGCTTGCTCTGGGCATGGGCGCCCCACAGCATGAACACCAGGTGCGGTTGCTGCTGGCTGACCACTTCAATGATTCGATCGGTGAAAAGCTGCCAGCCCTTGTCCTTGTGCGCATTGGCGTTGGCGCGCTCGACGGTCATAGTGGTGTTGAGCATCAGCACGCCCTGATCGGCCCAGCTCTGCAGGTAGCCATGGTTGGGGATATCGATGTTCAGGTCGCGCTTGAGCTCTTTGTAGATGTTCACCAGCGACGGCGGCGCCGGTACGCCGGGTTGCACCGAAAAGCACAAACCATGGGCCTGGCCCGGGCCGTGATAAGGATCCTGGCCGAGGATCACCACCTTGACCTTGTCCAGCGGCGTGGAATTGAGCGCGCTGAAGATCATCGGCCCCGGCGGATAGATCTCCTTGCCGGCCGCCCGTTCCTGTTGCAGGAAGTTTCGCAATTCTGCCATGTAGGGCTGGTCGAATTCGGCACGCAGTGCCTCCTTCCAGCCCGGTTCGAGTTTGATACGGTCGTCAGCAGTCATGGTTACATCCGGCAAAAACAATGGGGCGAACCCTAGGAAAGCTCACCACACTTGTCAATTGATCTGACGCAGATCCGGCACTTTCCCATACACCGATCATACTTAACCTTCAAATTCCCGATCGAGGTCACGATGAATCTGCACTTCGAAGAACTCACCGGCACGGACGGCGCCCGCATTGGCATCGCCAGCCTGGATGCCGAAAATTCCCTCAACGCCCTGTCCCTGCCGATGATCAACGCCCTGCGCGACCGCATGGAGGCTTGGGCCAAGGACCCGCAGATCGTTTGCGTCCTTTTGCGCGGTAACGGCGCCAAGGCTTTTTGCGCCGGCGGCGAAGTGCGCAGCCTGGTGCAAGCCTGTCGCGTCCATCCGGGTGAAGTACCGCCACTGGCTGCGCAGTTTTTTGCGGCGGAGTATCGCCTGGACTTCAAACTGCACACCTACCCCAAGCCGTTGATCTGTTGGGGCCACGGCTATGTGCTCGGCGGCGGCATGGGACTGTTGCAAGGGGCAGGCATCCGTATTGTCACGCCGAGTAGCCGGTTGGCCATGCCGGAGATCAGCATCGGCCTGTACCCGGACGTTGGCGCCAGTTGGTTTCTGTCGCGCCTGCCCGGCAAGCTCGGGTTGTTCCTGGGCCTGACCGGTGCGCACATGAACGGCCGCGATGCCATCGACCTGGACCTGGCAGATCGTTTCCTGCTCGATGAGCAGCAGCCGAAGTTGATCGAAGGTCTGCTGCAATTGAACTGGCAGGAACAGACACCGATGCAGCTCAACAGCCTGCTCAAGGCCCTGCAGCAGGAAGCCGTGGCGCAGATGCCCGAAGCCCAGTGGCTGCCGCGCCGTCAGCAGATCGACGAACTGCTGGATGTCAGCGACGTGCGTTGCGCCTGGAAGGCCATCAGCGCCTTGCGCGATCACAGGGATCTGTTGCTGAACCGCGCGGCCAGGACCCTGAGCGAAGGCGCACCGCTGACCGCTCATCTGGTGTGGGAGCAGATCATCCGTGCCCGGCACCTGTCGCTGGCCGAAGTCTTTCAGATGGAATACACCCTGAGCCTCAACTGTTGTCGTCATCCGGAATTCAGCGAAGGCGTACGTGCCCGGTTGATCGACAAGGATCAGAAGCCGCACTGGCACTGGCCGGATATCAACAACGTGCCAAACGCGGTGGTAGAGGCGCATTTTCACAAGGCGTGGGAAGGTCGGCATCCGTTGGCGGACCTGTCCGAGTACTGAAGTCCGGGCATAAAAAATGTGGGAGCGAGCCTGCTCGCGAAGAGGGTCTGTCAGTTGACGCTATAGGTGTCTGACACACCGCCTTCGCGAGCAGGCTCGCTCCCACAGGTTTTGTATTCAGTTTAATGATTAGCGGTGGTTACCCCGCCAGTTGTGACCGCCACGTTCACTACGATGGTTGCGCCCGTCGTGACCGCGATAGTCGTTGTTCCAGTTCCCACGGCTACGGCCGTCCCAGCCATGGTTCTGATGCATGCGGTAGTCGCCCCGCGACGGCTGATAGTAACGAGGGGCCGACTGGTAATGGCGCGACGGTTGATAGATCCGCGGCTGCGAGTAATAGCGTGGTGTCGGCTGGTAATACCGCGCTGGCGGCACGTAATACCGGGGTGGCGGTGTGTAATAACCATTGGAATAGTAAGAATGCCCCCCGGTGTAATAGGTTGGCGCAGGCGAGGTATACACCTCGGAACTGTAGTAACTGCCTCCTTCGTCGTAGTAAGGCGCGCACCCACCAAGGGATAATCCCAACACAGCTAGCAGAAGTATTCGACAGAGCATGGCGGCCTCCTGGACCGCGGGTAAGCCACACCAGCGACGCTGGCAGGCGACAATCAAATGTTCGATGACTGTCGAAATATCAGACATCGAATTCGGAATCTGGTGCGCGCCTGAAACAAGTGGAAACATCTGGCCGATGAAAGGTTTTTCATCCCTTCACGCCCTGGTTAATGGTGGCCACCGCGATATCCACCGCCGTGATAGCCGTGGCCACGGTAATAACCATGCCCACCGTAGTAATAGGAGCGATAACCACCGTAATAACGTGGGCCGTAATAGCCGCCGTGGTAATAAGGCGAGTAGTAACCGGGATAGTAATAAGGTGCCGCGTAAACATCGGCAGGACCGTCGTAGTAGTAGCAGCCAGACAATCCAAAACCGAGCACTGCACCAAACAACAATCGACGCAACATGACGGCCTCCGTAAAGACCTGTGACAGCAGTCGGCACACACCGGCTGACATCTGTTTTGACTGGCAAAACTCTGCCAAGTGCAACGCCGCGAGTGCCTTCTGATCAGCGGCGGATACGTTCCAATGCGGTGCACTTGCGCGCACGCTCAGCTCCTGCAGGGCCGGGTGTAACCCTCCGTGGCATGTGGGAACGACCATTCGCGGCGCGCATGGAGCAGTTATTTCCCGGCACTCCCCCTGGAATGCATGCCATCGAATGACTGCCAATGGAGCTGCCATGCCGCTTCGCTCGCCACTGTATTCTCAACGCTCGTTGGTCCTCACGCTGGTCGTATTGCTGAGCACAGGCTTCCTCGCTACCTCCTGTTTCAGTTACTACGCCTCTCGGGCATCGATCCGCGACAACATCGCCAACACCGAACTGCCGATGACGGTGAGCATCGGTCTCACCACCCTGCAGCCCGATGACACCTTGCACAGCCTGCTGTCGCGGGCGGATCATGCGATGCATCGGGCCAAACAATGTGGCCGCAACCGAACCTGCGTAGAGAAGTCTCACTCCGTCCATGAACCAGCCTGAGCTCTGCCCCGCCTGCGGCGCCCCCAACGACTGCACCCTGGCCGACCCGCGAACCGCTGACCGCGCCTGCTGGTGCTACGGCGTCAGCATCGACCCGGCGGTGCTCCAGGCGCTGCCGACGGAACTGCGCAACGCCTCGTGCCTGTGCCCGCGTTGCGCCGAGGTCGAGGCGCAGTTGCAAGCAGCGCCCGAATCGTTCTAGTAAGATGCGCGCCCCTTTCTTCACTGATCCTAAGCCATGCGCGTCGACCGTTTCCTCAGCAACCTGCCGTGCTTCAACCGTAAACAGGTGCGCCTGTTGCTGGTGGAAAAACGCGTCAGGGTTGACGGAAAAGTCGTCAGCGACCCGCACAGCGAAGTCCGCGAATTCAGCCGCGTCGAAGTCGACAACGACGTGCTGCAAGTCGGTAAACCCCTGCGCCACTTCATGCTGCACAAACCTGCCGGTTGCGTCAGCGCTACCAAGGATCCGCAGCACCCGACCGTGCTCGATTTGATCCACGAGCCGGACAAGGAAGAACTGCACATCGCCGGACGCCTGGATTTCAATACCACCGGTCTGATGCTGATCACCAACGACGGCAGCTGGTCGCGACGCTTGACCCAACCACAGACCAAACTGCCCAAGGTCTATTACGTCGAAACCGAACAGGACATCGGCCCCGAATACGCGATCAAGTTCAGCCAAGGGCTGTACTTCGCCTTCGAAGACCTCACCACGCAACCGGCCGGGCTAGAGCTGCTCGGGCCAAAGTGCGCACGCCTGAGCATCGTCGAAGGCCGCTATCACCAGGTCAAGCGCATGTTCGGCCACTTCAACAACAAGGTGATGCGCCTGCACCGCGAACGCATGGGGCCGCTGGTGCTCGACGACGCGTTGAAACCGGGCGAATACCGCTCACTGAGCGATGCAGAGATCGGATTGATCTAAGCAGGCGACCGCCGAGCAGAAAGTTGTCGAACAATTTACCAATGGCACTTGCGCGATGACGTGACCCCTGCTTGAATCAGGACGTCGGCCGAAATGTGACCGACGAGTCACCACATACTTCTAAGAAACTTTTTGCCGGTAGGAACCCAGGGGTTCCGGCCTCATCCGGCAGACTGCCCGCCAATAACAATACCCGTCGACCGGACTGCAGTGGATCGACATGGGCCTCTCAAATTCCAGGCGTATGCCTACCTGTCACAAAGCTCGTGCAATCTCTATTTGCGCGCATACCCGCTTGCCAGGAGTCTTATGACATGAGGCCAGAAATCGCTGTGTTGGATATACAGGGTCAGTATCGGGTTTACACGGAGTTCTATCGCGCAGACGCCGCAGAGAAGACCATTATCTTGGTCAACGGCTCGATGGCCACGACTGCGTCGTTTGCACAAACCGTGAAAAACCTCCATCCGCAGTTCAACGTCGTCTGCTACGACCAGCCCTACGCGGGCCGGTCAAAAGCCCACAACCTGCATGAGAAAATGCTCACCAAGGAAATCGAAGGACAGATCCTGCTTGAGCTGATCGACCACTTCGCCGCCGAACACGTGCTGTCGTTTTCCTGGGGCGGTGCCGCGACCATGATGGCGTTGTCGCAACGACCACGGCGCATCGAAAAAGCCGTGATCAGCTCGTTCTCCCCGGTGATCAACGCACACATGCTCGACTACCTCGAGCGCGGCGTCGAACACCTCGGCAACCTGGACCGCGACCGGGTCGGGCACCTGGTGAACGACACCATCGGCAAACACCTGCCGTCGTTGTTCAAGCGTTTCAACTATCGCCACGTCAGCTCCCTGGCCGAACATGAGTACGGGCAGATGCACTTCCACATCAACGACGTGCTGCACAGCGACCGCCAGTGCTACCTGCACGCGGCGAAAAAAATCGACGTGCCAGTGCTGTTCCTCAACGGCGAATGGGATGAATACACCGCCGCCGCCGACGCCCGGTTGTTCGAAAGCCACGTGCAACACAGCACGTTCAGTACCCTTCAGGCCACCGGCCACTTTCTCGACATGGAGCACAAAGCCGCCTGCCGAGACAGCCGCAACGCACTGATGGGTTTCCTGAAACCAGCGCAACACGAAAGCCGACCGCGTTACCACAAAGTCCAGGAACATCATGCATTGGCAATCTGAAGTAGCGTCATCGCGAGCAAGCCCCGCCCTGCTGCGTTAAACGTATTCTGCAGGCGCGAGGTTTGCCCGCGATCGACCGTCAGACGGTCCGGGCTTTTTTGTCACATCTGCGTTAAACCCGCCCCACGTAAAGAAAAACTTCAAATCCATGGCCGTATCTGGTACAAAGTCAACGCTCTGAGCGGGTGTCGTATAATGGCATTACTCCAGCTTCCCAAGCTGATAACGAGGGTTCGATTCCCTTCACCCGCTCCAATCGAATTTTTATCTCACGTCAGGGTGGTTTTGACGGGGGATGTAGAGACAGAAAAAACCGGCCTTGATGGCCGGTTTTTTTATGCCTGAAATTCGAGTGTCACGTGTTCACGGCAAAACCTCGCAATACACAAAACAGGTAATGACAGGCTTACCCAAAGCCTTTGCCACAGCGCCCTCCTAGACTCGAAGCCTATCGCTTTCCCGCCGAACCCAGGAGGGTTTGGTAGGTATAGTGTTGATAACAAAATTTCAGTAGGTATAGTAACCACAAGCACACCACAGGGAGGTGATGTGAATAGCCGATTTTTGATAAGCCAACTCGTTGCGGACGGCTGGTATCTGGTACGGATCAGAGGCAGCCATCATCACTTCAAGCATCCGACCAAACCGGGGCTGGTGACTGTCCCTCACCCGAAGAAAGATCTGCTCAAGAAAACGGCCATCAGTATTTTGCAACAGGCGCTGCTCTGAGGAGCCCGATGCGCTACGTCCGTGGAGGACAATCAACATGCTGTACCCAATTGCAATTTCAATGGGGGACGATAAACACGCCTGGGGCGTGGAAGTTCCTGACATTCCAGGGTGCTTTTCCGCTGGGGAAGACCTGGATGACGCGATGGCCATGGCGCGGGAAGCCATCGAGGGCCACTTCGAGATTCTGGCCGAAGACGGATCACCAATTCCCCCTGCCAATAAAGTGACCTTGCATGCTGCCAACCCAAAGTACGCTGGGTGTGCATGGGCGCTGGTGGACATTGATGTAACCAAATATCTGGGCAAGGCCCAGAAGCTGAATATCACTTTGCCTGGCTACCTGCTCAACCGGATTGATGAATACGTACTGCACCACCCGGAAGAGAAAAGTCGTTCGGGTTTTCTGGCCTCGGCGGCACTCAAGGTGTTGCAACAGGGCTAAGAACGTTGCTTTTTGAAATGAACAAACCGGTCCCAAGTGGCCGGTTTTTTTGTGGGCGGGATTTGATGAAGGGCCCGTCGAAGTCAGTGCAAAGACCCACTTTTAAAGGCCCAACGGAGATCAACGCCAGAAAAAGCAACGTCCTACACGACACTGGGAAATGTCCGTACACTTGCGCATTGCTGTGCCTTTGTCATGAGACCTATAGTCCGACCGCGCCCAAATGGCGTATCGGGTTTGGCGACTCGGTAACAACGGTACAGAAGGCTCCGAGGATTTCTCGGAGCACTTTTGATCACGCTTGGCTGCTTTTTCGGTAGCTGTGCGTGGGAGACCTTCGGGTCTGCCGGTTTTACCATTGTCCGGTTCGCCAACCCGCGTACAGCTACCACCCTATTGTTTGGCGACGATTGAGTGGTAGGTCTTCCACCTACAATTGGTACTCACTCATGAAAGAATTCATGGCTTTAACCAGCAACGCCGACGACCTCCCCTCCCTCTACGTCAACACCACCCAACCCCTGCACTCCCTGCTCAGCACCGCCAGCTACAGAATTCGCGCCGTAACTCAGCTTCTTGAAAATCTCGCAATGTGCGGCGACCTGACCTCTGACATCGTGGTGCTGAGCGACTTCGCATTGCTCTGCTGCGTGCCGCTACGCGACGGTTGCGATGTGCTGGACGTTATCGCTCGACGCATGGATGCAGCTCCGTCCTGACGTCCCATGCCCGATCTTCCAGTGCTGGCTTGGTCCGGTACTATGTTCGGGCTTTTTCTTTCCGGGACATGGACTTTTACATGACTCAAAACATCTACGACAACCCTCAATTTTTCCAGGGCTACAGCCAGATGGCCCGCTCCATCGGCGGTCTCGATGCCGCGCCGGAGTGGCCTGCACTGAAGGCCATGCTGCCGCCCATGCAGGGCTTGAAGGTGGTGGATCTCGGTTGCGGCTACGGTTGGTTTTGCCGTTGGGCCAGTGAGCAAGGCGTCGAATGCGTGCTCGGTCTGGATGTTTCGGAAAAGATGCTGGAACAGGCACGCAAGTCCACATCCGCATCCAACATCCGTTATGAGCGCGCCGACCTGGAACAGCTCGATCTGCCCGCCGCCACGTTCGATCTGGCCTACAGCTCCCTGGCACTGCATTACATCAAGGACTTGCCTGGACTGTTCACGCATCTCTACGCAGCCCTCAAACCCGGATCGCATTTCGTGTTTTCCATCGAGCACCCGATCTTCATGGCTCCGCGCAATCCTGGCTGGATCATCGATGCCGAGGGCCGCAAGAGTTGGCCCGTGGACGGTTATCAGATGGAAGGCGAGCGAGTGACCAACTGGCTGGCGGACGGCGTGATCAAGCAGCATCGAACCATCGGGACGTTGTTCAACTCGCTGATAGCGGCGGGTTTCAGCATCCGCCATGTCAACGAATGGGGGCCGAGCGATGCCGAGGTGGCGGCGCAGCCAGCGCTTGCCGAAGAGCGGGAACGGCCGATGATGATGCTGGTCGGCGTTCAGCGTTGATGGATAAAAAGGGACAGATAAGTCTGTCCCTTTTTCCCATCAGCGGGTTGCGACGATAAACAGTCGCGGAAATGGCAGCAGTACCGAACCATCGGCCACTACCGGATACGCCCGCTCGATAGCAACCTGATACTGCTTCAGATATTGCACCCGTTCCGTCTCATCCAGCGGATCGAGAAACGGCCGCAGCGCGCTGCCCTTGAACCACTCCACCACGCCAGACGCGCCGCCCGCCAAGGGATGGTGGTAAGTGGTGCGCCACACATCGACGCGGGTGCAACAGGCTTTGAGTATCGAGTAGTAACCGCTGGCATCGGCCATTTCAGCCCTCTGCCCGGCGGCGCCTGCCAGTTTGCCGACCCAAGGGCCATCAGCGGCGACTTCACGCATCAAGCGGTGCGAGTGTTCATTCAGGTTGTCAGGCATCTGGACGGCCAGGCTGCCACCCGGCGCCAGTTTGCTCACCAGCGACGGTAGCAACGTGGCGTGATCAGGCACCCACTGCAACACCGCGTTGGCGAAAATCACATCGAACGGGCCGCTGTCATTCCAGGTGTCGATGTCGGCGATGTCGAACTGCACCTGCGGCAAGCGCTTGCGAGCGGCTTCGATCATGTCGCTGGAACTGTCCAGCCCGCGCACTGTGGCATCGGCAAAACGCTCCACCAGTAACTCGGTGGAGTTACCGGGGCCGCAACCGATATCGATGGCCGAACGCACGTCCCCGGCGGGAATGGCCGCCAGCAGGTCACGGGCGGGACGGGTGCGTTCATCTTCAAAAGCGACGTACTGTTTGGCGGACCAACTCATTGCGTTCTCCTGTCGGTGTGTTGTCCTCGGGCGGCTACGATACCGCAGCGAACACCGCCAAATGTTTCAGAGAATCATCTTTTCGGCCACGTCGAGTACTTGACCTCAATGGCCTGAATTCAACGCATAACCCCAATCCGCCTCTGGATCAGAGCTAAAAAAAACGGCGCGTGATCAAAGTTCCGCGCCGTATGCGTTCAATCCTTATGCTCAACTTTTAGCCTGCAACGCCTTGGCCATTTGCAGATGATTTTGCAATTTGGGCAGGGTTTCTTCGGCGAACGCCTTGATTTCCGGCAGGTCGGTGGTTTGTGCTTCCTGCTGCAACTGATCGATGGCTTCCTGGGTGGTCTTCACCTGACTGGCTGCATAGGCCTCGTCGTAGGTCTCCCCTTCCATGATTTGTGGCATCAGGGCTTTGGCTTTTTCGACAACCTCTTCGCGCGGGGCGACAGGTAAATCCAGTTGTTTGGCGATTTTCGCCAAGTGCTGGTTCGCAGTGGTGCGGTCGTTGATGACGACGATAGTGTAGTCCTTGACCTCTTTGGACTCGGATTTCTGGTGCGCCAGGCGGCTCACTTCGATATCGGCGATACCTTTTGCCGAGGCCTCGTCGATGAACTCGGCGGGCGACTGGGCAAAGGCGCTGCTGGCAATCAGGCCCAGTAACGTGGCAAAACTGACATTACATAATCGGGTGGCCATCCGGTTCATGGTCGCGCCCTCCTTTTCAAAGTCAAACGGGAGCTTTCGCCCCCGCTTCTCAATCAAAACCACCTGCATCCTTTAGCGGGTTTTCTGACCGCCCTTGCGACCCATGCCAGGTTTGGCAGGGTCTTTATCGACGGTCGTGGTGGTGGTTTTCCCACCCTTGCGACCGGCTTCAGAGGCCTTCGTTCGATCGTTGGCGAAGTTTCCCGAGTTCGAGTTTCTTGAATTAGGCATGATTCTCTTCCTCCTGGTGATGATCGCGGCGAGCTGCAGCCCCCATAGAATCTGAAGTTGCGCGTCCTAAAAGGTTTAGAAAATTGCATGGATACCACGACGAACGGTGCCCGGTTTTCAGACCAGTCGCAGGTGATGCTCGCGTTTGGCGCAGTACATCGCCTCGTCGGCATGCCTGAACAATTGCTTCTCTTCGGTGCCGTGATCGGGGTATCGAGCGACGCCGATACTTGGCTGGATGTTCACACTGTGCCCGTCCAGACGCAGGGGCTGGACCAGGACCTGACGGATTTTCTCGACCACGATGTCGGTATCGCCTGCAGCGCGAATGCTGTGCAACAACACCACGAATTCATCGCCGCCGATGCGGGCCACGGTATCGGTTTCCCGTACGCAGCCCTTGAGCCGGTTGGCCACCGCTTGCAGCAGCATGTCGCCGACTGCGTGGCCATGGGTGTCGTTGACTTGCTTGAAGCGGTCGAGGTCGACGTACAACAGCGCCATGCGCCCGCGGTCCTCCCGGGCCGCTTGCAGTGATGCCTTGAGCCGCTCGCGCAGCAGTTCGCGGTTGGGTAACTGGGTCAATTGGTCGTACTGGGCCATGTATTGCAGGCGGGCATGCAGTTGCTTGCGCTCGATGGCGGTTGCGACCTGGGCGCAGACGTATTGCAGCAGTTCCTTGTCTTGCTCGGTGTAGCGCTCGCCGCCCGGAATGCTTTTGACGATCAATGCGCCAATGGTGCCGTTTTGCGAGTTCAGCGGCACACCCAGCCAACACGGTGCGTTCTGCCCGGTCAACAGCGCTTCGAAGCCGGCAGGCGGTGTGCTCTGGTCCGGGGTCAACAGGATCGGCTGCCCCGTGCGGATCACTTCGGTGCACAGGCGCCCGGTCATGGTTCCGGGCTGTTCGGGCTGTGGCTCGTGGTCATCGACGTGATAAGGGAAATTCAACTGCGCGCAGCGCTCGTCGTACAGCGCCACGGAAAAATTCAGTGCCGGCAGCCATTCGCCGATGATCATGTGGATGCGCTTGAACAACGCCAGCAGATCCTCCGCCGCGTGGGCCGCCTCGGAAATCGCATATAACGCTGCCTGCCGGGATTCGGCCTGCTTGCGTTCGGTGATGTCGCGAGCCACCGCGATGCGCAATTGATCGTCCTCGGACCAACGTGCCGACCAGAGGATGTGTACCACGCTGCCATCCTTGCGCAGGTAGCGGTTTTCGAAGTTGAGCTTGGGTTCGCCACCCATGATTTCCCGGGCAGCGTCGAGGGTGCGCTGGCGATCGGCCGGGTGCACCATATCGATCATCGTTTCTCCGATCATCTCGTCGGCGCTGTAGCCGAAAATGCGCTCGCACGCCGCGCTGACAAAGACGAAACGGCCCTGTTTATCCACCGCGCAGACGGCGTCCAGCAACAGATCGATATAGCTCGCCAGCGGCGCGGAGTTTCGGTTTTCCATGGTTCAGCGTGGGTGTCCCGATTATGCAGTGCTCATCAATCATCCCTGCCCTGTCGGCCTTGCGTCCTTGTGATCACATTCAAGCCTTGTTCGGCATCAGCCCCGGCAACGCATGGACCAGCGCGTTGATGGCGAAACCGATGAACATCACCCCGCACAACCGAGTGATTGCCAGTTCATGACGCTGGTACAAGCTGCGCACTCGCCGCGCACCGACAACACCGACGAGAATAGCGTAGGCGAGCAACCCGCCGACGAAACTCAGGGCGATCAGCGCCGGCAGCATTGACCAGTGGAGCAGTTCCGCGCGGCTCGACAACAGTGCCGTGAACGTCGCCACCGCTACCGGATAGGCCTTCGGATTGGTCAAACCGAACAGAATGCCGTGCCAGAACGGTTTCCGCGCCGGCCCCTGTGGCGCATCAGCGCTGCTGCGCCGGGCGCGCACCGCACGCCAGCCAAGCCAGAACAGGTACAGGCCGCTGAGCACACCGAGCACGTCGAACGCGGTACTGCCGATCTCCCGCGCACCGACAATCGCGATCAGCGCCGTGCTGCACCAGAGCACATCGCCGAGCAAATGCCCGCACAGAAACCCCGCCCCGGCCCGTCGCCCATGGGCCGCGCCAATGCCGAACACTGCCAGCACACCCGGCCCCGGGGTGATGCCGTAGATAAAACCCGAGGCAAGCACGGCCATTAGCAACGATGGGGTCATGGGGAATCCTTTTGAACAACTTGGTGAATGGTGGCCAGTCTATATCAGGTCATTGCCTGTCGACTGAAACATCTCGACAGACGAACGGGTTGGCCCCGCCCCACAGATGGCGGTGTAGTATGTTGTATTACAAACCACTACATCGAGACCACCATGTCAGTTATGTCCCTGCGCATACCAGACGAAATCGCCGATACCCTCGCGAGTCTTTCCAAAGCAACGGGCCGCAGCAAATCATTTCTGGCCGTGGATGCGCTGCGTGAATACCTGGCCCGTGAAGCGTGGCAAATCGAGGAAATTCAGAAAGCCTTGAAAGAAGCCGATGAAGGTGACTTCGCGACACAAGAGGAAGTGAATGCAATGGCTGACAAGTGGACGACGAATGCCCGCTGAGTGGTTGCGTACGGCGTTAAAGAATCTGGATGATGAAGCCGCGTACATCGCCATCGAGAACCCAAAAGCTGCAGCAGATTTTGTCCAGGCGATTCTCGCCAGTGTCGATCACCTTGCCCGATTTCCAGCGACGGGTCGTGAAGGACGCTTACCCGGTACCCGGGAATGGATCATGCCACATCGCCCCTATTTGATTCCCTACCGGGTTCGCCAAGGTCGGCTTCAGGTACTACGAATTTTTCATACGCGTCGCCTGCCACCTTCCAATTGGTAAAGGCCATTTTAGAAAAGCCTCTAGCGATCGATCCCCTCCCCAATCCTGCGATTCAACCAGTTCAACGCCTGATCCCCGCCCCGCCGTTTATGCCACGCCAACACAAAGGTGAACGACGGAATGTGAAACGGCGGTGGCACGACGACCAATGAGGACTCATGGATATCGCGCAATCCTCGCGACGCGACGGTGAGGATCAAGTCCGTTCCGCTAATGAGTTCCGGGGCCACGCTCCAGTGCGGCAGGCTGATGGCGACACGCCGGCGCTCGCGCAATGCAGTCAAGGCGCGCTCGATTTCCGGGGTGCCGCTGCCGCGCATCTCCAGCAGTACATGAGGCCGAGCCAGGTAGGTGGGCAGGTCGAGGACACCATCGATGGGCAAGCTTTTGCGGTCGACCAGGCAGGCGTAGTGCTCTTCGAACAGCGCCGTGCTGCGCAACTCGTTGGGCATTTCCGGGAACACACCGGCGGCGACATCAATGTCACCGTTGAGCACCCCTTCGAGCATGCTTTCGCGACTGCCATGGCTGATTTGCAGGTCAATGCCCGGCGCTTCACGGCGCAAGGTTCGGATCAGTCCCGGCAGGACGATGGCGGCGCCATAGTCGGACATCGCCAGGCGGAAAGTGCGCCTGGTGGTCGCGGGATCGAAGGCGTTCGGCGCCAGCAGCGCTTGCACCTGGGCGAGGGCTTCGGCCAGCGGTGCCACCAGCTCCAGCGCTCGCGGAGTCGGCACAAGGCCGGCCCCGGCGCGCACCAGCAGCGGATCACCAAGCAGGTCGCGCAATCGCGCCAGCGCATGGCTGACCGCTGGCTGGCTCAGGTGCAGACGCTCAGCCGCCCGGGTCACGTGTTGCTCGGCGAGCAGGGCGTCGAGGATCACCAGCAAGTTGAGGTCGATGCGTCGCAGATCATTCATCTGGTGCATGTTCAGGATAACAAAACGGAATTTAAATCTGCGCGACGAATACTCTAGAGTCCAGCAAAACCTGTTGGAGATCAATCATGAGTACGTTGCATTGGGCCGGTCTGATGGGGCTGGCGATGATCGCCGGGGCGGTGGTGCCGTTTCAGAGTGCGATCAACGTCAATCTTGGACGCGGGTTGGGCCATCCGTTGTGGGCGACGCTCGCCTCGTTGCTGGTGAGCGTTGTGGTGTTGCTGCCGATCATCGTTGCAATGCGCTTGCCGTTGCCGTCACTGGCGTTCATCAGCAAGGCGCCGCCTTGGATGTGGGCCGGTGGCGTGTTTGGGGTGTGTTTTATTTCCCTGGCATTGGTACTGCTGCCCAAGCTGGGTGCCGCGGGGTTCATGGCATTGGCGCTGGCGGGGCAAGTGGTGGCGTCGTTGTTGCTGGATCACTACGGCTGGTTTGGGTTGGTGGAGCGGCAGGTCACCTTGCCGAAGATGTTTGGGGTGGCGCTGTTGATGGCCGGGGTGGTGTTGATTCAGTTTAGTGACGCTGCGGAAAAAGCGATGACAGCGACTTCTTGAAGATCAAAAGATCGCAGCCTCCGGCAGCTCCTGGGGATGCGTGGTCCGAGTAGGAGCTGCCGAAGGCTGCGATCTTTTAAAACTTGTCGAGTGTGCGCAACTTCTGCGGCAACCCCCACAGCAACAGCGCCACCGCAATCAGCGCACAGACCCCAATGACATACAGCGCCGGCGTGGTGCTGCCGGTCAGGTCCTTGATCCGGCCGACCATCACCGGGCTGACGATGCCGCCGAACTGGCCCAGGGTGTTGATCACCGCGATCCCGCCGGCAGCGCCCGCGCCGGCACCGGCCAGCAGTTTCGGCGGCAGGGTCCAGAAGCTCGGGATAGAGGCGATGATCCCGGCACCGAGCAGGCCCAACGCGACAATCAGGAAGGTCGTTTGGTTGGCGAAAATCCCTGCACAGAAGAAACCGATCGCGCCGACCGCCACCAGACCGGCGACAAACTTGCGTCGCTCGCCAGAAGCATCGGACAGGCGTCCGATCACCACCATGCTGATGGCACCGCAGATGTACGGGATGGCCGTGAGCAAGCCGATCATCACCGGACTTTCAGTGCCGGCGCTGCGGATCAGTTGCGGCGCCCAGAAGTTCAAGCCGTAGGACGCCACCTGAATCAGGAAATAGATCAGGCCCAAGGTCAGGAAACCTGGAATCCGCAGCGCGGCGAGCAGCGAACCTCCGCTCTTGTGCGGCTCATGCCGGGCGATGCGGCTGGCCAGCAGGGTTTTCTCCGAAGGCGTCAACCAATGGGCGTCTTCGATGCGGTCCTTGAGCAGGGTCAGCACCAGCAAGCCGAGGCCGATGCACGGCACGCCACCGAGCAGGAACAGCCAGTGCCAGCCACGCATTTGCAGGAAGCCGTCGAGGTGTTGCAGCACCAGCCCCGAGAACGGCGCGCCCACAAGGCCAGCGAACGCCGACGACAGGAACAGCATCGAGGTGATGCGCCCGCGATAGTGCTGTGGGAACCACAGGGTCAGGTAATACAGCACGCCTGGGGCGAAACCCGCCTCCATTGCGCCAATCACGAAGCGCAGCACGTAGAACTGCCATTCGCTGTTGACGAACACCATGGCCGCCGTGGCCAGGCCCCAGGACATCATGATCCGGGCGATCCAGCGCCGGGCGCCGACCTTGTACAGCATCATGTTGCTCGGCACTTCGAAAATCACATAACCGACCACGAACAACCCGGCGCCGAGGCCGTACGCGGTGTCGCTCAGGCTCAGGTCGGTCTGCAGCTGAAACTTGGCGAAGCTGATGTTGATGCGATCGAAAAAGGCAAACAGGTAGCAGACCATGATCAGCGGCATCAGACGCCAGGCGACTTTGCTGACCAAGGCTTTTTCGGTGTCGTGGCTAACGGCCGGGCTCGCGCCCGCCTCCAGTGCATTCAGGCTCATTGCGGTTCTCCAGGCGGACTTCCCGTAGGTGTCCGATTGTTTTTGTTGTCTGGTTAGGTGTGATGTTCTTTCTGTAGGAGCCGGCTTGCCGGCGAAGCGGCGTGTCAGTCGACATCGATGTTCAATGGGCTGGCCTCTTCGCTGGCAAGCCAGCTCCTACAGGTGATTCGGTGTGTCAGGTGGGGATCGGGTGCAAGTCGCAATTGCGCCCGGCCTTGGCCAGTT
This sequence comes from Pseudomonas sp. PDM26, assembly GCF_019219185.1. NCBI lineage: Bacteria > Pseudomonadati > Pseudomonadota > Gammaproteobacteria > Pseudomonadales > Pseudomonadaceae > Pseudomonas > Pseudomonas sp. PDM26. The sequence continues at coordinate 290,978 of NZ_JAHUWC010000007.1, read as the reverse complement.
GACCGGGCACTTCGTGACCGAGCAGCGCCGGCAGTCCCCGGGACAGTTTCAGCAGCAGCGGCAGATCGATACCGGTATGAATGCCGACTTCATCGCACAGGTTCACCAGATCCTCGGTGCAGATGTTTCCCGATGCCCCCGGTGCAAACGGGCAGCCACCGAGGCCGCCGAGGGCCGCGTCGAAGCGTCGGGCACCGGCCTCGTAGGCGGCCAGCACGTTGCACAGGCCAAGGCCGCGGGTGTTGTGAAAATGCAGGGTCAGGTCCGCCGGGGACACCCGTTGCAGCACCCGAAGCACCAGCCGGTCGACCTGACGCGGGTTGGCCATGCCCGTGGTATCGGCCAGGGTGATGCCCTGGATGCCGAGTTCCTGATAGGCCTCGACGATTTGCAGTACGCGGTCCTCATCGATCTTGCCTTCGAACGGGCAGCCGAAGGTGGTGGCGATGCTGGCGTTGAGCCGCACAGGACTGTCGCCAACGAACTGCACAATCTCGCCAAACGCGGCCAACGAATCTTCACAACCCATGCGCATGTTCGCCAGGTTATGAGTCTGGCTGGCGGACATCACCAGGTTCAGCTCATCAGCACTGCACGCCAGCGCCCGTAGCGCGCCTTTGAGGTTGGGGATCAACGCGACATAGATCACCCCCGGTTGCCGGGCGATGCCCTTGAACACCAGCTCGCCATCGCGCAGCGCTGGAATGGCCTTGGGCGACACGAACGAACCGGCTTCGATACGGCTGAATCCGGCCAGCGACAGTTGATCGATCAAGGCGATCTTGTCGTCGGTTTCAACCCAGGTCGGCTCGATCTGCAAGCCGTCGCGCGGGGACACTTCCTGCACGATCAGGCTATCGGAATAATCGGTGATCATTGCACCACTCCTTCGACTTTCAGGCGCTCTATGTCGGCAACGGTAAGACCCAGTTGCGCGAGGATGCCGTCGGTGTGCTGGCCCAAACCAGGGCCGGACCAGTTCACGCCGCCGGGGGTTTCGGAGAGTTTCGGCACGATGCCCGGCATCTTCACCGTGGCGCCACCGGGCAGCTCGGCATTGAGCAGCATGTCCCGCGCCTGATAATGCGGATCGGCGACGATGTCGGCCACCGAGTAGATGCGTCCGGCCGGGACTTCGGCTGCTTCAAGGGCGGCCAACACCTCGTCGATGGGCAGGCTGCTGGTCCAGTGGGTGATGGCGGCGTCGAGCAGATTGCTCTTGGCTGCACGCCCGTCGTTGTGGGCGAACTCCGGGGCTTCGGCCAGATCAGGGCGGCCGATGGTTTGCATCAGGCGCTTGTAGATCGGATCGCTGTTGCCGGCAATCACCACGTAGGCGCCGTCGGCGGTCAGATAGGTGTTGGATGGCGCGATGCCCGGCAAGGCGCCGCCACTGCGTTCACGCACATGGCCCAGCATGTCGTATTCCGGCACCAGGCTTTCCATGACGTTGAACACGCTTTCGGCCAGGGACACATCGACGATTTGCCCGCCACCCTGCCCGGTCTTGACCCGTAGCAGCGACATCAGCGCACCGATCACCGCATGCAGCGAAGCCAGGGAGTCGCCAAGGCTCACGCCGACCCGCGCCGGCGGCGTACCGGGCGTGCCGGTGGTATAGCGAATCCCGCCCATGGCCTCGCCGATGGCACCGAAACCCGGACGATCGCGGTACGGGCCGGTCTGGCCGTAACCGGAGATTCGCACCAGCGTCAGGTTGGGATTGAGCGCATGCAACACGTCCCAACCGAGGCCGAGTTTCTCCAGGGCGCCGGGGCGCAGGTTTTCGATCAGCACATCGGCGCTGGTCGCCAGTTGCTTGACCAGTTCGATGCCTTCGGGGGATTTGAGGTTCAGCGCCAGGGACTTCTTGTTGCGCGATTGCAGGTACCACCACAGCGAGGTGCCTTCGTGCAGCTTGCGCCATTTGCGCAGGGGATCGCCCTGGCCCATGGCTTCGATCTTGATCACCTCGGCGCCGAACTCGGCCAGCATGCGCGCCGCAAATGGCGCGGCGATCAGCGTGCCGATCTCGATCACTTTGATCGCACTCAAGGGGGCAGTCATCGCGGGGTACCTCTTGTTCTTGGAATATGCGCCAAGGCTAGAGGACAGAGGGCTCGGGAATCCAACCTTCAGTTGGCAACGGGCGTTCGCCAAACGCGAACGCTCTGGAAGATTGTCGCAGCCTCAAGGCCGCCTTCGTCGGATCGCCGCCCGGAGCAAGCCCGCTCCTACAGTTGATTCGTGGCGATCACACATCCCCTCTAGGAGCGGGCTTGCCCGCGAAGAGGCCGGCCCAGTCAGCGAAGAACTTTCAGGCTGAACCCCGCAAATGCTCAAACAGCATCCGGCTCACCGGCGACAGCAACGCCTCATCGCGCACCACCAGAATCAATGCCCGGTCCGACCATTCGTCCGTCAACGGCACCGCGTACAAACCCAGCGCCCGGCCGAACAATTCATAGGCCCGCTGCGGAAGGATGCCAATCCCCATGTTGGCCTGGATCATGCGGCACATGGCATCGAACCCCGGCACATGAATACGCACCCGCAACACCTTGCCGGCCTCACGGGCTGCGGCATGGGTACGCATGTTGATCGAACTGGCGGCATGCAAGCCGACGTAATCACTGTCCAGCGTATCGGCGAACGCCACGCTCGAGCGGTTCGCCAATGGATGGTGCGGCGGCATCAACACCACCAGTTTGTCCTGGCGATACAGCACGCTGTGCAGGCCCTTGATGTCGCTGTCGATGGAACAGATCCCGAGGTCGGCTACCCCGTCGAGCACGCCCTGAATCACCCCGGCACTGGGCCGTTCTTCGAGGTCGGTCTTGACCTGCGGGTGACGCTCGGAAAAATCCCGCAGGTCCTCGGGCAAAAACTGAATGATCGCCGACAGGTTGGCGAGCATCCGCACATAGCCGCGCACACCGTGGCTGTGCTCGCCCAGTTCAAGGCCCATTTTCTCGACGTTGAACAACATCTGCCGGGCATGGTGCAGCAGGGTTTCACCGGCCGGCGTCAGGGACATGCCCTTGGCCTGGCGCACGAACAGGCTGATGCCCAACGCCTCCTCCAGCTCCATCAAGCGCTTGCTCGCCGCCGAGACGGCAATCGCTTCGCGCGAGGCGGCACGGGTCAGCGTGCCCTCTTCATGGACAGCGACGAACAGTTGCAGAGTGATCAGGTCGAGACGGCGGATCAGGCTTTTTTGCAGCATCGGGTACTCGGCGAAGTCGGCTCAGGCAAAGTCGCAGCATAGCGTTCTTCGCCCGCGTCGTGCCGTGGTCCGGGCACCGGTCGTGATAAAGTCGCCGCCCACAGACCTTTTGCCGTGAGACGAAGACCGCAATGACCGATTTCCAGGATGTCGATGCCCAACTTGAAGACTGGAACGTCTTGCGCAGCACCACTTCGTTCAGTGGCTTGCTGGTGGGCAACGGCGCCAGTCGCGCGGTGTGGGACGATTTCGGCTACGAGTCGTTGTTCGAAAACGCCCGCACCGTTGAAGAAAAACCCCTGAGCCAATCCGAGCTGAGCGTGTTCGACGCGCTGCAGACCCGCAGTTTCGAGCAGGTACTGAGCGCGTTGAAAACCACCAGCCGGGTCAACAAGGCCCTGGCTGTCAGCTCCGCCGCCCCGCGCAATCGCTACTACGCGATCAAGGAAGCGCTGATCAACACCGTGCATGCGGTGCATATCCCATGGCGGCTGGTGGTGCCTTCGACGCTGGCGACGATCAATCAGGAACTGGCCAGTTACCGCACGGTGTTCACCACCAATTACGACCTGCTCAACTACTGGGCGGTGCAACAGCAGCCTGAGGCGATTACCGACCTGTTCCAGGGGGCCGAGCCCGGTTTCAACCTGAGCGACACGACCACCGACAAAACCCGTTTGCTGTACCTGCACGGAGGCCTGCACCTGGTGCGCAACCAGGACGGTACGGCGCGCAAGCTGATGTCGACCGAGGGCACCTTGCTGGGCAATTTCGCCATCAACAACACGATCAAGACCCTCGACGACGTGCCGCTGTTCGTCAACGAAGGGCCGAGCGCAGACAAGCTAAAGACCATCCGCAGTTCGGACTATCTGTCGTTCTGCTACGAGCAACTACTCGGTCACGGCCAGGCACTGTGCATCTTCGGCCATGCGCTGGGAGAGCAGGACAGCCACATCATCCACGCCTTGCGCCTGGCGAAGCCGCCGGTGGTGGCGATCTCGATTTACCCGCGCAGCAAGGCATTCATCCAGCACCAGAAGCGGCATTACGCGAAGGTGTTTGAGGGGACGGGGGTTGAGTTGCGGTTTTTTGATTCCAAGAGCCATGCGTTGGGTGGCCCTAAGCTGACCGTACCCGTTGAAGTCTAACTGCGACACGATTGACGCCTTCGTCGGAACGCCGCCCGGAGCAAGCCCGTTCCCACAGAGGATGTGCACTGATTTCAAAGCACCGGCAACGTCTTGTCCTTGACCACCTTGGTCGGGCCGTTGGCCTTCACACTGGCGATACCTTTCTCCATGGCTGCAGCGGAGGAATAGGCCTCGCTGCTGCCGATGATCTCGTGGTTGCCCGCCTTGAGGTTGAAATACGGATGGCCATCCTTGGTGGTTTTCTTCTCGTAACGCTCATCCAGCGGGCTGTTGGCCTGGACCGAGGCGATGCCTTTGTCGGCGGCGGCGTGGGTGGTGTACAGCTCGCTGGTCAGAATGGTCTCGGCGTTGGCCGCCTTGAGGACAAACCTGAACTGACCATTGCTGCTTTTGCTCACTTCATACCATCCGGACATGCTCTTTCTCCTGGGCGATTGAGAGGTTGCGCGCTTCACAGTAAAGACCAGCCTGGTGTTTCTGTCGCCTGTACCGGCGCCATCGTCGGAACGCCGCCCGGAGCAAGCCCGCTCCCACAGGTTCAATGTGATCCCTGTGGAAGCGGGCTTGCTCGCGAAAGAGGCAATGCGGTCGCAGCTATTTCACCACCGTCCGCACCACCGACAACTCCGGAGACTGCGTCCGCCGCTGGCTCAGATAGCGCGTACAACTCACCCGCAAGAACGAAGCGAAATTGACCACCTCGCCGCGATAGTCCATCACCTCTTCATACAGCTTGGTGATCAACTGATTGGTGGTCATGCCATCGACTTCGGCGATTTCGCTGAGGATGTCCCAGAACTGATTCTCCAGCCGCAGGGTGGTGACCACCCCGCAGATGCGCAGCGAGCGGGAGCGCGATTCGTAGAGTATCGGGTCGGCTTTGACGTACAGCTCGCACATGGACATGCCCCTCGTTACAGCGTGATTTTGGTGCCCAGCAACCCCAGGAAACCGGCCAGCCAGTTCGGGTGCGCTGGCCAGGCCGGAGCCGTGGCCAGATTGCCCTGAACATGGCCGTCCGTCACCGGAATGTCGATATACGTACCGCCCGCCAGGCGCACTTCCGGGGCGCAGGCCGGATAAGCGCTGCATTCGCGACCTTCGAGAACACCCGCTGCCGCCAGCAACTGCGCGCCATGACACACGGCGGCGATAGGTTTGCCGGCCTTGTCGAATGCGCGCACCAGTTCCAGGACTTTTTCGTTCAGGCGCAGATACTCCGGCGCACGGCCGCCCGGAATCAGCACGGCGTCATAATCGGCGGCGTTGACCTTGGCGAAATCAAAGTTCAGGGCAAACAGGTGACCGGGTTTTTCACTGTAGGTCTGGTCGCCTTCAAAGTCATGGATCGCCGTGCGCACAGTCTGGCCGGCGGCCTTGTCCGGGCAAACGGCGTGCACCGTGTGGCCGACCATCAGCAGCGCCTGGAACGGCACCATCACTTCATAGTCTTCGACGTAATCACCAACCAGCATCAGGATTTTTTTCGCAGCCATGGGGAGGACTCCTCTGGAAGTGGGCGTGCAAGAGTATTCAAGGTAGTCCGATTCCGGCGGGTCGGGTAACAACCGGCTACTACGAATGCACAGGCCCCCTGTAGGAGCTGCCGAAGGCTGCGATCTTTTGATCTTGATCTTGATCTTTGGATTTATTGGATTTGTGGCGCGGCGGGTAAAAAGATCGCAGCCTTCGGCAGCTCCTACGCGTTGCTCGCATTACTCGCAACTGTACGGATAACTCTGCACCCAGCTGTAACAGCGGCTTGCACCCGGTTTATGGCTAGATAACACCACCTCCCATCCCCCACGATTCTGGTTGCCATCATGTCCTCGCGCGAAAACACCGGCATGGCCCTGGGCCTGCTCGGCGTTGTGATCTTCAGCCTCACCCTGCCCTTCACGCGGATCGTCGTGCAGGAACTGCACCCGCTGCTCAATGGCCTGGGCCGGGCACTGTTTGCAGCGGTTCCGGCGGCGTTGCTGTTGCTGTGGCACCGGGAAAAATGGCCGACCTGGAAGCAGGTCAAAGGCCTGACACTGGTGATGGCCGGGGTGATCCTCGGTTTCCCGGTATTGTCGGCCTGGGCCATGCAAACCTTGCCGGCGTCCCACGGTGCGCTGGTCAACGGTTTGCAGCCGCTGTGCGTGGCGCTGTATGCCGCGTGGTTGTCCCATGAGCGGCCTTCGAAAGCCTTCTGGGCCTGCGCCGCATTGGGCAGCGCGTTGGTGCTCGGTTATGCACTGATCAGCGGTGCCGGCAGCATTCAGGCCGGTGATTTGCTGATGCTTGGTGCTATTGCAGTGGGCGGATTAGGCTACGCCGAGGGAGGCCGACTGGCCAGGGAGATGGGCGGCTGGCAGGTGATCTGCTGGGCACTGGTGCTATCGACGCCCCTGCTGATCGGGCCTGTGGTGTATTTGGCGCTGCAACATCATGGCGAGATCTCGGCCAAGACCTGGTGGGCCTTCGGCTACGTCTCGCTGTTTTCGCAGTTCATCGGCTTCTTTGCCTGGTACGCCGGGCTGGCCATGGGCGGCATTGCCCGGGTCAGTCAGATCCAGTTGCTGCAGATTTTCTTCACCATCGCCTTCTCGGCGCTGTTCTTCGGTGAACATGTGGAGCCGATTACCTGGCTGTTTGCGGGCGGGGTGATCGTGACGGTGATGCTGGGACGCAAGACAGCGGTCAGCCGCCCTGTAGGAGCGAGCTTGTCTCCGGGCGGCGTTCCGACGAAGGACTTGAAACCGACGCATTGATTCAGGAAGCACGCGTTATCATTGACGTCCATCGCGAGCTTGCTCGCTCCTAAAACAGGATCAAAGGTAACCGTCGGCGCGCAGCAAGGTTTCCAGGCAATGCTCGCTGATGTGATAGAAGTCCTTCAGCTCCTGAATCTTCGCCAGCAACCGGGCCGGGTCCCCCGGCTCGGCGCGTTTGACCGCCAGGATCATCTTGTTCTTGTTGGTGTGGTCCAGTGAGATGAACTCGAACACCTTGGTCTCGTAGCCGCAGGCCTCAAGGAACAACGCGCGCAAACTGTCGGTGACCATTTCCGCCTGCTGGCCCAGGTGCAGACCGTATTGCAGCATCGGCTTGAGCAGCGCCGGGCTCTGGATTTGCAGGCGGATCTGTTTGTGGCAGCACGGCGAGCACATGATGATCGCCGCACCGGAGCGGATGCCGGTGTGGATCGCATAATCGGTGGCGATGTCGCAGGCATGCAGGGCAATCATCACGTCCAGCTCGCTCGGTGCCACGCTGCGCACGTCACCGCACTTGAACACCAGGCCTTGGTGTTCAAGCCTGGCAGCAGCGTTGTTGCACAGGGTGACCATGTCTTCACGCAGCTCGACGCCGGTCACTTCGCCTTGGGCCTTCAAGGTGTTGCGCAGATAGTCGTGGATGGCGAAGGTCAGGTAACCCTTGCCCGATCCGAAGTCCGCCACACGCACCGGTTTGTCCAGCGCCAGGGGCGACGAGGTCAGCGCATGGCTGAACACTTCGATGAACTTGTTGATCTGCTTCCACTTGCGCGACATCGCCGGGATCAGTTCATGCTGCTTGTTGGTTACACCCAGGTCAGCGAGAAACGGCCGGCTCAGGTCAAGAAAACGGTTTTTTTCACGGTTGTGCTCGGCCGATGGCACTTCGCGCAATTGTTGAGGTTTGCTCTTGAACAGCGATGACTTGCCCTTTTTGCTGTATTCGAGCTGGGCTTCGTCGGTCAGCGCCAACAAATGCGCATTTTTGAACGACGCTGGCAGCAGTCGGGCAATGCTCGCTACGCCTTCGGCCAACGGCAGGTTTTTGGTGATGTCGCGGGTCTTGTAACGGTAGACAAAGGACAGGCAAGGCAGCGCCTTGACCGTCACCGGTTTGATGATGATCCGCTGCAGGTCCGTTTCATCGCCCACGTACCTGGCCAGCACCAATTTGATGAACGCATTTTGCTCGAGGCTGGTTTGCACCAGGTCGATGAACTGGGCGTGATGATCCGGCGCGAGGCTGGCGGGAGTGGCGGTGACGGACATGGAAAAACGGCCTCAGGCGATGCAAATCGGAGAATGCCGGTATTTTAAGGGGGACGAGGACTTTGGGCACGGGGTTATTTTGCGGCAGGTCCCAGTCATGGTGCCCAGGACCTCAATACCACCGCTGAAAACTCAGGGTTCCACCAGGCGAAGCCTGCGGTTGTTCGGCGAGTTGATGATGTGTTTGACGATCAGCCCCACTGGCACCGCCCACGTCAGGCCATTGGCAGGGTCAGTCACCACGGCGACCGTTTCGGAACTTGCCTCGATATCCAGGCGCCGCCGGTCGTCGCACGACTTGAGTACGCCGTAGGCACGGCTAACCAGCCTTTCCGCCAGGTGCATCGGTACATCCAGATTCTGCAGATGCTTCACCGCGCGGCAAAACAGGACTTGATCATCGTTCCCCCCTTCACATTCATGGCGCCCCAGAAACGCCTGGGCTATAGCCAATAGTTCCTCATTCATATCTGCATTTTCATCGATGACCTTCATGCTCAAGTCTCCTGCGGCACGTCTGTGGTAGCAGGACTGACTGCTACGGGCCGGGCGGCACGGCGTAAATCGGGTCCGGCGCAAGGCAGGCGTACGGCCGGATTGGGCATGCCACTGGGCGAAAGTTCATGGGTCATTTCAAATTCGGCACGCACGGACCAGCCGCAAGCTTCCGACGTGCATTGCAGATACGCCACCCGCAGGAAAATATGTCGGCCTTCGCTGGTGCGGATGCGCATCCTGTTCAAGCAGTGCGGGCACACCATTTTATAGGTACTCATGCTTGATTCCCGACGGTCATTGGGTGGCAATCAACCTGATCAAACGCAATACTGCTTGAGAGTTTCATCGCGGCGCTCCGGTCTTGCGAACAGTGTCTGCCAGACATAAGGAAGTGCATCGGGCAGACGCGTAATGGGTTCGAGCCATGCTCGTAGGAAATCACCCTGATAGCATTAGGAAGTTTCGACATCGTATTCTTCTGACTCATCTTTGATGATTGATTAGTTACAAGAAAAAAAGTACTCATTACGCATAAATTAGGCACTCAAAAAGCATATGTCAAAAGGAAGAGGCTCAAATTGCGTAGCAAAAAATCACAAGCTGTTCTGGCTCGCTTAAAGCAAGTTACAGGTACTAAAACCGATGTTTCTTTATCTTCGGCGCTAAAGATCAGCCCGCAAACCCTTAGTAGCTGGAAAGGCCGTGACAGCACGCCGTACTCATTATGCGTAGAAATCGCTCAAACTCGGGGTATCTCCCTTGACTGGTTGCTGCTGGGCGAAGGTCCGATTTTGAGACAAACAGTTACTAATTCTTCGGAAGCCAATCAGGAAAGCACAACACGGGAAAACACCATTCTCACGCTCTGGCGGTTACTCGACGAAGATGATCGCTGCGCGATACAACACGCACTCGAGGAAAAGCAACGACTGCGTGATATGGAACTCAGGCTTTGCGAAATGGCCTCCATTCTGGCAACACTTAAACCTTCGAATGAATCTCGATGACCCATGTAATCCGAAGTTTCATTGCTTCAAGACATGCCGCGCCCGCCACCCACACCAGAGCAACCCATTCACGGACCCTCATCTTCGCCCTCGCAGGTGTCGAATGATTTCGCCGATACCGACGCTATCGATCCATTGCATGAGCTTGATGCTGATAGGAATAACAACCAGTGCGCAAAGAAAGGCTGTCACGCCTGCGGTCAGAAAAGGCACCAGCGGCTGTGCGACAGGCGTGAAGAGGTAACCGACACCTGCAGACAGCAACCAGGAACCGATGCGCTGCCAGGCCTTGAAGTCAGTGCGAGTGGTTGTGACCAGCCACGCGCCGAGCATTGCACCGAACAGTACCTCGCCATCAACCACTGGCAGCGATGCAATCCCCATTCCCAACATGAGCCCACTGATACCGTTGTAAGTCGAATCAGTCAGGCTCATGCGCACCTCGCGCAACGACCGAATCCACGATGATCGCTCCCGACTCGATCGCCTTGAGCAAGGCAGAACTGCGAGAGCTGACGTCGAACTTTCGGCGAATATTGGCGAAGTGAAAATTGACGGTAGATTCCGCGCAATTCTCGATCCTGGCGATTTCCCAGGAAGTCTTGCCCTTGAAACACCACATCAGGATTTGTGTTTCTTTCGCCGTCAGCTTCGCCGTTGGTGTACTTGCCTCTGCGCCGGGCGCCACCCGTGCCAAAGAGTCATTCGATTGTTGGGTTGTCATAAGAATCCCTCTTCGCGGGAACACCCGTCGCTGGGCGTCCACTGTTAGAGAGAAATACTGACGATCAGGCCGAACCCGAACAATCGACGGGAGTTGTAGCGGCGAGCGCTACATAACGCGATGAAAAGCCTTAGCCGAGCACTACCAACCGGTTCGGCAACTCATTGCGCACATGGGTCACTGGCACATGCACCTTGAGCAGCTCGCCGCAGGCTTCGATGCAGCTGAGAAACCCTTGCAGCGTCTGCCCCTGCTTCACCTGCCGGGTGAACGTGGCGACGATCGCGTCCCAGTTCTTGTTGTCCAGGCGACTGGAAATCCCTTCATCCACCAGGATCTCCACGTAACGCTCGGCTTCGGAAACGAAAATCAGCACGCCAGTGCTGCCCTCGGTGTGGTGCAGGTTCTGCTCCAGGAACTGCCGGCGCGCCAGGTTCGAGGCGCGCCAGTGGCGCACCGAGCGCGGGATCAGATGGGTTGTGACTTTCGGCAGGCGGAACACCAGGCACAGCACAATGAAGAGCGCCCATTGCACCATCAACAGGCTGTGCAGGGTCAGCCAACCGGTGAGGTAATGCACGATGCCCGGCACCAGCAGCGCCAGCAGGCTGGCCCACAGCAACGGGATGTACACATAGTCGTCGGCGCGGGCCGCGAGCACGGTCACCAGTTCTGCGTCGGTATCGCGCTCGACCCGGGCAATGGCCTCGGCGACTTTGCGTTGTTCGTGTTCAGTCAGTAATGCCATGTCGTGAATTGCCTGCTCGTTTTTATTATCACCAGCCGCCGGACGAACCGCCTCCGCCGAAACTGCCCCCGCCGCCGCTGAAGCCTCCACCTCCACCGCCGCCGCCAAATCCACCACCGCCGAAGCCGCCTCCGGATCCACCGGAGCCGCCCCGGCCGGCAGGAAGGATACCGAGCATCTGGCACACAAAAACAGTCAGGATGAACAACATCAGTAAAAACACGAACAACCCGGGGTGGCGCGAAACGAAATCGTCCCCCGGATCGCCTCTGGATTCATACGCCGTGGAGGGTTCGTCCAAGGGGTTGCCGCCCAGCACCACCAGCATCGCCGCCACGCCGTCACTGATGCCCTTACTGAAGTTGCCGGTCTTGAATGCCGGAGTAATGACCTGGTTGATGATCACCGAACTCTGGGCATCGGTCAGGCGATCCTCCAGGCCGTAGCCGACTTCGATGCGAAGTTTACGCTCGTCACGGGCGACGATCAGCAAGGCGCCGTTGTTCTTGTCCTTCTGTCCAATGCCCCAGTGGCGGCCGAGCCGGTAACCGAAGTCGGCGATGTCGGTGCCTTGCAAATCCGGCAAAGTCACTACCACAAGCTGCTCGCCGGTGGCTTGCTCATGGGCCTGAAGTTGCCGGGTGAGTTGCTCGCGTACCGATGGCTCGATCATCTGCGCGTTGTCGACCACCCGTCCGGTCAGCGCCGGGAAGCTCAGCTCGGCCCGGGCCGTGATCGCCACCACCCACAACAACAGCAACAGGACCGTTTTAAACGCACGCATTGGCAACCTCTTCCGTCCCAAGTCTGGCCCTGTAGGGTTGATTCAGAATTTGACCTCAGGGGCCTTTTCCGACCCCGGTGTGGCTTCGAAGGTCTCGCGCACCGGCAGGTCGCTGTACATCACGCTGTGCCACAGGCGACCAGGGAACGTGCGGATCTCGGTGTTGTATTTCTGCACCGCCAGGATGAAATCGCGCCGGGCCACGCTGATCCGGTTTTCGGTACCTTCCAGCTGCGATTGCAGGGCGAGGAAGTTCTGGTTGGCCTTCAGGTCCGGATAACGCTCGGAGACCACCATCAAACGACTCAAGGCGCCGCTGAGCTGATCCTGAGCCTGCTGGTACTGCTTGAGTTTCTCCGGGTTGTCGAGGGTCGAGGCATCCACCTGGATCGACGTGGCCTTGGCTCGCGCTTCAATCACCGCGGTCAGGGTCTGTTCCTCATGTTTGGCGTAACCCTTGACGGTTTCCACCAGATTGGGAATCAGGTCGGCGCGCCGCTGATACTGGTTCTGCACCTGGCCCCAGGCGGCCTTGGCCTGTTCGTCGAGGGTCGGGATATTGTTGATGCCGCAGGCGGTCAGCAGCGTGGCCAGCATCAGCAGCGTGGCGACCTGCAGGCGCGAACGGTAGGTTGGACTTACATTCATCAGGTTGACGCTCCCTTGTACATGTCATGAAAAAACCGACTGTGAAGCCTTCTGAGCCGGCTCTTGGGGCATAATCGCCCGCGACTCTGGATTGCAGCGGGCCGATGGGCTAAAAAGAGGCCCTGCGCGAAACCGCATCCGCCATCTTGCGGTCGTATCCTGGCCCTGGTTTTTTGAGCCGGCGCCCGAACAACAATAGACGCTCCCTAAATTTTGGCTGGCCGGCGTGTACATCGCCGTTTGGGCCCTTGAGAAAACTATTCATGAAGAAGCTGTGTTTGCTGGGCCTGTTCGTCAGCCTGGCCAGTCATAACGTATTGGCCGCCACGACCCCCGCACCCCTGGAGAACAAGGAAGCCTTCGTCAGCAACCTGATGAAGCAAATGACCCTCGATGAAAAAATCGGCCAGTTGCGCCTGATCAGCATCGGCCCGGAAATGCCGCGCGAAATGATCCGCAAGGAAATCGCGGCGGGCAACATCGGCGGTACGTTCAACTCGATCACCCGCCCGGAAAACCGGCCGATGCAGGACGCGGCCATGCGCAGCCGCCTGAAGATCCCGATGTTCTTCGCCTACGACGTGATCCACGGCCACCGCACCATTTTCCCGATCCCGCTGGCCCTGGCCTCGAGCTGGGACATGGACGCCATTGGCCTGTCCGGGCGCATTGCCGCCAAGGAAGCCGCGGCTGACAGCCTCGACATCACCTTCGCGCCAATGGTCGACATCTCCCGCGACCCGCGCTGGGGCCGTACTTCCGAAGGCTTCGGCGAAGACACCTACCTGGTGTCGCGCATTGCCGGCGTGATGGTCAAGGCGTTCCAGGGCACTGGCGCGAACGCGGCCGACAGCATCATGGCCAGCGTCAAGCACTTCGCCCTGTATGGCGCGGTCGAGGGTGGCCGCGACTACAACATCGTCGACATGAGCCCGGTGAAGATGTACCAGGACTACCTGCCGCCGTACCGTGCCGCCATCGATGCCGGCGCTGGCGGGGTCATGGTCGCGCTGAACTCGATCAACGGCGTGCCGGCCACCGCCAACACCTGGCTGATGAACGACCTGCTACGCAAGGAGTGGGGCTTCAAGGGCCTGGCGGTCAGCGACCACGGGGCGATCTTCGAGCTGATCAAGCACGGCGTTGCCGCCGACGGTCGCGAAGCGGCGAAGCTGGCGATCAAGGCCGGCATCCACATGAGCATGAACGACACCCTGTACGGCAAAGAACTGCCAGGGCTGCTGAAGTCCGGCGAGATCCAACAGAGCGACATCGACAACGCCGTGCGTGCGGTGCTCGGCGCCAAGTACGACATGGGCCTGTTCAAGGACCCGTACCTGCGTATCGGCAAGGCCGAGGATGACCCGGTCGACACCTACGCCGACAGCCGCCTGCACCGCGCCGAGGCCCGTGATGTGGCGCGCCGCAGCCAGGTGCTGCTGAAGAACCAGAACGAAACCCTGCCGCTGAAGAAGACCGCGAAAATCGCCCTGGTCGGCCCGCTGGCCAAGGCGCCCATCGACATGATGGGCAGTTGGGCTGCCGCCGGTAAGCCAGCGCAGTCGGTGACCCTGTTCGATGGCATGACCAACGCACTGGGCGACAAATCGACACTGATCTACGCCCGTGGCGCCAACATCACCAGCGACCCGAAAATCCTCGGTTACCTGAACTTCCTCAACTTCGACGCCCCGGAAGTGGTGGATGACCCGCGTCCGGCTAAGGTGCTGATCGACGAAGCGGTGAAAGCGGCCAAGGACGCTGACGTAGTGGTTGCCGCCGTCGGCGAGTCCCGTGGCATGTCCCACGAATCGTCGAGCCGCACCGACCTGAATATCCCGGAAAACCAGCGCGAGCTGATCCGTGCCCTGAAAGCCACCGGCAAACCGCTGGTACTGGTGTTGATGAACGGCCGTCCGCTGACGATCCTCGAAGAGAAAGAACAGGCTGACGCTATCCTGGAAACATGGTTCACCGGCACCGAAGGCGGCAACGCCATCGCCGACGTGCTGTTCGGCGACTACAACCCGTCGGGAAAACTGCCGATCAGCATCCCGCGCTCGGTCGGCCAGATTCCGACCTACTACAACCACCTGACCATTGGCCGGCCGTTCACCCCGGGCAAACCGGGCAACTACACCTCGCAGTACTTCGATGACACCACCGGCCCCCTGTACCCGTTCGGTTATGGCCTGAGCTACACCGAGTTCAGCCTGAGCGACATGGCCCTGTCGTCGACCACACTGAACAAGACCGGCAAGCTCGACGCCAGCGTCACAGTGAAGAACACCGGCAAACGTGACGGCGAAACCGTGGTGCAGTTGTACATCCAGGACGTGGCCGGCTCGATGATCCGCCCGATCAAGGAACTGAGAAACTTCCAGAAAGTGATGATCAAGGCTGGCGAACAGAAAGTCGTGCACTTCACCATCACCGAGGACGACCTGAAGTTCTACAACTCCCAGCTCAAATACGCGGCGGAGCCGGGCAAGTTCAACGTGCAGATTGGCCTGAATTCCCAGGACGTGACGCAGCAGAGTTTTGAGTTGCTGTAATCCCTGAAACAACGCAATAACCCTGTGGGAGCGAGCCTGCTCGCGAAGACGGTGTGTCAGTCAACGATGATGTCGACTGGCAGACCGCATTCGCGAGCAGGCTCGCTCCCACAGTGGTTTGTGGTGTTCAGAAAATCGGGGTCAACCCCTTCGATCCAGCAGATTCACCACCACCCGATCCACCCATCCCCACACCCGCTGCTTGACCCGCCGCCACAATGGCCGACGCTTCCACTCCTCCAGACTGACTTGCTGGCTCAGGGCGAAATCGTGCTCGAAACTCGCGGCCACCGACCGGGTCAACCCGGGGTCCAGCGCTTCCAGATTGGCTTCCAGGTTGAAGCGCAGATTCCAGTGATCGAAGTTGCACGAGCCGATGCTCACCCAGTCATCGATCAAGACCATTTTCAAGTGCAGGAAACACGGCTGGTACTCGAAGATCTTCACCCCGGCCCTGAGTAGTCGCGGGTAGTAACGATGCCCGGCGTAGCGCACGGACGGGTGATCGGTACGGGGGCCGGTCAGCAGCAACCGCACATCGACGCCCCGGGCAGCCGCCCGGCGCAGGGAACGGCGGACTTTCCAGGTCGGCAAAAAGTACGGCGTGGCCAGCCAGATCCGTCGCTGGCCGCTGTTCAACGCGCGCACCAGCGATTGCAGAATGTCCCGGTGTTGGCGGGCGTCGGCATAGGCCACCCGGCCCATGCCCTCGCCCATCGATGGCACCCGTGGCAGGCGCGGCAAGCCAAAATGCGAGGCCGGTCGCCAGGCGCGGCGATGGCGGTTGGCAATCCACTGACGATCGAACAGCAACTGCCAGTCGAGCACCAGCGGCCCGGTGATTTCCACCATCACCTCATGCCATTCGCTGACCTCTTCCCCCGGGGTCCAGAACTCATCAGTGACACCGGTGCCGCCGACGACCGCCAGGCTCTGATCCACCAGCAACAGTTTGCGGTGATCACGGTAGAAGTTGCCGACCCAACGCCGCCAGCTCAGGCGATTGTAAAAACGCAGCTCCACTCCGACAGCCATCAGCCGCTGACGCAAGGTCAGGGTGAAGGCGAGGCTGCCATAGTCATCGAACAGGCAGCGCACTCGCACACCGCGCTCGGCGGCCTGCACCAATGCCTGGACCATGGCTTCGGCACAGGCGCCCGCTTCCACCAGATACAGCTCCAGCTCGACCTGTTCTTCGGCGCGGGCAATCGCCACCAGCATGCGCGGGAAGAACTGTGGACCATCGACCAGCAGTTCGAAGTGGTTGCCTTCACGCCAGGGAAAAATCGCTCCGGCCATGTCAGCGCGCCGTGAAAATCAGCACCGCACCCACCGGCACCGACAAACTGATCGCCGAGAGGCCGGCCATTTTGCGCAACGTCTCCAGACCAGGTGCCAGATCGAAATCCTCGGCATTGATCACCAGCGGTTCGAGGGTCACCACCTGGAAGCGCCGGTCATCGAGACGGGTCGCCAGCAGTTCGGCGGGGTATTGGTGTTGCTTGCCGTGCAAGTCCACCATCAGCGGCAGGCGCAACTCCAGCTGTGCGCCGGGAGCAAGATCATTGATCGGGCGCAGATCGATTTTCGCGGTGATCAAGGCGTCGGGAAACCGGTCGATCTGGAACAGTTCCTTGCGCATGCGCTCATCACGCAACGCAATGCCGCTATTGATCGACTCCAGTTCGACTTCGACCTGCGCCAGCCCCTCGGGGTCGACCTTGCCGTGCAGCACCAGAAAGCGCTGCACTTCGCAGACATTGGCATTTTTGGTGCTGACAAATGACAGACGCGAGGACTCGCCATCCAGGTACCAATCGGCACGGGCCGATAACGCGGCACCGGCCAGCAGCAGGAAAGCGAGGGTTTGAAGGGTGGAGCGCTTGAACATAGAGACTCGTGGGGCAGATAAACCTGTGCTGAACCTTAACTGGCTTGTCACAGGTTGCAAACTTTCTGTTGCTCTTTGAACACATTCCCTGGGGCAAGTGAGCTTTTGTGGCGAGGGGGCTTGCCCCCGCTCGACTGCGTAGCAGTCGCAAAACCTGCAATTGCGATTTGCCTGATGGAATTCATTGCATGGTTTTGGGACCGCTTCGCGCTCCAACGGGGGCAAGCCCCCTCGCCACAAAAGCCTTGTCCTATCCCAGGAATCTATTCGTGTTCAAGGCTGCAAACGACAGCCCTGGCGCTCGCCGGTCCACACGGCGCTGTTACTGCGGCCCATTCCGCTGACCGTTACGCGCTTGTCGGTAGCGTCATCGGTAAAGCCGCTGGCAGGCAGCCACTGCTTCACATAACCGTGGCAGTACGCGGTGTCGTTACCCATCACATAGCGGCACGAACAGTATTCCTTGGCGGTGTAGGCGCTGATGATGTCGGGGAACGCCCACAGCGCCACCCGCTCGTGCCAGATCCAGCCGAGCAAGGCGATCAACAGGATCAGCAACAGGGAACTGAGCGGTCGACGACGAATGAAACCGGTCATGGCTGCACCTCCCCGGCAAAGGCCTTGAGCGCGAGCTGGAGCAATTGGTTGTGCCGGTAGCTGCCGTCGCGGTCATCGCCATAGCGGACGATCACCAGGTGTTCGCTGGGGATCACATACATTGCCTGCCCCCAATGACCCAATGCGGCGAAGGTGTCGGCGGGGGCATCGGGCCAGGGTCGTGCCGCGCCCTCGACGGCTCGATTGAGCCACCATTGGCCGCCGGGGACGGCATCGTCTTCGTGTGCGTGATAGTGAGCGAACGGCTCGCGGTTGAACGCCAGCCAATCCTTGGGCAGTAGCTGCTTGTCTCCCCAACGACCTTCGCGAGCCATCAACAGACCGACCCGGGCCAGGTCCCGTGCAGTGAGGTAGGCATAGGACGACGCGACGAAAGTGCCCGTGGCATCGGTTTCCCAGATCGCGTGGCGAATGCCCAGCGGTTCGAACAATGCAGTCCACGGAAAGTCGGGATAACGGCCGGGACCGACAATGGTTTTCAGCGCCGCGGACAGCAGGTTGCTGTCACCGCTGGAGTAGCGAAACGCCTGGCCTGGCGCCGCATAAGCATCATGGGCCACAGTGAACGCGGCCATGTCGTGGTGACCGCGGGTGTAGAGCATGGCCACCACCGAAGACTTCAGCGGTGCGTATTCGTAGTCTTCTTGCCAATCCAGGCCTGAGGCCCAGTGCAGCAGGTCGGCCATGGTCATGTCGGGGTGTTTTTGCAGGGGCGGATAAAACTTCGCCACCGGGTCGCCGAGCTTGAACAAGCCTTCGCCGTAGGCCACGCCGAGGATCGTGGCCATCAGGCTCTTGCTGATCGACCAGGTCAGGTGAGGCGTCTCGGCCGTCGTCGGACCGGCGTAGCGTTCGTAGAGCAACTGGCCGTCGCGAATCACCAGCAAGGCATCGGTGCGAATGCCCTGGCGAGTGGTGTCATCACGGGATGGGAAGGCGTAGGCCTCCAGGGCCTGAAGCGCCGGGCCGGTCGGCGTCGGGGCGGTCGGCCATTGCTCGGCGGGCCAGATATCGGCCCTGGCCGTGAGGCTGAGCAACAGCAGGAAAACCAGGGACAAGCCTTTGGGCATGGCGGGGGCTCACAGGGAATAACCGGGTCAGCCTAGTCCAGTTAAATGACACTCACGCGACCCTTACCTTTGTAGGAGCTGCCGAAGGCTGCGATCTTTTGATTTTGCTCTTTGGCCATCCCCCGAAAAGAACAGGATCAAAAGATCGCAGCCTTCGGCAGCTCCTACCCGAATTCGTCAGAGGTCTGCCAATGCCCTGGCCAATCGCTTCCCTCGCGCCCCTGCCGCCAAATCCATCACCGCCTGATCCCGCTGCCACATCGCCGCCCACTCCGCAGGCCCTCCGGCCAACGCCTCATTGACCTCAGCCTTGAGCCCTTCGAACTGTGCAAACAATCCGCCAAGCAACACATGCCCGGCCGGATGGGTCGGTGGCTGGCGGCTGGTTTCCGCGCACCCCGCCAACAACCCCAGCAACCGCAATTGCAAGCCTTGCGGCCAATCGCATTCCTGGCCAATGCCATACAACCACGCCGACATGGCGCTCAGTACGTAGATGTCTTCCAGAGTGCGGAACGGTTTGACATAAGCATCCCAGCCGTCCCCGGCGAGCAATTCGCACAAGGCATTGTCCAGAAACAACCGGCCATGACTGATGTCCGGCATCAACGGGATCGGCGCCAGTTTTTCCACCCGTACACCCGGCTCACCACGATAGATCACCGCCAGGCTCAAGCGTGGATCGGTGCCAGGCTCCTCGCTGCGCGCCGCCACCAGTAGCCAGTCGGCGGCAAAGCCTGCGGTGACGAAATCCTTGCGTCCGCTCAGACGCAAACCGCTCAGTCGGGTTCGCATGTCGGCCGGGCGCAGGCTGCGCTGTTCGGTGGCGCACAGCGCACCGAGGCTCAGCGGCGCACTCGGCCAGAGCATGCGCAATGCCGCTTGATACCCCACCAGAAACGCCAGCCCCGGCGTCGCCATCAACCGCCCGCCAAGCACGGCCAATTCGAACGGTGTGACCGTTCCCAACTGCTGCAACAAGGTCGCGAAACTTTCAGCCAGATCCGGGTTGGCGGGCAAACGATCACGGCGGTTCAACAGGGTTTGCCAGGGCATAAGGGGCTCCTCAAGGGCTGTCATATAAGCATCACCAAAGCTTAATGGCGATGACACCGGGGCTACATAGCCTGACTTTGCACAACACGGCTAGACAAAGAAAGTCGATTCGCTGTAGCCCGAAGACGGGTGAGCAGCCCGCACGGAGATTCGTCATGACTCAGATCGCCCGCATCAGCGACACCGGCAACGAACGCCGCCTGCAAGCCGAACGCCTGGTGGGTGCCGAGGCGTTGCAGGAAGCCCAGGCCTTGCGTTTCAACGTGTTCAGCGGCGAATTCAACGCCAGGCTCAAGGGTGCTGAACTGGGTCTGGACATGGATGACTACGACGTTCACTGCGCCCACATCGGCGTGCGCGACCTGAACACCGGGCGTCTGGTGGCGACCACCCGTTTGCTTGACCACACAGCTGCCAGCAGCCTGGGCAAGTTCTACAGCGAAGAAGAATTCAGCCTCCACGGCCTGGTTCACCTGCAAGGCCCGATTCTGGAAATCGGTCGCACCTGCGTCGACCCGGCCTACCGCAACGGCGGCACCATCGCCGTGCTCTGGGGTGAACTGGCCGAAGTCCTGAACCAGGGCGGCTACAGCTACCTGATGGGTTGCGCGAGCATTCCGATGCAGGATGGCGGCGTACAGGCCCACGCCATCATGCAGCGTCTGCGCGAACGCTACCTGTGCACCGAACACCTGCGCGCCGAGCCGAAAAAACCGCTGCCAAGCCTGGACATCCCGTCGAACGTGATCGCCGAAATGCCACCGCTGCTCAAGGCCTACATGCGCCTGGGCGCGAAGATCTGCGGCGAGCCATGCTGGGACGAAGACTTCCAGGTCGCCGACGTGTTCATTCTGCTCAAGCGCGACGAACTCTGCCCGCGCTACGCCAAACACTTCAAGGCGGCTGTCTGATGAGCCGGTTGCGGGTGTACGCGCGAATCGCGCGAGTGCTGTTGGTGGTGATGCTGGGCCTGGGCATGGCCAGTGTGTTCGGGGTGTTCGAGCGCCTGGGCATGGCCCATTCGATGGCGCGTCGCCAGCGCTGGTCGCGGTTTTTCATGGCCCGCCTGAGCAACGCCCTGCCCTTTGACGTGACTGTCCACGGCGAGCTGCCGAAGGTCCCGATGCTCTGGGTCAGCAACCACGTGTCCTGGACGGACATCCCGCTGCTGGGCATGCTCACGCCGCTGTCGTTCCTGTCCAAGGCCGAAGTCCGCACCTGGCCAGTAGCCGGCTGGTTGGCGGCCAAGGCCGGCAGCCTGTTTATCCGCCGTGGCTCGGGTGACAGCCAGTTGATCCGCAAGCAGATGACCCGTCACCTGGAACAGGCACACCCCCTGCTGATGTTCCCGGAAGGCACCACCACCGATGGCCGTTCGCTGCGTACCTTCCATGGTCGCCTGCTGTCCGCCGCCATCGATTCCGAAGTGGCGATGCAGCCGGTAGCGATTCGTTATGTGCGTGACGGCGAGCCTTGCGCGCTGGCGCCGTTCATTGGCGACGATGACTTGCTGTCGCATCTGATGCGCCTGTTCGCCAACGACCGTGGAGGTGTTGAGATTCATCTGCTCAAGCCAATCGCTTGCGAAGGTCGGGAACGTGCGGCGTTGGCGTTCGAGGCGCAGCAGGCGGTGCAGAAGGCGTTGTTTGGTGAAGTGGTAAAACCTTCCGAACCACGTCGTGCTGGCGAACTGATCGCTGCCTGATTACAAAAGATCGCAGCCTTGTAGGAGCTGCCGCAGGCTGCGATCTTTTGACTTGGCTTTAAAGATCAAAATCAAAAGATCGCAGCCTGCGGCAGCTCCTACAGGGATATGTGTCGGCGGCTCTGCGCAAAATCCTGCACCTGCGGATAGAACAACCTGAAGTCCTCGCTCAACGGTTCATACAACCGCCGCAACTCCTGCATCGCCGCCGCCAGTTCCTCCGGTCGGGTCAGGCGCCGCGAGATCCCGAGCAACACCTGCTCCAGCACTTCGAATTCCTGATACGAGCCCAACCAGTCATTGGCCACCATGTGCGGCGCAATCTTCGCCAGCCGCTCCGGCAGTTGCCGTTCGCTGGACAGCACCCGGTAAACGTCCGAGGTGAACAACGCCAGGGGCCGGTCGGCATACAGCGCCCAGTCCCGGGCCAGGCAGTGGTCGAAAAACACGTCGAGCACGATCCCCGCGTAGCGACGCCGGGTCAGGGAGAAACGCGACAACGCGACGTCCACCAGCGGATGGCGATCGGTGAACACGTCGATGCTGCGGTGCAACTGGATAGCCCCCTCGATTTCCGGAGCGAACTGCCCTTGCAGCCGTCCCTTGACGAAATCGCCATACAGACTGCCGAGCATTTGGCCGGGACGTTGGCCACCGAGGTGAAGATGTGCGAGATAGTTCATGGGCGCAGCTTAGCACTGCCCTCTTGTCTTGTTACACTCACCATATCGTTATAACTCGATATACCGAAATGTGAGCGGGTCAGAGCCAAATCATATTTGTATATCGCGAAATATCGATTTAAAGTTCGCCTCATCGCGATATAGCGTTTTACACATCACGAGCCCACATCATGACCATCAATCTCGACGAAATAATAAAAGCCCTGGCACACCCGGTACGGCGAGACATCCTGCACTGGCTCAAGGACCCGAGCGTCGAATTTCCCGACCAGTCCCACAGTAACGAGCACGGCGTCTGCGCCGGGCAGATCGATCAACGTTGCGGCCTGTCGCAGTCCACGGTGTCCGCACACCTGGCGACCCTGCAACGCGCCGGCCTGATCAGCAGCCGTAAAGTCGGCCAGTGGCACTTCTTCAAACGCAACGAGGAAACCATTCAGGAGTTCCTCAAAACCTTCAGTAAAGAGCTCTGACCCTGAGAACGCCCCCAACGTCAGCCAGCCGAAAAGGAATTAAACAATGCCCCTCTCGCTACTCATCCTGGCCTTGAGCGCCTTCGCCATTGGCACCACCGAGTTCGTCATCATGGGCCTGCTGCCCAACGTGGCGGCTGACCTCGGTGTGTCGATTCCCGGTGCCGGCTGGCTGGTGACCGGTTACGCCCTGGGCGTGGCCATCGGCGCGCCGTTCATGGCGCTGGCCACCGCCAAATTGCCGCGCAAGGCCGCGTTGGTGGCGTTGATGGGCATTTTCATTATTGGCAACCTGCTCTGTGCAGTGGCTAGCGACTACAACGTGCTGATGTTCGCCCGTGTGGTCACCGCCCTGTGTCATGGCGCCTTCTTCGGTATCGGTTCAGTCGTAGCCGCCGGCCTGGTGCCTGCAAACAAACGCGCTTCGGCCGTGGCCCTGATGTTCACCGGCCTGACCCTGGCCAACGTCCTCGGCGTACCGCTGGGCACCGCCCTCGGTCAGGCAGCCGGCTGGCGTTCGACCTTCTGGGCCGTGACCGTGATCGGTGTGATCGCACTGATCGGTTTGATCCGCTTCCTGCCGGCCAAGCGCGATGAAGAAAAACTCGACATGCGCGCCGAACTGGCCGCACTCAAGGGCGGCGGCATCTGGCTGTCCCTGAGCATGACCGCGCTGTTCGCCGCCTCGGTGTTCACCCTGTTCACCTACGTCGCGCCGCTGCTGGGCGAAGTCACCGGCGTCTCGCCCCGTGGCGTGACCTGGACCCTGATGCTCATCGGCCTGGGCCTGACGGTCGGCAACATCATCGGCGGCAAGCTGGCCGACAAAGGCATGGCCGCGACGCTGATCGGCGTGTTCATCACCATGGCCGTGGTGTCCACCGTGCTGACCTGGACCAGCGTCGCGCTGATCCCGACCGAAATCACCCTGTTCCTCTGGGCCACCGCGTGCTTCGCCGCCGTACCGGCTCTGCAAGTGAACGTGGTGACCTTCGGCAACGCCGCACCGAACCTGGTGTCGACCCTGAATATCGGCGCTTTCAACATCGGCAACGCCCTGGGTGCCTGGGTCGGCGGCAGCGTGATCGCACACGGCTTCGGCTTGACCCGCGTGCCGCTCGCCGCAGCTGCATTGGCGGTACTCGCCCTGCTGGTGACCCTGATTACTTTCCGTCAGAGCGGCAATCCCGATCTGGCCCCTGCTACCAACTGATCAACCATTACCTCACGAGGGTTGCTTTAAATGACGACTATTTTCGATCCGATCAAACTGGGCGACCTCGAGTTGGCCAACCGCATCATCATGGCGCCACTGACCCGCTGCCGCGCCGACGAAGGTCGCGTGCCCAATGCGTTGATGGCCGAGTACTACGTACAGCGCGCTTCGGCAGGCCTGATCCTCAGCGAGGCCACCTCGGTGACGCCGATGGGCGTCGGCTACCCGGACACCCCGGGCATCTGGTCCAATGATCAGGTGCGTGGCTGGTCCAACGTGACCAAGGCGATCCATGGCGCTGGCGGCAAGATCTTCCTGCAACTGTGGCACGTGGGTCGCATTTCCCACGGTTTGTACCTGAACGATGAAGCCCCGGTCGCCCCGAGCGCCATCCAGCCCAAGGGCCACGTCAGCCTCGTTCGTCCGTTGGCCGACTTCCCGGTGCCGCGCGCCCTGGAAACCGCTGAAATCGCCGACATCGTCGACGCTTACCGTGTCGGCGCCGAGAACGCCAAAGCAGCCGGCTTCGACGGTGTGGAAATCCATGCCGCCAATGGTTACCTGCTCGACCAGTTCCTGCAAAGCAGCACCAACCAGCGCACCGACAACTACGGCGGCGCCCTGGAAAACCGTGCTCGCCTGCTGCTGGAAGTGACTGACGCGGCGATCGAAATCTGGGGTGCCGGCCGTGTGGGCGTACACCTGTCGCCACGCGCCGACCTGCATGACATGGGCGACGACAACCTGGCCGAAACCTTCACCTACGTCGCTCGCGAACTGGGCAAGCGTGGCATCGCCTTCATCTGCTCGCGGGAGAAAGAAGGTGCCGACAGCCTCGGCCCTCAACTCAAGGAAGCCTTCGGCGGCCCCTACATTGCCAACGAGCGTTTCACCAAGGACAGCGCCAACGCGTTGCTCGCCAGCGGCAAGGCCGATGCAGTCGCCTTCGGCGTACCTTTCATCGCCAACCCTGACCTGCCGGCACGCTTGCAGGCTGACGCGCCGCTGAACGACGCGCGTCCGGAACTGTTCTACGCCAAGGGCCCGGCCGGTTACATCGACTACCCGACGCTGTGAGCCGTAACCGTTGAAACGCAAAAGCCCCGACTCGAAAGAGCCGGGGCTTTTTGTTGAGTATCAAGCCCTGGCCCGGTAGGAGCTGCCGCAGGCTGCGATCTTTTGATCTTGATTATGGCGATGATGCCATCGCCGAAGATCAAAAGATCGCAGCCTGCGGCAGCTCCTACAGGGACCGTGCAATGAAGGGGCCTCATAAAGGCGACACAAAATCCCTACAAATTACTGAGCTTGCTACCTGTCCACCTGCCGAGTGTAAGTATATAAAAGCACCCCATTGTCGGAGGGCGCGTGAAGAACTGTTCATCTTCGGTTTCAATGGTTGACACACAAGGCGCCAATTACGCATTTTGCTTTATTTACGCAGGCTGGGGCTGAAGCGCAACAGATCCAGCCCGGTATCGACCCAACGCTCGGCTTCGGCGTGCAATTCAAAACTGTCCGGGGCCAGCAGCCACTGGTACAGGATGCCGTCAATATAAGCATGCAAGCTGATGGCAGCGCGAGCGGTGTCGAGGTTTTCCGGCAACTGGCCGCGATTCACTGCATTACTCAGGGCCAGGCCGATCCGCACATTGCATTCGAGGCTGGCCGACACCCGTTGTTGGCGCAGGTCGCACATTTCATCGGTGAATTCACACTTATGAAAAAGAATCTCATTGATGCGGCGGGTTTTCGGGTCCAGCGCAATTTGATGAAACAAATGAATCAACAGTTTGCGCATGCAGCCCAGGGGATCGAGTTCGTCTTCGCTCTCGCTGGCCTTGGCCATCTCTTCCAGCGGCTCATGCAGGGTGTCGAGCATGGCCTGCACCAGATCCGCCTTGTTGCTGAAGTGCCAGTAAATGGCCCCTCGAGTGACACCGGCCAGGGTCGCGATGTCCGCCAGGGTCGTGCGCGCCACGCCTCGCTCGAAAAAGGCCTTTTCGGCCGCCTCGAGAATTTGTGCGCGGGTTTCCTGAGCTTCCTCTTTGGTACGACGGACCATGGCAGTACAACCTCAATCGGGGTGCTTCAGCGATGTCTGAATATCAGCTGAATAAAAAGTGGGGCGAACGTTCTGGGGGGCGTCCCCAGCCTGCATTTACAACCGTTCAACGGCTTGTGTAACGACGTTGATACGCAGCCTGGGTATTTACAAACAGCCATGTACGTAAGTATATTCATTAGCAAGCTACTTATCCACTCGGTAACCACTTTTCAACCTTCCACCTTTCTAGTGCGCTCCTTGCGCGCCTGACCCGAGGATTTTCATGCAATTCAAGCCAGCTGTTACCGCTCTGGTCGCCGCCGTTGCCCTGGCATCGCTGCTCAGCGGATGCAAAAAGGAAGAGGCAGCACCGGCCGCCCCACCGCCTCAGGTCGGCGTCGTGACTCTGCAACCCCAGGCTTTCACCCTGACGTCCGATCTGCCAGGTCGTACCAGTGCGTTCCGCATTGCCGAAGTTCGCCCGCAGGTCAATGGCATCATTCTCAAACGCCTGTTCAAGGAAGGCAGCGACGTCAAGGCCGGCCAGCAGCTCTATCAGATCGACCCTTCGATCTATGAAGCAACGCTCGCCAGCGCCGAAGCCAACCTGCGTTCGACCAAGTCGATTTCCGACCGCTACAAACAATTGGTCGACGAACAAGCCGTAAGCCGTCAGGAATACGACACCGCCTTGGCCAACCGCCTGCAATCGGAAGCCGCACTGCAAACCGCCCAGATCAATGTGCGCTACACCAAGGTCAATGCCCCGCTGACCGGCCGCATCGGCCGCTCCTCGGTGACCGAAGGCGCACTGGTGAGCAATGCTCAGGTCGATGCGATGGCGGTGATTCAGCAAATCGACCCGATCTACGTCGACGTGACGCAGTCCTCGGTCGAGCTGTTGCAACTGCGCCGTGAGCTGGAAAGCGGTCGCTTGCAAAAAGCCGGTGACAACGCGGCCTCGGTCAAGCTGACCCTCGAAGACGGCAGCGAGTACACGCTGGACGGCAAGCTGGAGTTCTCCGAAATCTCGGTTGACCAGACCACCGGTTCCGTCACCCTGCGCGCGATTTTCCCGAACCCTGATCACACCCTTCTGCCAGGCATGTTCGTGCACGCCAAATTGCTGACCGGTGTGAACAGCGCGGCGATCCTGGCCCCGCAGCAAGGCGTGACCCGCGACCTCAAAGGCACCCCGACCGCACTGGTCGTCGGCCCGGACAACAAGGTCGAACTGCGTCAACTCAAGGCCAACCGCACTGTCGGTAACCAATGGCTGATCGAAGACGGCCTGAAGGCCGGCGATCGCCTGATCACCGAAGGTCTGCAATTCGTCAAACCTGGCGTCGAAGTCAAGGCCAGTGAAGCGACCAACGTAGCCGTAAGGAACCCGGCCCCCGCCCAGGTAGCTGATAAAGCCTCCGGCGGCAAAGGGGAGTAAACCATGTCGAAATTTTTTATCGACCGTCCGATTTTTGCCTGGGTAATTGCCCTGGTGATCATGTTGGTCGGGGCACTATCGATCCTCAGACTGCCGATCAACCAGTACCCGAGCATTGCGCCTCCAGCGATCGCCATCTCCGTGGCCTACCCGGGTGCTTCGGCGCAAACGGTACAGGACACCGTGGTTCAGGTGATCGAGCAACAGCTCAACGGTATCGACCACCTGCGTTATGTCTCGTCGGAAAGTAACTCTGACGGCACCATGACCATTACCGCGACCTTCGAGCAAGGCACCAACTCCGATACCGCGCAGGTTCAGGTCCAGAACAAGCTGAACCTGGCCACCCCATTGCTGCCGCAAGAAGTGCAACAGCAGGGTATCCGCGTCACCAAGGCGGTGAAGAACTTCCTGTTGGTGATCGGCGTGGTGTCGCGTGACGGCAGCATGACCAAGGACGACCTGTCCAACTACATCGTGTCGAACATGCAGGACCCGATCTCGCGGACCGCCGGTGTCGGCGACTTCCAGGTGTTCGGTTCCCAGTACGCCATGCGTATCTGGCTCGACCCGGCCAAGTTGAACAACTACAACCTGACGCCGATCGACGTCAGAACCGCCATCGCTGCGCAAAACGTCCAGGTGTCGTCCGGCCAGCTCGGCGGCCTGCCAGCCCTGCCCGGCACCCAGTTGAACGCGACGATCATCGGCAAGACCCGCCTGCAGACCGCGGAGCAATTCGACAAGATCCTGCTCAAGGTCAACAAGGACGGTTCCCAGGTTCGCTTGAAAGATGTTGCCGAAGTCGGTCTGGGGGGTGAGAACTACAGCATCAACGCCCAGTTCAACGGCGCCCCGGCTTCCGGTCTGGCAGTGAAACTGGCCACCGGTGCCAACGCTCTGGATACCGCCAAAGCCCTGCGCACGACCATCGACAGCCTCAAACCGTTCTTCCCGCAAGGGATGGAAGTGGTGTTCCCGTATGACACCACGCCGGTAGTAACGGAATCGATCAAGGGCGTGGTTCACACCCTGGTCGAAGCGGTCGCGCTGGTGTTCCTGGTGATGTTCCTGTTCCTGCAGAACTTCCGTGCCACCATCATCACCACGATGACCGTGCCGGTGGTATTGCTCGGTACGTTCGGGATCCTCGCGGCAGCCGGTTTCAGCATCAACACCCTGACCATGTTCGGTATGGTACTGGCCATCGGCTTGCTGGTGGACGACGCCATCGTCGTGGTGGAAAACGTCGAACGGGTGATGAGCGAAGAAGGACTGTCACCCAAGGAAGCCACCAAGAAATCCATGGGCCAGATCCAGGGCGCACTGGTCGGTATCGCCCTGGTGCTGTCAGCGGTGCTGCTGCCAATGGCGTTCTTCAGCGGGTCCACCGGTGTGATCTACAAGCAGTTCTCGATCACCATCGTCTCGGCCATGGCCCTGTCGGTTCTGGTTGCGCTGATCTTCACCCCGGCGCTTTGCGCCACCATGCTCAAGCCGATCCGCAAAGGCGAGCACGGCGTACCGAAGCGAGGTTTCTTTGGCTGGTTCAACCGCAACTTCGACCGCGGCGTACGCAGCTACGAGCGCGGTGTGGGCAACATGCTCGCGCAAAAGGCCCCGTACCTGCTGGCCTACCTGATCATCGTCGTCGGCATGATCTGGCTGTTTACCCGTATTCCAACGGCGTTCCTGCCTGAAGAGGACCAGGGTGTACTGTTCGCCCAAGTGCAAACCCCGGCCGGTTCGACGTCCCAGCGCACCCAGGTGGTCGTGGACGAAATGCGTGAATTCCTGCTGCGTCCGGGCAAGGATGGCGGCGAAGGCGATGCGGTGAACTCGGTGTTTACCGTGACCGGCTTCAACTTCGCCGGTCGTGGCCAGAGTTCGGGTATGGCGTTCATCATGCTGCGCCCGTGGGATGAACGTAACGCCGACAACAACGTGTTCAAGGTGGCGGCCCGTGCCCAGCAGCACTTCTTCACCTTCCGCGATGCCATGGTGTTCGCCTTCGCGCCACCGGCGGTACTGGAACTGGGTAACGCCACCGGTTTCGACGTGTTCCTGCAGGACCGCGCCGGTATCGGCCACGAAAAACTGATGCAAGCGCGCAACCAGTTCCTCGGCATGGCCGCACAAAGCAAGATTCTGGCTCAGGTGCGTCCGAACGGCCTGAACGACGAACCGCAATACCAGCTGGAAATCGATGACGAGAAGGCCAGTGCCCTGGGCATTACCATCGCCGACATCAACAACACCCTGTCGATTGCATTGGGCAGTAGCTACGTCAACGACTTCATCGACCGTGGTCGGGTGAAAAAGGTTTACGTGCAAGGCCAGCCAGGCGCTCGAATGGGCCCTGAAGACCTGCAGAAGTGGTACGTGCGCAATAGCGTCGGCACCATGGTTCCGTTCTCGGCGTTCGCCAAGGGTGAGTGGATCTACGGCTCGCCGAAACTGGCCCGTTACAACGGCGTGGAAGCGATGGAAATCCTCGGCGCCCCGGCACCGGGTTACTCCACCGGTGAAGCTATGGCCGAAGTCGAAGCCATCGCGCAGAAGCTACCGGCGGGTGTCGGTATTTCCTGGACCGGTCTGTCGTACGAAGAGCGTCTGTCCGGTTCGCAAGCACCAGCGCTGTATGCCCTGTCGCTGCTGATGGTGTTCCTGTGCCTGGCGGCGTTGTATGAAAGCTGGTCGATTCCGATCGCGGTGATGTTGGTGGTGCCGCTGGGGATCATCGGTGCATTGATGGCCACCAGCCTGCGCGGTTTGTCCAACGACGTGTACTTCCAGGTAGGTTTGTTGACGACCATTGGTCTGGCGGCAAAAAACGCCATTCTGATTGTCGAATTTGCCAAGGAGCTGCACGAACAAGGGCGTAGCCTGCGCGATGCGGCAATTGAAGCCAGTCGCATGCGTCTGCGACCGATCATCATGACCTCGCTCGCCTTCGTTCTGGGTGTGGTACCACTGGCGATATCCACCGGCGCGGGCTCCGGTAGCCAGCATGCCATCGGCACAGGTGTGATCGGCGGTATGATCACAGCCACTGTGCTGGCGATCTTCTGGGTCCCACTGTTCTTCGTCACTGTGTCGTCCATAGGCCAGCGTAAAATCGCCGACCAGGATGACGCCACTGAAACTCCTCAAGAGGCTGGCTAATGAGCAAGTCGCTACTCTCCCTGGCAGTCGCCGCCTTCGTGCTCGGTGGCTGCTCGCTGATACCTGATTATCAGCAGCCCGAAGCGCCGGTGGCGGGCCAGTACCCGCAGGGCCCGGCGTACTCGCCGGCCCAGGCACCGGCGCAAGCGGCTGCCGAGCAGGGCTGGAAGCAGTTTTTCCATGACCCCGCGCTGCAACAGCTGATCCAGGTTGCCCTGGAAAACAACCGTGACCTGCGTGTCGCGGCCCTGAACATCGACGCGTTTGCGGCCCAGTACCGCATCTCCCGTGCCGATCTGTTCCCGGCCGTCTCGGCCAACGGCACCGGCAGCCGTCAGCGCGTTCCGGCTGACGCTTCGCAGACCGGCCAAACCGGCATCGTCAGTTCCAACTCGGCCACGGTCGGGGTCAGCGCCTACGAACTCGACCTGTTCGGTCGGGTTCGCAGCCTGAACGAAGAAGCGTTGCAGAAGTACTTCGCCACTGAAGAAGGTCGGCGCAGCACGCAGATCAGCCTGGTGGCCAGTGTGGCCAACGCCTACCTGACCTGGCAGGCGGACAAGGAACTGTACAAGCTGACCCAGGACACCCTGGCCACCTTCGAGGAAAGCTACAAGCTCACCGCCCGCAGCAACGAAGTCGGGGTCGCCTCGGCCCTGGACCTGGCGCAGTCGCGCACCTCGGTGGAAAACGCCCGTGCGCAACTGGCCAAGTACACCCGTCAGGTCGCCCAGGACGAGAACAGCCTGGTGCTGCTGCTCGGCACCGGTATCCCGGCCAACCTGCAAGCGGCCAAACCACTTGACGACGACCTGCTGAGCGACGTGCCGCCCGGCCTGCCGTCGGACTTGCTGCAACGTCGTCCGGACATCCTTCAGGCCGAGTACAACCTGAAGGCCGCCAACGCCAACATCGGCGCGGCGCGGGCTGCGTTCTTCCCGAGCATCAGCCTCACGGCCAATGCCGGCACCCTGAGCACGGACCTGTCAGGCCTGTTCAAGGGTGGTTCGGGCACCTGGCTGTTCCAGCCGCAGATCAACCTGCCGATCTTCAACGCCGGCAGCCTGCGCGCCAGTCTGGACCTATCGAAAATCCAGAAAGACATCGGCGTGGCGAACTACGAGAAGTCCATTCAAACGGCCTTCCAGGAAGTCGCCGACGGCCTGGCCGCCCGCCAGACCTACGTCCAGCAGTTGCAGGCACAGAAAGATTTCGTCAGTGCCAACCAGGTCTACTACCGCCTGGCCGAGCGTCGTTACCTCATCGGTGTCGACAGCAACCTGACCTTCCTCGATGCCCAGCGTCAGCTGTTCAGTGCGCAGCAGGTGTTGATCACCGATCGCCTGGCGCAACTGGTCAGCCAGGTCAACCTGTACAAGGCCCTGGGTGGTGGCTGGAACGAACAGACGGCGAAGAACGAGCCGTTGAAAGAAGAAGCGCCGAAGATGAAGTATTTCTGATAGCGCAGTGAAAACACGAAGCCCACCGATTGGTGGGCTTTTTGTTGGCTAAAATCAAAAGATCGCAGCCTTCGGCAGCTCCTACGCGGAAATTCGCGTTCCCTTGTAGGAGCTGCCGAAGGCTGCGATTTTTTGCCGTTCGATAATCGCCCAAAAACCGCCTTTAGCAATTGAACCATCCAGTACATTTCCCACACCATCCGAACCACAAAACCAATAACAACAGGTTCGACACCATGCCCCCGCGCCCTGCCCTCTCCGGCTGATCCGCTTCGTTTGTACTGATTTCGAAAATTCGTCTGCAACCCCGGGTTGCGGCATCACCCCGCTTCATCCCCAAGAATTAGAGAGACCCGAGCTCATGACGCCTTCCACCGCGCAGTATTTCGTTCCCAGCCTGATTGCCATTGCCCTGGCCAGAGCGGCCCTGCCCGCCAGCGCCGAAGAGTCGGGCTTCGTCGATGGGGCCAAGGTCAACCTGAACCTGCGCAACTTCTACATCAACCGCAACTTCACCAACCCGACCAAGGCCCAGGGCAAGGCTGAAGAGTGGACGCAAAGTTTCATCCTCGACGCCAGATCCGGGTTCACCCAGGGCACCGTCGGGTTTGGCATGGACGTGCTCGGTTTGTATTCGGTGAAGCTTGATGGCGGCAAAGGCACCGGCGGCACGCAACTGCTGCCGCTGGATCACGACGGTCGCCCGGCGGACAATTTCGGCCGCACCAACGTGGCGTTCAAGGCGAAGCTGTCGCAGACCGAAGTGAAAGTTGGGGAATGGATGCCGGTGCTGCCAATCCTGCGTTCGGACGACGGCCGCTCGCTGCCGCAAACCTTCCGCGGCGGTCAGATCACGTCGAAGGAAATCAATGGCCTGACGCTCTACGGCGGCCAGTTCCGCCAGAACAGCCCACGCGACGACAGCAGCATGGATGACATGTCGATGACCGGCAAAGCGGCGTTCACCTCTGACCGTTTCAACTTCGAGGGCGGCGAGTACCTGTTCAATGACAAACGCACCCAGATCGGTCTGTGGAACGCCGAGCTCAAGGACATCTACAGCCAGCAATTCGTCAACCTGATCCACAGCCAACCGCTTGGCGACTGGACCTTGGGCGCCAACCTGGGTTTCTTCTACGGCAAGGATGACGGCAGCGCCCGGGCTGGCGAGCTGGACAACAAAACCCTGTACGGCTTGTTCTCGGCCAAGTACGGCGGCAACACGTTCTATGTCGGCCTGCAGAAACTCACCGGCGACAACGCCTGGATGCGGGTCAACGGCACCAGCGGCGGCACCCTGGCCAACGACAGCTACAACTCCAGCTACGACAATGCCCGGGAACGCTCCTGGCAGGTACGCCACGACTACAACTTCGTCGCCCTCGGCGTACCGGGCCTGACCCTGATGAACCGCTATATCAGCGGCGACAATGTGCACACCGGTAGCATCACCGATGGCAAGGAATGGGGGCGTGAAAGTGAACTGGGCTACACCGTGCAGAGCGGTGCGCTGAAAGACCTGAACCTGAAATGGCGCAACTCGACCATGCGCCGGGATTACAGTAATAACGAGTTCGATGAAAACCGCGTGATCATCAGCTATCCGATCAGCTTGCTTTAAAGTCAAAAGATCGCAGCCTGCGGCAGCTCCTACAGGTGTTCACTTACCCCTGTAGGAGCTGCCGCAGGCTCGGGCCGCGTTCGGACGATCTTTTTTGAAGCTGCCACCTTACTCCCGCGACTCAACCCCCAACTCATCCCACACCGACTCGGCCAAATGGAACGTCGCATTGGCCGCCGGGATCCCGCAGTAGATGGCGCTCTGCATGATCACTTCCTTGATCTCGCCACGGCTCACGCCGTTGTTGGCGGCAGCGCGCAGGTGCAGTTTCAATTCTTCGTTGCGATTCATGCCGATCAACATGGCGATGGTGATCAGGCTGCGGGTATGGCGCGGCAGGCCCGGACGGGTCCAGATGTCGCCCCAGGCGTGACGGGTGATCATCTCCTGAAACTCCGAGTTGAACTCGGTCAAGGCATTCAGGCTGCGGTCGACGTGGGCATCGCCCAAGACCGCGCGACGGACCTTCAGGCCCTCGTCATAACGTTGTTTCTCGTCCACGGAAATCCCCTCAATCAGCCGACAGAAACGCCAGCACACGCTCGCTGAACGCATTGCCTGCCTGGACGTTGGACAAGTGCGCCGCATAGAACTCGGCGTACTCGGCCCCGTGCACATGCTCTTGGATGAAATGCCCACCGGACGGTGGCGTCACCGCATCTTCACTTCCAGCGATCACCAATAGCGGCGCCTTGATCGAGGACAGTTGATCGCGGAAATCGGCATCGCGCACCGCTGCGCAATTGGCTGCATAGCCTTCGGGCGAAGTGGCCGCGAGCATGTCGGTGATTTGCTTGGCTGCCGCCGGGTTGGCGGCGGAGAAGTCCGGGGTGAACCAGCGGGCAATCGATGCATCGCGCAGGGCAACCATGGCCGCCTGCCCCTCACGAAGTACCATTTCGATACGCGGGTTCCACACCGACGGATCGCCGATTTTCGCCGCGGTGTTGCACACGATCAGCTTGTTCAGCCGCTCGCCGGCGTTGATACCCAGCCACTGGCCGATCAACCCGCCCATGGACAATCCACAGAAATGCGCGCGTTCGATGTGCAAGGCATCCAGCAAGGCGAGCACGTCGTGGCCCAGTTGCTCGATGCTGTACGGACCCGGCGTCACCAGCGATTGGCCGTGACCACGGGTGTCGAAACGCAACACGCGAAAATGCTCGGTGAACGCCGGGATTTGCGCGTTCCACATGTGCAGGTCGGTGCCCAGGGAGTTGGACAGCACCAGTACCGGCGCATCGACCGGTCCATCGAGTTGGTAATGCAGTTCGCCCTCGGCGAGTTGTACAAAAGCCACAGCAGTCTCCTTCAGGCAGTCAATGCAGAATGTTCAGCTACCGCGCGCTCGACCCAGGTTTTGGCCTGACCGAGGTAATAGGCGGGGTTCAGCAGATGATCGAGTTCAGCCGCTGACAACTCGGCGGTCACTTGCGGTTCGTCGCCCAGGACCGCACGCAGGTGACGCTGCTCGGCCACGGCACGTTTGCAGCATTGCTCCAACAGATGATGCGCGGTATCGCGCCCAACCCGTTGCGCGAGGACGATGCTCACCGCTTCGGCAAGCACCAGGCCCTGGGTCAAATCGAGGTTGCGCGCCATGCGCCCGGCATCCACTTCCAGTCCTTGGGCGATCAACAGCGCTTGCTGCAAGCTGCCCGACACCAGGCAGCAAATCTCCGGCAGGGTTTCCCACTCGGCATGCCACAGGCCGAGGCTGCGCTCGTGTTCCTGGGGCATGGCGCTGAACAGCGTCGAGAGCAAACCGGGTACGCGAGTCGCCGCGCCGATCAGCACCGCCGCGCCCACCGGATTGCGCTTGTGCGGCATGGTCGAAGAACCGCCCTTGCCCGGCGCCGAAGGTTCGAACACTTCGCCAGCCTCGGTTTGCATCAGCAGGCTGATATCGCGCCCGAGTTTGCCGAGACTGCCGGCGATCAGGCCGAGTGCGGCACCGAACTCCACCACGCGATCGCGCTGGGTATGCCACGGCTGATCGGGCAAGGTCAGTTGAAGTTCTTCGGCCAGCGCCTGGGCAATCGGCATGGCCTGCTCACCCAGGGCTGCAAGGGTTCCGGACGCGCCGCCGAATTGCAGCACCAGCAGGCGCGGCTTGAGTTCGGCCAAGCGTTGGCGACTGCGCGTCACCGCCCCCAGCCAACCGGCGATTTTCATGCCGAGGGTGACCGGCGTCGCATGCTGCAGCCAGGTGCGTCCGGCCAATGGCGTGGTCGCGTAGCGCTGGGCCTGGGACGCTAGCGTCTGCCCCAGTTGCGCCAGATGGTTTTCGATCAGCTCCAGTGCGCAGCGCAGTTGCAGCACCAGGCCGCTGTCCATCACGTCCTGGCTGGTCGCGCCCAGATGCACATAGCGCTCGGCTTCGGCATCGGTGGCCGCGATCTGTTTGCCCAGTGCCTTGACCAACGGAATCGCCGAGTTACCCGCCGTGGCAATCGCCTCGCCCAACGCCGCGAAGTCATAAAGCCCGGCGCGGCAAGCCGCTTCAATCGGCGCGACAGCACTCGGCGGAATGAACCCGACCCGCGCTTCGGCCCGGGCCAGTGCCATTTCGAAATCGAGCATGGCCTGGACCCGGCCCTGGTCGCAGAACACCTCACGCATATCGCGGGCAGTGAAATAGGCATCGAACAATTGATTGCCCGGTCGCTGGTTCATAAACAATTCCTGGAGGCGCGGGCCGCTGCGACCCGCGCGTGAAGATCAAAGATCGTGATGCAGATACTTCGCCTGTTTCGGCAGACGCAGGCTGAACAGGAACGCTATCGCCATCATCACCGTCACGTACCAGTAGAAGGAGTTTTCCATGCCCACGGCCTTGAGGCTCAAGGCCACGTATTCCGCCGAACCACCGAAGATCGCATTCGCCACCGCATACGCCAGGCCGACACCCAGCGCACGCACTTCCGGCGGGAACATCTCGGCTTTTACCAGACCGCTGATCGAGGTGTAGAAACTGACGATCGACAGCGCCACAGTAATCAGCACGAAGGCCAGAAACGGACTTGTCACGCTTTTCAGGCTCAACAGGATCGGCACGGTGAACAGCGTGCCGAGGGCGCCGAACCAGAGCATCGAGCTACGCCGGCCGATCTTGTCGGCGAGCATGCCGAAAACCGGTTGCATGCACATATAGAGAAACAGCGCGCCGGTCATGATGTAGCTGGCGGTCTTGGCCGGCATGCCGGCGGTGTTCACCAGGTACTTCTGCATGTACGTGGTGAAGGTGTAGAAAATCAGCGAACCACCGGCGGTGTAACCTAGTACGGTGATGAACGCGGCTTTGTGGTCGCGAAACAGCGCGCCGATGCTGCCGGCGTCCTTGTTTTCGCGAACTTCCTTGCTGGAAGTTTCTTTAAGCGAACGACGCAAATACAGCGAAACCAGCGCCGCCATGGCACCGACCACAAAGGGGATCCGCCAGCCGTAGGCACGCAGGTCGTCCTCGGTGAGGAACTGTTGCAGGATCACCACCAGCGACACCGCGAGCAACTGGCCGCCAATCAGGGTCACGTACTGGAACGAGGCGAAGAAACCGCGCTGGCCCTTGAGCGCCACTTCGCTCATGTAAGTCGCGGTGGTGCCGTACTCACCGCCCACCGACAAGCCTTGCAGCAAACGGGCGAACAGCAACAGGATCGGCGCCCAGACCCCGATACTGTTGTAGGTCGGCAAGCAGGCAATCAGCAAAGAGCCGAAGCACATCATCAGAATCGAGATCAGCATCGAGTTCTTGCGCCCGTGCTTGTCCGCCAAGCGCCCGAAAATCCAGCCACCAATCGGGCGCATCAGGAAGCCGGCGGCAAACACGCCAGCCGTGTTGACCAACTGCACCGTGGGGTTGTCGGACGGGAAAAAGGCCGGCGCGAAATAGATCGCACAGAAGGCATAGACATAGAAGTCGAACCATTCGACCAGGTTGCCGGACGAGGCGCCGACGATGGCGAAGATCCGCTTGTTGCGTTCTTCGCCCGTATAAAGAGCTATAGAAGCCGTGGGTGTTGTCATTGTTTTTTCACTCCAAGGGGACAGTGAGAGTCTAGACACACATTGCAACAATCCCGTTCCGCAGACGGATCAGCAACACACATCCCTTGTAGGAGCTGGCTTGTCGGGTCGCCGCATCGCAGCGATGGTCGTCAACGATTACGCGTATCGATGGGTTAACCGTGTCGCTCTTGCGTTCTTCGCTGGCAAGCCAGCTCCTACAATGGTTTCGGTGTTCTTAATAGTCGAAGAACACCGTCTCCGCATCGGTGCCCTGCAAAATCACATTCCACTGATACACGCCCGACGCATCCTGCTTCGCCATCAGCGTATTGCGACGCTCGGCCGGCACGCACTCCAGCAATGGATCATTCACGTTGGCCGCCTCGCCATCAAAATAAATCCGCGTCAGCAAGTGTTTCACCAGGCCACGGGCAAACACCAGCACCACCAGGTGCGGTGCCTGTGTCGTACCTTTGAGCCCCTCGACCGTGCCCGGCTTGATGGTGGTGAAGCGAAAACGTCCTTCGGCATCCACCGGCACGCGGCCAAAACCTTCGAAGTTCGGGTCCAGGGGTTTGTCCTGGTCGTCTTCCGGGTGATCGTATTTGCCGGCGGCGTTGGCCTGCCAGACTTCCAGCATTGCGTCGTTGACGACATCACCGTTGCCATCGACCACTTGCCCGGTGATCGCCACGCGCTCGCCCAGGGTTTGTTCGACAGTCAGGTTTTCGCGGTTCAGCCAGGTCAGGCCGATGTGGTAGTACGGCCCGACGGTGTGGGACGTGGTCGCAGTCAGCGTCATCTTATTTCTCCATCGGCGTGGCGTCGCGGCCGCGCAAAACGATGTCCCAGCGATAACCGAGGGCATAGGAAGGGATGGTTTTTTCCAGATCGAACGTGGCGATCAAACGCTCTTTGGCGCTGGTATCGGGCACGCAGTTGTAGATCGGGTCGTACGCCAGCAGCGGGTCACCCGGGAAATACATCTGCGTCACCAGGCGTGTCAGGATGCTCGGCCCGAACAGCGAGAAATGGATGTGCGCCGGGCGCCAGGCGTTGTGGTGGTTGCCCCATGGATAGGCGCCGGGCTTGATGGTCTGGAACTGATACCAGCCATTGGCGTCGGTCACGGTACGGCCAGTGCCGGTGAAATTAGGGTCCAGCGGCGCGTCGTGCAGGTCGCGAGCATGGGCGTAGCGACCGGCGGCGTTGGCCTGCCAGACCTCCACCAGAATCCCCGGCACCGGCAGACCGTTTTCATCCAGTACACGACCGTGAATGATGATGCGCTCACCCTGTGGCTGCCCCTCATGCTGGGCGGTCAGGTCGTTCTCCTTCTCATTGACGCGCTCGGCGCCGATGGTCGGCCCGGTGATTTCCGACAACGAATGGGGCAGAAACACCAACGGCTTGGACGGCGAGCGCAGGTTGGTGGATTGATAGGTCGGGTGCAGGTATTGCGGCTGAGTGCCCGCCTGCGGGCGACGGTAACCAGGCTTGTCAGTCATTACACTTTCCTCAGTTCTTATTAGCCGACGGGGCGTGTCAGACGCGTTCGATCGCCAGGGCCAGACCCTGGCCGACGCCGACGCACATGGTCGCCAGACCTTTCTTGCCACCGGTTTTTTCCAGCTGATGCAACGCGGTCAACACCAGTCGCGCGCCGCTCATGCCCAACGGGTGACCCAAGGCAATCGCGCCACCGTTGGGGTTGACCTGGGCCGCATCGTCGGCGATCCCCAGTTCACGCAGCACTGCCAAACCCTGGCTGGCGAAGGCTTCGTTGAGTTCGATCACATCGAAATCGCTGACCGCCACACCGAGGCGTTCGGTCAGTTTACGTACCGCAGGCACCGGGCCAATGCCCATCACCCGCGGCGCAACACCGGCGCTGGCCATGCCCAGCACTTTGGCGCGAGCGGTCAGGCCGTGTTTCTTCACGGCTTCGGCCGAGGCCAGGATCAACGCTGCCGCGCCATCGTTCACTCCCGAGGCGTTGCCGGCGGTGACAGTTTTGTCGGGGCCGTTGACCGGTTTGAGTTTGGTCAGGGTTTCCAGGGTGGTGTCGGCGCGAGGATGCTCGTCCTGGCTGACCACGGTTTCACCCTTCTTGTGGGCAATGCGCACTTCGACGATTTCTTCCGCGAAAAAACCTGCGGCTTGCGCGGCGGCCGTACGCTGCTGGCTGCGCAAGGCAAAGGCGTCCTGATCGGCTCGGGACACTTTGTAATCATCGGCGACATTGTCAGCGGTCTGCGGCATCGCATCCACACCGTACTGGGCTTTCATCAACGGGTTGATAAAACGCCAGCCAATGGTGGTGTCTTCCAGTTTCATGTTGCGCGAGAACGCGGCATCAGCTTTGCCCATCACGAACGGCGCACGGGACATCGACTCGACGCCACCGGCAATCGCCAGCTCCATCTCGCCGCTGGCGATGGCGCGGAACGCGGTGCCGATGGCGTCCATGCCCGAAGCGCAGAGGCGATTGAGGGTCACGCCGGGAATGCTTTCCGGCAGGCCCGCCAGCAACAGCGCCATGCGCGCGACGTTGCGGTTGTCTTCACCGGCCTGGTTGGCGCAGCCGAGGAACACTTCGTCCACGGCGTTCCAGTCCACCGACGGGTTGCGCGCCATCAAGGCTTTGATCGGCACGGCAGCCAGATCGTCGGCACGCACCGTCGACAGACCGCCGCCGAAACGGCCGATGGGGGTACGAATCGCGTCGCAGATATAAACGTCACGCATCAGGCTTCTCCGGGGGCTTGGCCGTGGGCGGCGGCGGTGCGGGCTTCAAGATCACGCAGCGCGGTCAACTCGACTTCAGTCGGCTCCGCGGTGGTCGCAACACCGTCGGCAAAGCGAATCGGCCAACCGGTGGCGGCGATCACTTGCTCGCGGGTCACGCCCGGATGCAGTGCGGTGACCACGAACTCGTGGGTGCCCTCCTCCGGCTCCATGGTGCACAGGTCAGTGATGATCCCGACCGGACCGGCGCCCGGCAGACCGAGACGCTTGCGCGAATCACCGCCCTCGCCATGGCCGACCGAAGTAATGAAGTCGAGCTTGTCGACAAAGGAGCGCGCCGACTGCTTGAGGATGATCAGTACGCTCTTGGCGGAACCTGCAATCTCCGGCGCGCCACCGGCACCTGGCAGGCGCACTTTCGGTGCGTGGTAATCGCCGACCACGGTGGTGTTGATGTTGCCGAAACGGTCGACCTGTGCCGCACCAAGGAAGCCGACGTCGATGCGCCCGCCCTGCAGCCAGTAACGGAAAATCTCGCCGGTCGGGACCACGGTGTCGGCGGTTTCCGCCAGTTCACCGTCGCCGATCGACAACGGCAGTACGCTCGGCTTGGCACCGATCGGACCCGATTCGTAGATCAGAACGACATCAGGCGAGGAAGTCAGGCGCGCCAGGTTGGCCGCTTTCGACGGCAGGCCTATACCGACGAAGCACACCGAACCGTTCTTCAGACGGCGAGCGGCGGCGACGGTCATCATTTCATTGGTGGTGTAAGTCATTACTTCGCCTCCGAAGCGGCGGCCAGTTTGGCCTGGAACTCGCTGAAGTCAGCGCTGCCATGGATGTACTCATTGATCCACGCGGTGAAGGTTTCACGGTCGCGGGCAATCGGGTCCCAGGCCTGGTAGAAACGGTTGTCGCGCTCGTTGTAGCCGTGGGCATAGGACGGGTGAGCGCCGCCTGGCACGTGGCAAACAGCGCTCAAGGCCCAGGTTGGCAGTACACAGGAGTTCATCGGTGCATTGAGGTCGTCGACGATTTCCTCAACGGTGACGATGCAGCGCTTGGCCGCCAGCGCGGCTTCTTTCTGCACACCGAGAATGCCCCAGAGCAGCACGTTGCCCTTGCGGTCGGCTTTCTGCGCATGAATCACGGTAATGTCCGGACGTACCGAAGGCACGGCTGCCAACACTTCGCCAGTGAACGGGCAGGTGACGGATTTGATCAGCGGGTTGACCTTCGGCAAGTCGGAACCGGCATAGGCACGCAGGACCGCGAACGGCAGGCCGGAAGCGCCGGCAACGTAGGCATTGGCCAGGTCGGCGTGGCTGTGCTCTTCGATTTCCAGCGGGTGCGGCCACTGCTTCTCAACGGCGTCACGCAGGCGATGCAGGGAGCCAACACCCGGGTTGCCGCCCCAGGAGAAAATCAGTTTGCGGGCACAACCGGCACCGATCAACTGGTCGTAGATCAAGTCAGGGGTCATCCGCACCAGGGTCAGGTCTTTCTTGCCCTGGCGAATGATTTCGTGACCCGCCGCCGTCGGGATCAGGTGGGTAAAGCCTTCGAGCGCGACCGTATCGCCGTCGTTTACGAATTGCTTCACCGCGTCGTGCAGCGAAAGGATTTCAGCCATTGGGGCAGGCTCCCATTTATGGTTAACCGACAGTGGAAGAAGGCGCCGATGCGCAGCGCCGGAATGACTGAAGATTAAGCCCGTGCAAAACGCCAAACAATCCGATAATCGACTAACCGTTCGATTATCGAACATATTGTTGCTTGGCTATCTTTATTGGCTGCCCCCAAAAGATCGTAGCCTGCGGCAGCTCCTACAGGGGAATGTGTAAATCTGTAGGAGCTGCCGCAGGCTGTGATCTTTTCCTGTTACACCACTATTTCAAACCAGGATCAGGTCGCATCCGCATGACTGACCATGCCCTTGATCACCACTGCCGTGGTCGCCAGGGCCGCCGGAATCACCAGCGCTGTCAGCACTTGCTCGAAGTTCCAGCCCAACCCCAACAGCGTTGCACCCATCCACGCCCCGAGGATGGCGCCGAAGCGGCCGATCCCGAGCATCCACGACACCCCGGTGGCCCGCCCTTGAGTCGGATAGAACCGCGCCGCCAGTGACGGCATCGCCGATTGCGCACCGTTGACACACATCCCGGCCACCAGCACCAGGGTCGCCAGGATTGTGATGTTGCCCAGGCTCTGCCCTACCGCGTAAGCAAACACCCCGGCCAGCAGGTAAAAAATGCCGATGACCTTGTGCGGATTGAACCGGTCCATTGCCCAGCCCACGCCCACCGCACTCAGCACGCCGCCGAACTGGAACAGCGCGCCGATGAAGGCGGCTTGCTCCATGCTCGCGCCACTGTCACGCATCAGCGTCGGCAGCCAGCTGGTCAGCAGGTAAACGATCACCAGGCCCATGAAGTAGGTCAGCCACAGCAGCAAGGTGCCGACGCTGTAGGTGCCGGAGAAGATCACCGCGAACACATTGCGCGCCTTCACGGTTTTCTGTTCCGGCACGCTGAAGCTGGACGCCTGGGCCACCACCGTCGGGTCAATCGGCGCCAGTGCCTTGCGCACTTTGTCCGTACCGCGATTGCGTACCACCAGGTAACGCGCCGACTCCGGCAACCAGAGCAGCAAAACGACGGCGAGGATCAGCGGCAGAATTCCGCCGATCAGCAGCAGGCTGTGCCAGCCAAAGGCCGGAATCAGCTTGGCCGAGATAAATCCGCCGCCAGCCATGCCCAGGTTGAAACCGCAGAACATACTGGTTACCAGCAGGGATTTTTTGCGCTCCGGGGTGTACTCCGACAGCAGGGTCGTGGCATTCGGCATGCCGGCGCCCAGACCCAGGCCGGTCAGGAAGCGCAACACCAGCAACTGATCGACATTGTTGCTGTAGGCCGAGGCCAGGCTGAAGGCACCGAACAACAGCACCGCACCGACCAGTACGACTTTTCGTCCGAAGCGGTCAGCCAATGGCCCTGAACCGAGTGCGCCGAATACCATGCCGATCAAGG
The DNA here is from genome assembly GCF_019219185.1 of Pseudomonas sp. PDM26. NCBI lineage: Bacteria > Pseudomonadati > Pseudomonadota > Gammaproteobacteria > Pseudomonadales > Pseudomonadaceae > Pseudomonas > Pseudomonas sp. PDM26. The sequence continues at coordinate 247,360 of NZ_JAHUWC010000007.1, read as the reverse complement.
CGGCACTCATCACCGGGCCAAGGCTGGCACGATCGATCCCCCAATCCTGAGACAGAGCTGGCGCTATGAAACCCATGGCCGCGGTATCGAGGCCGTCGAGGAAGACAATCAGGAAACACAGGATCACCACCCGCCATTGGTAGCGCGAAATGGGTTGAGCATTGATGAAGGACTGCACGTCGAGACAGTTACCTACAGCAGACTGAGGCTGGTTCATTATTTTTATTCCACGGATCGCAGTCGAACGGTGCCAGCAGATGCTGACGAAGCCGCGACAGTAATGATCCGGAGGAAACAGCGTCAATTCGATAAACGCGACTCTGTGCGTTTATCGAACAGCTTAGGCAAACAGCTGGGCGCTGAGGTCGCGACTGGCACTCAGCAGGCCAGGCAGAAATCGCTGTTGCAGCTCATTGCGGCTGACTCGCCCGGCGTGAGTGCTGACGTTGAGGGCCGCAACCACCTGGCCGGAGGCGTCATACACAGGAACGGCAATTGAACGCAGCCCTTGCTCAAGTTCCTGGTCAACGATGCACCAGCCTTGCTGCCGCACCTCTTGCAGGCATTCGAGCAATGCCTCGGGGGTGTGAATCGTACGGCTGGTCTTGGCTTGCAATTCGGCGTGATCGAGGTATTCGCCCAGCGACGTGTCATCCAGCGCGGCCAGCAGAATCCGCCCCATCGACGTGCAATAGGCCGGCAAGCGCCCGCCCACCGACAGGTCCACCGAAATCAGGCGCTGGGTGGTTGCGGAGCGGGCGATGTACAAAATGTCATCACCTTCCAGCGTGGCCATGTTGCAGGCCTCGTGCAGTTGCTCGCTCATGCGGTCCAGGTAAGGCTGGGCGGACACCGCCAGCGGCGTCGATGACACGTAGGCATGGCCGAGGGTCAGCACTTTGGGCAGCAACGAATAGGTGCGGCCGTCGGTGGTGGCGTAGCCGAGCTTGATCAGGGTGTGCAGGCAACGGCGCACGGCGGCGCGGGGAATTTCCGTGCGGTGACTGATCTGGGCGATGGTCAGGTGTCGTTTGCGCTCCTGGAACGCTTGCACCACGGCCAGGCCACGGGCCAGGGACGTCATGAAGTCCGGGTCGCCGGTCAGTGCCTGGATCCGCTTGGCCGGTGAAGCAACGATGGGGGGAGCCACTGAAGTGAAGGAATTACGCATTTGATCGTTCATACAAGGTCCTGTTACCCACTCGGATCAGCGACTATTACAAAGGGCTACCGCCTGGCGCTCAAGCCCGGCCTGCCATCTGCGGGCGATTATCGAACGCTCGACCGATAATCGCAATCCACCGTATCAATCACCCGATTCGCGGGTGTCCGGTTTTTCGCTGACTCACGAACCGCTGTTTACATCGACTCGACACAGGACTTAATGGGGCAATCTAAATGCCGTAACTTGTTCGAACATAATGGCGTCAGGCAGGCATGCTGCAATGTGGTACCCCGCCGGCGTTCCAGTTAATCGTAAAGTTTCGCGCAACAAAATGGTCACACACCGGGATCCGCTTTTAACTCTTTGGAGATAGTGTTCTTCAAATCGGCCGCTATAATACAATTCAGTAGCGCTTCGGTTTTTTACTTGCCGAACCCGCTGCCCGGCAATGCGATGTTCCATCGCCGTTGCCCGTTGCAAGCGCCAGACTCGCATTGAACCACCTTGCCAGTGCGCTTGCCGATACAGGAAACTGAAGCTACGTCAGCTGTTTATATCTGGTGCCGTGGCCGCCTGTGACATGGAAGTATTGATCACCCTGTTGCCAAAACGATGCCTTGACGGGCATTGTCCATTCGACGAACGTGATCAATCGATTTGATGCAGCGCGTGTTCACCAGAATTTATCCCAACTCAATCAGGTAGCACTGTGACGAAAGACGAACTGCGCGCGGAACTAGAGCGCCAGGAACAACGCTACAAGGAAGTTTACGGCGGAGAAGTCACCACTTACGCCGCTCAACCCGAACCGGAACGCAAACCCTGGCGTAAACGCGCCACCGTTCAGGACCAGGTTTTCCAGCAAGAACTTCAAAAAATGGAAAAGGAACTCAAAGCCGAAGAGCCGTGACTGCTTTGGCCTGATCCTTACAAAGGCCTGCCTCTGCACCCGTTAAAAGCGGGGGTGTATTGATGTTGCCTTTCGCGCCCGCCATGAGCGGGCAGCGGCCATCACCGTCGTCGAGTCAGGCAGATTTCCGGTATCTGACCTATTTCTCAGATTTTTCTCACAACCGTTCAAGCACCCCTTACCGGGTCGTGAAGGTTTTGTGACGATATCTTTTTTCTATAAAATCAATGACTTATAAAACACAGCAAAACCGTGGGTTTTCAGGTGCTGCGGCAAAAAAAATCGTTGAAGTATGTTACCGATGAGCAGCTAGTGCATTGATTAGCAGTCTTTTCTGGCATAATCGCGCCCCCTTATGACCGGGTCAGAAAACCTTCATGATCGATTTATTCAGCGGACTGGATGCTTGGGTGCTTGTGAGCCTCTTGCTCGCCCTGGCCTTTGTCCTCGCCTTCGAGTTCATCAACGGCTTTCATGACACCGCTAACGCGGTGGCGACCGTTATCTACACCAAAGCCATGCCGCCTCACCTGGCGGTGTTTTTCTCCGGTGTGTTCAACTTCCTCGGCGTGCTGCTGGGCGGGGTCGGCGTGGCGTATGCCATCGTCCACCTGCTACCGGTAGAACTGCTGATCAATGTGAACACCGGGCACGGACTGGCCATGGTGTTCTCGTTGCTCGCCGCCGCCATCACCTGGAACCTGGGCACCTGGTACTTCGGTATTCCCGCTTCCAGTTCCCACACGTTGATCGGTTCGATCCTCGGTGTCGGCCTGGCCAACGCCCTGATCAACGATATTCCGCTGGCTGACGGTGTGAACTGGCACAAAGCGATCGATATTGGCGCTTCCCTGGTGTTCTCGCCAATGGCCGGTTTCCTGATCGCCGCGCTGATCCTGATCGGTCTTAAATGGTGGCGTCCGCTGTCGAAGATGCACAAGACGCCGGAACAGCGCCGCAAGATCGATGACAAGAAACACCCGCCGTTCTGGAATCGCCTGGTACTGGTGATCTCGGCCATGGCCGTGAGTTTCGTGCACGGCTCCAACGATGGCCAGAAAGGTATCGGCCTGATCATGCTGGTCCTGATCGGTATCGTGCCGGCCCAGTTCGTCCTCGACCTGAACAGCACGACCTACCAGATCGAGCGGACTCGCGACGCCACGCTGCACCTGAGCCAGTTCTACCAGCGTAATTCCGAAACCCTGGGCGAGTTCCTGGCCCTGGGCAAGAGCCTGGATGGCGATCTGCCGGAGAAATTCCGTTGCAACCCGCAACAGACCGAACCGACCATCGCCGCCCTGCTGGGCACCCTCAAGGGTGTAGCCGACTATCACTCGCTGCCGTCGGAAAGCCGTATCGAAGTCCGTCGCTACCTGCTCTGCCTGGACGACACCGCGAAGAAAGTCAGCAAGTTGCCAACGCTCGGGGTTCGTGAAAAGGCCGACCTGGACAAGCTGCGCAAAGACCTGACCACCACCACCGAATACGCGCCGTTCTGGGTGATCCTGGCGGTTGCACTGGCCTTGGGCCTGGGCACCATGGTCGGCTGGAAACGCGTGGTACTGACCATTGGCGAGAAGATCGGCAAGCAAGGCATGACCTACTCCCAGGGCATGTCGGCGCAGATCACCACCGCCAGCCTGATCGGCATGGCGAACATCTTCAGCCTGCCGGTTTCCACCACCCACGTGCTGTCCTCGGGCGTGGCGGGCACCATGGTCGCCAACAAAAGCGGCCTGCAAGGCGGCACCGTCAAAACCATCCTGCTGGCCTGGGTATTGACCCTGCCAGCCACCGTGGCCCTGTCGGCCGGGTTGTTCTGGCTGGCTTCGAAGGCCCTTGGCAGCTGATAAGCAGCCAAACCAAAAAAGGCGCGCTCCGCAAGGAACGCGCCTTTTTTATTGCTGCCAAAACACCACACTCCCCCTGTAGGAGCTGCCGCAGGCTGCTCCTACAGGGAATATCGTACAAATCTGCAGACAAAAAAAAGGGCAACCGAAGTTGCCCAAAATGCCTTGCGTGCTCATTACATCCAGAAAGAACTACGGTTTTTTCCGCTTGTGCGAATCCTTCCAGATAAAAAGTCCGAACCCTGCAAAAAACACAAACATGAGGCCGACAGTCAGCACTCCGGCGATCACCACGTTGTCGAAAAACATGACGCGTCTCCTGCACTTGACCTGTTGCGATAGGGCTAAGTTAACCAAACGGGCAGGAGAGAATATTGACCGGGATCAATGTCGCCCGAGACTGGGCAAGAGGAAGGGAAAAGTTTGACCCGCATCAATGAATGCCGGGGGATTTCAGCGCTTTTTCGGTTTGTTTTTCGGCTTTTTCCTGGCCTTGCCCAATGGCATGGCCTGTTCGAACGCCTGGCGAACTTCATTGAGCCGCTTGTCATTGAGGTCATGGATACGTTTGGCGCGTTCAGCGTTGAGGTCAATCAGTTTGTCGTCTTGGCTCATGGCAGTCAGTGCATCGCTTGAAATGAATTTCAGCCACCGTAGCGTTCGGCAACCCTGTGCCAATAATGCGGCCTGAAGGCCGCGCTGACCAGCCTGCGCTCAAATCTCTATATCGACCCATAGCCCCTGCCTCGGCTGATCTTCCATCAGCGGCGCTACCGGCACGGTGTTGTCGGCATTGAGTTCATCGCCGGGAATCGCCAGGTGAGCCTTGGGGTCATTATCAGCCTCGCGGCGACGTCTTTGCTGCTCGTGCTTGCGGCGCTGTTCCTCGCGCAGCACTAACCCATCCTCTTCAGGGTTGCGCTTTTGCAGGTCGATGGTGCTTTCACTGGAGCTTTCCTGCACCGGCACCACCGGTGGAATGTCCGGACGCTGGCGGATCGGGTCGGTTTGCGAAGTGATCGGCACGGCACTCAGGGGGAGCATCGGTGGCAGCATGGTTTCGGTCTCCTGTCAGCAGGCTGTCGGCTGCGGGGATGGCGACTTGAGCCATCGGTCGCAAACTGTGACCCGATTGGCACTCATTAGTGCACCTGGCGGCGCACCATGCACAGGTGGACTAACGTAAGACTGTGAGTTTTTCTGAGAGTCCTTTGGCCCTGAAGCCCTCATTCCGTTAAGATAGCCGGCTTTTTCAGGTGGGAGTCAGGCAGCATGGCGCAGCAGTATCAACCGGGGCAACGCTGGATCAGTGACAGCGAAGCCGAGCTGGGTTTAGGCACCGTTCTGGCACAGGACGGTCGCTTGTTGACCGTGCTCTACCCGGCCACTGGCGACACCCGCCAGTACGCGCTACGGAATGCGCCTTTGACCCGCGTGCGGTTTTCGCCGGGTGACTCCATCACTCACTTCGAAGGCTGGAAACTGACCGTCCGCGAAGTCGACGACATTGATGGCCTGCTGGTTTACCACGGCCTCAACGGGCAGAACGAAGTGGTCACCCTGCCGGAAACCCAACTGTCGAACTTCATCCAGTTCCGCCTGGCCAGCGACCGTCTGTTCGCCGGCCAGATCGACCCGCTGGCCTGGTTCTCCCTGCGTTATCACACTCTGGAACACACCAGCCGCCAGTTGCAGTCCTCCCTTTGGGGCCTGGGCGGTGTGCGTGCGCAACCGATCGCGCACCAGTTGCACATTGCCCGCGAAGTCGCCGACCGTATTGCACCACGGGTTCTGCTGGCCGACGAAGTAGGCCTGGGCAAAACCATCGAAGCCGGCCTGGTGATCCATCGCCAATTGCTCTCGGGCCGTGCCAACCGTGTGCTGATCCTGGTTCCGGAAAACCTGCAGCACCAGTGGCTGGTCGAGATGCGCCGCCGTTTCAACCTGCAGGTCGCGCTGTTCGACGAAGAGCGCTTCATCGAAAGCGATGCCAGCAACCCGTTCGAAGACACCCAACTTGCGCTGGTCGCGCTCGAGTGGCTGGTGGACGACGAGAACGCCCAGGACGCGCTGTTCGCGGCCGGCTGGGACTTGCTGGTGGTCGACGAAGCTCACCACCTGGTGTGGCACGAAGATCAGGTCAGCCCTGAATACTCGCTGGTCGAGCAACTTGCCGAAACCATTCCCGGCGTGCTGCTGTTGACCGCCACCCCGGAACAACTGGGCCAGGACAGCCACTTCGCTCGTCTGCGCCTGCTCGACCCGAACCGTTTCCATGACCTGCAAGCCTTCCGCGCCGAGAGCGAAAACTATCGCCCGGTAGCTGAAGCTGTTCAGGAGTTGCTGGACAAGGGAAGCCTGTCGCCGCAAGCCCACAAGACCATCCACGGTTTCCTCGGCAACGAAGGCGAAGCCCTGCTGGCCGCCGTCAACGATGGCGACACCGAAGCCAGCGCGCGCCTGGTGCGTGAACTGCTCGACCGCCACGGCACCGGTCGCGTGCTGTTTCGCAACACCCGCGCCGCCGTCCAGGGTTTCCCGGAGCGCAAGCTGCACCCGTACCCGCTGCCGTGCCCGGATCAATACCTCGAACTGCCGTTGGGCGATCACGCCGAGTTGTACCCGGAAGTCAGCTTCCAGGCCCAACCGGACACCAGTGAAGAAGAACGCTGGTGGAAATTCGACCCCCGCGTCGAGTGGCTGATCGATCAGCTGAAGATGCTCAAACGCACCAAAGTGCTGGTGATCTGCGCCCACGCCGAAACCGCCATGGATCTGGAAGACGCCCTGCGCGTGCGTTCCGGCATCCCGGCCACGGTGTTCCACGAAGGCATGAACATCCTCGAGCGTGACCGCGCCGCCGCCTACTTCGCCGATGAAGAATTTGGCGCGCAAGTGCTGATCTGCTCGGAAATCGGCAGTGAAGGTCGTAACTTCCAGTTCTCCCATCACCTGGTGCTGTTCGACCTGCCATCCCACCCGGACCTGCTGGAGCAACGCATCGGTCGTCTGGACCGGATCGGCCAGAAGCACATCATCGAACTGCACGTGCCGTATCTGGAAACCAGCCCGCAAGAGCGTCTGTTCCAGTGGTACCACGAAGCACTGAACGCATTCCTCAACACCTGCCCGACCGGCAACGCCTTGCAGCATCAGTTCGGCCCGCGTCTGCTGCCGCTGCTGGAAGAGGCCGACGATGGCGAGTGGCAAGCGCTGATCGACGAAGCCCGCACCGAGCGTGAGCGTCTGGAAGACGAGCTGCACACCGGCCGTGACCGCTTGCTGGAGCTGAACTCCGGTGGCGCGGGCGAAGGCGATGCGCTGGTGGAGGATATCCTTGAGCAAGACGATCAGTTCGCGCTGCCGATCTACATGGAAACCCTGTTTGACGCCTTCGGCATCGACAGTGAAGACCATTCGGAAAACGCGCTGATCCTCAAGCCCAGCGAAAAAATGCTCGACGCCAGCTTCCCGCTGGGCGACGACGAAGGCGTGACCATCACCTACGACCGCAACCAGGCGCTGTCTCGCGAAGATATGCAGTTCATCACCTGGGAGCACCCGATGGTTCAGGGTGGCATGGACCTGGTCCTGTCCGGCTCGATGGGCAACACCGCCGTGGCGCTGATCAAGAACAAGGCACTCAAGCCGGGCACCGTGTTGCTGGAATTGCTGTATGTCAGCGAAGTGGTTGCCCCGCGCTCACTGCAACTGGGCCGCTACCTGCCGCCGGCCGCCCTGCGCTGCCTGCTCGATACCAATGGCAACGACCTGTCGGCCCGCGTTTCGTTCGAAACCTTGAACGATCAGCTTGAAAGCGTGCCGCGTGCCAGCGCCAACAAGTTCATCCAGGCCCAGCGTGACCAGTTGACGCCACGGATCAACGCCGGTGAAGCGAAGATCCTGCCCCGTCACACTGAACGTGTCGCCGAGGCGCAGCGTCGCCTGGCCGCCGATACCGAAGAAGAACTGGCACGTCTGACCGCGCTGCAAGCGGTCAACCCGACCGTACGCGACAGCGAACTGGTTGCCCTGCGCAAACAGCGCGAGCAAGGCCTGGCCATGCTCGACAAGGCTGCGCTGCGACTGGAAGCGATTCGGGTTCTGGTGGCGGGTTAACAACCCTCCTGCACCGCTATAAAAAAGAAGGCCCGCAGCGATGCGGGCCTTTTGTTTTAGATCAACATCAAAAGATCGCAGCCTTCGGCAGCTCCTACAAGGATTAGCGTAGGAGCTGCCGAAGGCTGCGATCTTTTGATCTTAAGCAGTCACCGCAGAACCTTCAGGCTCAACCACCCCCACCAACCCTTCCTTCATCCGCTTGGCATCGCGCACAAAACACCGCGAAGCCAGCACCAGAAACACCACGGTGAACAACAGCGCCACCGGAATCAGGTACATCGCATCGTGCAGGCCGACCGCCTTGAAGGCTTCGGTCATCTGCCCGGCACCGGCCGCCAGCATCGCCGTGTGGGCAAAGTGATCCGACAAGGCCCCGACCACCACCGGCCCCAAACCGCCGCCCAACAGATACAGCCCGGCAAAGAACAGCGCCATGGCCGTCGCCCGCAACCGCGGCTCGACCACATCCTGAATCGCCGTGTACACGCAGGTATAAAAGTTGTAGGCGAACAGCCAGCCCACACTGAATACGGCGACAAACACACCGATCTCGATGCGCCCGGAATGCAGCGCCCACGCGGTGCAGACCGTCGAAATCACCAGGCTGAAGGCCGCAAACAACAGCCGCCCGTTGGCAATCCGCTGGTGAATCTTGTCCGCGATCCAGCCACCGAGGGTCAGGCCGACCAACCCGGTCACGCCGACAATAACCCCGGTGGCGACCGCCGCTTCCTGCAACGGCATGAGGAAGTAGCGTTGCAGCATCGGCACCAGAAACGAGTTGCAGGCATAAGTGGCGAAGTTGAAACACAGGCCGGCCATGACCAGCCACAGGAAGGTCGGCACAGCCAATACCCGACGGATCGGTCGATCGATCTTTTCCTGCGAAACCTGAACGCTCTCGGCGGCGCCGCGTTTCGGTTCCTTGATGAAAAACATGAAGATCGCGAGGACCAGCCCGGGCACCGCTGCGATAAAGAACGGCGCGCGCCAGCTATCGAAGGCCTTGACCATCGCGCCGATGGTGAAGAACGCCAGCAACAGCCCCAATGGCAGCCCGAGCATGAAGATGCCCATGGCGCGAGCCCGGCGGTGAGCCGGGAACAAGTCGCCGATCAGCGAGTTGGCGGCAGGCGCATAACTGGCCTCGCCGATACCGATGCCCATGCGCACGATCAGGAAACTCCAGAAACTGCCCACCATACCGTTGACGGCGGTCAATCCGCTCCATACCGCCAGCCCCCAGCCCATCAGCTTGCTGCGCGAGCCGGTATCGGCCATGCGCCCCAATGGCAAGCCGGCAATGGCGTAGACGATGGTGAATGCCGTACCGATGATCCCCAACTGGAAATCACTGAGGTGCCATTCCATGCGAATGGGCTCGATGATGATGGCCGGGATGGTGCGGTCGAAAAAATTGAACAGATTGGCCAGGAACAACAGGAACAGGATGCGCCAGGCATTGGCCGCTTGGGTCGAGTTCTGCATGGGTCCGTCTCTTTTATTGTTTTTGGGGCGTCACTGCCCCCGGACTTTGCAATCTAGACAGGGCGGCCACACCTGTCTTTCATTATTCGCCAGGCTGATACCAACCCATGGGACGCAACCTGTAGGAGCTTTCGCAGGGCGGGTATTTCGCAGTCCGTCCGGTCGTTGAAAAATACCTTTCTCCCCCCCTTCCCAAGCCGTTGGCGAAGCCTAGAATAGCGGCCTTGATTCCCCCCTGTGTCTCCACCCCTCCTTACGATAATCGCCCATGTCCGAAGCCAGTCCGTGTCTGAATTGCGGTGCCTGCTGTTCTCATTTTCGCGTGTCATTTTTCTGGGGTGAATGCGCCTCGTCTGGGGGAACAGTACCCGATGAGCTTGTCGAGCAGATCAGCCCCAGTCGGGTCGCGATGCTCGGCACCGGCTGCAAACCCGTGCGCTGCACCAGCCTGGTGGGAGACGTGGGCAGTACGGTGCAGTGCTCGATTTACGAAAATCGCTCCAGCACCTGCCGGGAGTTCGACGCTTCATGGGTCGATGGTGTGGCCAATCCCGATTGCGACGCGGCCCGTGCCGCTTTCGGCTTGCCGGCCCTGCAACCCGCATTCGAGACGCCCCAGAAGCACATCGCCTGATGTGTTAGCACTAATCGCTATTAAGCTAATATCAAAATGTTTGACATCAACATGCCACTATCGCTTGCGCTCCATCCACGCCCTCTATACTCCAGGACATTCGCTGGCGCTCCTTGCGCCGGCCTGAAGGATAACGATGGGGCGCGCTATGGAGTGGCCTGGTTTGCATTTCCTTACCGAGCTACCAGAGAGTGGGCAGGTCATACTTAATTGCACACATGACCCTTTTCTGGTGTTGCTGGCTTATCTGGTCGCTTGTGTCGGCAGCTTCGCGACACTGGACATGGCCGAACGGGTTGCTCACGCTGAAAAATCCGCTTCCCAAACGCTCTGGCGCTGGGTTGGCAGCGGATGCCTGGCCGGCAGTATCTGGGCCATGCACTTCGTCGGGATGCTGGCATTCCAGGCGCCTATCGCTCTTCACTACCAACCGCCTGTCACGGTGTTCTCGCTAACCATCGCGCTGCTCGCCGCGTGGCTGGCCATGCATACCCTCAGCCTTCCCGAACTGAGTTTGCGACGGTGCCTCACGGCATCGATCGGGATCGGCCTGGGTATCGCGACCATGCATTACGTGGGCATGACGGCCATGCACGCCAATGCCTCGGTCTATTACCATCCGGGCCTGTTTGCCCTTTCCATCGCGATCGCGATCGGTGCCGCACTGGCAGCCTTGTTACTGGCATGGTATCTGCGCGACGGCGCCGGCATGCTGCATCAGCTCATCAAATACTGCGCCAGCCTGTTGCTCGGGGCTGGCATCCTCAGTATGCACCTCACGGCCATGGCCGCCTTCAACCTGGTGCTGCCCGAAGGCAGCCTGCCAGCGCAAAGCGGCGATCATAGCCAACTGCAACTGGCACTGACCGTGGCGGTCATGACCCTGCTGATCATCGGCAGCAGCATCAGCGCGGCGCTGGCGGACAAGAAACTGCAACGCAAGGACAACGACCTGCAACGGGTCAACTCCCTGCTCAGCCAGCTGGACCAGGCGCGCAGGTCACTGCAACAGGTGGCGCACTACGATGCGCTGACCAACCTGATCAACCGCCGCGGATTCAACCAGGTCTTTGCCGAAAAACTCATAGAGAAATCCAATAAAGGCGGGATGCTGGCGGTCATGTTCCTGGACATCGACCATTTCAAGCGGATCAACGACAGCCTTGGCCACGATGCCGGTGACGAACTGCTCAAAGTGCTTGCCGGGCACATCAAGAGTTCGGTTCGCAGTCACGAAGATGTGGTCGCACGCTTTGGCGGCGACGAGTTCTGCCTGCTCATCGACCTGCATGATCGTGAAGAGGCGCGGCATATGGCCCAACGCATCATGTTGAAAATGAAGGAGCCCATCGAACTGGCCGGCAGGCGCATGGTCATGACCACCAGCATCGGCATCAGCCTGTTTCCGGAGGATGGCAAGACCTGTGAAGAACTGCTGAAGAACGCCGACCTTGCGCTGTATCAGTCCAAGGGCCGTGGCCGCAACGGCCTGAGCTTTTTCAGCGCCAACCTGAAAACCCGCGCCACACTGGAACTGCAACTGGAAGAAGAACTGCGCCATGCCCTGCGAGAAGACACTGGCCTGATGCTCTATTACCAGCCGATCTATGACCTCAAGACCGGTCAGGTCAGCAAGCTCGAAGCCTTGATCCGCTGGCAACACCCGGTCCATGGTTTCCTGGTGCCGGATCGTTTTATCGCCATCGCCGAGGCCAACGGCCTGATCGCCGAACTGGATAACTGGGTGCTGCGCAAGGCTTGCCAGGATCTGGGCGCGTTGTCGCGCCAGGGTTGTGCAGACCTCAAGATCGCCGTGAATTGCTCGCCCCTGAGCCTGGCGCGCATTGAACTGGCCGATGAAATCGAGTCCGCATTGCGGGCCGCCGGTGTGGAGCCCCAACGGCTGGAACTGGAAGTCACGGAAAACGCCTTGATGGGCAATATCGCCAACACACTGATGTTGCTGCGACAGATTCGTGCCCTCGGCGTGTCGCTGTCGATCGATGACTTCGGCACCGGCTATTCATCCCTGGCCTACCTCAAGCGCTTGCCGCTCAACACACTGAAAATCGACCGTTCGTTCATCCAGGACATCCCCAAGGCCACACAGGACATGGAGATTGTCCAGGCGATCATCGTCATGGCCCATACCCTGCACCTGCAAGTGGTCACCGAAGGGGTCGAAACCTTCGAGCAATATCAGTTCCTGGAAAACCATGGCTGTGATTTCGTTCAGGGCTATTTGCTCAGTCGGCCGGTGCCGCTGGCCGAACTGCATCCGGTGCTGAACGAAATCAATCAGCGCGAACATGCCTGCACCGTCACGACGCTGAGCCTGGCTCACGGTACATCTGCACTAATGTAGAGGGGTCCTTTTCAAGGAACCCCTGACTCCCATGCAGGCGCATCAACTGCGCGGCCAGGCCGCTGATCGGTGTCGCCGAGCCTTGCTCTCGCGAAAAATTTACCGCTGTATCCAGATCCTTGAGCAACGTGCGCACGTGCCACTTGATCGGTTCGAAACGGTTTTCAGCCATCTGCGGGGCCAGGATCTGCAACGGTTTCGAATCGGCAAAGCCGCCGGCCAGCGCTTCGGCGATCAGGCTGGCATCAACTCCGGAACGTTCCGCCAACGCGACCGCTTCGGCAATCACCAAGGCATTGCAGGCGACGATCATCTGGTTGCACGCCTTGGTCACCTGCCCTGCCCCGACGCCGCCCATGTGCGTCACACGTTGCCCCAGGCTCAGCAGAACGGGACGAACCCGACCCAGATCCTCCGACTCGCCACCCACCATGATCGCCAGGCTCCCGGCTTCGGCCCCGACCACACCGCCGGACACCGGTGTGTCGAGCCAGCCCATGCCGGTTTTTCCGGCGAGTTCTGCGGCCATTTCCCGCGTGGCATTAGGCTCCAGGCTGGAAAAGTCCACCAGTAACTGGCCTTTTTCTGCCCCCTCGATAATGCCTGCCGGACCAAACACTACCTCGCGTACGACCGACGTATCCGCCAGGCACAACATCACCACGTCCGCGTGCTGGCACAGTTCCGCCGGGCTGGCGACCAGGCGTGCGCCAGCCTCCACCAGCGGCTTGCACTTGTCCGGATTGCGATTCCATACCGCCAGCGGATAACCCGCCGCCAACAGGCGCCGGCACATCGGCAACCCCATCAGGCCGATCCCGGCAAACCCCAGCGCAGGTAGCATTGACATCATTTTGCCTCCTTTAGATTAAAGATCACCGAATATTGGCCGATCCATCATGACTCAGGAAAGGATTCACGCCGAGTGATGCTCAGGCCAAGGACCAAGGCATGGTCCAGGTACGCGCTGAAAAAAAGACGCGATTGTATTCCGTGACGGTTCGACGACTGCGAGTCGGCCAACCAATCAGCCCAGGTAGATGGCGAACAATGACTTCTAAAAACAATCCGGCCACTGCGGTAACCGATCTGACGTTGAGCCCCGCGGCCAACAGCCCGTCATCACCGAAGCCATTGATTCAATCGCGCCCGTTGGCAACCCAGCAATACCTGTACTTCACCGAAACCAACACCGACCGCATCCTCGACAACCTCGACGGTCTGCGCGACATGGTGTTCCCGCGCGCACCGCATCTGGAGGGCGACAGCGAACAGCACAACGATCAGGAATTCCCGTCGGTGTGCCTGATCGGCCTGGGCCGCTGCGGCTCGAACATTGCGCTGGACGTGGCGGAGCTGGTGTACAACGCCCGCAAGTTCTACCTCAACGAATTCAACAACGAAGATCGCCTGTCGCCAGACAAGCGTTTTGCCGAAAAGGGCTACAGCCCGGCCCAGTGGATCCGCAACAACCTGCGCCTGGGCCAGAACAAAAACACCAAGCCGGTGTTTTTGGTCGAGCCACTGGTGATGCTCGGCGACCTGGACAAGGACATCGCCGGACGCATCCGCTTCTCGCGCAAGGGCGAAAAAAGCGGTTTCCTGCGCGACTACAGCAAGATGAAAATCATGGACTTGTCGGAAGTCCACGCCGGTGGTGCCGGTAACGCGCCGATCCTCGGCCAGTACCTGGCCAAGATCATCCTGAACAAGGACACCCAGCGTTTCTCCAGCCCTGACTGGAAGATGATCCACTCGTACCTGATCGACAGCTGCGGCATCAAGGCCAACCAGTCGCGCCTGTATTTCTCGATCTTCAGTGCCGGTGGCGGTACCGGTTCGGGCATGGCCTCGGAATTCGGCCTGGCCCAACAGCACTCGTACATGAACAAGACGTTCGACACCAAACCGATGGACGAGCACGACAGCAAGAGCGGCCACGCCTTCGTCTTCGAACCGATCTTCACCAGTGGCATATGCGTACTGCCGAACATTTCCGATCACCGCAGTGAAATGTCCGAGGCGCTGCACATCAACGCCGGCCGCCTGCTGTGCAAATACCTGTCGGAAGAGTGGGACTTCTCCTACAACTTCGCCAACGAAGACAGCAGCGAAGCCAGCGTCATGGGCCGCATTCGCCCATGGAACGCGATGATGTTGATCTCCAACGACATCATGCGTTACGCCGAAGAGAACGATGACGGCAATATCCAGAACATTGATGTCAATGCCATGGAAAAGCATGCCAACCAATACATCTCACAGCAGATCTTCAACATTCTCACGGCCCAGGCGGTGACCACCGACTACGACCAGAACTATTTCCGTCGCGCTGGCATCGACATCGGCGAAACCATCCGCCTGGACGCCAATGACCTGTTCATGAGCCTGGCCGGCCCGGTGGCAATTGCCTACGCAGAGTCCGTGGTGCCGGAAACCCCGCCGCCGAGCAGCGACAAATTCAAGGTGTTCGAGAAAGAGCCGCAGCGCTTGAACATCGACGACCTGTTCTTCCGTTCGATCGACCTGCCGCACTTCAACAAGGTCACCCAGGCCATCGAAGGCATCAGCCTGTTGCCGATCGAGTCCAAGCGCTATCGCGCATCGCTGGAGCAGTACAAGAACTCGGGGTACGACGCGGCGGCCCTGCATGACCTGCACTTCTTCAAGAATTGCTCGTCGGTGGTGTCGATCGTTTCCTTGCCCAAGGACTACAAGCTGTCCTACATGGATTTGAACCGGTTGAAGACTCACCTCAACAGCCTCTTCCCCAACACCACGCTAAAGCGCTACGCGCTGGTGATCGGTGCCTCGGCCAACCTGTCGCTGACCACCCTGATCGCCAAGAGCCCGTGCCTGTCGGACGACTTCCTGACACTGATCGTGGCCTTCATCAAGCGCTGCTTCGCGAAAAACCCGTACCGCTTCGACGAGACCCTGGACAACTCGATCCTGGACTTCATCATCAACGAACAGTTCGATGAAGACCGGATCGACGAGCTGCTCAACGAATTCGAAAACCCGGCGAAGATCCTCGATACCAACTGGTACGCGATCAAGCCGATGTACGAGAAGAAGTACCGTGAGCTGATCAACGACAAGGACAAGTTCGTCTCGATCAACGACATCCGCCTGTCCCGGGATTGCGTGAAGAAATCGATCAAATACCTGCGCGAGATCTACCGTCACCGCATTGGCAAGACCAAGGTCATTTCGTTGAATAACCATACGGGCAAGACGGCTTGATGAGGTATGCCTGAAAAGATCGCAGCCTTCGGCTGCTCCTACGGGCTGCGGTTCACATGACACCGCAGCACGCCTTTGTAGGAGCTGCCGAAGGCTGCGATCTTTTGATCTGATCTTTTGATCTTTTATCCAACATCCAGAAACAATTGAGCAGCCGTTCAGTTGTCCTCTCAACTGTTCCCGTTACGTTTACGTCACCGTGAAGCTGTGGCCTTTCTCCACGGCAACATGCCATCACGCTACCCGGCTACACACTTTCCCCCCTGAAAAGAACGCACCAAACAGGTGCGCCATTTCAAGCCTGCGCCCTTTCCTGGACCAGAATCCACGGCGAAACAACCACGGCCCACAACTGTGGATCACGTTCAAAAAGATCCAGCGCCCGTGTTTCAGACAGCTTGGCGAGCTTGTCGTCGGCCAGCCAGGCAGCCACTTTCTGCCCTTCATCCTGAGCCACGGCCTCGGCGGCGGCGATCAAATCCAGGCCGGGATCGACCCACAATAGGGCACCCTTGGCGAAGAACGGCTCCAGCTCTTTCCAGGTAATAGATGCGGTTTCACCAAGCAGCTTGGCATAGAGGGTGCTAGGTTCTTGATTCATGGGACTGTCCGGAAAAGAAATCGACGCGAATGATAACGTCGCTGGTCTGGCAGAAAAACCCGGATGCAATTGAGTGACCGAAATGAAAAGCGCAGTAAAGCCAGGGAATGCACTGAATCCGGCTATAAGCCCTTCAACACCCCCGCCGCAATTCTGTCTTTTTCTTTCAATAAAGCGACACTTGCAGGTTTTGCCCCCCGGCGCCGCCTTCCCAGGCTGACAATCGGCGCTCTACACTGTACCGGTACAGTTGCCGGGGGGCATTTCCGGGGGGATGTCGTGGATATCTGACCCGGTTCTGCTGCCATCGGCGCCAGGACTATAAAAACTACAACAGTAAGAGTGGAGCACTATGACTAAGGCTACTAAGCAGATTTCCAAACTGTTTGCCGCTATGGTTCTGGCCGGGGTTGCCAGCCATTCGTTCGCAGCTGACACCATCAAGATCGGCATCGCCGGCCCTAAAACCGGCCCTGTAGCCCAATACGGCGACATGCAGTTCAGTGGCGCCAAAATGGCCATCGAGCAGATCAACGCCAAGGGCGGCGTAGACGGGAAGAAACTCGAAGCCGTTGAATACGATGACGCCTGTGATCCAAAACAAGCGGTAGCAGTCGCGAACAAAGTCGTCAACGATGGCGTCAAGTTCGTGGTCGGTCACCTGTGCTCCAGCTCCACTCAACCGGCTTCGGACATCTACGAAGACGAAGGCGTGATCATGATCACCCCGGCTGCCACCAGCCCGGACATCACCAGCCGCGGTTACAAAATGGTGTTCCGCACCATCGGCCTGGACAGCGCCCAGGGCCCTGCCGCCGGTAACTACATTGCCGATTTCGTAAAACCGAAAATCGTTGCCGTCCTGCACGACAAACAGCAATACGGTGAAGGCATCGCCACCGCCGTGAAGAAAACCCTGGAAGGCAAAGGCGTGAAAGTTGCCGTGTTCGAAGGCATCAACGCCGGCGACAAAGACTTCTCGTCGATGATCTCCAAGCTCAAGCAAGCCAACGTCGACTTCGTCTACTACGGCGGCTACCACCCGGAGCTGGGTCTGATCCTGCGTCAATCCCAGGAAAAAGGCCTGAAAGCCAGGTTCATGGGACCGGAAGGCGTGGGTAACGACTCCATTTCGCAGATCGCAAAGGACGCTTCCGAAGGTCTGCTGGTGACCCTGCCGAAATCCTTCGACCAGGATCCGGCCAACGTCGCCCTGGCTGACGCGTTCAAAGCCAAGAAAGAAGACCCGAGCGGTCCGTTCGTGTTCCCGGCCTACTCGGCTGTGACCGTGATCGCCGAAGGCATCAAGGCTGCCAAGTCCGAAGACTCCGTCAAAGTGGCTGAAGCCATCCACGCCGGCACCTTCAAGACCCCGACTGGCGACCTGAGCTTCGACGCCAAGGGCGACCTGAAAGACTTCAAATTTGTGGTTTACGAGTGGCACTTCGGCAAACCTAAAACTGAAGCCAAGCCTCAGTAAGGCGTTGCCTGACTGACTGCCAATAAAGCCCACGGCGTGCCGTGGGCTTTATTTTACGAACGTATTGGGCCGCGCTGGCGTGATCCGCCAGTCTCCCCACCTGAAAATCTCAAAACCGTCATCAGCGGTTCGCTGGCAAACCCCGAATTCGAAGTGGATGCAGATCCACGGGGCTCGGGCGGGAAAATGACTCCACCAGTGAAATGCGTATCAGGTTTTTAGGAGCGCTGTAATGCCTGACATCTATCACTTTTTCCAACAGCTGGTTAATGGTCTGACCATTGGCAGCACGTATGCCCTGATCGCCATCGGCTATACGATGGTTTACGGCATCATTGGAATGATCAACTTCGCCCACGGCGAGGTGTACATGATCGGCTCCTACGTGGCGTTCATCGCCATCGCCGGGCTGGCCATGCTGGGACTCGACAGCGTTCCGCTGTTGATGACCGCTGCTTTCCTGGCAACCATTGTCGTCACCAGTGCCTACGGCTACAGCATCGAACGGATCGCCTACCGCCCCTTGCGCGGCAGCAACCGTCTGATTCCGCTGATTTCCGCCATCGGCATGTCGATCTTCCTGCAGAACACGGTTCTGCTGGCGCAAGACTCCAAGGACAAATCCATTCCCAACCTGATTCCGGGCAACTTTGCCATCGGCCCAGGTGGCGCACATGAAGTGCTGATTTCCTACATGCAAATCGTGGTGTTCGTGGTGACCTTTGTCGCCATGCTCGGCCTGACGCTATTCATCTCCCGCTCTCGCTTGGGTCGCGCCTGCCGCGCCTGTGCCGAAGACATCAAGATGGCCAATCTTCTGGGTATCAACACCAACAACATCATTGCCCTGACCTTCGTCGTCGGTGCCGCACTGGCGGCCATCGCGGCCGTGCTGCTGAGCATGCAATACGGTGTGATCAACCCGAACGCCGGTTTCCTGGTCGGCCTCAAGGCCTTCACCGCCGCGGTACTGGGTGGTATCGGCAGCATCCCCGGCGCCATGCTCGGGGGGATCGTGCTGGGGGTGGCGGAAGCCTTTGGTGCCGATATCTTCGGCGACCAGTACAAGGACGTCGTGGCGTTCGGTCTATTGGTTCTGGTGTTGTTGTTCCGGCCAACCGGCCTGTTGGGACGTCCGGAGGTTGAGAAAGTATGACTAGGAATCTTAAACAGGCACTGTTCAGTGCCTTGCTGGTGTGGGCCGTTGCCTACCCGGTACTCGGTCTGAAGCTGACCATCGTCGGCATCGACCTCGAAGTCCATGGCACCAGCACTACAACGCTGATCACCATCGCCGTATGCTCGGTGCTGATGTTCCTTCGTGTACTGTTCGACCAGCAGATCAGCTCGGCCTGGCGCTCCTCGCCCAGCATGCCGCTGATTCCGGCCAAGGCCAGCAACTTCCTGACCCTGCCGACCACCCAGCGCTGGATCATCATCGCGCTGATCGCCGGTGCGCTGATCTGGCCGTTCTTCGGCTCTCGCGGCGCGGTAGACATCGCCACGCTGGTGCTGATCTACGTGATGCTCGGCCTCGGCCTGAACATCGTGGTCGGCCTGGCCGGCCTGCTCGACCTCGGTTATGTCGGCTTCTATGCCGTCGGCGCCTACAGTTATGCGCTGCTGTCGCACTACTACGGTTTGAGCTTCTGGATCTGCCTGCCGATTGCCGGGATGATGGCGGCCACCTTCGGCTTCCTGCTGGGCTTCCCGGTCCTGCGTCTGCGCGGTGACTATCTGGCGATCGTGACGCTGGGCTTCGGTGAAATCATCCGGCTGTTCCTGCGTAACCTGACCGGCCTCACGGGGGGGCCGAACGGCATCAGCAACATCGAGAAACCGACGTTCTTCGGCCTGACTTTCGAACGTAAAGCGGCTGAAGGCCTGCAGACGTTCCACGAGTACTTCGGCCTGGAATACAACTCGATCAACAAGGTGATCTTCCTCTACCTGGTGGCGTTGTTTCTCGCGCTGTTCGCTTTGTTCGTCATCAACCGCTTGCTGCGCATGCCTCTGGGCCGTGCCTGGGAAGCCCTGCGTGAAGACGAAATCGCCTGCCGTGCGCTGGGTCTGAACCCGACGATCATCAAGCTTTCAGCCTTCACCCTGGGTGCCTGTTTTGCTGGTTTCGCCGGCAGCTTCTTCGCCGCGCGTCAGGGCCTGGTGACACCAGAGTCCTTCACCTTCATCGAGTCGGCGACCATCCTCGCCATCGTGGTGTTGGGTGGCATGGGCTCGCAACTGGGTGTCGTACTCGCAGCCACGGTAATGATCCTGTTGCCGGAAATGATGCGTGAGTTCAGTGAATACCGCATGTTGATGTTCGGCGCCTTGATGGTGCTGATGATGATCTGGCGTCCTCAAGGTCTGCTGCCCATGCAACGTCCTCACATGGAGCTGCGCAAATGAGCCGCGAGATCCTCAAAGTAGAAAACCTGAGCATGCGCTTCGGCGGCTTGCTGGCGGTCAACGGCGTGGCCTTGAGCGTGAAGGAAAAACAGGTCGTGGCATTGATCGGCCCTAACGGCGCCGGCAAGACCACCGTGTTCAACTGCCTGACCGGCTTCTACAAGCCAAGCGGCGGCAGCATCCTGCTGGACGGCGAGTCGATCGAGGGCCTGCCCGGCCACAAGATCGCCCTCAAGGGCGTGGTGCGCACCTTCCAGAACGTGCGGTTGTTCAAGGACATGACCGCGGTCGAGAACCTCTTGATCGCCCAGCACCGTCACCTGAACACCAACTTCCTGTCCGGTCTGTTCAAGACGCCGTCGTTCCGCAAAAGCGAGCGCGAGGCCATGGAATTCGCCGAGTACTGGCTGGACAAGGTCAACCTCAAGGCGTTTGCCAACCGTCCTGCCGGCACCCTGGCCTACGGTCAGCAACGTCGTCTGGAAATCGCTCGCTGCATGATGACCCGTCCGCGGATCCTCATGCTCGACGAACCGGCCGCGGGCCTGAACCCGAAGGAAACCGAAGACCTCAAGGCGCTGATCAGCATGCTGCGTGAAGAGCACAACGTCACCGTGCTGCTGATCGAACACGACATGAAACTGGTCATGAGCATTTCCGACCACATCGTCGTGATCAACCAGGGCACGCCCCTGGCCAACGGCACGCCGGAACAGATCCGCGACAATCCTGAAGTGATCAAAGCCTACCTGGGGGAAGCGTAAATGCTGCAGTTCGAAAACGTTTCCACCTTCTACGGCAAGATCCAGGCCCTGCACAGCGTCAACGTCGAAGTCCGCCAGGGCGAGATCGTGACCCTGATCGGCGCCAACGGTGCCGGCAAGTCGACCCTGCTGATGACGCTCTGCGGTTCGCCGCAGGCCCACAGCGGCAGCATCCGCTACATGGGTGAGGAACTGGTCGGCCAGGACTCCTCGCGGATCATGCGCAAGAGCATCGCCGTGGTACCGGAAGGCCGTCGGGTGTTTTCCCGCCTGACCGTGGAAGAAAACCTCTCCATGGGTGGTTTCTTCACCGCCAAGGGCGACTATGAGGAACAGATGGACAAGGTCCTCGGACTTTTCCCACGACTGAAGGAACGCTTCGCCCAGCGTGGCGGCACTATGTCCGGTGGCGAACAGCAAATGCTCGCCATCGGCCGTGCGCTGATGAGCAAGCCCAAGCTGTTGCTGCTCGACGAACCTTCCCTGGGCCTGGCACCGATCATCATCCAGCAGATCTTCGACATCATCGAACAGCTGCGCAAGGACGGTGTGACGGTGTTCCTGGTCGAGCAGAACGCCAACCAGGCGCTGAAAATCGCTGACCGCGCCTACGTGCTGGAGAACGGCCGGGTGGTGATGCAAGGCACCGGCGAAGCACTGCTGACCGACCCGAAAGTGCGCGAAGCGTACCTCGGCGGCTAAGCCATTGCGGTAAACAGAAAACGGCCTTCGGGCCGTTTTTTTGTGCCCAGCATGAGATCCCTTGTAGGAGCGAGCTTGCTCGCGATGGACGTTAACGATGACGGTGGCTGGCTGGATGAACGTGGTGTCTATACGTTCTTCGCGAGCAAGCTCGCTCCTACAGGGGGTCGTTACAGCCGATCCAGCACCTCCCCACTGCGCTTGAACCACCCAATCAAGTAATCCGCCAGTACCTGCGTGCGCTTGGGCAATCCGCCCTGATACGGATGCACCAGATACATCGGCATGCTGCGGGTCTGATAATCGCGCAGGAGCCATCGCAAACGCCCGTCGGCCAGTTCTGTTGGCAAACAGTAGGATGGCAGGCGCGCAATACCGGCACCGACCAGTGCGGCTTTCTTCAACAGGTTGTAATGGTTGCTGGCGAACGGCCCCGACACCCGCACCCGCAACAATTCATGCTGCTGGTGATACAGCCATTCTTCGCGGCCGCTGTAATGGCTGTTGAGCAGGCAACGATGTTCGGCCAGCGCCTGGGGCGTTTGCGGTTCACCGTATTGCTCCAGGTAAGCCGGGCTGGCGCAGGTCAGTTCTTGCCAAGCCAGCAACGGACGCGCCACCAGTCGCTGGTCAATCGCCACATCAGAACGAATCGCCAGATCGAAGCCGTCGCGGGACAGTTCGCGGTAGCTGTTGTTGAGCTCCAGTTCGATCTGCACCTGGGGATACCTGGCGGAGAACTCCAGCAACAAGCCATCGAAGAAGGTTTCCCCGAGTGATACCGGAACTGTCATCCGTACCGGGCCGGCCATGTCGTCCTTCAGCCGCGCCAGCGCCTGACGCGCCCGCTCGACTTGCACCACCAGCGCCTGAGCCTGTGGTAACAACGCAGCGCCGGCTGCCGTCAGGCTCAAACGGCGAGTGGTGCGCTGCAACAGCACCACGCAAAACTGCGCCTCCAACTGGCTGATGCGCTTGGACAGCTGGCCTTTGCTGCAACCGAGCTGCTGCGCCGCCAGGGTGAAACTTCCCGCTTCGATCAATACGGCGAACGCGGCCAGGTCATCCATCTCGCTCATGGATTGTTTCCATTTGAAAACCAAAGGTTGCCTATTAGTGCGCTTATCTAGAGAAAAAACCACCCTAAACTGATGCCTTGTTCAACCCATAACGAGGATCAGCTTCCATGAAAATTCTTTTGATCGGCGCAGGCGGCACTATCGGATCGGCTATCGACAAAGAACTATCGCAACGCCACGAAATCATCCGCATCGGTCGCACCAGCGGCGACTTCCAGGTGGACATCAGTGACAGCGCTTCGATTCGCAAACTGTTCGGGCAGACCGGCAAGTTCGATGCTCTGGTCTGCGCCGCCGGAAACGTAACCTTCGCACCACTGACCGAAATGACCGAAGATAGTTTTGCCCTTGGCCTGAAGGACAAACTGATGGGCCAGGTCAACCTGGTGCTGATCGGCCGTGAATTCGCCAACGACGGCGCATCGTTCACCCTCACCACCGGTGTGCTCAGCCACGACCCAATCCGCAGTGGCGCCTCGGCCTCGTTGGTCAACGGTGCACTGGACAGCTTCGTCCGTGCAGCGGCCATCGAACTGCCGCGCGGCCTGCGGGTGAACTCGATCAGCCCGACCGTCCTCGTTGAAGCCATGGGCAGCTACGCTCCTTACTTCCGTGGCTACAAACCGGTTCCTGCGGTGGATGTGGCATTGGCCTATGCCAAAAGTGTCGAAGGCTTGCAGACGGGTCAAACCTTTCACGTAGGTTGAGCCAGCTCCGCTCAATCAATTAGCGTTGGCAGTAAATCCTTGGCAATGGATTTAGGGATGGCGACTCTGAATCTTGAGCCCAGGACTGAATGCACTGTCGCCGTGGAGATCTTCCAACCGTTAATTGATAGCGTCATTTGCTGGCCTATCGATTCGCGGGAAATGTGCTGCATACGCTCAGTTGCTTCAGGACTGAGCGTGACATTCATTTCATAACTTGAATGCAGTCTTTCCACGTCTTTCAGTATTAACTCCATCCGGATAAAGTCCGTTGCCGAGGACAAATTGATCTCGGCAGCCTGAGTGCCCGTCGCTCCTGTCATCGCCAGCAAAA
Organism: Pseudomonas sp. PDM26; assembly: GCF_019219185.1. Classification (NCBI taxonomy): domain Bacteria; kingdom Pseudomonadati; phylum Pseudomonadota; class Gammaproteobacteria; order Pseudomonadales; family Pseudomonadaceae; genus Pseudomonas; species Pseudomonas sp. PDM26. The sequence goes on along the minus strand of NZ_JAHUWC010000007.1, from coordinate 223,501 downwards.
ACATCCAAACCTTCCAGACCATAACCTTCTTCATGCCCTTCCTCCTGCAAAAACGTGGCAGCCTACCTTTGCGCCCTGATTCCCGGCACAGAAACAATCCACAAAATGTTGCTGCAAACAGCCATCAAGTCGGCGACGGACCAATACTAGTCTTGTGATGAACGGTCAGCCTGAGTAACGTGGCGGCACTTGTCAGGAGACCCCAAGATGCGTGTTGCCCGTTCCTTAGTCCTCGTTGCCCTGCTTCCGCTGTTCGCCGCTTGCCAGTTATTCGAGGGGGAGCGGCAGAGCGTTTCCCATGTCGGCCAGACACGCATGCAAGGCCAGTTGACCGCGGCGGACGGCAAATTGCTGTTTCAGCCGTGCAACCAGGCAAACCGCTACGTGGTCAACGACACGGGCGCTACCAGCGTCCTGCAGCAGGCCGCCAACCTGGCGGACAAGCAGGGCAAACTGTTTGCCGACGTGCGTGGGCGCGTTGTGGCCGGCAGCGGTGGTGACGGCCAGCTCGATCTGGAGCAGTTGTACCGCATCGAACCCTCGAGCACCGCGTGTGATGATCCGAACTTCAAACTGCTGATCCTGCGCGCCGCCGGCCATACACCGGAGTGGAACGTCAAGGTCAGCGGCAAAGGCATGGTCATTGACCGCGCCGGCCAGCCTCCCCTCGCCGTGCCCTACGTGGAAGAGCAACTGGGCGACGGCCGTTTCAACCTCAGCACCGAAGTCAATAACCAGCACATCGAACTGTGGGTTGCACCGCAACGTTGCGTCGACAGCAGCACTGGCAGCATCCAGCACATGAGTGCCGAGCTGCGCGTTGACGGCCAGGTCCAGCGTGGATGCGGGTATTTCGGCGGCTCGCGCGACGACTGATTCGACGAGAGGCCGTTTTTGCCTCACTGGACGCTGTCTTTGGGGCTTATAATCGCGGGCTTCAAACGCCCTGGCGCAGTTGTGCGCCCCGCGAACCGGATCCCGCCATGTTACGAATCACCGAACTCAAGTTGCCGATCGACCATCCCGATGAAGACCTGCGCCCTGCCATCGTGCAGCGCTTAGGGCTTGCCAGCGATGACCTGCTCGATTTCACCTTGTTCAAGCGCAGCTACGATGCACGTAAAAAGTCCTCCGAACTGTGTTTCATCTACACCATCGACCTTGAAGTTCGCGATGAGGCGGCGGTACTGCACAAGTTCGCCGATGACCGTAACGTCAACGTGGCTCCGGATGTCAGTTACAAAGCGGTAGGCCAGGCACCGGCCGACCTGAGCACGCGGCCGATCGTCGTCGGCTTCGGTCCGTGCGGGATTTTCGCCGGGCTGCTGCTGGCGCAAATGGGCTTCAAGCCAATCATCCTCGAGCGCGGCACCGAAGTACGCCAGCGCACCAAGGACACCTGGGGCCTGTGGCGCAAAAACGTGCTTAACCCCGAGTCCAACGTGCAATTTGGTGAAGGCGGCGCGGGGACTTTCTCCGACGGCAAGCTCTACAGCCAGATCAAGGATCCGAAATTCCTCGGTCGCAAAGTCCTGCATGAATTCGTCAAGGCCGGCGCGCCGGAAGAAATCCTCTACGTCAGCAAACCGCACATCGGTACGTTCCGTCTGACCGGCGTGGTGGAAAACATGCGTGAGCAGATTCGCGCCCTCGGCGGCGAAGTGCGCTTCCAGCAGCGGGTCACCGACGTATTGATCGAAGACAGCCAACTGGTCGGCGTCGAGCTCAATGGTGGCGAGCAGATACATTCCAGGCACGTGATCCTCGCCCTCGGCCACAGTGCCCGCGACACCTTCCGCATGCTTCACGGGCGAGGCGTGTTCATGGAAGCCAAGCCGTTTTCGGTGGGTTTCCGCATCGAGCACCCGCAATCGTTGATCGACCGTGCGCGCCTGGGCAAATACGCCGGCCACCCGAAACTGGGCGCCGCCGACTACAAACTGGTGCACCACGCCAAGAACGGCCGTTCGGTCTACAGCTTCTGCATGTGCCCGGGCGGCACCGTAGTGGCGGCGACGTCCGAGCCGAACCGCGTGGTCACCAATGGCATGAGCCAGTACTCGCGCAACGAGCGCAATGCCAACTCCGGGATCGTCGTCGGCATTACCCCGGAAGTCGACTATCCGGGCGGCCCGCTGGCCGGTATCGAGTTGCAGGAACGCCTGGAATCCCACGCCTTTGTGCTGGGCGGCAGCAACTACGAAGCCCCGGCGCAACTGGTCGGCGATTTTATCGCGGGTAAACCGTCCACCGAACTGGGCAGCGTCGAGCCGTCCTACAAACCGGGTATTGCCCTGGGTGATCTGGCGTTGGCACTGCCGGCGTTCGCCATCGAAGCGATTCGCGAAGCCTTGCCGGCGTTCGAAAAGCAGATTCGTGGTTACTCGCTGCACGATGCGGTGTTGACCGGCATCGAGACCCGCACCTCCTCACCGCTGCGCATTACCCGCAACGAGTCGTTGCAGAGCCTGAACGTGAAAGGGCTGTTCCCGGCCGGTGAGGGTGCCGGTTATGCGGGCGGGATTCTGTCGGCGGGTGTTGACGGGATTCGCATTGCCGAGGCTGTGGCTCGGGATATCCTCGGCCTCGAGGCTTAAGCCTTAGAGCAAAAGATCGCAGCCTTCGGCAGCTCCTACAGGATTTACACCATTCCCTGTAGGTGCTGCCGAAGGCTGCGATCTTTTCATTTGTGTCAGATATTGGCGCGCAAAACGCTAGCCGGCAGCGCCTCACCCCGCTCCACCGTCGCCGCCACCGCAGCCATCAAACCGCTCAACTCATACCCCTGAGCCTTGAGCCAGTCCTGATCGTAATAGGTCGTGGCGTAGCGCTCGCCGCTGTCACACAGAATCGCCACCATCGACCCCGTCTCCCCCTGCGCCTTCATATGTTGAGCGGCCATCAGTGCGCCGATCAGGTTGGTCCCGCTCGACCCGCCCACATGGCGTCCCAAACGCTCCGCCAGGTAGTGCATGGCCGCCAGTGACAGGGCATCCGGCACCTTGACCATCGCGTCGATCACCTTGGGCAGAAACGACGCCTCCACACGCGGCCGACCGATACCTTCGATCCGCGAGCCGTGGTCCAGTCGCAGGCTGGCATCGCCGGTCTGGTAGTAATCGAAGAACACCGAACGCTCGGCATCGGCACACAGCACGCGGGTGCAATGCTGACGATAACGCACGTATCGGCCCAGGGTGGCCGTGGTGCCCCCGGTACCGGGGCTGGAAATCAGCCAGCTCGGCTCGGGGTGCTGCTCGAAACGCATCTGCTGAAAGATAGACTCGGCAATGTTGTTGTTCGCCCGCCAGTCGGTGGCGCGCTCAGCGTAGGTGAACTGGTCAATGAAGTGCCCGTCGTGCTCGCGGGCCAGGCGCTCGGACTCTGCATAGATCTGGGTCGGATCGTCCACCAGGTGGCTTTGGCCGCCATAGAAGGCGATTTGCGCGATCTTTTCTTTCGAGGTAGTCGCCGGCATCACCGCAATGAACGGCAAGCCCAGCATGCGCGCGAAGTACGCTTCGGAAATCGCCGTGGAACCGCTGGAAGCCTCAATGACCGGCGCCCCTGGCTTGAGCCAGCCATTACACAGCGCGTACAGGAACAGCGAACGGGCCAGTCGGTGCTTGAGACTGCCCGTGGGGTGGCTGGACTCATCCTTGAAGTACAACTCGATGCCTGGAAACCCCGGCAGCGGCAAGGGGATCAGGTGGGTGTCGGCGCTGCGCTGGAAATCGGCTTCAATGATCCGGATCGCTTCGCGGGACCACTGTCGGTTGTCGCTCATGATGGATTTCTCGTTGAATCGGGCAGGAGTCGGCCTTTTATCAAGGCTCATCCAATAAGCTTAGGAAAAAACCTACATCCAGCACAGGTACAGCTGAGGTCCAATACGCCCGGCAACTGCTAGGCTCAACTCGGTACTGACGGCTCACTCTGTAACGGCATATAACAAAAAAGAATATAACTTTTGTTTTAACAACTAACAGTACTTGTTAGGGTGTAACACCTTTTGAACTCACGGATGGAGAGCGACCTTGCCTCTGCGTAGCACTTTCACGCGTTTCTTTCAGTTGGAAGCTGCCAGCGGTCTGTTACTGATCGCCGCTGCCGTTCTGGCTCTGATCATCAACAACTCGCCGCTGGCGTGGCTGTACAACGGCCTGCTGGACACTCCCGTGGTGGCGCAGATCGGCGCGCTGAAAATCGCCAAGCCGTTGCTGCTGTGGATCAACGACGGCCTGATGGCGCTGTTTTTCCTGCTGATCGGCCTGGAAGTGAAGCGCGAAGTCCTCGATGGCCAGTTGTCCAAACCGTCGCAAATCGTCCTGCCTGGCGCGGCAGCGATTGGTGGCATGGTGGTGCCGGCGCTGATCTACTGGTACCTCAATCGCGACACGCCACCGGCCCTCAACGGCTGGGCAATCCCGACCGCTACCGACATCGCCTTCGCCCTTGGCGTGCTGGCGCTGCTGGGCAAACGCGTTCCGGTCTCGCTGAAACTGTTCCTGATGACCCTGGCGATCATTGACGACCTCGGCGCAATCATCATTATCGCGATCTTCTATTCCGGCGCACTGTCGACCCTGTCCCTGGCGCTGGCCGCGGCCTGTATTGCGGCGCTGATCGGGATGAACCGGCTCGGCGTGGTCAAGCTCGGGCCCTACATGATCATTGGCTTGATTCTCTGGGTCTGCGTGCTCAAGAGCGGTGTCCACGCCACGCTGGCCGGTGTGACCCTGGCTTTCTGCATTCCTCTGCGCACGAAAAATGCCGAGCCCTCGCCATTGCTGACCCTGGAACACGCCCTGCACCCGTGGGTCGCCTACGGCATTCTGCCGCTGTTCGCGTTTGCCAATGCAGGCCTGTCCCTCAGTGGTGTCACCGTCGAAAGCTTCACTCACCACGTCCCCATGGGCATCGCCATCGGGCTGTTGCTGGGCAAGACCATAGGTGTCTTCGGACTGACCTGGCTGGCCGTGAAAACCGGTATCGCCGCCCTGCCCCAAGGCGCCAATTGGGGCCAGATATTGGGCGTGGCGATTCTCTGCGGCATTGGTTTCACGATGAGCCTGTTTGTCGGCTCGCTGGCCTTTGAGCCGGGCGTGAGTGATTTCGCCGGGATGGATCGCATGGGAATCCTGACCGGTTCGATTCTGGCCGCGCTGATCGGTTATGGGGTGACGGCGATGGCGAGTCGCAAGGGTTCCAGCCTGGCATCCTGATAAACCGCGATACTTCCTGGCGCCAATCAAGACTAGCCTCATCCAAAAACAAAAAACCCGATCAGTCACCTGATCGGGTTTTTTGTTTATCCGCTGTTTACGCTTAGTGCGAAACGCGGCTGGTGCCACCCACACTGGCGATACGCACACGCTCACCAACACGGAACACTTCGTTTGGCTGAACTTCCTGAACGTAGGCGCGCATGCTGCCATCATCTTCGCGCACGGTGATTTCCACGCCCTGGGTGCGGGTCAAGCCTTCTTCAGCAGCCGAACCGATCAGGCCACCAGCGACTGCGCCGATGACCGCAGCAACAACACTGCCTTTGCCACCACCGATGGAGCTGCCACCAACGCCGCCAACCACTGCGCCTGCAGCGCCGCCGATCGGGGTTTTGGTGCCTTCGATTTTCACCGGACGCAATGCTTCGATGGTGCCCATGCGAACGGTCTGCACGCGACGTGCTTCGTCACGGGAGTAGGAGTCACCGGTCAGGCTCGATTGGCAACCAGTGAGCAACATTGCCATCGTGGAAAAGGAAGCAACCAGTAGAACAGACTTACGCATAGCATCAACTCCAAAGAAACAGATATTCATTAAACTCCGCAGCTTGACGCCTGTCACGGCACCGCCCGGATAAAATTGGTTTGATTCAGGCTCCGTTAAGGCGCCTCCGCGAACTCACACAGTAGCGGCAAAATCGGAAAACTGCCCTCTGGCCAAGGATTCTCATGGACTATTTTATCATCGTCGTCACGACTGTTGCCGGTTTGTACTTCCATTGGTGGCTGTACGTGCGGATCAAACGCTGGATGGACCGCGACCTGGCACTAGCGCTGGCGGGCAAGGATGAGCAGAAAAAAGCCTTCATGCTCGAACGGTTGGCGAGTGCTCAGGCGCAGAAGATCAAGCGTCGAGACCTGCCGAAGTGGCTGGAGGCCGCTGCGGCAGACTATCCCGGTGGGTAAACTGCTCAGGGGGCCAGACGTTCAAGAATCCAGCCGGCGCCCTGCTGGCGGTAATTGAGGCGGTCGTGCAGGCGGCTTGGGCGGCCCTGCCAGAATTCGATGCGCTCCGGCAGCAGGCGATAACCACCCCAGTGTTCCGGGCAATGCGGCTGGGTGTCGCTGAAACGTTGCTCGGTGTCCTTGAGCAGCGCTTCCAGCTCGCCACGATCGGCGATCACGCGGCTCTGCGGCGATGCCCAGGCCCCCAGGCGACTGCCCAGTGGACGGACCTGAAAATAGGCATCGGACTCTTCAGGCGTGACCTTCACCACCCGCCCTTCGATGCGCACCTGGCGCTCCAGCGCCGGCCAGAAAAACGTCATGGCCGCGAACGGATTCGTGGCCAGGTGTTGGCCCTTGGCGCTTTCGTAGTTGGTGAAAAAGGTGAAGCCCTGCTCGTCCAGGCCCTTGAGCAACAGAATGCGACAGTGCGGTCGACCGTCCTGGTCAACGGTGGCCAGGGTCATGGCGTTGGCTTCCACCGGCGCCTGCTCGGTTTTCACCGCGTCGGCGAACCACTTGTGGAACAGCGCAAACGGCTCGGCCGGGGCTTGTGCCTCGGTCAGGCCATCACGGGTGTAGTCACGACGCATATCAGCCAGGCCCTGGGTCATGGCGCATTCCTTTTGGTTAACGAATCACTGCTTTGCAGTATCGGTGGCGGCGACTTTCTTGTCAGCCGCAGCGGCTTTGGCTGGCGCAGTCTTTTTCGCCGGCGTTGCGGTTTTCGCAGGTGTTTTCTTGGCCGGTGCTTTTTTGGCTGGCGCCTTTTTCATGGTCGGAACGGCCGCTTTTTTAGTAGCAGGGGCCGGTGTAACAGGCTTGGCGACCGGTTTGACGTCAGCGACCATGGTCACCGGGGCTGGCGCCGGCATGTTGTACTTGCTCAACAGCGCGACCATGGTGTTTTGCGGGGTCACCAGCAGTTCCACGCGGCGGTTCAACGCACGCCCTTGCACGCTGTCGTTGGCGGCACGCGGCGCATCACCGCCCAGGCCACGCAGCATCAAGCGATCACGCTGCAAACCACTGAGACGGAAAATCGCCGCAACGGACTGGGCACGCTCCTGACTCAACTTGACGTTGGCCGGTGCAGCGCCGGACGTATCGCTGTGGCCGAGGATCAACACCGCGGTCTTTGGATCGGCTTCAAGGATTTTCGCAACCCGGGTAAACGGACCGAGCGTGACCGGCAGCAGCATGGTCGGACGATCAGGGTTGAACGAGCCTTCGACCGGCGCAGTCACCACCAGCACGTTTTCGCGGCGCTCGAGTTGCATGTTGCTGCCCTTGACCGCCTCGCGCAGACGCGGTTCGTAGTCGTCAAGCCAGGCCTGGGTGACTTTCGGATCTGGCATCGGCACAGCCTTGGCGGTGCTCTGCTCGCTGCCGCCGAACGGCCAGTACCACTTGCTGCCGCTAGCGGTTTCGGCCTTGGCCACCGCAACGGGTTTGACTTCAGGTTTTACCTCAGGCTTGACCGCGGACTTGCCGGCGCTGTCGTCGGAACCGAACGGCCAGTACCAGTGGCTGCCGCTTTCAGTCTTGGCAACGGGGGCCGTCGCGTCTTTCTGTGGAGTCTGTGCGCAACCGGTAATAGCGAAGCACAGGGCCAAGGCGAGGGTTTTATTGGATGACATTGGATATCCACAAAAATGAAGTCAAAAAAATCAGGCCACATCGGCCCGTATAAACAGACGCTTTGAAACTGGAAAGGCAATCGGGTTCCAGCACTGGAACCCGATGACCGTTTTTACAGACAAGTGGCCAGAACCCGCACCAGCTTTTGCGCGCGCGGATCCATCAAGACGTACGGCCCCAGGGTATTTGTCACAAATCCGAAGGCCACATCGTGCTCCGGGTCAGCAAAACCGATGGAGCCGCCGGCGCCGGGATGACCAAACGCCCGCGGACCAAGGCCGAAGGTGGCATTGGCGACGTCCGGTTGATCGAGCATGCAACCCAGGCCGAAACGGGTCCGGGTCAGTAAAGTCTTGTCCTCGCCGAGGCTGTGCTCGCGGGTCAGTTCATCGAGCATTTCGCTTTCCAGCAGGCTGCCGTCGAGCAGGCCTGCATAGAAGCCGGCCAGGCTGCGGGCATTGCCATGGCCATTGGCGGCCGGCTGCTGCATGCGTCGCCACTCGGGTTTGTTGGTGCTGGTCATGATCGACGGCGGGTTCGTGAACGCCCGGGTCGTCATGGCCGTTGGCTCACGCATGGTCACTTGCAGCAGGCGCTGGGCGGCGGCATCGCCGACATTGCCCTTGCCCCGCGCAATGTGGGCCACGCGATAGAACTCTTCGTCGGCCAGGCCGACATGGAAGTCCAGGCCCAACGGTTTGGCGACCCGCGCGACGATGGATTCCCCCGGTCCACGACCGTCGGCACGGCGCAGCAATTCACCGACCAGCCAGCCATAGGTGATCGCCGCGTAACCGTGGCCTTCGCCCGGCGTCCACCACGGCGCTTCGGCGGCCAGGGCGTCGACCATGGTTTGCCAGTCGTAAAGGGCTTCGGGGGCCAGTAACTCGCGTAATGCCGGCAGGCCGGCCTGATGGCAAAGCAGTTGTCGCAGGGTGACGGACGCTTTGCCGGCGGCGGCGAACTCAGGCCAGTAGCGTGCGACCGGGGCATCCAGCTGCAGCTTGCCTTCGGCCACCAATTGCAGCGCAGTGACTGCGGTAAAGGTCTTGGTGCAGGAGAACAGGTTGGCGATGGTGTCGCTGTTCCAGGCCTCGGCCCCATCCTTGTCGGCAGTGCCGGCCCACAGATCGAGGACGGTTTCGCCACCGACCTGGATGCACAACGCCGCACCACGTTCCTGGGGATCGTCGAACAGCGCCGCGAACGCCTCTCGCACCGCTTCGAACTTAAGCTCGTAATGACCCTGAATCTGCACCCGCAACTCCCCGGATTAACGCTCTACAAAGTGGCGGGCATTGTTCCAGCCCTTGATGGTTTTGGGAACAGGGTTGGGCCGGGCGGTTGTTTCGCCGCCGATCCCTTGTGGCGAGGGGGCTTGTCGGATCGCCGCACCGCCCCGTTGGGTTGCGTAGCAACCCCCAAATCTCGGCAACGGCCGAAAAATTTGGGAGCGCTGCGCACTCCAACGGGGGCAAGCCCCCTCACCACAGGGTTTCAGCGATTAATGACCTTTGCCGGAATGCCCGCCAGCGCCCTTCCCCGGCCCCTTGCCGGCCTCGGCCTTGCGGCCACCTTCGGCGTCATGACTGGCTTTATCGGCGGCGGCCGCAGACCTCTCGGCCTCCTTGCCCAATTGCTCGACCGTCGTCAGGTTGCTCTTGCGCACGCTGTCGACAAAGCCCTGGAACGGCAGATCAGTAATGCCCACCAACCCGAAGTGACCGTTTTCACCGTCAAGCAGGCGCCCGGTGACCGGTTGATCGAGGTACTGAAACCAATGCACGCCAACAATCGACGGCTCGCTCAAGGCCTGCTTGAGGAAGTTGGCATACGCCGCGCCGCGGTCCTCCTCCTTCGCCAACGACGTGACGCCGCCCCAGAACGGGCCACGATCGGTCGAGCCGAAATTGAACTCGGTGATCAGCACGGGTTTGTCGAGACTGCGCAGTTTGGCGAAGTCGTAACCATCCTGAGGTTGCAAGGTATACATGTTGAAACTCAACACGTCGCAATACTGGGCGCAGGACTCCACGGCCTCCGGCGTGCTGATGGCGAAACGGCCGCCGAGCAGCAGCTGGTTCGGCGCGTGCCACTTGAGGGAGTCGGAGAGGGTCTTGAAATAAGTGTCGGCAAAGACCTTCTGGAAGTATTTGAAGTCAGCTTCGATTTCCGGGTGCTCGGCGCTTGGCAGTGGCGGCACGAACCCCGGGTCTTCCATCAGTTCCCAGGCCGGCAGATCAATGCCCCAGGCCTTCGACAGGCCAGCCTGATTACGGTACTTGTCGCGCAGTTGCTTGAGAAAAGCGCGCTTGGCCGGCACGTCGGTGGTCATTTTCAAGGTGCCGTACGCCAGGGCATAACGGGCTTTCGGGTCATCGCCGGGACCGGCCCAGGCCAGTTCGTTGTCGGCGTAGTAACCGATCAGCCACGGATCGTCACGATGGTCGCGAGCGGCGATGGCCACGGCACGCTCGGTGGCCATGGCGAAACGTGGGTCGAACGGGTCGGGCATGCCGCCCCACCAGTCGGTACCGGTGCTGATGCTGGCGTAGTCGCCGACGATCGACAGCGGCAAGGTGTACGGCACGCGATCAGCGTTGCCCAGCACCGGCGCACTCCAGTTGCCAATGGTGTTGAAGCCCCAGGCCTGCAAGCGATCAAGGGTGTGACTGGCCCAGCGTCGCTCGTCGAACAGCGCTTTGCACAGTTCGACAGATTTCGGCTCTGCTGCTTTCTCTACCGTCGCTTCGGACTTGGCCGCTTCGGCGACGCCGGCCTTGGTTTCGCTGCTCAACGCGCAAGGATCACCATACAGACGCTGCAGGTTGGCAGCGTAGAAGTCGTACCAGCGTCCGGCATTGTAGCCGCGCCCTTGATCGGCGCCGTTGCCGCCACGGTTGTCGCCTTCACCATAGTGGCTGGCCAGCGCCTCGTCGGTCTTGGGCAGGGATTCGAACATCCACTCGCGACCGGCAACATAGGTCTGGTTGACATCCGGGGCCACGGTATTAACCCCGAGGGAATAGAACGGGTGGCCTTCAGGCGTCACCAGATACCAGCGACCGTCATGCTTCTCTGTGCGGAAAAAACCGCTGGCCTTGAAGGACGGGCCTTTGGTCAAACCACCGAATTTGTCCAGGGAGGACTTTTCGCGCTCAGCCAGCCAGGTTTTCAGTTGCTGCCGCTCCTTGCCGGCAGCGCCCTTGAGTTGTTCGTCGCTGCTGATTTTTTCCGGCCATTTAGCCCGGGTCGACTGGCCGTATGCATCCACCAGTCCGCCATACACGGCTTGGGTGATCGAATCGCCGTCCTGCACACCAAAGCGTTCCAGCAGGATGCTTTGCGCGACCTTCGGCTGGTCCATCGACAAGCTCACCGACACCACTTGGCTGCGATCCAGGTCACCGGCGCTACTGGCCAGCAACACACGCTGACCTTCGACGGTCATTGGCATCGGCGGGCCAGCCTTCATGCCCTGGCTCAGTGGTGATGTCGCTTGCAAAGGCACCAACAGGGTTTGCGCAGGCCCCGCCGGCAAATCGACGCGGCTGACCAGTGTCTTGCCGTCGTTGCTCTGGATGGTCAAGTACAGGGTCAGGGACCAATTCATCGCGCTCTGGATCCGCAGGCTCATGACGCCCGACTGCGACCAGTCCCAAGCGCCGGTTTGCGGGGCCAGGCGCAAAGTCGGCCGGGCGGCCGGGTTGAACGTCACCCGGCGCAGCACTTCGCCCTCGGGGGTTTGCTCGGCGTTGGATTGCGGCAGGCTGGCGTCCTGAGTCGCCACCTGGACCACGTCGGCGGGGCGTACAAAGTTGAACAGCGTCTGTTGGCTGGCGGGAGCGGCCAACAGCGGTGTTGCGAACAGCAGGGTAAAAACGGCAGGTAACGAACGGCGCAGCGAACGGCAAATCATGAGAACGAAATTCTCCCTAACGACCCGGATGGGCCAGTGGAAAAGCGATGGCAGAGAGATAGACAACGCGGTGGGCAAAACTGCCCACCGGTGTTTCAGGAAATTTCTCGACGGAACGGCGGCAACGCGTTGAGGATGGCTTTGCCATAGCGCTGGGTCACCAGGCGCCGGTCGAGCAAGGTGATGGTGCCGCGGTCTTCTTCGGTGCGCAGCAAACGACCGCAGGCCTGGACCAGCTTCAGCGAGGCGTCCGGCACAGAGATTTCCATGAACGGATTGCCACCCCGGGCTTCGATCCACTCGGCCAGCGCCGCTTCGACCGGATCATCGGGTACCGAGAAAGGAATCTTGGCAATGACCACGTGCTCGCAATAGGCACCAGGCAAGTCGACCCCTTCGGCGAAGCTCGCCAGGCCGAACAGCACGCTGGAGTCGCCGCCATCGACCCGCGCCTTGTGCTTGTTGAGGGTTTCCTGTTTCGACAGGTTGCCCTGGATGAACACTTGCTTGCGCCAGTCGCGGTCCAGGCCATCGAACACGTCCTGCATCTGTTTGCGCGAGGAAAACAGCACCAGCGTACCCCGCGAGCCTTCGACCAATTCAGGCAGATCACGAATGATCGCGGCGGTATGCGCTGCTGCATCACGGGGGTCAGCGTTCAGGTTCGGCACCCGCAACACACCGGCGTCGGCATGATGGAACGGGCTTGGCACCACCGCCGTCACGGCTTTTTTCGGCAGGCCGGCGCGCATGCGGAAGCGGTCGAAGGTGCCGAGCGCGGTGAGGGTCGCCGAGGTCACCAAACAGCCATAGGCCACGTTCCACAGGTTGCGGCGAAGCATTTCCGCCGCGAGGATGGGACTTGCGTTGACCTCGATGTCGAACAGCGAACCGCTCTCGGCCAGAGTCAGCCAGCGCGCCATGGGCGGGTTGTCTTCCGGGTCTTCGACGGTGAAGGCGGTCCACAGCTCCCAGTTGCCGGAAGAACGCGACAGCAGGCTGCCGAACAGCGGATACCACTCTTCGGCCTGGTTGCTGGCGATGCCAATGTTGACCTCGCCGTCCATGCCTTCCTTGAGCAGTTCGGTCAGGCGGGTGAACAGATCCGTCAGGCGCGCGAAACCTTTCTTCAGTTCAATGCCCATCTCGCGCATGTGCTCGGGAATCACACCGCCGACGAATCGGTGACGCGGGCGCTCGCGGCCTTCAACGTCTTCGCCGGGTTTGAAATCGGCAACCTGCTCGCAGGCGGTGAACATGAACTGCTGCTGGGTCTTGATCTCCCGCGCCAGCTCCGGCACCTGCTCGATCAACTTGCCCAGGTCGCCCGGCAACGGGTGCTGGGCCAGCAGTTTGGTGAGGTTCTTGGCGGTGGTTTCCAGCCAGTCGGCGGTGGAGCGCAGGCGCGTGTAATGGGCGAAGTGGCCGATGGCCTTGTCCGGCAGGTGATGGCCTTCGTCGAACACGTAGATGGTGTCGCGCGGGTCCGGCAGCACGGCGCCGCCGCCCAGGGCCAGGTCGGCCAGGACCATGTCGTGGTTGGTGACGATCACGTCGACCTTGCCCATGCCTTCGCGGGCCTTGTAGAAGGCGCACTGGCCGAAGTTCGGGCAATGACGGTTGGTGCACTGGCTGTGGTCGGTGGTCAAGCGCGCCCAGTCGGCGTCTTCCAGGGCGGTTGACCAACTGTCGCGGTCGCCGTCCCATTTATTGCCGGCGAGCTTCTCGATCATGCTGGTGAACAGCTTCTGGCTGGCCTCGTCGACCTCGATCTTGAAACCTTCTTCTTCGAACAACTGCGCCGTAGCGGTCTGCGCGTGGCCTTCCTGAAGCAACATGTCGAGCTTGGACAGGCACATGTAGCGCCCGCGCCCCTTGGCCAGGGCGAAGCTGAAGTTCAGCCCGCTGTTGCGCATCAGGTCGGGCAGGTCCTTGTAGACGATCTGCTCTTGCAGGGCCACGGTAGCCGTGGCGATTACCAGGCGCTTGCCGGCGGCCTTCGCCGTAGGAATCGCAGCCAGGCTGTAGGCCACGGTCTTGCCGGTACCGGTGCCGGCTTCCACCGCGACAATCGCGGGGTCGCCACTGCGCCGGCCTTCGTCGTCGGTGTCGATGTCACCCAGGACCTTGGCGACTTCGGCAATCATCAGGCGTTGGCCATAACGCGGCTTGAGGCTCTTGGCTTCGAGAAAACGCGAGTAGGCGCCCTGGATCGTGGTTTTGAGTTCGGTGCTGATCATGGATTGTCGGGCGCAAAAACGCTGGATAAATTTTCAGTGGTTCGGTTTGGCCGCTATCATACCCCGCTAATGAATACCGCGCAGAACGGAGTAACCCAATGACACCTTTTAGCCTCATTTATAGCCTGCATGTACTGGCGGCCCTGGTCTGGGTCGGCGGCATGTTTTTCGCCTGGATGGTCCTGCGCCCCGCGGCGATCACGGCGCTGGAGGGCCCTGCCCGGCTGAAGCTGTGGGTAGAAGTGTTTCAAGGTTTTTTCCGCTGGGTCTGGGTGGCGGTGGTGCTGTTGCCGGTCAGCGGCGTGGGCATGCTGAATTTGCACTTCAACGGTTTTGAAACCGCACCGCGCTATGTACAGGTGATGATGGGGTTGTATGTGGTGATGACCGCGCTGTTTATCCGCATTCAGGCGCTGATGCTGCCGGAACTGCGCACCGCCGTGATCGGGCAGGACTGGCCCGCGGGGGCCGCGATACTGGGACGGATTCGCCGGTTGGTGGGGATCAATCTTCTGGTGGGGTTGGCGGTGGTGGCGATAGCGGCGGTTCGGCCGATGTTTTGAAGTAAATGTAGCCGGAGGGGCTTTTGTGGCGAGGGGGCTTGTCGGAACGCCGCACCGCCCCGTTCGGCGGCGAAGCCGTCGCAAACCGGGCACCGCATGCCTTCAGAGGAATTGCGGATACCGAATCAGGGGTCGCTTCGCAACCCAACGGGGGCAAGCCCCCTCGCCACAAAAGCCCCTCGCCACAAGGCTCTCGGTGTTGCTTACAACCGCTGCACAGTCACCGAGCCAGCCGCACCTTCAGCTCCCGGCTGCCCGTCGGTGCCAGGTTTACCGCTCTTGCCGCCATCAGCCTCGTAAATCAGGCAGCCCTTGGCCTTGCCACCCGCGCCCGGCTTGCCGCCCGGGCCGGCCAGGCCACCGGCACCGCCGGCCACCTGAACCTTGATTCGGTCTGCCGGGTAGTCGTGCGGCACTGCCAGTTTAACCAGAGCCCCCGGAGCCCCTGGCTGGCCATTGCTGCCGTCACTGCCATCAGCACCGCGACCAGCCTGACCCCAGGTGCAGCCCGGTTCCTGGCCGTTGGCCCCATCGAGACCAATAAACCCCGGTGCGCCCGCACCACCACGAGCATCAACGATCAATTGCGGTGCGTTCAGTGCCTTGATCTGCAAATCAAGATTGCGTCCGGATCGAGCGGCCTTCTGATAGGTTCCGGGTGCGCCACGGGCGGTGATCTGACTGCCTTCGGACAAATCAGCGCGACGGACCTTCAGGGCCAGCGCCTGTTCCCCCGGCACGATGGCAATGCGCGCTTCACGCCCCAGATGCAATTCACCCACGGTGACTTCGGTCACGTTCGAGGGAATCAGCAAGGTGCCGTAATCGGCCACTTCCAGGCGCTCCAGTTGCAGGGTGCTGGCGGTGTTGGGCAAGCGCATCAGCGAGTTGGGTTCGACACTCACCACCTGTGCGCTGGCCAATGGGCTGATGAGTGCGGCGAGCAGACAGAGTTTACGCATGGGAAGCCTTCGAAGCGGTGGGGGCTGGAATGGTTTGCAGATGGAATACGCCGAAAATGATGATCTTCAGACGGTCAAGCCAGGGATGGGCGCGACCCCGGAGGCTGCGATAGCACAGCAACGCTTCCAGAAGATGAAGGAAGCCCAACAGGCCGCCGGCCAGATTGACCAACGGGTGCAGCGGAAAGACGAACGGTGTGAGCAGATTGACCAGCACTACCGACCAGAACAGCAAGGTCAGTAACCGCCCCAGTCCCCATAAGACTTTCATACGCGCCCCCGATGAGAATTATTGTTTGCGCGCACAGTAACGGCTTCCACGCGGGATAAGCCAGAGGGCAACGGAAAAATCTTCATCCAGGCCGCCGAACGGCCGTCGCACCGATCACAAATGTCGCCCGACGGCTCTATCTCATGGCTCAGCGGTTTATATGCAGGTCCACGCGACGGTTTTTCGCACGGCCTTCTTCTGTTTCGTTGTCGGCAATCGGTTGGCTCGCGCCCTTGCCTTCGCTGGTGACTTTGTTCGGCGCCACACCCTGGCTTAACAAGTATTCCGCCACGCTGCTGGCACGTCGCTCCGACAAGGTCTGGTTATAGGCATCCGAACCGACGCTGTCGGTATGGCCGACCACTTTGATGCTGACCACATCGGCATCCTCGAACTTGCTCATCAACGCGTCCAGCTGACTCTTCGCCGTCGGGGTCAGGTCGGATTGATTGAAGGCAAACAGCACGTCATCGCTCAGGGTAATGACTTCGGATTGCGCAGGCTCAGCCTGGACGCTGTCCGGGTACTGCGGCGCCGGGCAACCGCGATGGTCGACCGGGGTATTGGCGGGAGTATCAGCGCAACGGTCACGTCGGTCGAAAACGCCGTCACCGTCTTCGTCGCCATCCTGGGCATAACAGATCAAGCCGCCGGACAAGATACCCAGCGCCGCCCCACCCGCGGCCCAGGCGCCGCTCTCGATTGCGCCCAGACCACCACCGACCAGGCCGCCGATCACGCTGCAAATTGGCCAGGTGCGTTGATTGAGGGGGGCAGTGCCATCGCTGTGGGTGGCGCAACCGGTCAAGAGGCTGCCAAGTAGCAGAACCGGCAAGACGGTCCTTGTGAGAACGATCATGTTGAAAGCTCCTGTGTCACCGGCCAATACCGGTCACACAGGAGTAAAGACCCGCATCCGCGACTGCACAAGCCGCGGATACGGCGGGCTTAACGCTGTATTTTGATTTCGGTACGACGGTTCTGTGCACGGCCGTCAGCGGTTTTGTTGTCCGCAACTGGCTGGCTTTCACCGGCACCGACAACCGACACGAAGTTGCTGCGAGGTACGCCTTGCTCGATGAGGTATTCAACCACCGAGTGGGCGCGTTTATCCGACAGTTTCTGGTTGTAGGTGTCGCTGCCCACGCTGTCGGTATGGCCGGTTACGGTCAGTTGAGCAGTCGGGGCTTCCGCTTTCAGGCGAGTGGCAATCTTGTCGAGTACTTGCTTGTCAGACGAGGTGAGCGTGGCTTTATCAAACTGGAAGTGAACATCGCGGATGACAATGGTTTCTTCCTGAACCACAACCGCCTCTTCGACCACAGGTGCAGGTGGTGGGCAACCGTTGGCATCGACCTTAACGCCTTTTGGCGTGCCTGGGCACTTGTCGCGACTATCTGGCACACCATCGCCGTCTTCGTCGCCATCACCATGAACCCAGCAATAAGCCGCCGCGGTACCGCCGACGAGCAGAGCACCATACCCCGCCCATGCCGAGCTTTCGGTCGCACCGAGGCCCGCACCCACGACACCACCGACCGCCGCACAGGTCGGCCAGTCGGTTTTCTGCAAACCTGCGCAACCAGTCAAGACACTGGTTAGCAGAACCAAGGGTAATGCTGTCCGTACTATGCTCATCTAGTTTTCTCCTGAGGGATCGGCTTAGAACCGATTCAGGTAGTAAAGACCGGAGTTTTAATCTCCGCCAGCAATAGGCCACGCTGTTTATTCGTGCATTAACGACAGGCTGGCGCTTTTGTTGCCGGGCTGCTCTAGGCCCGAACGTTCGGGCAGGCTAGTCTTGGCAGATCTGATTGAGGATCTTCGATGATTGCAGGTATTTCTTCACGCACGCCACAACAGGCACTGGCCGCTTTACTTGATCGATATGCCCCCGCGCGCCTGTTATTGATCGGCGCCAGCGAGTTCCCGGCACTGGAAGCGTTCAAGCTCGCGCACCCGGACAGCTGCGTCGCTTTCGCGGCCCCCGGCCCATTGCCCGACGAGTTGGCGGCCCGCCGATTCGACCTGGCCCTGGTGGTCGATTGCCTGGAGCATTTGCCCAAGCGCAACGGCCTGAATCTGCTGGGCGGCATTCGCAACCTCAACGCCAGCCGCATCGCCGTGTTGGCGGATCTGCCGGCGTGTGGCTGGCAGGAAACCGACTTTTTCTCCCTGGCCCTGCAAGCCAGCGAACGCTTTCAACGGGACGAACAGGTCTTGACCCTGTTTACCTACGATCTGCTTGAATACAAACAAGTCCCCGACTGGCTCAATTCGCGCTTCTGGGCCAATCCGGAAAACTTCGGGAAATACTGGTGGTAATGCAATGAGTACATCCATTTGCCCTTGCGGCAGCGGCACCCTGCTCGATGCCTGCTGCGGCCACTACCATGCCGGGCACCCGGCGCCGTGCGCCGAAGCCTTGATGCGCTCGCGCTACAGCGCCTACGTGCTGGGGTTGGTCGATTATCTGGTGGCCACCACCCTGCCCGCCCAACAGGCCGGCCTGGACCGTCAATCGATCAGCGACTGGAGCGCGCAAAGTACGTGGCTGGGCCTTGAGGTGGAAAGCTCCGAAGTGCTGGGCGGCCAGCCTGAACACGCCTTCGTGACCTTCACTGCACGCTGGCACGACAGCAATGGCGAGCACAGCCACCGCGAGCGTTCGTCATTTGTGCAAAATACCGGGCGCTGGTATTTCATCGACCCCACCGTGCCGCTCAAGCCCGGACGCAACGACACCTGCCCGTGCGCGAGTGGGCAGAAGTTCAAGAAGTGTTGCGCAGGGTATTTCAGCAGTTAGGACATGGAATGTCTGTTCACCCCGCAGGAGCTGCCGAAGGCTGCGATCTTTTGGGTCTGGACCGAGGCTCAAGGGAGAAACACCACGATGATCATCCGCCGCAGCGCACTCTATCTGCTCACGTTGTTCCTGACACTCGGACTCGGCGGCTGTGCATCGTGGTTCGACGACGACTTGCCGGACCCCGAGGTCCATCTGGTAAAGATCGAGGTGGTCAGCGCCAAACTGCTGGAACAGAAATTCCTCCTGCACTTTCGCATCGACAACCCCAACGACAGCGACCTGACGGTGCGTAGTCTGGAGTACCGCGTTCACTTGGGTGACATACTGCTGGCCGACGGCGAGTACGAACACTGGTTCACCATCGGCCCCAGGCACAGCGCTTACTTCAAGGTGCCGATCCGCACCAACCTGTGGTCCAAGGTCCGTGATCTGGCCAAGCTGCTGAAAAAATCCGATCAACCCATTCCCTATCGTCTGGAAGGTGAACTGGAAACCGGTATATTCATCGCCCACTACGTGCACTTGGCGCGCAATGGCGTGATAATCGCTGCCGATTTAATTCCGGAGCAACACCGATGACCCAGCAACCCCACGTCCACGGCCCTGACTGCAACCACGATCATGACCATCACCACCATGATCACGACCACGGCCATGTCCACGGTCCGAACTGCGGCCACGCTCACCAGGAACCGGTGCGCAATGCCCTGAAAGACGTCGGCCGCAACGATCCGTGCCCATGCGGCAACGGCAAGAAATTCAAGAAGTGCCACGGCGCTTGATGCTTCGGGCGAAGGCTTGCTTCGCCTGTTGAATCGCCTTCGCGAGCAGACCTGTGCTGTGAATGCAGTTCCCTTGTAGGAGCGAGCAATCGAGCGTCGACCGGCTGCTCCTACAGGTTTTTCAGTCCGCCTTTAATACACATGCGGTGCTGACAACCGTCGCATACTCCCCCTGCAAATTCCCCAGCGACATCGCATGCACCTCTTCGGCGCTATGGGCATGGCCGAAAAAATCAGCCTTGTCGAAGGTAAAGCACGCATCCTCGGCCACCCAGGTATCAAACCCCAGGTTGCCTGCGGTACGCGCCGTGGATTCCACCGAGTTGTGGGTCGCGACACCCACGATGATCAATTGCCCGATCGCCGCCGCGCGCAACTGCGTCTCCAGCCCCGTCGAACAAAACGCATCCGGCACCTGTTTCTGGATCAAACGTTCACCGGCCATGGGCTGAAACCGTTCCTGAAACTCCACCCCCGACTGCTGCGGCCAGAACACTGAGTCCTCCGAGCGGGACAGGTGCTGCACATGGATCACTGGTCGAACGGTGCGCCGCCAATGGCCGAGCAATTCCAGCATGCGCTCTTCAGCCTGAGGATTATTCCGGCGGCCGAGTCTGGGATGCAGGATGCCTTTTTGTTGATCGATGATGATAAGTGCCGCGTTTGCCTTGAGCTCCATGCCGATTTTTCTCAAAGATTGTTGAGCGTGTCGCACTTCAATATCACCAGTTACGGCTGGCAAGCCACTATTGAGGATCAAAAGATCGCAGCCTTCGGCAGCTCCTACGCGAGATCGGCGTATCTCTACAGCAGCTGCCGAAGGCAGCGATCTTTGACAAATCTTGAAATAACCTCTTACCCCGCTTGCGCGGCCATCACCTGCTCACTAACGTAGCGCCTTTATTGCGCCACCACCCCGCAGGAGCTTTGCCATGGCCTCGCCAGCCCTTACTCATTTTCTACCCCGGTTCGGCGTTGCCGCAGCAGTGACCGGCGTCTTGAGCCTGACCGGTTGTCAGAACTTCAACGCCCAGGACACCCTCCCGCCGACCTCCGGCGTGCAACCGCTCAAGGGCCTGGCGCAGAACGTTTCGGTGCGCCGCAATGCCATGGGCATGCCGCTGATCGAAAGCAACAGCTTCCACGACGCGCTGTTCACCCTCGGTTACGTGCATGCCAGCGACCGCATCACGCAGATGGTCACCCTGCGCCTGCTGGCCCAGGGCCGTTTGGCCGAGATGCAGGGGGCGGACCTGCTGGATGCCGACCGTTACATGCGGGCGGTCAACCTGAAGAAAAGTGCTGGCGAGTTGTACAAGGCCTCTTCGCCGCGTCTCAAGCGTTTCTTCGAAGTCTATGCGCGCGGCGTCAACGCCTACCTGTTCCGCTACCGCGACAAACTGCCGGCGGACCTCGCGGCCTCCGGGTACCAGCCCGAATACTGGCAGCCGGAAGATTCGGCGCTGATTTTCTGCCTGTTGAACTTCAGCCAGTCGACCAACCTGCCGGAAGAAATTTCCGCGCTGGTACTGGCCCAGAGCGTCACCACCGACAAACTGGCGTGGTTGACGCCGTCGGCTCCCGACGAAAAACTGCCGGTCGCCGAAAGCGAAAAACTGCAAGGCATCAAACTCAACGGGCAAGTGCCGGGGCTGGCCGAACTCGGCAAGGCCACCGGGCAACTGTCGGACCTGAACCTGCTCGGCGCCACCTCGTCGAATAACTGGGCCATCGCCCCGCAACGCAGCCGCACCGGCAAGAGCCTGTTGGCCAGTGACAGTCACGGCCCGCTGGGCGTGCCTTCGTTGTTCAGTTACGTGCAGATTCGCGCGCCGAAGTATCAGGCGTCCGGCGTGACCATCGCGGGCCTGCCAATGGTGCTCGGTGGTTTCAACGGCAAGGTGGCATGGAGCATGACGTCCGTGATGGGCGACAACCAGGACCTGTTCCTGGAGAAGATCAAACGCCAGGGCAACGGGCTCACCTACGAAAACGCCGGGAAATGGCAGCCGGCGATCGTGCGCAACGAAACCTATTTCGTCAAAGGCCAGCGGCCGATTCGCGAAGCGGTGTACGAAACCCGCCATGGCCCGCTGCTCAATAGTGCCCAGGGCACCACACTGGCCAATGGTTTCGGCCTGGCCTTGCAGATGCCGAGCTTCACTGACGACAAGACCCTGGACGCGTTCTTCGACCTGTCCCGCGCCCAGAGCGTCGAGAAAGCCTCGGACGCCAGCCGCGAAATTCGGGCCATCGCGCTGAACCTGGTGTTTGCCGACGCAAGCCACATCGGCTGGCAAGTCACCGGTCGTTACCCGAACCGCCGCGAAGGCGAAGGTCTGCTGCCCTCGCCGGGCTGGGAAGGCCGTTACGATTGGGACGGCTACGCCGACCCGATGCTGCACCCGTACGACCAGGACCCGGCCCAGGGCTGGCTCGGCACTGCCAACCAGCGGGTCATTCCCCATGGCTACGGCATGCAGTTGTCCAATTCCTGGGCCGCTCCTGAGCGCGGCGAGCGCCTGGCCGAACTGGCCGGCGCAGGCAAGCACGACAGCCGCAGCCTGATCGCCATGCAATACGACCAGACCACTACCTTCGCTGCCAAGCTGAAGAAAATGTTTGAAGCGCCGGGCATGACCCAGCCGCTCAAACAAGCCATGGACGCCTTGCCGGCGGCAGATCGTGCCAAGGCACACGAGGCCTACAGCCGCCTGATGGCGTTCGACGGCAAGCTCAGCCCGACCTCCACCGATGCGGCCATCTACGAACTGTTCCTGCAGGAAAGCACCCGGCAGATCTTCCTCGATGAACTGGGCCCGCAAAGCAGCCCGGCATGGAAGGCCTTCGTCGCCAACGGCAAGCTTTCCTACGCGGCCCAGGCCGATCACTTGCTCGGGCGTGAAGACAGCCCGTTCTGGGATGACGTGCGCACCGCACAGAAAGAAGACAAACCGGTGATCCTCGCTCGCAGCCTCGCCGCAGCGATCAGCGCAGGCGACAGCCAATTGGGCAGTGATCCCAAGGCCTGGCAGTGGGGCAAACAGCACCGCTATGAATGGAAAAACAGCAGCAGCCAGACCGTACGCGGACCGCTGCCGGCCGGTGGCGATCACACCACGCTCAACACCGCCGCCTTCGCCTGGGGCCAGGACTTCAACACTACGCTGGCACCAGCCATGCGCTTTATCGTCGACTTCGGCCAGTCCGAGCCGCTGATGGCACAAAACGGCACCGGCCAATCCGGCAACCCGGCCAGCCCGAACTACCTTAACGGCATCGAACCCTGGCTCAAGGGCCAGTACATGAGCCTGCCGATGCAGCCGCAGAACTTCGACAACGCCTATGGCAAGGCGCGGTTGACGCTGACGCCCGGCAAATAACCACGCCCCCTGTCTGTGGGAGCGAGCTGTGGCGAGGGGGCTTGTCGGAACGCCGCACCGCCCCGTTGGGCTGCGAAGCAGCCCCAAAATTTCCGATGTATCGAAGATCTTGTGAGTGCTGCGCACTCAAACGGGGGCAAGCCCCCTCGCCACAGCTCGCTCCTATAGGGGATGTTATTAATCCTCCCAAAAACAAATAGAACTTCTCGCCACACGCCAACCTCATAGCTGACAAGCCCCTCCACTCCGGTAACGAAATGGACCTTGTTATCTCGCGCCCCGAAGGTTTGTACTGCCCCGCCGGCGACTTCTACATCGACCCGTGGCGGCCAGTCGAACGCGCTGTGATCACCCACGCCCACGACGATCATGCCCGCGCCGGCAATCAGCATTACCTGGCGGCAGCGCCCGGCGAGGCCATCCTGCGTGCGCGACTGGGCCAGAACATCAACCTGCAGACCCTGAGCTATGGCGAACGCCTGCTGCATCGAGGCGTGCGCCTCAGTTTTCATCCCGCCGGCCATGTGCTCGGCTCGGCGCAAGTACGCCTGGAATACGGCGCACAAGTCTGGGTCGCATCCGGGGACTACAAGATCGAGCCCGACGGCACTTGCGCGCCGTTTGAACCGGTACGCTGCGACACCTTCATCACCGGGTCGACCTTTGGCCTGCCGATCTACCGCTGGCAACCCCAGGCACAGGTGTTTGCCGAGATCAATCAATGGTGGCAGGCCAATGCGGCTGTCGAAAAAGCCAGCGTGCTGTTCTGTAATTCCCTCGGCAAGGCCCAGCGCATTCTCCATGGCATCGACGCACGACTCGGTCCCATTCTGGTGCATGGCGCCGTCGAATCCATCAACGAGATCTACCGCAAAGCGGGGGTTTATCTGCCGCCCACGATTCATGCCACCGACGTAAAAAAGAGCGACCCGCTGATGCGCAAGGCACTGCTGCTTGCCCCCCCTTCAACGGCGAATAGCAGCTGGATGCGTCGCTTCGGCGATTACAGCGATGGCTTCGCCAGTGGCTGGATGCGCTTGCGTGGCACGCGTCGGCAGCGCGGTGTGGACCATGGCTTCGTGCTGTCCGACCACGCCGACTGGCCCGGCCTGCTCTGGGCCATCGAACAGACTGGCGCTGAGCGGATCATGGTGACCCATGGTTCGGTCGGCGCGCTGGTACGCCATCTGCGCGAGCAGGGGCTCGAGGCCATGGAATTCAATACCCAATACGGTGATCACGAAGAGGATGTGGTCATCGCCGAAGCCGAGCCTGCCGAGATGCTGCCATGAAGGCGTTCGCCGAACTGTATACCGAACTGGACAGGTGCACCTCGAACAACGCCAGACTGGCGGCATTGCAAAACTACTTCGCCCAGGCCAGGCCGGAAGATGCCGCCTGGGCGTTGTACTTTCTGTCAGGGGGACGCCCCCGGCAATTGGTGCCGGTACGGGTCTTGCGCGAATTGGCCGTGGCATTTTCCGGTTTGCCGCAATGGCTGTTCGAAGAGAGTTACCAGGCAGTCGGTGATCTCGCGGAAACCATTTCGCTGGTCGTACCGCAAGCGTCGCATCATTCGACCGACGGGCTGGCCGCGTGGATCGAGGACAAATTGCTGCCACTGCGCGGCGAAACAGAGCAGTCCCTCGCTCGACGATTACCGGCGCTGTGGACGCAACTGGACGGTCCTAGCCTGATGGTCTGCATCAAACTGATCACCGGCAGCTTGCGCGTCGTGGTGTCCAGGTTATTGGTGACCCGTGCCCTGGCAGCCGTGGCTCACCTGGACAGCAAACGTGTGGCCCAGCGCATGGTGGGTTACACCGACCAGACCCATCGCCCCAGTGCCACCCGCTACCTGAAACTGATCGCCGCCGAATCCCGGGATGAACGCGCCCAGCGTGGCGGCCAGCCCTACCCGTTTTTCCTCGCCCACGTCTTGTCGCCGCCCGTGGAACAATTCGAAGCCCTGCTCGGCCCTGTCCAGCACTGGCAAGCGGAATGGAAATGGGATGGCATCCGCGCCCAGGTGATCAAGCGCGAAGGGCGACTGTGGATCTGGTCGCGGGGTGAAGGGCTGGTGACCGAACGCTTCTCTGAACTGGACAGCTTATTTCTGAGCCTTCCCGACGGAACGGTGATCGACGGCGAGATCGTCGCCTGGAAATCTGCACCAACCGCCATCGACAATGTGTTTCAACCCGCGGCGCAACCTTTCGCCCTCCTGCAACAACGCATCGCTCGCAAAACCCTGGACCGGAAAATCCTCGAAGAAGTGCCAGTCGTGTTAATCGCCTTCGATTTGCTCGAATGGCAGGGTGAGGACTGGCGCAACCGGCGTCAGGCCGAGCGACGCGCGCAACTGGAACGGGTGGCCTGTGACTGCGCCAATCCGCGGTTGCACCTTTCGCCATTGGTGACCGGTAACACGTGGCTCGACCTCGCCCGCCAGCGCGAGACATCCCGCGCCCTCGGTGTCGAAGGCCTGATGCTCAAGCCACGCGATGCCTTGTACGGCGTCGGCCGGACCAAGGACGTGGGTGCGTGGTGGAAATGGAAAGTCGACCCTTTCAGCGTTGACGCCGTGCTGATCCATGCGCAACGAGGGCAAGGACGCCGGGCCAGCCTCTACAGCGATTACACGTTCGCCGTCTGGGACGGCCCGCCAGACGCCAGCGAACGTTCCCTGGTGCCGTTCGCCAAAGCACATTCAGGGTTGAGCGATGACGAAATCCGCCAGGTCGACAGCTTCGTGCGCAAGACCACGGTGGAAAAAATCGGCTCAGTGAGCAGCGTCCAGCCGAGCCTGGTGTTTGAATTGGGTTTCGAGGGGATCGCCCTCTCCCACCGTCACGAAAGTGGCATTGCCGTGCGTTTTCCGCGCATCTTGCGCTGGCGCAAGGACAAGTCGGTCGACGAAGCCGACAGTTTGACGACCCTGCAAAATCTGCTCGGCTGAGCCTTCTTTTTATCCTCAAAATTTTTTCTTTTTGAGTCGAACGGGTGCGGCCATTTCCCTGCGCCCGTTTTCGTGCATAAATCTGTCTCCGGCTATTTCCAGACACCTTTTAAAACGCTTGTTCGGCACTCTGGTTCGGAAATTGCTACTTTCAACAGGTCTTACGCTTTCCAGTAACAATAATTCTGCGCCACAAGCGCTCATATTGGTTTTAGGGATTGAATAATGAAAAAAGCATTGCTGACCCTTTCTGCACTGGCGTTGTGCATGGCCGCTGGCTCCGCCATGGCGAAGGAGTACAAAGAACTGCGTTTCGGCGTTGACCCTTCTTACGCACCGTTCGAGTCAAAAGCGGCCGACGGCAGCCTGGTAGGCTTCGACATCGATCTGGGGAACGCGATCTGCGCCGAACTGAAGGTCAAGTGCAAGTGGGTCGAAAGTGACTTCGATGGCATGATTCCCGGCCTCAAAGCCAATAAATTCGACGGTGTGATCTCGTCGATGACCGTGACCCCGGCCCGTGAAAAAGTCATCGACTTCTCCAGCGAGCTGTTTTCCGGCCCAACCGCTTACGTGTCCAAGAAAGGTTCCGGCGTGACCGCAGACGTCGCGTCCCTCAAGGGCAAAACCGTCGGCTACGAACAAGGCACCATTCAGGAAGCCTATGCCAAAGCCATCCTGGACAAGGCCGGCGTAAAAACCCAGGCCTACGCCAACCAGGATCAGGTCTACGCTGACTTGACTTCCGGTCGTCTCGATGCAGGGATCCAGGACATGCTGCAAGCCGAACTGGGCTTCCTGAAGTCGCCACAGGGTGCCGACTACGAAGTCAGCAAGCCGGTCGACAATGAACTGCTGCCGGCCAAAACAGCGGTCGGTATTAAGAAAGGTAACACCGAGCTGAAAGCACTTTTGGATAAAGGTATCAAAGCGTTACACGATGATGGCACCTACGCCACCATTCAGAAGAAACACTTTGGCGATCTGAATCTGTACAGCGGCAAATAATGCCCGGCGCCCATCTCTCGATGGGCGCTTTTTTCATCCGATCAGGCTGCTGATTTATGTTTGAAAACCTACTGGAAAATCTGGGGCTCTCTGCCTTCAGCCTCAAGGGCTTCGGTCCGCTGCTGATGCAAGGCACCTGGATGACGATCAAATTGTCGGCGTTATCGCTGTTGGTAGCCGTGTTGCTCGGGCTGCTTGGCGCCAGTGCCAAGTTGTCAAAAGTCAAACTGATGCGCGTGCCTGCCCAGCTTTACACCACACTCATTCGCGGCGTTCCGGACCTGGTCCTGATGCTGCTGATCTTCTACAGCCTGCAAACCTGGCTGACCTCGTTTACCGATTTCATGGAATGGGAATACATCGAAATCAACCCGTTCAGCGCCGGGGTCATTACCTTGGGCTTCATCTACGGTGCGTATTTCACCGAAACCTTCCGTGGCGCGATTCTCGCGGTTCCGCGGGGCCAGGTCGAAGCGGCTACCGCTTATGGCCTCAAGCGCGGCCAGCGTTTCTGGATCGTGGTGTTCCCACAGATGATGCGTTATGCCCTGCCAGGTATCGGTAACAACTGGATGGTAATGCTCAAGGCCACCGCCCTGGTGTCGATCATCGGCCTGGCCGATCTGGTCAAGGCTGCCCAGGACGCCGGCAAAAGCAGCTATCAACTGTTTTACTTCCTGGTACTTGCCGCGCTGATCTACCTGGTGATCACCAGCGCGTCCAACTTCATTCTGCGCTGGCTCGAACGTCGTTACTCCGCCGGTACCCGGGAGGCCGTACGATGATCGAACTCCTGCAGGAATACTGGAAACCTTTCCTTTACAGCGACGGCAACAACATCACCGGTCTGGCCATGACCATGTGGTTGCTCAGCGCATCGATATTCTTCGGTTTCATCGTCTCGATTCCGCTGTCTATCGCCCGGGTTTCACCGCGCCTCTACATTCGCTGGCCGGTGCAGTTCTACACCTACCTGTTCCGTGGCACGCCGTTGTATATCCAGCTTCTGATCTGCTACACCGGGATCTACAGCCTGGCCGCCGTGCGCGCCCAACCGCTGCTCGACAGCTTCTTTCGCGATGCGATGAACTGCACCATCCTGGCCTTCGCCCTGAACACCTGCGCCTACACCACCGAGATTTTCGCCGGGGCAATCCGCAGCATGGCCCACGGTGAAGTGGAAGCGGCCAAGGCTTACGGACTGACCGGCTGGAAGCTGTACGCCTACGTGATCATGCCGTCGGCCCTGCGTCGTTCATTGCCGTATTACAGCAACGAAGTGATTCTGATGCTGCACTCGACCACAGTGGCCTTCACCGCGACCATCCCGGACATCCTGAAAGTCGCCCGGGACGCCAACTCGGCGACCTTCATGACCTTCCAGTCGTTCGGCATCGCCGCGCTGATCTACCTGACCGTCACTTTTGCGCTGGTCGGCCTGTTCCGCCTTGCCGAACGCCGATGGCTGGCCTTCCTCGGACCGACTCACTAGGATTATTTACAAATGCGCCACCAGATTCATGATCTGCAGGCCCCTGTGCCCGGGACCGCACGACAGATCCACAGCTTCCATTACGGCCCGGAAAAGGCCAAAGGCAAGATCTACATCCAGTCCTCGCTGCACGCCGATGAGTTGCCCGGCATGCTGGTGGCCTGGCATCTCAAGCAGCGACTGCTGGATCTCGAAGCCGCCGGGCGCCTGCGCAGCGAAATCGTGCTGGTACCGGTGGCCAACCCGATCGGCCTCGATCAGGCACTGATGGATGTACCGCTAGGCCGCTTCGAACTGGAGAGCGGGCAGAATTTCAATCGATGGTTCATCGACCTCAGTGAAGAAGTCGGCAACGCCGTCGAAGCACAATTGGGCGATGACCCGCAGCGTAACGCCGAGCTGATCCGCGCCAGCCTGCGCAACGCGCTCGCCGGGAAAGCCGCCGGCACCCAGCTGCAATCCCAGCGACTGACCCTGCAACGACTGGCCTGCGATGCCGAGATGGTGCTGGATCTGCACTGCGACTTCGAAGCCGTCGCCCATCTCTACACCACCCCGCAAGCCTGGCCGCAGGTCGAGCCATTGGCGCGCTACATCGAGTCCCAGGCCAGCATGCTGGCCACCGACTCCGGTGGTCAGTCCTTCGACGAGAGTTTCCCGCTGGTGTGGTTGCAACTGCAGGAACGCTTCGGCGACCGCTTCGAGATTCCCCTCGGCAGTTTCGCAGTGACCATCGAGTTGCGCGGCCAGGGCGACGTCAACCATCCGCTCGCCAGCCGCGATTGCCAGGCCTTGATCGATTACCTGATCCATTTCGGAGCGATCGACGGCGAACCGGCGCCGCTGCCGGCACTGCCCTACCCGGCCACGCCCCTGGCCGGGGTCGAACCCGTGGCCACGCCGGTCGGCGGACTGCTGGTGTACGACACGCTGCCAGGGCAATACCTGGAAGCAGGGCAGAAAATCGCTGAAATCATTGACCCGATCACCGATCAGGTCACCCCTGTCCACTGCACCACCGCCGGGCTGATGTATGTCCGTTCGCTGCGGCGCATGGCCACCGCCGGCATGGTAATCGCCCACGTCGCGGGCGCCGAAGCCTACCGCAGCGGCTACCTGCTATCGCCTTGAGGATGCACGCCCCCATGTACAAATTGACCATCGAAGGCCTGCATAAGAGTTATGGCGATCATGAAGTCCTCAAAGGTGTTTCGCTCAAGGCCAAAACCGGCGATGTCATCAGCCTGATCGGCGCCAGCGGCTCGGGCAAAAGCACCTTTTTGCGTTGCATCAACTTCCTGGAACAACCCAACGACGGCGCCATGAGCCTCGACGGGCAGAACATTCGCATGATCAAGGACCGTCACGGCATACACGTGGCCGATGCCAATGAACTGCAGCGCATTCGCACCCGCCTGGCCATGGTGTTCCAGCACTTCAACCTGTGGAGCCACATGACGGTGCTGGAAAACATCACCATGGCCCCGCGTCGGGTGCTGGGGTGTGACCGGAAAGAAGCCGAGGACCGCGCCCGGCGCTACCTCGACAAGGTGGGGCTGGCCTCCCGTGTGGCGGACCAATACCCGGCCTTCCTGTCCGGCGGTCAGCAACAACGGGTAGCGATTGCCCGCGCACTGGCCATGGAGCCGGAAGTCATGCTGTTCGACGAACCGACCTCGGCGCTGGACCCGGAACTGGTGGGTGAAGTGCTGAAGGTGATCCAGGGCCTGGCCGAGGAAGGCCGGACCATGATCATGGTGACCCACGAAATGAGCTTCGCCCGCAAAGTGTCGAGCCAGGTGCTGTTTCTGCACCAGGGCCTGGTTGAGGAAGAAGGCGCGCCAGACGACGTGCTGGGCAATCCGAAAAGCGAGCGGTTGAAGCAGTTCCTCAGCGGCAACCTGAAGTAACCTGCGCAAAACCCTGTAGGAGCGAGCCCTGCTCGCTCCTACAGTGGATCTGCGGTGTCCGGATTATCAGGCAACAGGCGAAGGCGGTGGCTCATCCGGCAGGGTCGGCTCGCCTGGCTCGTTAGGTTGTTCATTCGGGGTATCAGGATCAGGCTGGCCGGGGATACCCCCTGCCATGCTGACGGGCGGATGTGCCAACAAGGACCAGGCCAGAATGCCAACCTGATTGGGTTCAAGCCTTGCCAGTTCGGCACTGATTCGCGGATCGATCTTCATTCGGCACTCCTGAGCGATGACCCGACCCGCCTTGCGCGGATCGGAACAATACACCCCATAGAGTGTACGCCCGCTCAGGAATTCCCGGCACTTGTCGGACGGTTGACTCAGGTGCGAGGCAGGGTCACGCCACGCTGGCCCTGGTACTTGCCGCCACGGTCCTTGTAGGACACTTCACATTCTTCGTCAGATTCGAGGAACAGCATCTGCGCCACGCCTTCGTTCGCGTAGATTTTCGCCGGCAAATTGGTGGTATTGGAGAACTCAAGGGTCACGTGACCTTCCCACTCAGGCTCGAGCGGCGTGACGTTGACGATGATGCCGCAGCGCGCGTAGGTGCTTTTACCCAGGCAAATGGTCAAGACATTACGCGGAATGCGGAAGTATTCGACGGTGCTGGCCAGGGCGAAGGAATTAGGCGGAATGATGCACACGTCGCTGTGGATGTCGACGAAGCTGCCGGCATCGAAGTTCTTCGGATCGACGATGGCCGAATTGATGTTGGTGAACACCTTGAAATGACTGGTGCAACGCACATCGTAGCCGTAGCTCGACACGCCATAGGAGATCACACGGCTATCGTCGCTGCCGCGCATCTGGCGCTCGACGAACGGCTCGATCATGCCGTGTTCCTGCGCCATGCGGCGAATCCACTTGTCCGATTTGATGCTCATGGCGGGTGTCCTGAATAGCGAGGTCGAAAAATTCTGTCCGGCATCTTACCGGGCGCGCCGCCGGGTTCAAAGTCCGCGGTGCAATTCTCGCCGAACAGGCAGGAATTACCTGTGCTGGCGACGAACCGTCGCACCGCCGATCCTTAAATCAGAGAAACCTTCGCAAGAAGCATTGGCACGTCCCGGAAAAAGGGTTAAGGTGGCGCCACTGTGCTGCTTGTGTCACTGAGAATCTCTACACGATATGTTGAATTTCGATCCAACCATCTACAAGAATTTTTCCTGCTCTTTGCACTCAGTCTCGGCCAGGGTTCTTCCTGAGTCGCAGTTATCTTTGTTCAAGGAGTTACACCATGTCTAATCGCCAAACCGGTACCGTTAAGTGGTTCAACGATGAAAAAGGCTTCGGCTTCATCACTCCACAATCCGGTGACGACCTGTTCGTTCACTTCAAAGCTATCCAATCCGACGGCTTCAAAAGCCTGAAAGAAGGCCAACAGGTTTCTTTCATCGCTACCCGCGGTCAGAAAGGCATGCAAGCTGAAGAAGTTCAAGTTATCTAACTTGTACTTGCTTTAGTAAAAAAGCCCCGCCCTCAACAGCGGGGCTTTTTTGTGCCTGTGTGTTTTTCACAGGTAAAAAAGATCGCAGCCTGCGGCAGCTCCTACAGGGTGAACATAACTCCCCTGCAGGAGCTGCCGCAGGCTGCGATCTTTTAGCGTCTTACCAGGTCACGCCAAATCCTGCGGTGTAGCGTGTCTTGTCCAGATCCGCATCGTCGGTGCCGCTGATGATGTCCCGCTCCGCCTTCAGGTTCAGCGAAGCCCAGTCAGTCACCTTGTAGCGCAACCCCATCTCGGCATCGAGTGCGTAGTCGGCCACACCCGACAGCGGCTTGCCGACCTCACCACTGGTGAAGAACTCGACACGCTTGCCGACCAGGTAGCGGTTGTAATCCCACGTCATGGCCAGTGCGTAGAAATTGTCCTTGCTGCCATCGGAGAATTCATAGTCCGTGTGGTTGACCAGCGAGCCCAGGGAGAACGCCCCGAGTTCGTTATCCCAGAACTGATAGCCGGGACCGGTACCGACGGTGCGCTGACGGGAAAGGTCTTCGACCTTGTCGCGCTTGTACACCAGGCGCCCCTGCCAGAACCATTGCTCGGTCAGGAATCGGTCGATGGAATACTCGGCCCGCCAGTTGTCCGTGGTCACCACGTCGTCCTGGAACTCGCGGTTGTATTCACCTTCGGCGGTATGCCGCCAGCGACCGTGGCGCGCACTGGTCTTGAAATCGATGTCGTAGTCATCGGTGTCGTTTTCCGCCCGCTGATAATCCAGCGCGATATCGACGTTGCCTTTCCACACCAGATCCTCAACCACCGGTTTTGGCTTGAGAATCTGCTGAATGCTTGCCAGCTCGACCGTCTTCGGTGCGTCGCCGTTGGCCAGCGTGACCTTGCCGGCGTCCGCCGCTTTCAGCGACTTGGCTTTCTCGCCACTGTAGGCATCCTGCTTGACCAGCAATTGCTGATCGCTGTCCAGAGTCTTGACCTGTTTCCAGTCGATCGTCACCGCACCGGCGTACTCGGTCTGGATCAGCAGCTTGCCGCCATCGAACAGCGTGATCTTGCCGCTCAGCTTGTCACCGTTCTTCAACCACACGGTATCGGCTAACAAGGGAGTAGAAGCACTGAGGACAGCGAGACACAGCAGGGGTCTGGACAACATAAGCAAAATACGGGCTCGGGCTTGCGAGAAAAGTCGGCATTATCCGTAGGAATAATGTCCTGACAAGGACTGACCCGACTATTTCTGTTGAGTTCATTTCTCAACCGCCTGTACAGGATTTACTCTACAGATGGTAAAGCAGACTTCTTCAGGAATGACGGACGTGACCGATCCAACCGATGAACCCGAGAGTGCGGCGCAAATCCGACGCACGGCGCTGTATCTGACACTGGCGCAAGTTCCCGAGGGCAAAGTCGTCAGCTACGGTCAATTGGCCGAGCTTGCAGGACTGGGTCGCGCCGCCCGCTGGGTCGGCCGCACCCTCAGCCAATTGCCGAGCGACAGCAAATTACCCTGGCATCGCGTTCTGGGTGCAAACGGGCGTATCAGCCTGCCGGCGGGCAGCCCTTCGGGCGATGAGCAGCGCGCACGATTACGCATGGAGGGCATCAGTGTCCTGAATAATCGTGTTGATATTCAGCGCCATGGCTGGCGTCCGGTAGAGCACAGCGGTTAGAGTGCGCGCTTTGTTTCCGTATTTCTTGAGGCAGACTCCAGCCCATGCCCCGTAAAACCTGGCGCGCCGCGCTCGCCGCTTATGCCAGCCCTTCGACACTCGTGCTGTTGCTGCTTGGTTTCGCCGCCGGCCTGCCCTACATGCTGGTGTTTTCGACGCTTTCAGTCTGGCTGCGTGAGGCTGGCGTGGCGCGTGAAACCATTGGTTATGCAAGCCTGATTGGCCTGGCATATGCCTTCAAATGGGTCTGGTCACCGTTGCTCGACCAATGGCGACTGCCATTGCTTGGCAAACTCGGTCGACGACGATCCTGGCTCGTGCTGTCCCAAGCACTGGTCATCCTTGGCCTGATCGGGATGGGTTTCTGCGATCCGCAAAAGCATTTGTCCTGGCTGATCGCCATTGCCGTGGTCGTCGCTTTCGCATCAGCGACGCAGGATATTGCGGTAGACGCCTATCGCCTGGAAATCGCCGAAGACAATCGTCAGGCCGCCCTGGCCGCCAGCTACATGTCCGGCTACCGGGTCGCCGCGCTGCTGGCGACTGCAGGCGCGCTGTACTTCGCCGAAGGCTTTGGCTCCACCGGCTTCAACTACAAGCATTCGGCCTGGGCCGGCACTTACATTCTGTTCGGGGTGCTGATGGTCCCGGCACTGCTGACTTCCACGTTCATGCGCGAACCACCCGTGCCGTTGCGCACGCAACTGCAGGCCGGGCGCTACAGCTTCGTGCATCAACTGGCCTCGGTGTTCGTGCTGATCATATTGCTGGTGTCCGTGCCGGCCATGTTCACCCAGCTCTACTACACCGACTTCGCCAGCGTACTGTTCGAAGGCGTGAGCGTGCTCGACCTGCTGCTCGAAGACCGCGCGTTCCTGCGGGCCATCCTCTATATCACGCTCACCGCCCTGTGCCTCTCGGCCATGGGCCGTCGCGGCCTGGCACCGGTGCTGACTCCGATCAACGACTTCATCCTGCGATACCGCTGGCAAGCGTTGCTGCTACTCGGTTTGATCGCCACCTATCGGATGTCCGATACGGTCATGGGCGTGATGGCCAACGTGTTCTACATCGACCAGGGCTTCACCAAGGACCAGATCGCCAGCGTCAGCAAAATCTTCGGCCTGATCATGACCCTGGTAGGTGCCGGCATGGGCGGCCTGCTGATCGTGCGTTTCGGCATCCTGCCGATTCTGTTCATCGGCGGCGTCGCATCCGCGGCGACCAACATCCTGTTCCTGATACTCGCCGATATGGGCCCCAACCTGAACATGCTGGTGCTGACCATCTCCCTGGACAACTTCAGTTCAGGCCTGGCCACCTCGGCGTTCGTCGCCTACCTGTCGAGCCTGACCAACCTCAAGTTCTCCGCCACCCAATACGCCCTGCTCAGCTCGATCATGCTGTTGCTGCCGCGCCTGATCGGTGGCTATTCCGGGGTCATGGTGGAAAAATTCGGTTACCACAACTTCTTCCTGATCACCGCTTTGCTGGGCGTCCCGACCCTGCTGTTGATCGCCTTGCACTGGTTCCAGGAGAACCGCCGCGAAGGTCCGACACCGACACCGGAACCGGTGCAGACCCCGGTCACCGAAGAATCGTAGGATCTTTACGCAGGAACAATCGCGGAGGGCCGAGTGAATCGTGCCCTCCTGCCACACCACTGACCGCACGCCTGTACGCCAGCGGATCTCGCCCGTACAATGTTCCGTCATTTCTCGTCATCAGCAATCGATAACGGCCAACCATGCGCACCAGTCAATTTTTGCTCGCCACACAAAAAGAAACGCCTTCCGACGCGGTCGTGATCAGCCACCAGCTGATGCTGCGCGCCGGCATGATCCGCAAACTCGCCTCGGGCCTGTACACCTGGCTGCCGATGGGCTTGCGGGTAATGCGCAAGGTCGAAGCCGTCGTTCGCGAAGAAATGAACGCCGCCGGCTCTCTCGAAGTGTTGATGCCGAGCACGCAACCGGCAGAGCTGTGGCAGGAATCCGGGCGCTGGGAAGAGTATGGCCCTGAATTGCTGCGCTTCAAGGATCGCCACGGTCGCGACTTCTGCGCAGGTCCCACCCACGAAGAAGTCATCACCGATCTGATGCGCAACGAATTGAGCAGCTACAAGCAGCTGCCGATCAACCTGTACCAGATCCAGACCAAATTCCGTGACGAGATCCGCCCACGCTTTGGCTTGATGCGCGGCCGCGAATTCATCATGAAGGACGCCTACTCCTTCCACGCCGATCAGCCTTCGCTGCAGGTCACCTACGACCGCATGCACCAGGCTTACTGCAACGTGTTCACCCGTCTGGGCCTGAGGTTCCGCCCTGTTGAAGCCGACAACGGCTCCATCGGCGGCGCCGGCTCCCACGAATTCCACGTTCTGGCCGAATCGGGCGAAGACGACATCGTCTTCAGTAACGGCTCCGACTACGCGGCGAACATCGAGAAAGCCGAGGCCGTGCCACGGGAAACCTCGCGCGCCGCTCCGTCCGAAGAACTGCGCCTGGTCGACACGCCGAATGCCAAGACCATTGCGCAACTGGTCGAAGGCTTCAACCTGCCGATCGAAAAAACCATCAAGACCCTCGTGGTGCACGCTGAAGAGAAAGGCAAGCTGATTGCCCTGATCATCCGTGGCGACCATGAGCTGAACGAAATCAAGGCGGGCAACCAGCCAGGCGTTGCCAGCCCGCTGGTCATGGCCTCGGAAAGCGAACTGCGCGACGCCATTGGCGCCGGTGCCGGTTCCCTGGGTCCGTTGAACCTGCCGCTGCCGATCATCATCGACCGTTCGGTCGAACTGATGAGCGACTTCGGCATCGGCGCCAACATCGACGACAAACACTACTTCGGCGTGAACTGGGAGCGCGACCTGCCTGTTCCGACCGTTGCCGACCTGCGCAACGTTGTGGCCGGCGACCCGAGCCCGGACGGCAAAGGCACCCTGGAAATCAAGCGCGGCATCGAAGTCGGGCACATCTTCCAGCTGGGCAACAAGTACAGCAAAGCGATGAAGTGCGAAGTGCTGGGCGAAAACGGCAAGCCGGTCACCCTGGAAATGGGCTGCTACGGCATCGGCGTGTCCCGCGTGGTAGCGGCTGCCATCGAGCAGAACAACGACGAAAACGGGATCATCTGGAGCGACACCCTCGCGCCGTTCCAGATCGCCCTGGTGCCGCTGCGCTACGAAACCGAACAGGTTCGTGAGGCCACCGACAAGCTGTACGCGCAACTCACCGCTGCCGGCTTCGAAGTGCTGCTCGACGACCGCGACAAGAAAACCAGCCCGGGCATCAAGTTCGCGGACATGGAATTGATCGGCATTCCACACCGGATCGTGGTCAGCGACCGCGGCCTGGCCGAAGGCAACCTGGAATACAAGAGTCGCACCGAGGCCGATGCGCAAGCGCTGCCGGTCGACGACGTACTGTCGTTCCTTCAGGCCCGCATCCGCCGCTGATACCAGACATAGAGGCGTCATGTTCAAGCGAAACACCTTAGGCCTCGGTGGTGCTGCCTTGTGCGGCACCCTGCTGGTCAGCGGCTGTGCCAACCACATGTCACAACGCAGCGAGCAAGAGGAACGTGTCGAGCGCAAACTGCTCGATCACAGCCTGCAGATCGATGTCGGTGAGCCCAAGGTGCTTGAGCTGCCGCAACGGCGGGTGAAAATTCACGAGCAGAAGACTTTCGAAGTCACCGAGTACGAAGTCACGCGTCACTACGACCGCTATACGCCGTACCAACCCTGGCGGGAGATTTACGAAATCCCGCTGGGCGCGGTGGCCGTGGTGGCGGGTGTCGGTGCCAACGTGGTCAATGTGTTCGCCCTCGGCAATCTGCCGGACAGCGTGACCAAGGATTGGCTGAGCTACGGTTTCGCCGGGCTCAACCCGTTCATGAACGTGCAGTCCCACGGTCGCGCGCAACAGAACCTGGCCGGCATTGATGAAGTCCAGCGCGACAAGCGTACGGAATACTCAAGCCTGCCCTGGAGCGAGCGCCCGGTCGAGGTCAAGGCCGGCAAGGAAACCTTCGAGCTGACCACTGACAAAAACGGCGTGTTACGCCTGAATCTGTTGGACAACCCGTTCGCCGAACATGACATCAATCATCTGAGCCGCTTGCTGATCCGTGTCGAGGATGCCCAGGGCAACGTGCACAACGATTCCACCCTGGTCATCAGCAGCAACTTGCGCAGCAAGCTCTATGAGGCCCACGGGTTGATTTATGACGATCTCGAGGGTGACGAAGTCAGCCAATGGGTCCACCGGGTCAAACGCCTGTCGGAGCTGGGTCTTGAAGAGGAAGCCAGTGAGCTGGAACAGAGCCTGATCGAACTGACGCGCAATGATCCTGAATTGCAGACCGAATTCCTCAAGTCACTGGCCCGCAATGGCGAGCGACTGGTGGCGAATCCGGGGCTGAACTAAACCCCAAAAAAAGATCGCAGCCTGCGGCAGCTCCTACAACAGATCGCGTTCTTCTGTAGGAGCTGCCGCAGGCTGCGATCTTTTGTGTTTCAGAATTTACCGCTCAAACAACTCCATCTGCTCGAACCCGCCCCGCAAGTCCTCCAGCCGCACGCCGACGCCCAACAACCGCACGGGTTTACCGCCGCGATTGAAGGCCTGGGTCAGCATCAACTGATAACTGCCCAGATCCCGCCCTGCCCCGGCCTGCTCCAATGTCGTCTGGGTGAAGTCGTGGAACTTCACTTTGACGAATGGCTTGCCCGGACGATAGCTGCTGTCGATTCGCGCCATGCGGCCAGCCAGGGTCTCCAGCAGCTCGGGCAATTTATCCAGGCAACTCTTCAGATCTGGCAGATCGACGTCGTAGGTATTTTCAACACTGATCGACTGACGACGACTGTCGTTGTGCACCACGCGGTCATCTATCCCACGGGCCAGGCTCCAGAGTCGCTCGCCAAAGCTGCCGAATTCACGCACCAGCGCCAACTTGTCCCACTCGCGCAATTGCAGGCAATCGGTGATCCCCAGCTTGCCGAGTTTGTCGGCAGTGACTTTGCCGACCCCGTGCAATTTGCTCACCGGCAAGCCACTGACAAAATCCTCGACCTGGTCCGGCGTGATGACGAACAGGCCATTGGGCTTTTTCCAGTCACTGGCGATCTTGGCCAGAAACTTGTTCGGCGCCACACCCGCCGACACGGTGATATGCAACTGGTTGGAGACCCGGCGCCGGATGTCCTGGGCGATGCGCGTTGCGCTACCACCGAAATGCGCACTGTCCGACACATCGAGGTACGCCTCATCGAGCGAGAGCGGCTCGATGATCTCGGTGTAATCGCGAAAGATCGTGTGGATTTCCCTGGAAGCTTCTCTATAGGCGTCCATGCGTGGCTTGACGATGGTCAGGTCCGGGCACAGCTTCAAGGCATGCCCGGAGGACATCGCCGAACGCACCCCGTACGCTCGCGCCTCATAATTGCAGGTGGCGATCACCCCGCGCCGGTCCGCCGCCCCACCTACCGCCAGTGGTTTACCGGCCAGGCGTGGGTCGTCGCGCATTTCGATGGCTGCATAGAAGCAGTCACAATCGACGTGGATGATCTTGCGTTGAGTCATAGCAAAGCCGTGTTCATGGCAAAGAAAAGGCGTCATAACGTGCCGGACAAACAGTATCTCACCGACACCTGTATATAGCACCAGTGGTCTGAATGTTCTTTTCCAATCGTAGGAAGAGTCGATTGTGAATTTATTTTTTCAATCGAAAAATTACTTTCAATAGAAGCGCAGGCCTTGTCCTGCCTGCCTCACAGACCGGTCGACCTCCCCTTTTGAACGCTAACCGATTGAACAGGAAGAGGTTTTATCGGAATTGGAGGTTGACACCCGAGCGCATCTCTATAGAATGAGCCACACAGACGCGGGATGGAGCAGTCTGGTAGCTCGTCGGGCTCATAACCCGAAGGTCGTCGGTTCAAATCCGGCTCCCGCAACCAAACATCAAAAAAGGCTACTCGAAAGAGTGGCCTTTTTTGTGCGTGCTCGTTTTGTAGCGTCGAACACCGAAACAAGGTCAGGACACTCAACGACACCGAAACCGGAAATCGTTCTGATTCCGAAACTTAGGCCATCGCGGCGACCGTTTACCGCGATTCAACGTTTATTTGACCTGATTCAGGATTAACGGTTGACACCCCGGCATTACTCTATAGAATGCCGCCACACAGACGCGGGATGGAGCAGTCTGGTAGCTCGTCGGGCTCATAACCCGAAGGTCGTCGGTTCAAATCCGGCTCCCGCAACCAAACATCAAAAAAGGCTACTCGAAAGAGTGGCCTTTTTTGTATCTGTTGAAAAAGTCCTTTCGCAACAATGACCTGTCACTGTGAAGCAAGCCGTTTGGGGGGGGGCACCCATGCGCCGGGTTCAGACTATGCTCTATCGCAGGCTGAAGCCTTCACGACTGATGACGCGCCATCCCCGTCGCCCGGTGATAGGCGTTAATATTTGTGATTATTTTTTTCTGCAGGGATTGGTAACTTGGCTGGATACCCCCATCCTGTCGCGCACAATCCAAGAGGTGATTGATGCGCGCCAACTCGTCTGATTCACAAGACACTGTCACAGCGACACAACCGATCAAGGCTGAGCGTCTGCGCCTGCTCGATCGTTTGAGCAAATACCGTCAACCCATTGGCCTGGCGGTCACCCTGCTGTTGTTCGCGATCGCGCTGATTGCCTGTCGCCACCTGTTGAGCGAACTCGATCTTTACGCGCTGCACGATTCGATCCTCGAAGTCCCGAAACCTGCCTTGCTGGGCGCACTGGGCGCAACCGTGGTGGGCTTCATCATTCTGCTCGGCTACGAATGGTCGGCCAGCCGCTATGCCGGGGTGAGCCTGGCACCGCGCGAGTTGGCGCTGGGTGGTTTCACGGCCTTTGCCATTGGCAACGCTATCGGTCTTTCAATGTTGTCGGGCGGTTCGGTTCGCTATCGCCTCTATGCCCGCCATGGCCTGGGAGCGGCTGAAGTCGCCCGCATGACACTGTTCGCCAGTCTCTCGCTGGGTTGCGCCCTGCCGCCGCTGGCTGCCCTGGCGACGCTCAGCGACCTGCCGGCGGCGTCCACCGCCCTGGGACTCTCCGAGACATTGCTGGGCGTGGTGGCAGGTGCCGTGCTCGTACTGTTTTCGGTGCTGGCTATCGGTATCTACCGTCGTCGGCTGCCGGAACAGCCTTACCCGGACAACCTGCTGGTCAAGGTCGGGCGTCGCACCTTGCGCCTGCCCGGGCGTCGCCTGACCTTCCTGCAATTGATCATCACAGCCCTCGACGTAGCAGCCGCTGCGACCGTGCTCTATCTGCTGCTGCCGGAAACACCGCCCTTTGGTGCGTTCCTGCTGGTTTACCTGTTGGCGCTGGCCGCCGGCGTGCTCAGCCATGTGCCGGGTGGTGTCGGGGTGTTCGAGGCGATTTTGCTGGCGGCGTTTTCCGACACCCTCGGTGCTGCGCCACTGGCGGCCGCCCTGCTGCTCTATCGCTTGATCTACGTTGTCCTGCCCTTGCTGGTGGCCTGCCTGCTGTTGCTGATCAACGAAGGTCAGCGCCTGTTCCAGACACGCCAGACGTTGCGCGCGGCCTCAGGCCTCGCGGCTCCGATACTGGCGGTGCTGGTATTCCTGTCCGGTGTTGTCCTGCTGTTCTCCGGCGCCACCCCGGAAATCGATACTCGCCTGGAACACATCGGTTTTCTGATCCCCCATCGACTGGTCGATGCTTCGCACTTTGGTGCCAGCCTGGTCGGCGTTCTTTGCCTGTTGCTGGCCCAGGGGCTGCGTCGCCGGCTGTCGGCCGCATGGATGCTGACCACCATTTTGTTGCTGGTCGGCGCCCTGCTCTCACTGCTCAAAGGCTTCGACTGGGAGGAAGCCAGCCTGATGGTGCTGACGGCGAGCCTGCTCGGGGTATTCCGTCGCTCGTTCTATCGCCCCAGCCGCCTGACCGAAGTACCGTTCTCGCCGCTGTACCTGGTGGCCAGCCTGTGCGTGCTCGGTGCGTCGATCTGGTTGCTGCTGTTCGCCTATCAGGACGTCCCGTACAGCCATCAACTCTGGTGGCAGTTCACTCTGGACGCCGATGCCCCACGCGGCCTGCGTTCGTTGCTCGGGGCTGCCGTGCTGCTGATGGTGGTGTCGCTGACCTGGCTGCTGCGCACCGCGCGCCCGGTGATCCACCTGCCGACGCCCGACGAACTGGAGCGCGCCAGCAAGATCCTCATGGCATCGGCCCAACCGGATGGCGGCTTGGCCCTGACCGGTGACAAGGCGCTGCTGTTTCACCCCAACGACGAGGCGTTCCTGATGTACGCCCGCCGTGGCCGCAGCCTGGTGGCGTTGTATGACCCGATCGGCCCGGGCCAGCAACGGGCAGAAATGATCTGGCAGTTCCGCGACCTGTGCGACATCCACCACGCCCGTCCCGTGTTCTATCAAGTGCGCGCCGAGAACCTGCCGTACTACATGGACATCGGCCTGACCGCGATCAAGCTCGGCGAAGAAGCCCGGGTCGACCTCAAGCGTTTTGATCTCGAAGCCAAGGGCAAAGAGATGAAGGACCTGCGCTACACCTGGAACCGAGGCACCCGCGATGGTCTGTCGCTGGAGATCTTCGAGCCGGGCCAGGCGCCGATGGATGAGCTCAAGGTGATTTCCGATGCCTGGCTGACCGGCAAGAACGTGCGCGAGAAAGGCTTCTCTCTCGGCCGTTTCAGCGATGACTACCTCAAGTATTTCCGCATCGCGGTGATTCGTTTCGAAGGACGCCCGGTAGCGTTCGCCAACCTGCTCGAGACCTACGGCCATGACCTGGCCAGCCTCGACCTGATGCGCGCGCACCCGGATGCCCCGAAGCTGACCATGGAGTTCATGATGGTCGGCCTGATTCAACATTATAAAAACCATGGATACGCGCGTTTCAGCCTGGGCATGGTGCCGTTGTCGGGGTTGCAACCCCGTCGCGGCGCGCCATTGACCCAGCGCCTGGGCTCGATGGTATTCCGCCGTGGTGAGCAGCTGTACAACTTCCAGGGCTTGCGCCGCTTCAAAGACAAGTTCCAGCCTGATTGGGAACCCCGTTATATGGCCGTGCCCGCCGGACTCGATCCGCTGGTTGCGCTGGCCGACACTGCTGCCCTGATCGCGGGCGGCTTGACCGGATTGGTGAAACGCTGATGATTCAACGCTCCTTGCGGTATGTATTGGGCACACTGGTGATAGTGGCCCTGGTTCTCGGTGGCGGTTACTGGTACCTGAAACGCCCGGCACCGGAACCGACCCTCCAATTGCTGACCCCGGCCGATGGTGCGGCGATGACCCGCGTCACCCCCGGCAACACGTCGCGCGCCCAGGTGCTGGTAGCGGTCAACGAAGACCAGAAACTCAGCGACAAGCAATTGATGACCCTGAGCCGTAGCGGCTCGGCGCAGATTGTCCAGGTGATCCTGCCCAAGGACTGCCTGCTGCAAAGCCGTGCCCTGCAATCGGGCCTGAGAGAGCTGAAAGGCCCGGCGACCCTGGTCAGCGGTATCGGCCCGGGCGCCGTGCTGGCCTGGCGCTGGTTGTCCGAGCAGAAGAGCGACAAGGCTCAGGCCATCTCGGTCGACCTGGCCCTGGAAAAGCCTGGCTGCACGCACCTGCTGCCGAAAAGCGCGGCCCACGGCCACTGGCTGGTGGCATGGAACGACAACCCGGACGACACCAGTGCCGGCTTCGTGCGCGATCAACCGAACGCCGAAACCAGCATCAGCGACTACGACATCAACCTGCCACAAGTGCTGAACAACGAGCTGCGCAAGATCCTCGTCGGTGGTGACAAGGCTGCTGGCGGCCTGCAGATCCCGGTGGTCGAAGTGCCAGCAGGCCAGGCCAGGGACACTGTCACCCTGTTCCTGTCCGGTGATGGCGGCTGGCGTGACCTCGACCGCGACGTGGCGGGCGAGATGGCCAAGATCGGCTATCCCGTAGTCGGCATCGACACCCTGCGCTACTACTGGCAGCACAAGAGCCCGGAGCAAAGCGCACTGGACCTGGCAGAACTGATGCAACACTACCGACAGAAATGGGGCACCAAGCGCTTCATCCTGACCGGTTACTCGTTCGGCGCAGATGTTCTGCCAGCGATCTACAACCGCCTGGCCGAATCGGAGCAGCAACGCGTCGACGCGATCATCCTGCTGGCCTTCGCCCGTACCGGCAGCTTCGAGATCGAAGTCGAAGGCTGGCTCGGTAATGCCGGCAAAGAAGCCGCCACCGGCCCGGAAATGGCTAAACTGCCAGCCGCCAAAGTGGTGTGCATCTACGGTGAAGAAGAAACCGACGAAAGCGGCTGCACCGACAAGACTGCTGTGGGCGAAGCCATCAAGCTGCC
Organism: Pseudomonas sp. PDM26; assembly: GCF_019219185.1. NCBI lineage: Bacteria > Pseudomonadati > Pseudomonadota > Gammaproteobacteria > Pseudomonadales > Pseudomonadaceae > Pseudomonas > Pseudomonas sp. PDM26. The sequence continues at coordinate 179,731 of NZ_JAHUWC010000007.1, read as the reverse complement.
TGGCGGCCACCACTTCGACGAGAACTACCCGGCGCTGGCCAAGCGTCTGGTGGATGTGATCGAGAAGCGGCAGGCGAAGGAAGCCGAAACGACCGCTCAGGAGTGATCTGATAGAGCCTCCCAAAAAGATCGCTGCCTTCGGTAGCTCCTACAGGGTGTACACATTCCAATGTAGGAGCTGCCGAAGGCTGCGATCTTTGAACTGACTCTTGCCCCAGAACACAAAAAAGCCCCCGCTGCCGCAATGGCAACGGGGGCTTTTTGATGAGGCTTACATCTCCACCTGCGTCCCCAGCTCAATCACCCGGTTCAGCGGCAGATTGAAGAAACGCAAATTGCCGTTGGCGTTCTGCAACATGAACGCAAACAGCGCCTCACGCCAGCGCGACATGCCTTCGAGCTTGGAGGCAATGACCGTTTCGCGGCTGAGGAAGTAGGTGGTGCGCATCGGGCTGAAGTCCAGTTCTTCGAGATGACACAGTTTCAATGCCTTCGGTACGTCCGGCTCGTCGATAAAGCCGAAGTGCAGAATCACCCGGTAGAAACCTTCGCCGTAGGCATCGACCTCGAACCGTCGTGTTGACGGCACCCGCGGGATGTCTTCGTACACCACCGTCAGCAGCACCACTCGCTCGTGCAGTACCTGATTGTGCAGCAGGTTGTGCAATAACGCGTGGGGCACGGCATCCGGCCGTGCCGTCAGGAACACAGCGGTGCCCTGAACACGATGGGGCGGTTGTACGGCAATGCTGCTGATGAAGATCGGCAGCGGCAATCCACCCTCATCGATACGCTCGACCAGCAACTGCTTGCCACGCTTCCAGGTGGTCATCAGCACAAACAGCGCAAAACCGGCGATGACCGGGAATGCACCGCCCTGAACGATTTTCGGCACGTTGGCGGCGAAGTACACACCGTCTACCAACAGGAAACCCAACAGGATCGGCACCACAAGGACCGGCGGCCACTTCCACAGCAACAGGATTACCGCGGACACCAGAATGCTGGTCATCAGCATGGTCCCGGTCACCGCCACACCGTAGGCCGAGGCCAGGGCACCGGAGGATTCGAAACCCAGCACCAACAGCACCACGCCGACCATCAGCGCCCAGTTCACCGCGCCGATGTAGATCTGGCCCTGTTCGGCACTGGAGGTGTGCTGGATACGCATACGCGGAATGTAACCGAGCTGGATCGCCTGACGGGTCAGGGAGAACGCACCGGAAATTACCGCTTGTGAGGCAATCACCGTGGCCAGTGTCGACAGCCCGACCAGCGGGAGCAATGCCCAACTCGGTGCCAGCAGGTAGAACGGGTTGCGGGCCGCCTCCGGGTCGCCTAGCAGCAAGGCACCCTGACCAAAATAGTTCAGTACCAACGCCGGCAGCACGAGGATGAACCAGGCACGAGCGATCGGCTTGCGGCCGAAGTGGCCCATGTCCGCGTACAGTGCTTCGGCACCGGTCAGTGCGAGCACCACGGCACCTAGAATCGACACGCCCATGCCCGGATGGACCACGAAGAAACGTACGCCCCATACCGGGTTCATCGCTTGCAGAACTTCCGGATGCTGGCTGATGCCATAGACGCCGAGTGCCCCCAACACGAGGAACCAGGTGACCATGATCGGCCCGAACAGAATGCCGATACGCGCCGTACCGTGACGCTGGATCAGAAACAGCGCGACCAGCACTACCAGCGACAGCGGCACGACCCAATGGTCGATGCCTTCGAAGGCCAGCCCCAGGCCTTCAATCGCCGACAGCACGGAGATCGCCGGGGTAATCATGCTGTCACCATAAAACAACGCCGCGCCGATCAGTCCGCAGACCACCAGCAACATGCGCAATTTCGCGTGCCCCGCCGCCGCCCGCCGGGCCAGTGCGGTCAAGGCCATGATCCCGCCTTCGCCCTGGTTGTCGGCGCGCAGCACAAACATCATGTACTTGATCGACACGACCCAGATCAGCGACCAGAAAATGAGTGCCAGAATCCCCAGCACCCCGTCATGGTTGACCGGCACGCCATAGCCTCCGGAAAACACTTCTTTGAGGGTGTACAACGGACTGGTGCCGATATCGCCATAAACCACCCCGACTGCCGCGACCAGCATGCCGATCGGCTTCACCGCCGAATGTTCGGCACCTGCAGCCTGACTACTTGCCTGACCCATCCACCACTCCTACTTCTCAGACCCGGGCTTCTTTGAAAGAAGCACTATGCTTTGTCGTGCAGCATGCGCTGTTTTACTTCACGTTACAGACGTTTTGTTGACAGTAAAAACCAGTAAAGCGTAACGGCGCGAAGCATAGCGCAGCACTCGTCGTATTTCCCTGCATAAAGCTGGTCAAGTGAACGACTGATCGCTAGAATTGCGCACTTTTTGATCAGAGGCGCACTTCAAGCGCCCGTCCGTCGATTTTGCCCTGCCCGGCAAGCGGCGTCACAAAATACCGAGGTTAGACATGTCCACCACTCCTGCGCCGGCCAATCCAAAGGTTGGCTTCGTATCCCTGGGTTGCCCCAAAGCACTGGTCGACTCCGAGCGCATCCTTACCCAGCTGCGCATGGAAGGCTATGACGTGGTGTCCACCTACCAGGACGCCGACGTCGTGGTCGTCAACACTTGCGGCTTCATCGATTCGGCCAAGGCCGAGTCCCTGGAAGTGATCGGCGAAGCCATCAAGGAAAACGGCAAGGTCATCGTGACCGGCTGCATGGGCGTCGAAGAAGGCAACATTCGCAACGTACACCCGAGCGTGCTGGCCGTGACCGGTCCGCAGCAGTACGAGCAAGTGGTCAACGCCGTGCACGAAGTCGTGCCGCCACGCCAGGACCACAACCCGCTGATCGACCTGGTGCCGCCACAAGGCATCAAGCTGACCCCGCGCCACTACGCTTACCTGAAGATCTCCGAAGGCTGCAACCACAGCTGCAGCTTCTGCATCATCCCGTCGATGCGCGGCAAGCTGGTCAGCCGTCCGGTGGGCGACGTGCTCGACGAGGCCCAGCGCCTGGTCAAGTCCGGCGTCAAGGAGCTGCTGGTCATCTCGCAAGACACCAGCGCCTACGGCGTCGACGTGAAATACCGCACCGGTTTCTGGAACGGCGCGCCGGTGAAAACCCGCATGACCGAACTCTGCGAAGCCCTCAGCACCCTCGGCGTCTGGGTGCGCCTGCACTACGTTTACCCGTACCCGCACGTTGACGAGCTGATCCCGCTGATGGCCGCCGGCAAGATCCTGCCGTACCTGGACATCCCGTTCCAGCACGCCAGCCCGAAAGTGCTCAAGTCGATGAAGCGCCCAGCCTTCGAAGACAAGACCCTGGCACGCATCAAGAACTGGCGCGAAATCTGTCCGGACCTGATCATTCGTTCGACCTTCATCGTCGGCTTCCCGGGCGAAACCGAGGAAGACTTCCAGTACCTGCTGAACTGGCTGACCGAAGCCCAGCTCGACCGTGTCGGCTGCTTCCAGTACTCGCCGGTAGAAGGCGCACCGGCCAATGACCTGGACCTGGAAGTCGTCCCGGACGACGTCAAGCAGGATCGTTGGGAGCGTTTCATGGCGCACCAGCAGGCCATCAGCTCGGCACGCCTGCAAATGCGCATCGGCCGCGAGATCGAAGTGCTGGTCGATGAAGTCGACGAACAAGGCGCGGTGGGCCGCTGCTTCTTCGACGCCCCGGAAATCGACGGCAACGTATTCATCGACAACGGCAGCAACCTCAAGCCGGGCGACAAGGTCTGGTGCAAAGTGACCGACGCCGACGAATACGACCTGTGGGCTGAACAGATCTAAACGCATAAAATACGCAAAGCCCCGCTCTCTTGACGAGATGCGGGGCTTTTTTACGGCTATCGTTTGAGATTGAACGGACTCACATCACTCACGCATCAGGGGCAGACAGGCATGCGTCAGCATTCGGTCATCCACACGCCGAAACTCGGCGACTACGAAGAACTGACCCGGGTCTGGGAGGCCTCGGTACGCGCTACCCACGACTTTCTGCCGGACAGCTACATCAAACTGCTGAAAAACCTGGTGCTGACCCGCTACCTCGACTCGGTGATGCTGATCTGCACCAAAGATTCGAACCAACGCATCACCGGGTTCGCCGGCGTCGCGGCCGGCAAGATCGAAATGCTCTTCATCGACCCCGACCATCGCGGCCAGGGCCTGGGCAAGAAATTGTTGCGCTATGCCCTGGAACACCTGAACGCCGACGAACTGGACGTCAACGAACAGAACCCTCAGGCCCTGGGCTTTTACTTCAAGCAGGGCTTCGAGGTGATCGGTCGCTCGGAAGTCGATGGCATGGGCCAGCCGTATCCGTTGCTGCACATGCGTTTGCGTCAGGATCAACAATATTCACGCCATGGCTGACCCAACACCGATACCGATACCGATGTAGGAGCTGCCGAAGGCTGCGATCTTTGCTTTTAAGATCAAAAGATCGCAGCCTTCGGCAGCTCCTGCAAATGGAACCGGGATTAACCGGTGCCAGGCAGGTACAATGCCCCCCCCCCTTTTTGTTACGGCCCTGACATGACTGACCCGATTCGTCTCTCCAAACGCCTCATCGAACTCGTCGGCTGTTCCCGTCGGGAGGCTGAGCTGTTCATCGAGGGCGGCTGGGTCACCGTCGACGGTGTGGTCATCGACGAGCCGCAATTCAAGGTCGACACCCAGAAAGTCGAGCTTGATCCAGAGGCCAAGGCCACCGCTCCGGAACCGGTGACCCTGCTGCTCAATGTGCCCGTCGGCATGGACGCAGACACCGCCATGGCCACCCTCGGCGCCGAGACCCTGAGCGAAGAACACCGCTACGGCAAGCGCCCGTTGCGCGGGCACTTCCTGCGCCTGACCGCCAGCACTGACCTGCAGGCCAACGCCAGCGGTCTGCTGGTGTTCACCCAGGACTGGAAAATCCTGCGCAAACTCACCGCCGACTCCAGCAAAATCGAGCAAGAGTACGTAGTCGAGGTTGAAGGCGAGATGGTGGCTCACGGCCTCAACCGTCTGAACCACGGCCTGACCTACAAGGGCAAGGAGCTGCCGGCGGTCAAGGCCAGCTGGCAGAACGAAAACCGCCTGCGCTTTGCCATGAAGAACCCGCAACCGGGCATCATCGCCCTGCTGTGCCAAGCCGTCGGCCTGAAGGTCGTCGCCATCCGCCGCATCCGCATCGGCGGCGTGTCCATCGGCAAAGTGCCCGTGGGGCAATGGCGCTACCTGTCCGGCAAAGAGAAGTTCTAAGGCTCCCCGCGCCACCACACCTTTCGGCGCTGCTGTTTTCGGCGGCGCCCATAGCCGAATTATCAGGACTGCACACATGATTCATAACGACGTACTGCGTAGCGTGCGCTACATGCTCGACATCAGCGACAAGAAAGTCATCGAGATCATCAAGCTCGGCGGCCTGAACGTGCCCCTGGCAGACCTGGTGACGTATATCGACAAGAAAGAGGAAGACGAGGAAGGTTTCGTACGCTGCCCGGACGAAGTCATGGCGCACTTCCTCGACGGCCTGGTGATCTTCAAGCGCGGCAAGGACGAAAGCCGTCCGCCGCAGCCGATCGAAGTGCCGGTGACCAACAACATCATCCTGAAAAAGCTGCGGGTCGCGTTCGAGCTGAAAGAAGACGACATGCACGCGATCCTCAAGGCCGCCGAGTTCCCGGTGTCCAAGCCTGAGCTGAGCGCACTGTTTCGCAAGTTCGGCCACACCAACTATCGCCCGTGCGGCGACCAGCTGCTGCGCAATTTCCTCAAGGGCCTGACCCTGCGTGTTCGCCCGCAGTAATCCCCGAGGCTGATTGCTACCCCTGTAGGAGCGAGCTTGCTCCGGGCGGCGTTCCGACGATGGACTCAAGAGCGCCGCGTTTAGCCAGTAAATACGCGTTATCGTTAACGACCATCGCGAGCAAGCTCGCTCCTACAGGGCCGAATGGCTTCCGATTCCACGCAAAATAGTGGCTCCGCTTCTGGCGGCTGACGACCAGGGTGTAAAGACCTCAGCTCTCAGGGTTCGCCATGCATCCCTATTTTTCCCTGCAAGGCCGCACTGCCCTGATGACCGGCGGCACCCGTGGCACCGGTAAAATGATCGCCAAGGCCAATGTCGAGGCGGGCGAGTACCGCCGGGGTCTACATGACCGGGAATATCATTCCCCTGAATGGCGGGTTCAGCCTTTAAAAGATCGCAGCCTGCGGCAGCTCCTACGCCGAACGAATTCCTCTGTAGGAGCTGCCGCAGGCTGCGATCTTTTGATCTTTGCGGCATCATGCCCTACCTGAATCCACCTCGACCCCAAACCATGACCTACAGCGTTTCCCCCATCGGCTTCGTGCGCTCCTGCTTCAAGGAGAAGTTCGCCATTCCGCGCCAGCCGCAACTGGCCCCGGCCGCCCGTGGCGTGCTGGAGCTGGTGGCACCGTTCGATCAAGGGGACGCCGTACAGGGCCTGGAGCAGGTCAGCCATGTATGGCTGTTGTTCCTGTTCCACCAGGCCCTGGAAGAAAAGCCTCGCCTGAAGGTCCGCCCTCCTCGCCTCGGCGGCAACAAATCCATGGGCGTGTTCGCCACCCGCGCCACCCACCGCCCCAATGGCATCGGGCAGTCTGTGGTGAAACTGGACAAGGTCGAAGCCGACCGCTTGTGGATCTCGGGCATCGATCTGCTGGATGGCACACCGATTCTCGATATCAAACCCTACGTGCCCTACGCCGACATCATCGACACAGCCTCCAACAGCATCGCCAGCGCCGCGCCGCAGCTGATCCCCGTGCAGTGGACGGATACAGCGCTGCAACAGGCTCACGGGCATGCCCAGCGCCTGGAAGAGCCTTTGATTGAGCTGATCGAGCAATGCCTGGCGCAGGATCCGCGCCCGGCCTATCAAACGCCTGCACCGGAGCGGGAATACGGCGCGCAGTTCTGGGATCTGGATGTGCGTTGGCATTACCCGACACCGGAGCTGATCCGCGTCCTGGAAGTCATTCCCGCAAAGGGCTGAACGCCGGAAACGAATAAGCCCGCATGACCTTCCCAAGTCATGCGGGCTTTTCAGATGCGCTGCAAATCTACTGTAGGAGCGAGCCTGCTCGCGAAAAACCTGAGGACGCCGCTGGGTATCAAGCTTCCCGCGTTATCGTTGACCTCCATCGCGAGCAGGCTCGCTCCTACAAGTGACCTGCGGTCACTTCTCGACGAACGCACGCTCGATCAGGTAATCACCCGGCTCGCGCATCCGCGGCGAAACCTTCAGGCCGAAGCTGTTCAGCACTTCGCTGGTCTCGTCGAGCATGCTCGGGCTGCCGCACAGCATGGCGCGGTCGTCCTGCGGGTTGATCGGTGGCAGGCCGATGTCGCTGAACAGCTTGCCGCTGCGCATCAGGTCGGTCAGGCGACCTTCGTTCTCGAACGGCTCGCGGGTCACGGTCGGGTAGTAGATCAACTTGTCACGCAACGCTTCGCCAAAGAATTCGTTCTGCGGCAGGTGCTCGGTGATGAACTCGCGGTAAGCGACTTCGTTGACGTAACGCACGCCGTGGCACAGGATCACTTTTTCGAAACGCTCGTAGGTTTCCGGGTCCTGGATGACGCTCATGAACGGCGCCAGACCGGTACCGGTGCTGAGCAGGTACAAATGTTTGCCAGGCTTCAAGTCATCCAGTACCAGCGTGCCGGTAGGCTTCTTGCTGATGATGATCTCGTCGCCTTCCTTCAGATGCTGCAACTGCGAAGTCAGCGGACCATCAGGCACCTTGATGCTGAAGAACTCGAGATGCTCTTCCCAGTTCGGGCTGGCAATCGAGTAAGCGCGCATAAGCGGGCGGCCGTTGGGCTGTTGCAGGCCGATCATCACGAACTGACCGTTCTCGAAGCGCAGGCCCGGATCACGGGTGCACTTGAAGCTGAACAGAGTGTCGTTCCAGTGGTGAACACTGAGGACACGCTCGTGGTTCATGTTGCTCATGTACGTGGGACTCCTGGAGATTTATCTGCGCGTGCTCGGTGTGCTCTGCAAAGAAAGCCAACTCTGCGCAATTGCATCGCATTCTAAAGGCAGCGACAATATCTGTTAAATGGATTATTAAGATAAGGGTTATCGGTTATATCGATATGCGATTTACTCTCCGTCAACTTCAAGTATTCGTCGCCGTCGCCCAGCAGGAAAGCGTATCCCGTGCTGCGGGTCTGCTCAACCTCTCGCAGTCGGCGGCGAGCACCTCGATCACCGAGCTGGAGCGCCAGTGCAGCTGCCAGTTGTTCGACCGCGCCGGCAAACGGTTGAGCCTTAACGCGCTCGGCAAACAGCTGCTGCCCCAGGCTGTGGCCTTGCTGGACCAGGCCAAGGAAATCGAAGACCTGCTCAATGGCAAGTCCGGCTTCGGCTCACTGGCCGTGGGCGCGACCCTGACCATCGGCAATTACCTGGCCACCCTGCTGATCGGCAGCTTCATGCAACGCCATCCGGAAAGCCAGGTGAAGCTGCACGTGCAGAACACTGCCAATATCGTGCAGCAAGTGGCCCACTATGAAATTGATCTGGGTCTGATCGAAGGCGACTGCAGTCACCCAGACATCGAAGTGCAAAGCTGGGTCGAAGACGAACTGGTGGTGTTTTGCGCCCCTCAGCATCCATTGGCCAAACGTGGCACGGCGACCATGGAGGAGTTGAGTCACGAAGCCTGGATCTTGCGCGAACAAGGCTCAGGCACGCGGTTGACCTTCGATCAAGCCATGCGCCATCACCGAACTTCGTTAAACATTCGCCTGGAGCTTGAGCACACCGAAGCGATCAAGCGCGCGGTGGAGTCAGGTTTGGGGATTGGCTGCATTTCCAGGCTGGCTTTGCGCGACGCATTCCGCCGCGGCAGCCTGGTGCCTGTCGAGACGCCGGATCTGGATCTGGCGCGACAGTTTTATTTCATCTGGCATAAACAGAAGTATCAGACCTCAGCGATGCGCGAGTTCCTCGATCTGTGCCGCGCCTTCACCGCCGGGGTCCGGCGCAGCGACGAGATCGTGCTGCCGACGATCGCCTAGAGCAGAATTACCGCCCACACCAGGGCAATCATGCTCAATGCCACGAACTGGGCGGCACTGCCCATGTCCTTGGCATTCTTGGACAGCGGGTGCCGCTCAAGGGAAATGCGGTCGATGGCCGCTTCCACTGCCGAGTTGAGCAACTCGACGATCAACGCCAACAGGCATACCGCGATCAACAACGCCCGTTCGACCCGGCTGACATTCAGGAAGAACGACAGGGGAATCAGGATGACGTTGAGCAATACCAATTGCCGAAAGGCGGCTTCACCGGTGAAGGCTGCGCGCAGGCCGTCCAGCGAATAACCAGAGGCATTGAGTATGCGTTTCAGGCCGGTCTGGCCTTTGAAAGGTGACATAGAATGGGCAACTGACAAAAAAGAAGTGGGAAAGCTAGATCAACCAAAGTCAAAAAAGCGTGAAGTCGCCAGCCTTTAATGGCTGGAAATTGACTCAAGTTGTTGCAAGAGCAGCGCGGCCTGGGTCCGGGTCCGCACATTCAGTTTACGGAAAATCGCGGTCACGTGCGCCTTGATCGTCGCCTCGGAAACACTCAGCTCGTAGGCGATCTGCTTGTTCAGCAAGCCCTCGCAGACCATGGTCAGCACCCGGAATTGCTGCGGCGTCAGGCTGGCAAGACCTTCGCTGGCCGCCTTGGCCTCTTCCGAGACGCTGACCGCTTCGAACGCCTGCGGCGGCCAGAACACATCACCATCGAGGACCGCACGCACGGCTTTCTGGATCACACTCAAGTCACTGGATTTGGGAATGAAGCCACTGGCACCGAATTCACGAGACTTGACCATGATGGTCGGCTCTTCCTGGGCCGAAACCATGACCACCGGAATCTGCGGATACTGACCGCGCAGCAGGACCAGTCCGGAAAAACCGTAGGCTCCCGGCATGTTCAGGTCCAGCAGCACCAGATCCCAATCGGATTTTTCCGTCAGGCGCACTTCCAGTTCGGCGATGCTCGCCACTTCCACCAGACGGACATCCGGGCCAAGGCCCAGGGTCAGCGCCTGGTGCAAGGCACTACGAAAAAGTGGGTGATCATCGGCAATCAGGATTTCGTATGTGGCCATTTTTCAAATGATCCTGTTTTTTTCATGGGACGCCCGATGCATTCGGACCTCGCCAAAGCACCTCAAGGCACAGCCACGGAGCTGCACCGACAAGGCACGTTCAACGCAAAAAAACGCGTTGCAAATTCAGGCCGCACCCTAATCGGCGCCAAGCATGCCCAGCGAAGCCGGGGTGGTCAAGCAGCATGGCCAGTACAGGTTATTGCAGTATGCGCAACAATCAGCCCATCAACGGAGTGACCGGCTGAACATAGGGCATCAACTCGGCGTGCGCCGGGGTCGAAACGTTCATGTCCAACTGATGTTTGGCGTCGAGGTAATGCTGGCTGAACACATCGAAGTAGGCATCCAGCGCCGAGGCTGCGGCTACATCGCCTGCAAGGTCGAGGCACAGCGCCGCCACTTCCGCCGTGCACAGATGCTCGCTGCGAGTCGAGCGGCGCAACCGGTAGCGGGAGAGTTTCTCTGGCAGCAGGCTGAGGATCGGCAATCGATCGAAATAGGGGCTCTTGCGAAAGATCTTCCGTGCTTCGGTCCAGGTGGCATCCAACAGAATGAACAGCGGGCGCTTCGTGCCATCGACATCCACAGTGTTTGTCACGCGTTCAGGTTCGACGTACTCCCCCGGAAACACCAGGTAAGGCTGCCATTTCGGGTCGGACAACAGCGCCAGCAACTTCGGATCGACCTCGGTACGGGACCAGATGAAGGCATGGTTGTCAGGTACCACGTCGGCGATCAGCCAACCGGTGTTGCTCGGTTTGAACACTTCCTTGTTGGTCATGATCAGGCACACGCCGGAGCGGGTAGCGACCTGCGGACGCCATGCGCACAGGCAGTGGCTCTCGATCACCCGACAGTCACGGCAACGCGGCGCACGCCAGCCGCGGGCCTGAATCGGCTTGATGCCCTCCTCCTCACGCTGATCGCGCAAGCGGGCTACGGCATTCAAGGCAAATCGCGCGGGGGTATGGCTCATAGCGGGCAACGCCCACGGAGAAGGGAAATCGACACGAAAAACACTCGACAGGGTAAAAAGTGCCAGCAGTTTACCAGACCGCCCGGCGCAAGCCTGTACCGTCCAGCCCGCCTCCCCTATAATTCGCCGCCACTGAACGCACAGTCACGTGACGGGTCAAAGCCCCATCACTGAACCAGGAGAGTTTCATGCTGCGCCTTATCGTTCCTACCGCGGCCATTTTGCTGGCGTCGTCCTTCAACGCTCAGGCTGCGTCCTTGAAAGACACGGAACTGAACAAAATGCTGCAAAACGTCGCCACCCAGAGCAGCGTCGGCACTCCACGAGCGATCAACGAAGACATACTCGATCAAGGCTACACCGTTGAAGGCAAGCAGTTGATCAACCATCTGAGCGTGCAGAGCAGCCATGCCGACAAGATGCGTGCAGACCCGAAAGCGGTGTACTTCCAGTTGGGAGCTTCTGTCTGCAGAAACGAAGGGTTTCGCAAGCTGATGGCCAAGGGCGCGATCATGCGTTACGACTTCACCGAGGTGAAGACCAACCGTCCGGTCGGCTCCGCAAGTTTCCAGGAATCGGATTGCCTGCAATCGGCCAGGAAGAAAAAGTAATCACCGGGAATTGGCGCGCCGCTGTTCATCTTCGGCGCGCAGTTCTGCCAGCAGCGCCTGCAAGTAATGTGAACGGCGTTCGCCACCGCGCAAACGTCGGCAGCACTCCTCTTCGAGACTCAAATGATGGGTCTCGGCTGATGACTTCAGCAATCGATACAGCTGCGTATCGATCTCCAGAACGACTCTGGTCATGGTTACCGCCTCCCTGCACCTCACTCATGATTGAGCGACAAATCCTTAAACCGCTTGCACCGTGCGCCCTGCCGTTGACGCAAAGCTGTCGTGTGACGCTTGTAACTTAGTAAATCAGAGCGCCGCACATGCGACGCACGTTCAGACGAGCGGTGAATACACCTTGCAAATCGTCAATAAGCGGTTGCCAGGAAAAACTTTGTGGCGCAATGATCAAGGCAGCGCAAATCACTGTGAAGGTCTAGATTTCAGGGTACCCACGTTTACTTTTTTAAGGGCTCGAAAGGGGCTGGCCGTCGCTTGTCGTGTTGTGCGAACGTTTCTTTCATCCAAGGGAAAAACAGAACCTGTTTGGATGATCCGATGCTTTCGGATCAAGTAGATCGCCCAGGCATGGGCCAGGGCAGACAGCGACACATGGAGTGTCGTGGCACCGACGTACGTTCTCGGGCCGAGGGTTCTGTGCAGAAGGAGAAGTTGAATGCCTTACCAACCGAATGACCTCCTGAGCCGTCATTTTGAAGAAAGCGGCCACGACCTCATCAGCAAGGTCGAAGAACAACTCAAGCTGATTTCACCCAACAGTCCGAACACCCCGATCTACCGCGACATGATCCTGACCGTGCTGCGCATGGCCCAGGAAGACCACAATCGCTGGAACGCCAAAATCACCCTGCAAGCCCTTCGCGAACTGGAACAGGCATTCCGCGTGCTTGAACAGTTCAAGGGGCGACGCAAAGTCACTGTTTTCGGCTCGGCCCGTACTCCCATGGAACATCCGCTCTACAGCATGGCCCGGGAGCTCGGCGCTGCGCTGGCGCGCTCGGACATGATGGTCATTACCGGCGCAGGTGGCGGCATCATGGCCGCCGCCCATGATGGCGCCGGCCTGACACACAGCCTGGGGTTCAACATCACGCTGCCCTTCGAGCAACATGCCAACCCCACTGTCGACGGCACGACCAACCTGCTGCCCTTCCACTTCTTCTTCACTCGCAAGCTGTTCTTCGTCAAGGAAGCCGATGCCCTGGTGCTGTGCCCGGGCGGCTTCGGTACGCTGGATGAAGCGCTGGAAGTGCTGACGCTGATCCAGACCGGCAAGAGCCCATTGGTGCCAGTGGTGCTACTGGACACGCCGGGCGGCAAATTCTGGCAAGGCGCACTGGACTTCATTCACCAGCAACTGGAGGAAAACCACTACATCCTGTCCACTGACATGAAGCTGGTGAAACTGGTCTACAACGTCGAAGAAGCGGTAGAGCACATCAACCAGTTCTACAGCAACTTCCACTCCAGTCGCTGGCTCAAGCATCAGTTCCTGATTCGCATGAATCACGCACTCAGCGACCACGCACTCGAACACATACAGGAGGCTTTCGCCGACCTGTGTCTGAGCGATCATTTCCATCAGCAAACTTACAGCGGCGAAGAACACGACGAAGCCGCATTCAGCCATCTGGCGCGGCTGGTCTTCAACTTCAACGCCCGCAATCATGGCCGCCTGCGCGAGCTTGTGGACTACATCAACCTGCCGGAAAACTGGGCACAATCAAAACCCCAAGTGCAGCAACGCACGCGGGAGCCCTCAAAGGTTACGTGAGGCATAAAAAAACGGCCCGCTATCGAAATAGCGGGCCGTTTCAGTTCAATCGTCCATTCCTCGACCGCTGAACAGGCGGTTGATCATTTCCATGGAGTATCCCCGATACGCCAGGAACCGGCCTTGTTTGGCTCGCTCCCGGGCGTCTGCCGGCAATTGCCCGGAGAATTTGCGCCGCCAGGTATCGGCCAGTTGCTCCTGCCAGTCGATACCGCTCTCACGCAGGGCGAGTTCAATATCGGTGCGCTGCAGGCCGCGCTGGCTCAACTCCTCACGGATGCGCAAAGGGCCATAACCGGAGCGGGCGCGGTAGGAAACGAAACTTTCGAGGTAGCGGGCTTCGGACAACAACCCCTCTTCCGTCAATCGGTCGAGTGCTGTTTCGATCATTTCAGGGAGGGCGCCGCGCTGACGCAGTTTACGCGTCAGCTCGACACGACCGTGCTCGCGTCGTGCGAGCAGGTCCATTGCGGTTCGTCGCACCGCGACGAGTGTATCGAGTACGGCGGTCATCGCTTCGATCAGATATCAGCGTCAGCCAGGTCGTCTTCGGTCTCTTTGACCGCAGAAGCTTTGGCGTCTGCTACCGACGAAGGGGACAGCAGCTTGTCACGCAGTTGCTTCTCCAGCTTTGCCGCGATTTCCGGGTTGTCTGCCAGGAACTTGGCCGAGTTGGCCTTGCCCTGACCGATCTTGGTGCCTTCGTAGGCATACCAGGCGCCGGACTTCTCAACGAAACCGTGCAAAACCCCCAGGTCGATCATCTCGCCGTTGAGGTAGATGCCCTTGCCGTAAAGAATCTGGAACTCGGCCTGACGGAACGGCGAAGCCACCTTGTTCTTCACAACCTTGACGCGGGTTTCGCTACCGACGACTTCATCACCTTCTTTCACCGCGCCGGTACGACGGATGTCCAGACGAACCGATGCGTAGAACTTCAGTGCGTTACCACCGGTGGTGGTTTCCGGGCTACCGAACATCACGCCGATTTTCATACGGATCTGGTTGATGAAGATCACCAGGCAGTTGGCGTTTTTGATGTTACCGGTGATTTTACGCAGCGCTTGGGACATCAGACGGGCTTGCAGGCCCACGTGCATGTCGCCCATTTCGCCTTCGATTTCAGCCTTTGGCACCAGGGCGGCCACGGAATCGACGATGATCACGTCAACCGCGTTGGAGCGCACCAGCATGTCGGTGATTTCCAGGGCCTGCTCGCCGGTGTCCGGCTGGGAAACCAGCAGGTCGTCGACGTTGACGCCCAGCTTGCCGGCGTACTCAGGGTCGAGGGCGTGTTCGGCGTCGACGAATGCGCAGGTCGCGCCGGCTTTTTGAGCCTGGGCGATCACGGACAACGTCAGTGTGGTTTTACCGGAAGATTCAGGACCGTAGATTTCAACAATACGGCCTTTTGGCAGACCGCCGATGCCAAGAGCGATGTCCAGACCCAGAGAGCCAGTGGAGATGGCCGGGATCGCCTGACGGTCCTGATCGCCCATACGCATTACGGCACCCTTGCCGAATTGACGTTCGATCTGACCCAGGGCCGCAGCCAAGGCTTTCTTCTTGTTGTCGTCCATTAAAGTCCTCACGTAATCAATAAGGCCTGACGGCCAACACCTGTATAAGTAGCCAGTATTATTCCACAGCGATTCCGGATCGCCTACCCCTGATTTGAGATTTCTGCCGCGGCATACCGCAGCAGCCCCTCTAGCGCGGCCTTCACCGTTTGTCGGCGGACGTCGTCGCGATTACCCGGGAAGTGCTTCCGCTCGCAGAACACCTGATCTCCGACACCCCAAGCCAGCCAAACCGTGCCAACCGGCTTGCTCGCCGTTCCACCATCCGGCCCGGCGATGCCACTGACCGCCACGGAGAAATACGCGCTGTTTTTCTTCTGTGCCCCTCGGACCATGGCCTCGACCACCTCGCGGCTGACCGCGCCCACGGTGGTGAACAACTCCACCGGGACATCCAGTTGCAGGGTTTTCTGCCGGTTGGAGTAGGTGACATAACCGGCCTCGAACCAGGCCGAACTCCCGGGGATACGGGTAATAGCCTCGGCGATGCCACCGCCGGTGCAGGACTCCGCCGTGGTGACGTGGGCATTGAGAACCTGCAGGCGTCTGCCAAGTTCAGCGGCGAGCTGGGTGATTTCGTTCACGGTCATCTCCTGATCGGGCGGGATGAGGTTAACCGTACACGAGCAGACCGCACTTGCAAGCGACAGGACCGATCAAAATGTGAGGAATCAGAGGCTCTGGAAAGGGACTGTCGGAGAATCAATCTTCCACGTCACCGGGCGGAACATGTCCGATCCCCATACGCTTGGCCGCCCAACGCTCATACAACCCTAGAACCACGTCTGTCCCGGCCATCGCCGCCAGGCACCCACCCGCACAAGCGGCCCAAATGGAAACATTGGCGGCGTGCAGCAGCATGATGACCGAGGCGCCACAGATCATGCTGGAGCCAGACCGCAGGCTCAGGCGCCGGACAAGGAGCCAGCCACGAACGCCCTCTTTATCGGCACGCCACATTTCACCGGTAACGCCACCGAGTATTGGCAGACTGATGACCAGCCACAGAGGCATGTCCAGCAACGCATATTGCTCAGCGGTCATTTCATGCCTCCTTGAGTGAACGGTCACACCGCGTTCTTGAATAGATAGGCAGCAAGACTATGCATTGATGCATAATCAGTCAATGCACAAACGCATACAAAAAGACAATTCAATGCTTTCAGCACACGAAAAAGCCCGCTCGGGAAGCGGGTTCTATCTGAACGCGAGGAGTGTTAGCGGGCGTACATACCCCACCAGAAGACATGACCGAGGATGACAATCGGCTCCTCCTGGATTTCCTGAAAGGTGTAATCTTCATCCGGATGCTCGTCACGGTTGAAGCTGCGCAGGCGAATCCCGGTCGGCAGGCGATACAGTTGCTTCACCCGCAATTGGCCGTTGTGGTTGATTGCATAAAGGTCGCCATCAACGATATCGCCGATACCGCACTTGCCGGCATTGACCCCGACCGTGGCGCCGTCGCGCAGTACCGGCAACATGCTGTTGCCCCGCACTGTCACGCATTTGGCCTGGTCGAACTGCACGCCGTTATGGCGCAGGCTACGCTTTCCAAAGCGCAAGCTAGAGCGCTCGCTTTCTTCGATGACGAATCTTCCTGATCCTGCAGCCAATTCAACCTCGCGAAGAAAGGGAACCGACACCTCGTCGTCATCGACGGGGGTATCGTCGTCCCACAGACTTATATCCCTGAGTTCCGAATGCACAGGAGCGCGCCCGGCATTAGCGGCAGGCGCGACGTCCGCGCGGCCACGCAACTGGTCGGTGCTCACGGAAAAATAGTCGGCAATTTTCGAAATGTGCCTATCCGAAGGATCGACGATTTTCCCGCTGAGAATGCGCGAGAGCGTGGATTGAGGCACGCCGGTTCGACGGTGAAGCTCCGTGGGGGAGATCCCGTGCTGATCGAGCAATGCTCTTAATACGGTAGATACGTTGCGTTTTTGCATAACGCGCATAGTGCTTGCTCTACTCAAAGAAGACAATGCCGATTTGCATAAGTCATGCATATCCAGATTTCAAATGGCAAAGGAGTCCCGGCCGTGATGCCTGCGTCGGGTAGACCGCCCATGGTAACCTTGCGCCCATCGCGGAAAAGCCTGGCCGTTGCCCCGCTTTTGCCCCACCTCTTTCAACGAGCTTCCTGACAATCCGATGAATAAAGCCGTCTCCGACCTGTCCTCCCACACCCCGATGATGCAACAGTACTGGCGCCTGAAAAACCAGCACCCGGACCAGCTGATGTTCTACCGCATGGGCGACTTCTACGAGATCTTCTATGAAGACGCGAAGAAGGCCGCCAAGTTGCTGGACATCACCCTGACGGCCCGTGGACAGTCGGCCGGGCAGGCGATTCCGATGTGCGGGATTCCTTACCACGCCGCCGAGGGCTACCTGGCAAAACTGGTGAAGCTTGGCGAATCGGTGGTGATCTGCGAGCAGGTCGGCGACCCGGCCACCAGCAAAGGGCCGGTGGAGCGGCAGGTGGTGCGCATCATCACGCCGGGGACGGTGAGTGACGAAGCGCTGCTCGACGAGCGCCGCGACAACCTGATCGCCGCCGTCCTGGGTGATGAGCGCCTGTTCGGCCTGGCGGTGCTGGACATCACCAGTGGCAATTTCAGCGTGCTGGAAATCAAGGGCTGGGAAAATCTGCTGGCGGAGCTGGAGCGAGTCAACCCGGTAGAGCTGCTGATCCCGGATGACTGGCCCAAGGATTTGCCGGCGGAAAAACGTCGCGGTGTGCGTCGCCGCGCACCATGGGATTTCGAGCGCGATTCGGCGCTCAAAAGCCTGTGCCAGCAATTCTCGACCCAGGATCTCAAGGGCTTTGGCTGCGAGAACCTGACCCTGGCGATCGGCGCTGCCGGTTGCCTGCTGGCCTACGCCAAGGAAACCCAGCGTACCGCATTGCCCCATTTGCGCAGTCTGCGACATGAACGCCTGGACGATACCGTGGTGCTCGATGGCGCCAGCCGTCGTAACCTGGAGCTCGACACCAACCTGGCCGGGGGGCGCGACAACACCCTGCAATCGGTGGTGGACCGTTGCCAGACCGCCATGGGCAGCCGCCAGCTGACCCGTTGGCTGAATCGCCCGCTACGCGATTTGACGGTGCTGTTGGCGCGTCAGTCCTCGATCACTTGCCTGCTCGACGGCTATCGCTTCGAAAGGCTGCAACCGCAGCTCAAGGAGATCGGCGACATCGAGCGGATTCTTGCGCGAATCGGTCTGCGCAATGCCCGCCCGCGCGACCTCGCCCGCTTGCGTGACGCCCTCGGCGCACTGCCGGAACTGCAAGTGGCGATGACGGAGCTCGAAGCCCCGCATCTCCAGCAACTCGCCACCATCACCAGCACCTACCCGGAACTGGCGGCACTCCTGGAAAAAGCCATCATCGACAACCCGCCCGCGGTCATTCGTGACGGCGGCGTACTGAAAACCGGCTACGACAGCGAACTCGACGAACTGCAGTCGCTCAGCGAAAATGCCGGACAGTTCCTGATCGACCTCGAGGCGCGGGAAAAGGCTCGCACCGGCCTGTCGCACCTGAAGGTTGGTTACAACCGCATCCACGGCTACTTCATCGAACTGCCAAGCAAGCAGGCGGAATCGGCACCGGCCGACTATATTCGCCGCCAGACGCTCAAAGGTGCCGAGCGCTTCATTACACCGGAACTCAAAGCGTTCGAAGACAAGGCATTGTCGGCCAAGAGCCGTGCCCTGGCCCGCGAGAAGATGCTTTACGAAGCGCTGCTCGAAGATCTGATCGCCCAGCTGCCACCCTTGCAGGACACCGCCGGCGCCTTGGCCGAGCTGGACGTCTTGAGCAACCTGGCCGAGCGTGCGCTGAACCTTGACCTGAACTGCCCGCGCTTCGTCAGCGAACCGTGCATGCGCATCAGCCAGGGTCGTCACCCCGTGGTCGAACAAGTGCTGACCACGCCGTTCGTGGCCAACGACCTGAGCCTGGACGACAACACCCGCATGCTGGTGATCACCGGTCCGAACATGGGCGGTAAATCCACCTACATGCGTCAGACCGCATTGATTGTGCTGCTGGCGCACATCGGCAGCTTCGTGCCAGCGGCCAGTTGCGAATTGTCGCTGGTCGACCGCATCTTCACTCGGATCGGCTCCAGTGATGACCTGGCCGGCGGGCGTTCCACCTTTATGGTGGAAATGAGTGAAACCGCGAACATTCTGCACAACGCCACCGAGCGCAGCCTGGTACTGATGGACGAAGTCGGACGCGGCACCAGCACGTTCGACGGTCTGTCCCTGGCATGGGCGGCGGCCGAGCGCCTGGCGCATTTGCGTGCCTACACGCTGTTCGCCACCCACTATTTTGAACTGACCGTCCTGCCGGAAGCCCAGCCGCTGGTGGCCAACGTGCACCTCAATGCCACCGAGCACAATGAGCGCATCGTGTTCCTGCACCACGTGCTGCCCGGGCCGGCCAGCCAGAGTTATGGCCTTGCCGTTGCGCAACTGGCGGGCGTACCGAGTGAAGTCATCACCCGTGCTCGTGAGCATTTGAGCCGTCTGGAAGACACCGCCCTGCCCCACGAAACACCGGCACCGACCAAAGGCAAACCGGCTGCACCGCTGCAAAGCGATCTGTTTGCCAGCTTGCCGCACCCGGTACTGGATGACCTGGCCAAGCTCGACCTGGACGACATGACGCCACGTCGTGCTCTCGAAATGCTCTATACACTAAAGACACGGATCTAACGCTGCGGCTTGCAAGCTGTTAGAATCTCGCGCGGTTTGGGATGCTGCTGGCTAATAGCCTGGCCAGCAGACTATCGCTCCCGAACCTGGCGACCCCTACGAGAAGGGGCGCAGCAAGCCGCGCCTGAGGAGAAAATTAGAAATGACCTTCGTCGTCACCGACAACTGCATCAAGTGCAAGTACACCGACTGCGTAGAAGTCTGTCCGGTGGACTGCTTTTACGAAGGCCCGAATTTCCTGGTGATCCACCCGGATGAGTGCATCGATTGCGCGCTGTGCGAACCTGAATGCCCTGCCGTGGCTATCTTCTCCGAAGATGAAGTTCCAGCCGGCATGGAAAACTTTATTCAGCTGAACGCTGAGTTGGCCGATATCTGGCCTAACATCACCGAGAAGAAAGAATCGTTGCCAGATGCAGAAGAGTTTGATCGCGTCATCAACAAATCTGTAGGCAGCAAGCTCAAAGACCTCGAACGCTGATTACCCCCGCGTTCCTGTAAAAGGCCCCAAAAGGGCCTTTTTGCTTTTCTGCAGGCAAAAAAAGGGGCGGTTTGACCCGCCCACATTTTTTCCCTATTCCCTGTGTTCCTTTTCATCGTCCTGATGAATCGCGTCCTGCGATGTCCATTTCCTTCATCCATGAAGGACGTGTCTATCCGTCGACACAACCTGAATATTAGAGTTTTCCCCTCGAAGATCAACCGTCCCCTTGGCGCGAACTCCAGCTGTCACAATTCATCAACAATAAAAAATAGCCATATAAATCATAAAGATATAGGAAAATAGAGTTCGGTATGGACGATTGCCCGGGTGTAAAAATAACGAACACTTACGCAAGTGTAAGCCTGGACTTACAGCACGAAACCAAAATCCCGAGTGGACTCGTTCTTCTGCTCAGACAATAAAAAACCCCGATCCGGTCGGGGTTTTTTATGCCATCGCAGTGAGCGCATTATTGGAACAGCGACTCGCTCGACAGACCATTTTTTTCCAGGATCTCGCGCAGCCGCTTCAAGCCTTCGACCTGAATCTGTCTGACCCGCTCACGGGTCAGGCCGATTTCCAGGCCTACGTCTTCAAGGGTGCTGCTTTCATGACCGCGCAGGCCGAAGCGGCGTACTACCACTTCGCGTTGCTTGTCGGTCAGCTCCGAGAGCCATTGATCGATGCTCTGGGACAGGTCGTCGTCCTGCAACAGTTCGCATGGATCGGTTGGACGGTCGTCAGTCAGGGTATCAAGCAGGGTTTTATCCGAGTCCGGCCCCAGCGAGACGTCGACCGAAGAAACCCGTTCGTTCAGGCCGAGCATACGCTTGACCTCTCCCACCGGCTTTTCCAGCAGGTTGGCGATTTCTTCGGGTGAGGGTTCATGGTCGAGTTTTTGCGTCAGTTCCCGCGCAGCCCGCAGGTACACATTCAGCTCTTTGACCACATGGATCGGCAACCGGATGGTCCGGGTCTGATTCATGATTGCGCGTTCGATGGTCTGGCGAATCCACCAGGTCGCGTAGGTCGAGAAGCGGAAACCGCGTTCCGGATCGAACTTCTCCACCGCCCGGATCAAGCCGAGGTTGCCCTCTTCGATCAGGTCCAGCAGCGACAACCCACGATTGACGTAGCGTCGGGCGATTTTCACCACCAGCCGCAGGTTACTTTCAATCATGCGTTTGCGCCCGGCCGGATCGCCACTTTGCGACAGGCGCGCAAAATGAACTTCTTCTTCGGGTGACAGCAGGGGAGAGAAACCAATTTCATTGAGATACAGCTGCGTGGCATCAAGTGCCCGCGTGTAGTCAATGTACTTGTGTTGTTTCAACGATGCGGAGTGTTTGGATTTGGCACGAACGGAAGGTGGAGCCGCCCCTTCATCATTCGACATCGAATCCATATCGATGCTGCTCTCCATCAGGAGAACCTCATCGTCGATGTCAAACTCCGGCACTTCTTTACTGAGAGCCATTGTTATAGTCCTTTGGTGAGTTCGACCTCAAGCTCAAGCGGCGCCTTTCTCCCTGGCAACGCTGGAGCCTGTTCCCCTCTACGCGACGGAACAGGCTGGTAAGCGATCAACGACGTGGCAGGAATTGCAGCGGATCTACAGGTTTACCCTGGCGGCGAATCTCAAAATGCAGTTTCACCCGGTCTGTACCCGTTGACCCCATTTCGGCAATTGTCTGTCCGACCTTGACCTGCTGCCCCTCCCGAACCAAAAGCCTGCGGTTATGTCCGTAGGCACTGACGTAGGTTTCACTGTGTTTGATGATCACTAATTCGCCGTAGCCCCTTAAGCCACTCCCGGCATACACCACCGTCCCATCAGACGCAGCTAAAACAGGCTGTCCCAAATCTCCGGCGATATCAATTCCTTTATTCAAACTACCGTTTGAAGAGAATTTCCCGATAAGAATGCCATTAGATGGCCATCCCCAGCCGGTCGGGGCTGGCCCGGGAGGGGGCAATGGAGCCGGTGCAGGCTTGTTCGCGACGGACGGTACAATCGTTGTCGTGCTGGTGGTCGCACCGTTTACCGGACGACGGATGACCGTTGTTTTACTCGACGACGAAGGTGTTGAACTGGACGAACTGACCACCGTCGTCGACGTTGAATCGGTGCGACCATCAAAGCGAATCGTCTGACCCGGACGAATGGTGTAAGGCGCAGGAATGTTATTGCGTGCCGCCAGGGCCTTGTAGTCCCAGCCGTAACGAAAGGCGATGGAGAACAGGGTGTCCTTGGGCCGAACGACGTATTGTCCCGTGGTCACGACCGGGCGCTGAGGCGCGGCATTGTTGCGGTCCACGACACGAACATCGCTGGATTTGTTGCTGGAACAACCGACCAGCAAGGTGCTCAAGACAAGGCCAGTCACCAGGCGCTGAAAACTCGTTTTACTCATTCGCTGCGCAATGACTGTGAGACTCACCCGCCGCTCCCTCTGTGGTGGCTGAAAATGTGAAATGCCGGAGTCCGGCAATGAACTGTCGCAAGTATAACGGGCCGTGCACGCTGTACCTTTAATGTAGCGAATCGGTGTCGCGCACACGTTTGCTGCCTGACGATGAATCCGTTTAACCGCACGATGCCGCTGTAAGACAAAGGCAATCGCAGAGAATTCAGCGTGCCGAAACAAATGCTCAGGCCAGTGGCCCATTGAGCAATGGCACGAAGCGTACGGCCCCCAGAACATGCCTGGAAAAACCCTGTTCCTCGCGAATGATCAGCATCAATTGCTGGACTTCTCCGGACCCGACAGGGATCACCATTCGGCCTCCCGGTGCCAACTGGTCAAGCAATGCCTGGGGCACATCGGTCGCCACTGCAGTGACGATAATCCCGTTGTACGGCGCCAGTGCCGGCCAGCCCTCCCAGCCATCGCCCCAGCGGAACACCACGTTGCGCAGGTTCAGTTCGACCAGACGTTCCTTCGCACGATCCTGCAAAACCTTGATGCGCTCGACCGAGAAGACACGCTCGACGAGTTGCGACAGCACCGCCGTCTGATAACCCGAGCCGGTGCCGATCTCCAGCACCTTGTCGAGGGGACCGGCCTCCAGCAGCAGCTCGCTCATGCGCGCCACCATATACGGCTGGGAGATAGTCTGGTTATTGCCGATCGGCAGCGCTGTGTCTTCATAAGCACGATGCGCCAGCGCTTCGTCGACGAACAGGTGGCGCGGGGTCCGGCGAATGACCTCCAGCACCCTGGCGTTGGAGATACCTTCTTCGTACAGGCGCTGGATGAGCCGCTCCCGGGTTCGCTGGGAGGTCATGCCAATGCCGCGACGCAGCATATCGTCTTGTTCGCGACCCATCAGCGCAGACCCTCCAGCCAGCCGTCCAGACTTCTGAAGGCATCATTGAAGGTGCGATCCAGTTGCAACGGCGTGATCGAAACATAACCCTGCATCACTGCATGGAAATCGGTACCCGGGCCACCGTCTTCGGCATCCCCGGCCGCCGCGATCCAGTAACCGGACTTGCCCCGCGGATCCACCACTTTCATCGGTGCCGCGGCTCGGGCGCGATGACCCAGGCGGGTCAGCTGGATACCGCGGATATGGTCCAGCGGCAAATTGGGAATGTTCACGTTCAGTACCGTTCGCGGTGGCAGATCCAGGTCAGCATGGGCTTCGACCAGTTTGCGCGCGAAATAGGCAGCTGTGGGAAGGTTCTCTACCTGACGTGAGACCAGCGAAAAGGCAAACGAAGGGTGTTTCAGGAAACGCCCCTCAAGGGCCGCCGCCACCGTACCGGAATACAGGACATCGTCCCCCAGGTTCGCGCCCAGGTTGATACCGGAAACCACCATGTCCGCTTCGCGCTCCAGCAGGCCGTTGAGGCCCAGGTGCACGCAATCGGTGGGGGTGCCGTTGAGGCTGATAAAGCCGTTGGCCAGGGTTTGCGGGTGCAACGGACGGTCGAGCGTCAGCGAACTGCTGGCGCCGCTTTTGTCCTGGTCCGGGGCGATAACCACGCATTCGGTGTAATCCGCCAGCGCAGCATAAAGCGCGGCGAGACCGGGTGCGGTTACCCCATCGTCGTTAGAAATCAGAATACGCATGGGCTGTCCGTCTGCCCCACCGGCACCAGATCAACAAGCTCACGCACCAATACGGTGGCGAAGCATCCGGCCGGCAGGATGAATTCCAGTTGCAGAATGTCAGGCTCGGGATAATGCCACGTCAGCCCGCCAATGGGCAGCCGCAGGATGCGACGTTCGTGGCTCATACCGGCGTTGATCAACCAGTCACGCAAATCCGCTTCGCGTGCGGCGATGGCCTGCTCCAGTTCATGGACAACGCCCGTGGCCGGCGAGTCACCTTCGCCCCACTGCGGACCGGTCGGGTGCAGATCGAGAATCGCCAGGCGCGGGTCGCTGCACTCGGCTTTGCCTGCCGGGAAAAAGCTGCGACTGTCGGTGAACGCCAGCAGATCGCCCACCAAGGCACGCTGCCAGGTGCCATCGGCGACACGCGCGGCCAGCACCTGATTGAACAAAAAACTGCGCGCCGTGGAAAGCAGACGCGAGCGCACATTGCGCTGCTCCGGCAAGGCCTTGCGCGCGGCCCAGGCGCGTGCGTCGACGACGTTGCCGCCGTCATGACCGAAACGCTGGGCGCCGAAATAATTGGGGATACCTTGTTTGGCAATCAGTTGCAGACGCTCTTCAAGCGCAGGCTTGTCACCGGCGAATTGAGTCAGGCGCAACGTAAAACCGTTGGCCGAGTGCGCACCGCGTTGCAACTTGCGCTTGTGGCGGGCGGTCTTGAGGATCTTCAGCGTATCGTTTTGCGCGGCCGACAGATCAGGGTCGGCCTTGCCCGGCAGTTGCACGCTGAACCACTGGCGAGTCAACGCCTGACGATCCTTGAGCCCGGCATAGCTGACGGTGCGCAATGGCACACCTGCTGCCTTGGCAATCCGCCGTGCCGCTTCTTCTGTGTTCAGACCGCGTTTTTCCACCCAGATCCACAAGTGTTCGCCTTCGCCACTCAGGGGGATGTCGAGGACTTCGTCGACCTGGAAATCTTCCGCGATGGCTTTCAGTACCGCGGTGCCGAGGGGCTCACCATAGGCCCGCGGGCCGAGCAGTTGCGCCTCGTTCATGCGCGCAGCAACAAGGCAACGGAGTGCACGGCAATGCCTTCTTCGCGACCGACAAAGCCGAGCTTTTCGGTGGTGGTAGCTTTCACGTTCACTTGATCCAACTCTACTTGAAGATCCGCGGCAATCAGCGCGCGCATCGATTCGATATGCGGGGCCATTTTCGGCGCCTGGGCGACAATGGTGTTATCGACGTTGCCGACTTTCCAGCCCTTGGCATGGACCAGCGCGACGACGTGACGCAACAGCGCACGGCTGTCGGCGCCCTTGAATTGCGAGTCGGTATCCGGGAAATGCTTGCCGATGTCTCCCAGCGCCGCGGCGCCGAGCAAGGCATCGCTCAAGGCGTGCAAGAGGACGTCACCGTCAGAGTGAGCGAGCAGCCCGAAGCTGTGTGCAATGCGCACGCCACCCAGAGTGATGAAATCGCCTTCAGTGAAACGGTGCACATCATAGCCGTGGCCAATACGCATAAAAAAACGCCCCGATTTTTGTCAGGGCGTGATTCTACCTGCATTAGGCACCTAGAGCATGCGCGTGATGCCGCAAGTGGTCGTCAATGAAACTGGTGATGAAGAAATAGCTGTGGTCATAGCCGGGTTGCAGGCGCAACGTCAACGGGTGACCCGCCAGTTTGGCCGCCTGCTGCAAGGCGTCCGGCTTGAGCTGGTTGGCGAGGAAATCATCGCGATCACCTTGGTCGACCAACAGCGACAGCTTTTCATCAGCCTCGGCAATCAACGCGCAGGCATCCCATTCGCGCCATTTCGAACGGTCCTCTCCCAGATAGCGAGAGAAGGCTTTCTGCCCCCACGGGCAATCCATCGGATTGTTAATTGGCGAGAACGCCGACACCGACAGATAGCGCCCCGGATTGCGCAATGCGCAGACCAGCGCACCGTGGCCGCCCATGGAATGACCACTGATACCGCGTTTGTCCGACGCAGGGAAATGGGCTTCGACCAATGTCGGCAATTCCTGCACGACATAGTCATGCATCCGATAGTGGCGCGACCAGGGTTCCTGGGTTGCATTTAGATAAAACCCGGCGCCGAGGCCGAAGTCCCAGGCGCCATCCGGATCGCCCGGCACATCAGGACCGCGAGGGCTGGTGTCCGGTGCGACGATGATCAGCCCCAACTCCGCGGCCATGCGCATGGCGCCGGCCTTTTGCATGAAGTTCTCGTCGGTGCAGGTCAGGCCGGACAACCAGTACAACACCGGCAGCTTGCCACCCTGCTCCGCCTGCGGTGGCAGATAGACGGCGAACACCATGTCGCAGCCGAGCACTTCCGAGCGATGGCGATAGCGCTTGTGCCAGCCGCCGAAGCTTTTCTGGCAGGAGATATTTTCCAGGCTCATGACAGACCTCAGAAATGGATGACGGAGCGGATGCTTTTTCCTTCATGCATCAGGTCAAACGCCTTGTTGATATCTTCCAGGCCCATGGTGTGGGTGATGAAGGTATCCAGCGGAATCTCACCGGACTCGGCCATTTCCACATAGCTTGGCAATTCGGTACGGCCGCGCACGCCACCAAACGCCGAACCGCGCCAGACACGACCGGTGACCAGCTGGAACGGACGGGTCGAGATTTCCTGCCCGGCACCGGCAACGCCGATGATGACCGATTCGCCCCAGCCCTTGTGGCAGCACTCCAGCGCCGCGCGCATCAGTTGTACGTTGCCGATGCACTCGAAGGAAAAATCGACGCCACCATCGGTCATGTCGACGATGACTTCCTGGATCGGGCGATCGAAGTCCTTCGGGTTCACGCAGTCGGTTGCACCCAGTTGCTTGGCGATTTCGAATTTCGCCGGGTTGATGTCGATCGCGATGATGCGGGCAGCCTTGGCTTTGACAGCGCCAATGACAGCCGACAGACCGATGCCGCCGAGGCCGAAAATGGCTACGGTGTCACCCGGTTTCACCTTCGCGGTGTTGAGTACCGCACCGATGCCGGTGGTGACACCGCAGCCCAGCAGGCAGACTTTTTCCAGCGGTGCTTCTTTAGGAATCTTGGCGACGGAGATTTCTGGCAGCACGGTGTACTCGGAAAAAGTCGAGGTGCCCATGTAATGAAAAATCGTTTCGCCCTTGTAGGAAAAACGCGAAGTGCCATCCGGCATCAGGCCTTTACCCTGGGTCGCACGAATCGCCTGGCAGAGGTTGGTTTTGCCCGACAGACAGAATTTGCACTTGCCGCATTCCGGGGTGTACAGCGGGATCACATGATCGCCGACCGCAAGGGAAGTTACGCCCTCGCCAATCGCTTCCACGATCGCCCCGCCTTCATGGCCGAGAATCGACGGGAAGATGCCTTCCGGATCGGCACCGGACAAGGTGTAGGCATCGGTATGGCAAACACCGGAAGCCACCACGCGCAGCAAGACTTCGCCGGCCTTGGGCATGGCGACATCGACTTCAACGATTTCGAGGGGTTTCTTGGCCTCGAAGGCAACGGCGGCGCGCGACTTGATCATGATGACTCTCCAGTGAAAAAAACGAGACAGGGAGTGTATTACAGCGCCCTACAGTGAATAATCCGGACAAAAGCAAAACATTATTGCTGCACAGGGATAATCATCCATGTCCGAAAACCGCTGGGAAGGAATCGACGAATTTGTCGCCGTGGCTGAATGCAGCCAGTTTACCGCTGCCGCGGAACGCCTCGGGGTTTCTTCTTCCCATATCAGTCGACAAATCGTACGCCTCGAAGAGCGCCTGCAAACCCGTCTGCTCTACCGCAGTACCCGCCGGGTCACGCTGACCGAAGCCGGGCAAACCTTCCTGCAGCACTGCCAGCGTTTGCAGGACGGCCGCGAAGAGGCCTTGCGGGCGGTGGGCGACCTGACCAGCGAACCCAAGGGCATGCTGCGCATGACCTGCGCCGTAGCCTACGGAGAACGCTTCATCGTGCCGCTGGTAACGCGTTTCATGGGGCTGTATCCGCAACTGCGCATCGACATCGAACTGACCAATCGCCAGCTTGACCTGGTGCACGAAGGCCTCGACCTGGCGATTCGCCTCGGGCGTTTGCAGGATTCACGGTTGGTCGCCACCCGCCTCGCGCCGCGACGCATGTTTCTCTGTGCATCGCCGTCCTACCTTGAGCGCTACGGTCGGCCGCACAGCCTGTCGGAACTCAGTCGCCACAACTGCCTCATCGGCAGCTCGGACTTATGGCAACTGGAGCAGAACGGGCGGGAGTTTTCGCAAAGGGTGCAGGGAAACTGGCGTTGCAACAGTGGGCAAGCCGTACTGGATGCCGCGCTACAGGGCGTAGGACTGTGTCAGTTGCCGGACTATTACGTGCTGGAACATTTGAATAGCGGCGCATTGATTTCGTTGCTGGAAGCACATCAACCACCGAACACTGCCGTTTGGGCGTTGTATCCGCAGCAGCGGCATCTGTCGCCGAAGGTGCGCAAGCTGGTGGATTTTTTGAAGGAGGGATTGGCTGAAAGGCAGGAGTACAGGATTTAAGATCAAAAGATCGCAGCCTGCGGCAGCTCCTACAGGATTTCGGGTGATCCGCAAATGGATGTCGTGCCCGATTTCTGCAGGAGCT
This sequence comes from Pseudomonas sp. PDM26, assembly GCF_019219185.1. Lineage (NCBI taxonomy): Bacteria > Pseudomonadati > Pseudomonadota > Gammaproteobacteria > Pseudomonadales > Pseudomonadaceae > Pseudomonas > Pseudomonas sp. PDM26. Next base: position 150,710 of record NZ_JAHUWC010000007.1, on the reverse strand, counting down.
GCCGCAGGCTGCGATCTTTTAGCAACGATTGGCCCAACGCTGCCTCAACCATTCAAGGTCTTCAGGACGCGTGACCTTGAGGTTATCGGACCGCCCTTCGATCAGGCGTGGTGCCGAACCGGCCCACTCCATCGCCGAAGCTTCGTCAGTGATAACGGCATCGGCCACCAAACTGTCAGCCAGTGCGCGATGTAACGCCCCAAGGCGAAACATCTGTGGCGTGTAGGCCTGCCAGATCACGCTGCGATCCACGGTTTCGACCACACGACCGTGCTTGTCGACTCGCTTGAGCGTATCCCGAGCCGGAACCGCCAGCAGTCCGCCGACAGGATCGTCTGCCAGCTCAGCCAGCAGCTTGTCCAGATCGTCACGACTGAGGTTCGGCCGTGCGGCATCGTGAACCAGTACCCAATCCTCATCGTCGGCACCTTGCGCATGCAGGTGCAGCAACGCATTGAGCACCGACCCGGAACGTTCGGAGCCGCCCTCGACCCGGGCAATACGCGGATCACTGGCACACGCCAGGTTCGGCCAATAAGGATCGTCAACAGCAAGACTGACCACCAGACCTTTCAGGCCTGGATGACCAAGAAAACAGCCGAGGCTGTGTTCGAGAATAGTGCGCCCGCCCAGTTGCAAGTATTGCTTGGGACGGTCTGCAGCCATACGGGCACCGACGCCCGCGGCAGGAATCACGGCCCAGAAGGCCGGTAAGGTCTGGTTCATTGCGCGAGCTGGTAAAGGGTTTCACCGTCCTTGACCATGCCCAACTCATGGCGAGCCCGTTCTTCAACGGTCTCCATGCCCTTTTTCAACTCACTGACTTCGGCGTCCATCACCCGATTGCGTTCCAGCAATGCCTGGTTCTCAGCTTGCTGATCGGCAATCTGCTGAGTCAACTCGGCCACTTGCGCCAGGCTGCCATTACCCACCCACAAGCGGTACTGCAGGCCAGCCAGCAGCAGGAGCAAGACGAGGAACAACCAATTGGGACTGCGCATCGAATATCAGGTATCCAGTGAAAAAAGACAGCCATGCCAAAACGTGAAGCTTCTGATAGCACGAAGCCTGGAAGAACCAGGCTTGTGCATATAAGGCATCAGATTAGTGGCAAAAACGTCGCTGTAGCGATTTTTCCGACACAATCCGCTGACTTTTTACAATTTAACAATCAGCCGCGGAACTCGCTGCGACCGTTGTACTTGGCTTTGCCGTTCAACTGCTCTTCGATACGCAGCAGTTGGTTGTACTTGGAAACGCGATCGGAGCGGCACAGGGAGCCGGTCTTGATCTGGCCAGCCGAGGTGCCCACGGCCAGGTCGGCAATGGTCGAATCTTCGGTTTCGCCGGAGCGGTGCGAGATCACGGCAGTGTAACCGGCAGCCTTGGCCATCTGGATGGCTTCCAGGGTTTCGGTCAGGGTGCCGATCTGGTTGAACTTGATCAGGATCGAGTTGGCGATCTTCTTGTCGATGCCTTCTTTCAGGATCTTGGTGTTGGTGACGAACAGGTCGTCGCCTACCAGCTGGGTCTTCTCGCCGATCTTGTCGGTGAGGATCTTCCAGCCAGCCCAGTCGGACTCGTCCAGGCCATCTTCGATGGAGATGATCGGGTAACGCTCGGTCAGGCCTTTGAGGTAATCAGCGAAACCTTCGGCGGTGAACACCTGGCCTTCGCCGGACAGGTTGTACTTGCCGTCTTCGTAGAATTCGCTGGCTGCGCAGTCCAGAGCCAGGGTCACGTCGGTGCCCAGTTTGTAGCCAGCGTTGGCTACGGCTTCGGAGATCACTTTCAAAGCGTCTTCGTTGGAAGCCAGGTTAGGCGCGAAACCACCTTCGTCACCCACGGCAGTGCTCAGGCCACGGGCCTTCAGCACAGCTTTGAGGTGATGGAAAATCTCGGTGCCCATGCGCAGACCTTCCGAGAAAGACTTGGCGCCAACCGGCTGAACCATGAATTCCTGGATGTCGACGTTGTTATCGGCGTGCTCGCCGCCGTTGATGATGTTCATCATCGGAACCGGCATCGAGTAAACACCCGGGGTGCCGTTCAGGTTGGCGATGTGAGCGTACAGCGGCAGGTCCTGGTCCTGTGCTGCTGCCTTGGCCGCGGCCAGGGAAACGGCGAGGATCGCGTTGGCGCCCAGGGAACCTTTGTTTTCAGTACCGTCGAGCTTGATCATGGCCAGATCGAGCGCTTTCTGGTCGCTTGGGTCCATGCCTTTCAACAAGTCGCGGATCGGACCGTTGATGTTGGCTACTGCCTTCAGAACGCCCTTGCCCAGGTAACGGCTCTTGTCGCCATCACGCAGCTCGAGCGCTTCACGCGAGCCAGTGGAAGCACCGGACGGCGCGCAGGCACTGCCGATGATGCCGTTGTCGAGAAGCACGTCCGCTTCCACGGTGGGATTGCCACGGGAGTCGAGAACTTCACGACCTTTGATGTCGACGATTTTAGCCATTGTTGTAAACACTCCAAAGTTGACGAAAACGACGCAGCTGTAGGAAATCTTTGATCGTCGGCAAGTGAGGTGCAGCGGGCAGTCTTGCAGACGACAAGGCTCAGGCCCGAGGGCCTGAGCGTTAAATCGTGCGGTACTTTACCGGAGAATTGAGGATTACGCGGTTTCTACCGTCGGAAAACTCTTCACCAGTTCGTCCAAAACCTTGAGCTGGGCCAGGAATGGCTCCAGTTTGTCCAGGCGCAAGGCGCAAGGACCGTCGCATTTGGCGTTGTCCGGATCCGGGTGAGCTTCGAGGAACAAGCCAGCCAGGGACTGGCTCATGCCGGCTTTTGCCAGATCGAGGACCTGGGCGCGACGACCGCCGGCGGAATCGGAGCGACCACCAGGCATTTGCAGCGCGTGGGTCACGTCGAAGAACACCGGGTATTCGAACTGCTTCATGATGCCGAAGCCGAGCATGTCGACGACCAGGTTGTTGTAGCCGAAGCTCGAACCACGCTCGCAGAGGATCAACTGATCGTTACCCGCTTCCACGCACTTGTTCAGGATGTGCTTCATTTCCTGAGGGGCGAGGAACTGGGCTTTCTTGATGTTGATCACTGCGCCCGTCTCGGCCATCGCGACCACGAGGTCGGTCTGGCGCGACAGGAAGGCCGGCAACTGGATGATGTCGCAGACTTCAGCGACGACCGCGGCCTGATCAGGTTCGTGGACGTCGGTGATGATCGGCACGCCAAAGGCTTGCTTGATGTCCTGGAAGATGCGCATGCCTTCTTCCAGGCCAGGACCACGATAGGAGGTCACAGAAGACCGGTTGGCCTTGTCGAAACTGGCCTTGAACACGTAAGGGATACCGAGCTTTTCGGTGACCTTCACATACTCTTCGCAAACCTGCATGGCCATGTCACGGCTTTCCAGCACGTTCATGCCGCCGAACAGCACCATGGGTTTGTCGTTGGCAATCTCGATGTCGCCGACGCGGATGATCTTCTGTGCCATCGGGGTTACGCCTTCTTCTGGTGTTGAGTCAACGCTGCCTTGACGAAACCACTGAACAGCGGGTGACCGTCGCGTGGCGTCGAGGTGAACTCTGGGTGGAACTGGCAAGCGACGAACCATGGGTGATCCGGTGCTTCAACCACTTCAACCAGCGCGCCATCACCGGAGCGACCGGAGATTTTCAAACCAGCCTCCATGATTTGCGGCAGCAGGTTGTTGTTCACTTCGTAGCGATGACGATGACGCTCGACAATCACGTCCTTGCCGTAGCAACCGTGGACCAGGGAGCCCGGCTCCAGCAGGCAATCCTGCGCGCCCAGGCGCATGGTGCCGCCCAGATCGGAGGTTTCGGTACGGGTTTCGACAGCGCCGGTGGCATCTTCCCACTCGGTGATCAGGCCCACGACCGGGTGACCGCTGGCACGATCGAACTCGGTGGAGTTGGCGTCTTTCCAGCCCATCACGTTACGGGCGAACTCGATAACGGCCACTTGCATGCCCAGGCAGATACCCAGGTATGGAACCTTGTTTTCGCGAGCGTATTGAACGGCAGTGATCTTGCCTTCAACGCCACGCAGACCGAAGCCGCCAGGTACCAGGATGGCATCGACACCTTCCAGCAACGCAGTGCCCTGGTTCTCGATGTCTTCGGAATCGATGTAGCGCAGGTTGACCTTGGTACGGTTGCTGATGCCGGCATGACTCATCGCTTCGATCAGCGACTTGTAGGCGTCCAGCAGTTCCATGTACTTGCCGACCATGGCGATGGTGACTTCGTGCTCAGGGTTGAGCTTGGCGTCGACCACGGCTTCCCACTCGGACAGATCGGCACCGCCGCATTGCAGGCCGAAACGCTCGACGACGAAATCGTCCAGGCCCTGGGAGTGCAGGATGCCCGGGATCTTGTAGATGGTGTCAGCGTCTTCCAGGCCGATCACCGCACGCTCTTCAACGTTGGTGAACTGCGCGATCTTGCGACGCGAGGAAATATCGATCGGATGGTCGGAGCGGCAGACCAGCACGTCGGGTTGCAGGCCGATGGAACGCAGTTCCTTCACCGAGTGCTGGGTTGGCTTGGTCTTGGTTTCGCCGGCAGTGGCGATGTACGGCACCAGTGTCAGGTGCATCAGCATCGCGCGCTTGGCGCCGACTTCGAAACGCAACTGGCGGATGGCTTCGAGGAACGGTTGCGACTCGATGTCACCCACGGTGCCGCCGATCTCGACCATTGCCACGTCAGCGTCGCCCGCACCCTTGATGATGCGGCGCTTGATTTCGTCGGTGATGTGCGGGATCACCTGGATGGTTGCACCCAGGTAGTCACCACGGCGCTCTTTGCGCAGGACGTGTTCGTAGACACGGCCGGTGGTGAAGTTGTTGTTCTGGGTCATGGTCGTGCGGATGAACCGCTCGTAGTGGCCCAGGTCCAGGTCGGTCTCGGCGCCGTCGTGAGTGACGAACACTTCACCGTGCTGGAACGGGCTCATGGTGCCCGGGTCGACGTTGATGTACGGGTCCAGCTTCAGCATGGTGACCTTAAGTCCCCGCGCCTCCAGGATGGCCGCCAATGATGCCGATGCAATGCCTTTCCCCAATGAAGAAACAACACCGCCCGTGACGAATATGTAGCGCGTCATGAAAAACCCTAGAAGTCTGCGTTAAAGCGGTCCGAGCCGCCGGGGAAAGCGAAGGAAGGCCGAAGCCCCCGATCACCTGCATTAATCACAGTGCACCTTTCAAAAAAACCGCCGCGTTGGGACAGACCGGAAAATGAAACACCGGTTCGTTGCTCGCTACACATTTTTTGGAATCGCCCAGCAAAGACTGCCTGGTAATCGGCAACTCCTGCAATTCAGGCGAATCCACAGAAGTTGTATCAAGAAGGGAGCGTAGTCTACCGGAAAGCCCCTTTCATCTCAAACCCAGATCCTCGCCTGGTGGCTGCCAATGTAAATTCCAGCCTCCGCTCACACTACCGTCGAGTCCTTTCAGGTTCGCCACTGCCAGCAATTGGTCGTCTTTGTAGAGCAGCGGCAATCTGCCGCGTACGAAGGACGGTACACCGTTTTCATTGAGCAAACGTTTCAGGTCCCGATGGCCGCGACCAGGCAAAGCCATGACCTCTCCCCCTTCACGATAGCGGATCTGTAACGGGCCATCGGGTATTTGCCCGGTGAGCGAAAGCACGCCGTTGTCCGGGATAGCCAGCGGTGACGCCGGATCCTGCCACACTCCGGCGACGGGCAGTGGACGCAACCAGCAACCGGACAGCCACCATATCCGCCCGCCCGTTCGACGCAGTTCGCCATCGGCCAGTCGCCACACCGGACTGGCATCGCCGGTCGCGTCACGCAAATCTTCCCAACCCGACCAATGGTCGGTGTCTGGCAGACGGGTCAACGGTTCGAGCCAATGACTCAAGGCATTGCGCTGCCGGGCAACAGACAATTGCGCAAGCGGCGCCAGTTCAAGGGATCGCAATCCCAGCCATTCGAACTCACTGGCAGCGCTGGCCTCACGCAAATCCATGTCGGCCAGCTCTTCGAGCAACCCCTGCGCTTCAGTCAAATGCGCCGCGCTGCGGGCCATGGTCGCCACCGCCTGCGGCCAGCGCTGGATCAGCACGGGGAAGACTTGATGCCTAAGGTAATTGCGCGAGTACTGCCGATCCTGGTTCGAGGGATCTTCAATCCAGCTCAAGCCATGCGCACTGGCATAAGCCTCCAGTTCAGCCCGCGTGACATCAAGCAATGGCCGCAGCAAATGCCCCTTGCCCAACGGGCGCTGACGCGGCATACCGGACAATCCGCGCACGCCCGCTCCGCGCAACAAGCGAAACAGCAGGGTTTCCGCCTGATCGTCGCGGTGCTGGGCTGTCAGCAGCACCTCGTTAGCCTGAACGGTTTCAGTGAAGGCGCGATACCGCGCATCCCGGGCTGCACGCTCAAGGCTGGCACCCGGTTGCACCTGCACGCGAACCACTTGCAGCGGCACGCCCAGCGCAGCGCACACAGCACGACAATGTTCCGGCCACGCATCGGCCACGGCTTGAAGGCCGTGATGAACGTGGATGGCGCTGAGCGCAGGGAGGGACTCGGTTTTTGCGAGGTGTGCAAGAAGGTGCAGCAGGACGGTGGAGTCCAGACCGCCGGAGAAGGCGATGTGCCAGGTTAAAGCGTTGCGCCAAGGCTTCAGATTCAGCAAGAGCCTGGCATGCCAATCAATATCGGAAGGATTCATCAGGATCGATCGCTTCACATAAACCCCCTGTAGGAGCTGCCGCAGGCTGCGATCTTTTGATCTTGTTTTTTAAAATCAAAGTCAAAAGATCGCAGCCTGCGGCAGCTCCTACAAGGGTACCGCGAGCTCAGTTAGAGACCGTAGCTCATCAGTCGATCATAACGGCGCTTCAACAGCGCGTCGTTATCGAACTTCTTCAGCATCTTCAGTTGCGAACTCAGCTCGGCGCGGATCGATGCGGCAGCAGCGGCCGGGTCACGGTGCGCGCCACCCAATGGCTCGCCAATAACCTTGTCCACGATACCCAGGCCTTTGAGGCGCTCGGCGGTGATGCCCATCGCTTCTGCGGCATCCGGTGCTTTCTCGGCGGTTTTCCACAGAATCGAAGCGCAACCTTCCGGTGAGATCACCGCGTAGGTCGAGTACTGCAGCATGTTCAACTGGTCGCAGACACCGATCGCCAGTGCACCACCGGAACCACCCTCACCGATCACGGTGGCGATGATTGGGGTTTTCAGACGAGCCATGACACGCAGGTTCCAGGCGATCGCTTCGCTCTGGTTACGCTCTTCGGCGTCGATGCCAGGGTAGGCGCCCGGGGTGTCGATGAAGGTCAGGATCGGCATTTTGAAACGCTCGGCCATTTCCATCAGGCGGCAAGCTTTGCGGTAGCCTTCCGGACGTGGCATGCCGAAGTTGCGGCGAACTTTCTCGCGTACTTCACGGCCCTTCTGGTGACCGATGATCATCACCGGCTGGTCGTCCAGACGGGCAATACCGCCAACGATGGCAGCGTCGTCGGAGAAGTGACGGTCACCGTGCAACTCATCGAACTCGGTGAAGATGTGTTCGATGTAGTCCAGGGTATACGGACGTTTCGGGTGACGCGCCAGACGTGCGATCTGCCAGCTGGTCAGCTTGCCGAAAATGTCTTCGGTCAGCGTTTTGCTCTTGTCCTGCAGGCGGGAGATCTCATCGCCGATATTCAGCGAATTGTCATTACCGACCAAGCGCAACTCTTCGATCTTGGCTTGCAGGTCGGCGATCGGCTGTTCGAAATCTAGAAAATTCGGGTTCATAGGCGTCCGTCTTGGGTCGAGTCCCAAGGGATCTTGGGCCGGCCGGTTGTCTATTCGCGCCCTACCTTAAGGGAGAGGCGCGTTGAGGTCGAGATTAAAAATTCAGGTTGCGGGCAGGCGCTCTGATATCACCTGCCGGTCAACGGTATTGGAGGAAGACGTTGTCTCGCCCGAACTGGTCACGCAGGGCTTGAATCAACGCATCCGCCGGATCGATCCGCCAGCCTTCGCCGAACTGCAACAAGGCCTTCGCATCAGGGCTGGTGTAATCCATGGTGATCGGACAAGCACCGCGGTGACGCTTCAACAGTTCACCCAGCCAGCGTAGCTGATCGCCCTTGAGGTCCTTGGCGTGCAACTTCAGGCGCAGGCTTTCGGCCAGGTTGGTGCGCGCATCTTCCATGCTCATCACCCGCTTGACCCGCAACTTCAGGCCACCGGAGAAGTCGTCATTGCTGACCTCGCCTTCGACCACCACCATCGCGTCGGTCTGCAACAGCGACTGCGCGGAGTGGAATGCTTCGGAAAACAGCGAGGCCTCGATCCGTCCTGAGCGGTCGTCGAGGGTGATAAACCCCATCTTGTCGCCCTTTTTGTTCTTCATCACCCGCAAGGCGATGATCATCCCGGCGACCGTCTGGGTATCGCGCGCCGGCTTCAGGTCGATGATGCGCTGACGGGCAAAGCGACGGATTTCACCTTCGTACTCGTCGATCGGGTGACCGGTCAGGTACAGGCCGAGGGTATCTTTCTCCCCTTTCAGGCGTTCCTTGAGGGTCAATTCCTTGGCCTTGCGGTGATTGGCGTAGACGTCGGCGTCTTCTTCGACAAACAGACCGCCGAACAGGTCGGAGTGACCGCTGTCCTGGGTGCGTGCAGTTTGTTCGGCCGCCTTGATCGCTTCTTCCATGGCCGTCAGCAGCACTGCGCGATTGCGGTCGATGTTGGCCTGGTAGGCTTTCTGTTCATCGTGGAAATACGGCCCGAGGCGATCCAGCGCGCCGCTGCGGATCAAGCCGTCGAGGGTGCGCTTGTTGATACGCTTGAGGTCGACCCGGGCGCAGAAATCGAACAGGTCCTTGAACGGACCGGCCAGACGCGCTTCGGTGATCGCCTCGACCGGGCCCTCACCCACGCCCTTGATGGCACCCAGGCCGTAAATGATCCGGCCTTCCTCGTTCACCGTGAACTTGAATTCGGACGTGTTCACGTCCGGTGCGTCGAGACGCAGCTTCATGGTCCGCACTTCTTCGATCAAGGTCACGACCTTGTCGGTGTTGTGCATATCCGCCGAAAGTACCGCGGCCATGAACGGCGCCGGGTAATGCGCTTTCAGCCATGCGGTCTGGTACGACACCAGGCCATAAGCGGCGGAGTGGGACTTGTTGAAGCCGTAACCGGCGAATTTTTCCACCAGGTCGAAGATGTTACCGGCGAGGTCCGCATCGATATTATTGGTGGCGCAACCTTCAATGAAGCCGCCGCGCTGCTTGGCCATTTCCTCGGGTTTTTTCTTACCCATGGCGCGACGTAGCATGTCCGCGCCACCGAGGGTGTAACCGGCCATGACCTGAGCAATCTGCATCACCTGTTCCTGATACAGGATGATGCCGTAAGTCGGTGCCAGTACAGGCTTGAGGCCTTCGTACTGGTAGTCCGAGTGCGGGTACGCCAGCTCGGCGCGACCGTGCTTACGGTTGATGAAGTCGTCCACCATGCCCGATTGCAGCGGGCCCGGACGGAACAGCGCCACCAGTGCGATCAAGTCTTCCAGGCAGTCGGGCTTGAGCTTTTTGATCAGCTCCTTCATGCCCCGGGATTCAAGCTGGAACACTGCCGTGGTTTCGGCTTTTTGCAGCAGCGTATAGGTCGGTTTGTCGTCCAGCGGGATGAACGCAATATCCAGTGGCGGTTCGTTGACCTTGGCGCGGTCGCGGTTGATGGTTTTCAGCGCCCAGTCGATGATCGTCAGGGTTCGCAGGCCGAGGAAGTCGAACTTCACCAGGCCGGCAGCTTCAACGTCATCCTTGTCGAACTGGGTAACCAGACCGTCACCGGCCTCGTCGCAATAGATCGGCGAGAAGTCGGTCAGTTTGGTTGGCGCGATCACCACACCACCGGCGTGCTTGCCGACGTTACGCACAACGCCTTCGAGCTTGCGGGCCATCTCCCAGATTTCCGCAGCCTCTTCATCGACCTTGATGAAATCGCGCAGGATCTCTTCCTGCTCGTAGGCCTTTTCCAGGGTCATGCCGACTTCGAACGGAATCATCTTCGACAGACGATCCGCCAGTCCATAGGACTTGCCCTGCACCCGCGCCACGTCGCGGACCACAGCCTTGGCGGCCATGGAACCGAAGGTGATGATCTGGCTTACCGCATTGCGGCCGTACTTCTCGGCCACGTAGTCGATCACCCGGTCACGACCGTCCATGCAGAAGTCGACGTCGAAGTCGGGCATGGATACCCGTTCCGGGTTGAGGAAACGTTCGAACAGCAGGTCGTATTCCAGCGGATCGAGGTCGGTGATCTTCTGCACATAGGCCACCAGCGACCCGGCACCCGATCCACGGCCAGGACCTACCGGTACGCCGTTGTTCTTGGCCCACTGGATAAAGTCCATCACGATCAGGAAGTACCCGGGGAACCCCATCTGGATAATGATATCCAGCTCGAAATTCAGCCGGTCGACATAGACCTGACGCTTGGCCTCGTAGTCTTCGGTGGTGTCCTTGGGCAGCAGTACACTAAGGCGCTCCTCCAGGCCGTCGAAGGACACCTTGCGGAAGTACTCGCCGATGGTCATGCCATCGGGGATCGGGAAGTTGGGCAGGAAGTGCGTACCCAGCTTCACTTCGATGTTGCAGCGCTTGGCGATCTCGACGGTATTTTCCAGCGCCTCGGGAATGTCGCTGAACAACTCGGCCATTTCCTCGGCGCTTTTGAGGTACTGCTGATCGCTGTAATTCTTCGAACGCCGTGGATCGTCGAGGGCGCGGCCTTCACCGATGCAAACGCGGGTTTCGTGGGCGGCGAAGTCTTCCTGCTTGATGAAGCGCACGTCATTGGTCGCCACCAGCGGCGCACCGAGCTTCTCGGCCAGGGCCACGGCGCCGTGCAGCTGTTCTTCATCGTTCGGGCGGTTGGTGCGCTGGATTTCCAGGTAGAAACGATCCGGAAACACGTCCATCCATTCACGGGCAAGGGTTTCGGCCTCGGCGGGATTGCCGCTGAGCATGGCCTGGCCGATCTCGCCTTCTTTGGCCGCCGACAGCATGATCAGGCCCGCATTGGCTTCAGCGACCCATTCGCGCTCGATGATGATCGCGCCATTGCGCTGACCATCTATATAGCCGCGGGAAATCAGTTCGGTGAGGTTGCGATAGCCTTCGGCATTCATCACCAGCAGGCTGATCCGGCTCAGCGGGTTGTCCGGATCCTTGTTCGACAGCCACAGGTCGGCGCCGCAGATCGGCTTGATCCCGGCACCCATGGCGTTTTTATAGAATTTGACCAGGGAACACATGTTGTTCTGGTCAGTGACCGCTACGGCAGGCATGTTCATGCCGACCAGGGTCTTGACCAGCGGCTTGATCCGCACCAGACCGTCGACCAGGGAGTATTCAGTGTGCAGGCGTAGGTGAACGAATGAAGCCGGCATAGTGATCCTGTCTGAGAACGTAAAGACAACAAGGCCCGGATTGTACCGGGCCTTGGCAAAAAAAATCAGCCTCGCGACTAACTCTCGATGAGACCTTCCCGCGCCTCATACGCCAGACGCACCGGGGCAAACGAACGCCGGTGAATCGGGGTAGGACCAAGACGGGCGAGCGCTTCCAGATGAACGGGGGTCGGGTAGCCCTTGTGGCCGCCAATACCGTAACCCGGGTAAATCAATTCGAACGCAGCCATTTCCCGGTCGCGACTGACCTTGGCCAGAATCGATGCGGCGGCGATAGCTGGAACCTTGCTATCGCCCTTTACCACGGCTTCGGAGCGCATCGGCAGTTTCGGGCAACGGTTGCCGTCGATCATCGCCAGCTTCGGCTGGATATGCAGCCCGGCGACCGCACGCTGCATGGCCAGCATGGTGGCGTGCAGGATATTGAGTTCGTCGATTTCTTCGACTTCGGCGCGAGCGATACACCAGCTCAGGGCTTTTTCGCAGATTTCGTCGTAGAGCTTTTCGCGGCGGGCTTCGGTGAGTTTCTTCGAGTCGTTCAGGCCGAGGATCGGGCGGTTCGGATCAAGGATCACCGCTGCTGTCACTACCGCACCACAGAGCGGGCCGCGACCGACTTCATCGACACCGGCAACCAACTCTTCGACTTGCGCGACCAAGGTGAAATCCAGCCCCATCTGCATGCTTGTTTTACTCATTTAACTTGGCCGATCAGGTTCAGAACTGCGTCCGCAGCCTGGTTGGAGGCATCCAGACGCAGGGTCCGGTGAATCTCATCAAAGCCACGGGTCTGCTCTTCACCGCCTTCGATCAGCGGTGACAAGGTCTGGGCCAGCGCTTCGACCGTGGCATCGTCCTGCAGCAACTCGGGTACCAACAGACGCTGGGCCAGCAAGTTCGGCAATGAAATGTAGGGGCTTTTCACCATGCGCTTGAGAATCCAGAACGTCAGCGGTGCCAGACGGTAGGCAACCACCATCGGCCGCTTGTACAGCAATGCTTCAAGCGTTGCGGTTCCGGAGGCAATCAGCACGGCGTCGCAGGCTGCCAGGGCCAGATGAGAGTTGCCATCGAGCAAGGTCAGCGGCAGATCACGACCGGCCAACAACTCCTCCAGCTGAGCCCGGCGCTGCGCACTGGCGCAAGGCATGACAAACCGCACGCCCGGGCGCAGCGCACGCAAGCGCTGGGCCGTATCGAGGAACAACGCGCCGAGTCGGCCAACTTCACCACCGCGGCTGCCGGGCATCAACGCCACCAGCGGCCCGTCAGGCAAACCAAGTTCGGCCCGCGCCGCGGTGCGATCGGCTTCAAGTGGAATGGCGTCGGCCAGGGTATGACCGACGAACCGCACCGGTACGCCCTTCTCTTCGTAGAATCTGGCTTCGAACGGGAACAGCGTGAGCATCAGGTCGCAACCTTCGCGAATCTTCAGCACCCGCTTCTGCCGCCAGGCCCAGACCGACGGGCTGACGTAATGCACGGTCTTGATCCCGGCTTGACGCAGCTTGAGTTCGATATTGAGGTTGAAGTCTGGCGCGTCGATACCGATGAACACATCGGGTTTCGCGTCGATCAGGTCGGCGACCAGCTTCTTGCGCTTTGCCAGCAACTCGCGTAATCGGCCTAGCACTTCCACCAGGCCCATGACGGACAGACGTTCCATCGGGAAATACGAGGTCAGGCCTTCAGCCTGCATCAACGGACCACCGACACCAATGAATTCGACCGCCGGGTGACGAGCCTTGAGTGCGCGCATGAGGCCCGCGCCCAGAATGTCGCCGGAAGCCTCGCCCGCTACCAGCGCAATACGCAGATTGGCCATGATTAGCGGGTGATGCCGCGGGTCGAAGACTGGATGGAGTCGCGGAACACCGCTACTTCCGGGAACTGCGCAGAAGGCTCGGTGAGTTCGACGAGCGCCTGCTCCACGGTCAGGCCCTGGCGGTAAACCACCTTATAGGCGCGACGCAGGGCGTGAATCGCATCTTCGCTGAAACCGCGACGGCGCATGCCCTCGAAGTTCATGCTGCGGGCTTCGGCAGGGTTACCGAACACCGTGACATACGCAGGAACATCCTTGCCGATTGCAGTACCCATGCCTGAAAAGCTGTGGGCGCCAATGTGGCAATACTGGTGAACCAGGGTAAAACCGGAAAGGATCGCCCAGTCTTCCACATGCACATGGCCCGCCAGTGCGGTGTTGTTCACCAGGATGCAGTGGTTGCCGATAACGCTGTCGTGGCCGATGTGGGCATAGGCCATGATCAGGTTGTGATCGCCCAGGGTCGTTTCCGAACGGTCCTGGATGGTGCCACGGTGAATCGTCACGCCTTCGCGGATGATGTTGTGATCACCAATCACCAGGCGGGTTTCCTCGCCCTTGTACTTCAGGTCAGGCGTGTCTTCGCCCACCGAGGAGAACTGGTAGATGCGATTGTGCTTACCGATTCGCGTCGGACCCTTGAGGATCACGTGCGGCCCGATGACTGTCCCCTCGCCGATTTCCACACCTGCGCCGACGATCGACCACGGGCCGACCTCGACGCCGTCAGCCAGAACGGCTGTCGGATCGATGATTGCACGAGGGTCAATCAAACTCATAGCTTGCGTTCCGCACAGATGATTTCAGCGGAGCAGACAGGCTTGCCATCGACCGAAGCCTGGCATTCGAACTTCCAGATTTGACGCTTGCAGCTGATGAACTTGGCTTCAAGGATCAGCTGATCGCCTGGCAGAACCGGCTGGCGGAAGCGCAGCTTGTCGGAACCGACGAAGTAATAAAGAGTGCCGTCGGCCGGTTTCACGTCGAGCATTTTGAAACCAAGGATCCCGGCAGCCTGAGCCATTGCTTCGATGATCAATACGCCAGGCATGATTGGATGCGCAGGGAAGTGACCATTGAAGAACGGTTCGTTGATGCTGACATTCTTGTAGGCGCGAATGCGCTTGCCTTCAACATCCAGCTCCACTACCCGATCCACCAGCAGGAACGGGTAACGGTGAGGCAGGTATTCGCGAATCTCGTTGATGTCCATCATTTCGGGGGGAAGCCTATGTAAAGATTGGGAGCGCGCGACTGACGCACGCTCCTCTAGCAAATCAAGGAGGCAGTCTAGCGGCTGTGCACACTTGATATGGAAATGGTATCAGCCATCTGATGAAGCATTACCGTCAGGGGTCACTTCCCCTACTTGCTTTTCCAGCTGGCGCAGACGCCGCGCGATGTCATCGAGCTGACGAATGCGTGCCGCGCTTTTGCGCCACTCGGCTGCCGGCTGCATGGCCGTACCGGAAGAATAGGCACCCGGCTCGGTAATCGAGTGGGTCACCATGGTCATCCCGGTAATGAAAACGTTGTCACAAATGTCGATGTGCCCTACCAGCCCTACACCACCGGCGAGCATGCAGTGCTTGCCGATCCTGGTGCTGCCGGAGATCCCGACGCACGCCGCCATGGCGGTGTGATCACCGACCTGAACGTTGTGGGCAATCTGAATCTGGTTGTCGAGCTTCACACCGTTGCCGATGATGGTATCGGCCAGCGCACCGCGATCTATAGCTGTATTCACGCCGATTTCAACGTCATCGCCGATCAACACGCCACCGATCTGGGCGATTTTCTGCCAGATACCTTTTTCATTGGCAAAACCAAAGCCTTCGCCTCCGAGCACCGCTCCGGACTGAATGACGACCCGTTTGCCGACGCGAACGTCGTGATACAGGGTCACACGCGGCGCGAGCCAGCCCCCCTCACCCACCACGCTGCGAGCACCGATGAAGCAATGCGCGCCGACAGTCGTACCGGCTGCAACCTGCGCACCGCTTTCGATCACCACAAAAGCACCGATACTCGCCGCAGGATCGACGACCGCATCCGCAGCGATCACTGCTGTGGGATGTATGCCGGCAGCGGCCTTGGGCTTGGGATCGAACAGGTGGGAAACACGTGCGTAGGCCGCATACGGATCCGGCACCACCAGCACATCCCCGCAATGACCTTCGGCGTCAGCGGCTTTCAGCAACAAGGCTGCAGCCTGGCTGCCTGCCAGGTACTTACGGTATTGGGGGTTTGCGAGAAAGCTCAACTGAGCTGGGCCAGCCTCCTGCAAGGTGGCTAGCCCAGTAATTGCTTTCTCGGGATCGCCACGTAGCGTGGCGCCGAGGAACTCGGCCAACTGGCCGAGCTTAATGGTCACGGTCATGGATTACTTCAGCTGATTCATGCGCTCGATAACCTGGCGCGTGATGTCGTACTGAGGCTTGACATCAATCACTGCGCCACGCTCGAAGACCAGGTCAAAAGCACCTTTCTTGATGACTTCTTCCACAGCGCTGTCCAGTTTCGGCTTGAGCTGCTTCAGCATTTCACGGTCGGCAACGGCCTTGGCTTCATTCAGTTCCTTGGACTGGAACTGGAAGTCACGGGCCTTTTGCTTGAATTCAAGCTCCAGACGCTCGCGTTCGCCCTGCTGCATTTTGTCGCCACCGGACATCAGGCGGTCCTGAATGCCCTTGGCGCTGGTTTCCAGAGTCTTGAGCTTGGTCAGCTGAGGACCGAATTTTTTCTCGGCATCCACGGCGTATTTCTTGGCCGCGTCGGACTCCAGCAGAGCCATCTGATAGTTCAGAACAGCAATTTTCATGTCGGCAAATGCCGGACCAGCGACCAGTACGCTGGCCAGGAGAACCAATTGAGTCAACTTACGCACGATGCACTCCTACAAAATTCATTGTCGTTATCTTGGGTCAGACGCTTAGAACGTCTGGCCGAGGGAAAATTGGAACACTTGAGTCTCAGCGTTATCCGGTTTCTTGACTGGCATGGCCAATGCGAAACTCAGAGGACCCAGTGCGGTGACCCAGGTCACACCTACACCGACAGAACTGGCCATATTGCTCAAGCTGACGTCGTTGCACTGCGTGTTGGACTTCGACGCAGGGTTGGTATTGGTCGTCTGCTCGCACTTGGAGTCGAATACATTACCCACATCCCAGAATACCGAAGTACGCAGGGATCGCTGATCCTTGACGAAAGGCATAGGGAACAGTACTTCAACACCGCCCTGGATCAGGACGTTACCACCAAACGGCAGTGGATCATCGTCCGGATCAGCCGCCGTTCCGGCATTACCCGTTACACCTACGCCACGACTCGGCGTACTACGAGGACCCAGAGTGCTGTCCTTGAAGCCACGAACCGAATTGAAACCACCAGCATAGTAGTTTTCATAGAATGGCAAGCCATCGGTCGAGCCGTAACCGTCGCCATAACCCAATTCGGTGTGCAGGCGCATGGTGTAGTTTTCGCTCAGTGGCTGGAACAACTGGCCACGGTAATCGAGTTTGAAGAACGACAGGTCGCTACCCGGTATGGTGGCTTCCGCCGTCAAGCTTTGAGAATGACCACGGGTCGCCAATACGCCCTTGTTCAGGGTGGATTCGGACCAGCCGGCCGAAGCCTTGAAGTTCAGGTACTGATCACCTTCACGGTTAACGAAGTCGAAAATCTCGTCGACGGTGAATTGACCGGTCTTGATCTTGTCCTGTTGCGCATTCAGGCCGAAGGTCAGACGCGAAGTCTCGCTGATTGGATAACCGACACTCACACCGGCACCCAGGCTGTCTACGGCGTAGCTGGCGACATCGGTATCGAGCTCATCGTAGTCAGTCGTGCGGTAGAACGCGTTGTAACCCAGGCTCACGCCGTCGGCGGTCCAGTAGGGGTCTACAAAGCCGAAGTTATAGCGAGTCTGGTATTGGCTTTTGGTCAAACCGATGCTGACCTTGTTACCCGTACCCAGGAAGTTGTTCTGGGTGATCGAGCCACCAAGGATCAGACCGGCACTCTGGGCGAAACCGACGCTGGCGGTAATCGAACCGGAGGCTTGCTCTTCAACGCTGTAGTTGACGTCCACCTGGTCATCGACACCCGGCACGGCCGGAGTCTCAACGTTGACTTCCTTGAAGAAGCCCAGACGCTCCAGACGGGTCTTGGACTGGTCGATCAGGTAGGTCGAAGCCCAGCCGCCTTCCATCTGGCGCATTTCACGACGCAGCACTTCGTCTTCAGACTTGGTGTTGCCACGGAAGTTGATGCGGTTCACGTAGGCACGCTTGCCCGGATCGACCGCGAACAGGATGTCTACGGTGTGATCTTCATCGTGCGGTTGAGGCACGCCGTTGACGTTGGCGAAGGTATAACCCTCGTTACCCAGACGGCGGGTGATCAGTTCGGAGGTGGTGGTCATCAGCTTGCGCGAGAACACCTGGCCTTTTTGCACCAGCAGCAGGGACTTGACCTGGTCTTCAGGGACTTTCAGGTCGCCGCTGAGCTTGACGTCACGAACGGTGTATTTCTCGCCTTCGTTGACGTTGACGGTGATATAGACGTGTTTCTTGTCCGGCGTAATGGAGACCTGGGTCGAAGCGATATCCATGTTGATATAGCCACGGTCCAGGTAGTAGGAACGCAGACGCTCTAGGTCACCGGACAGTTTTTCACGGGCGTACTTGTCGTCGTTCTTGAAGAACGACAACCAGTTGGTGGTCTTGAGCTCGAACAGGTCGATCAGGTCTTCATCGGGGAAAACCGTGTTGCCCACCACGTTGATGTGCTGGATAGCGGCAACCGTACCTTCGTTGATGTTGACCTTCAGGCCGACGCGGTTACGCGGTTGCGGCACTACTTCGGTATCGACGGTAGCCGAGTAGCGACCCTGGGCGACGTACTGGCGCTGCAGTTCGTTACGAACACCTTCGAGGGTGGCACGCTGGAATATCTCACCTTCGGCCAGACCGGATTGCTTGAGGCCTTTCATCAGGTCTTCGGTAGAGATCGCCTTGTTACCTTCGATCTCGATACTGGCAACAGACGGGCGCTCGACTACCGTGATGACCAGGACGTTGCCATCGCGGCCCAGCTGGATATCTTGAAAGAAACCGGTTTTGAACAACGCACGAGTGGATTCCACCAGGCGACGATCATCCGCCTGTTCACCGACGTTCAACGGCAAAGCACCAAAGACGCTCCCCGCGGAGACCCGCTGGAGGCCATTGACGCGAATATCAGAGATAGTGAAGGACTCGGCGTGAACTTCGGCGATCATCAATACGGTGAGAACCGCAGTTAGCAGCAGACGTTTCATGAAGTCCTTTCTTATTCCAACTGGCAATAAACAAACTGCCGCAAAATGCGGCAGATTCGCAATTCAGCGAAGCGTTACAATCGACCCAGATCATTGACCAGAGCAAGCAACATCACCCCGATCACCAAACTGATACCGATCTGTACCCCCCAACCTTGCACCCGATCCGACAAGGGACGACCACGCGCCCACTCGATCAGATAAAACAACAAATGCCCCCCATCCAGTACCGGAATGGGCAACAAATTCAGAACGCCCAGGCTAATACTCAGATAAGCAAGGAAATTCAGGAAATCAGCAACACCCGACTGGGCCGAAGCGCCCGCCACTTTAGCAATGGTTATCGGTCCACTCAAGTTTTTTACCGAGAGCTCGCCGAACAACATTTTCTTCAGAGAATCAAGGGTCAGCACGCTCATGGTCCAGGTGCGTCGAGCCCCCTCGCCAATCGCTGCCAATGGCCCGTAACTGACCTCGCGGATCATTTCCGGTGGCCAATCGACCGCCTTCACCCCAGCCCCCAGGTAACCGCTGGGTGACTTGCTCTCGCCGCGAGCGGCCAGCGTCACCGGGACATCGATTTGAGCACCGTCGCGCTCGACCCGCAGCATGATTTTGGTATCAGGATGCATACGGACGGTATCGACGACCTGCTGCCAGTCATCCAGCGTACGACCATCAAGCTCCAGCAACCGGTCACCCGTCTTCAGGCCGGCAGCCTGAGCTGGCCCCTTTGGATCGAGCTCAGCCAGGACAGGCGGCAATGCCGGGCGCCACGGGCGAATCCCCAATGAGTGGATAGGATCGGGTTCGTCAGCCCCTTTGAGCCACTTGTTCAGCGCAAGTTCACGAGGAGAATCAGCCGTGGAGCCCTGTTCGCGAACCATTATCTGCAACGAGCCGCTTTCACCCAGGCGACGAACCAATTGCAGATTCACCTCCGCCCAGCCAGAAGTCGCCTCACCATCAATGGCCACGATTTCCTGGCCGGGGCTCAAACCCGCCTTGGCCGCAATACTTCCGGACTCGACAGCCCCGATGACTGGACGCACCTGCTCGGTGCCGAGCATTGCCAAACCCCAGAAGAACACCAATGCCAGCAGGAAATTGGCTATCGGCCCTGCAGCTACGATGGCAATGCGCTGACGAACGGATTTGCGATTGAAGGTCTGGCCGAGCTGATCGAGGGGCACTTCACCCTCGCGCTCGTCGAGCATTTTGACGTAGCCGCCCAACGGGATCGCGGCGACGACGAACTCGGTGCCTTGTTTGTCGTGCCAGCGCAGCAAAGGCATGCCGAAGCCCACGGAGAAGCGCAGCACTTTGACCCCACAACGACGCGCGACCCAAAAATGGCCGAACTCGTGGAAGGTAACCAGCACACCCAGAGCGACCAGGGTGCCGACAATCATATAGAGCGCACTCATCTACTTTCTCCGCAATCCGATCCGCTGCTGCCTGGGTCAACTATCCGCAGCATTTACCGCCCGTGACGACTCAACCATTGTCCAGCCAGCAATCGCGCCTTCGCGTCTGCCGTGAACACTGCCTCGAGATCACCCACTGCCACTACGGGCTCCAGATTCAATACTTCTTCGATGATACTCGCGATTTCCGGGTAACGAACCCGTTCGTCGAGAAATGCCGCCACCGCTACTTCGTTCGCCGCATTGAGCATTGCCGGCGCGCTGTTACCCGCCTCGGCTGCCTGACGGGCCAGACGCAGGCAAGGGAAACGCTCTTCATCCGGTGCCTGGAAGTCCAGCCGCGCAATGGCAAACAGATCCAGCGGTGCCACACCCGAGTCAATCCGCTCCGGCCAGGCCAGGGCATTGGCGATGGGCGTGCGCATGTCAGGATTACCCAATTGCGCCAGAACAGAACCATCGACGTAGTCGACCAGCGAATGGATCACACTTTGCGGGTGAACCACCACCTCGACCTGGGATGGCCTGGCATCGAACAGCCAGCAGGCTTCGATCAACTCAAGCCCCTTGTTCATCATGCTGGCCGAGTCAACGGAGATTTTTCGCCCCATGGACCAGTTCGGGTGCGCACACGCCTGATCGGGAGAAACATGCGCCAGTTCAGCCATTGGCGTCTGCCGGAACGGACCGCCGGAAGCTGTCAGCAGAATCCGACGTACACCGACCGCCTCAAGGCCACGGGCATAATCCAGCGGCATGCACTGAAAAATCGCGTTGTGCTCGCTATCGATCGGCAACAACACCGAACCGCTCTTGCGCACCGCCTGCATGAACAGCGCGCCGGACATGACCAGTGCTTCTTTATTGGCCAGGAGGATCTTCTTGCCAGCCTCGACCGCCGCCAGTGTCGGGCGCAATCCCGCTGCACCGACGATGGCCGCCATGACCGTATCGACTTCCGGATCGGAAGCCACCTGACACAAACCTTCCTCACCCACCAGAACACGGGTCGAAAGACCTGCCGCGCGCAAATCATCTTGCAAGGTGCGGGCAGCAGCGACCTCGGGCACGACAGCAAATCGCGGCACATGGCGCACGCAAAGCGCCAGCAATTCACTCAAGCGGGTGAAGCCACTCAAGGCAAAGACCTGATAACGGTCAGGATGGCGAGCGATGACGTCGAGCGTACTCAGGCCAATCGAGCCGGTCGCACCCAGAACGGTAATCTGTTGCGAGCGGCTCATGGGGCCGCCATCCACAGCAGCACGGCAAATACCGGTATCGCTGCCGTCAGGCTGTCGATGCGATCCAGCACGCCGCCGTGCCCCGGAAGCAGATTGCTGCTGTCCTTTATCCCGGACTGGCGCTTGAACATGCTCTCAGTGAGGTCGCCCACCACCGAAATGAACACGATCAGCGCGGCACCGATCAGCCCTTTGAGCAGTTCGGCCACCGTCCAGTCGCGCACCAGGGCAACCGTTGCGGTAATCACCAGACTCAGCGCCAGACCACCGTACACGCCTTCCCAGCTTTTGCCCGGACTGACCTGCGGTGCGAGCTTGCGCTTGCCGAAAGCACGACCAGAGAAGTAGGCGCCAACATCGGCCCCCCAGACCAACACCATCACCGCCATGATCAGCCAGTTACCCAGCGGGTATTGTTTGATCTGCACCAGGCCTTGCCAGGCCGGCAGGAGAATCAACAGGCCGATCACCAACCTGGTCGCCGCATTGGACCAATGCTCGCTCGAATGCGGATAGGTCAGCACCAGGTACGTCGCCACCGCCCACCACAACACCGAAGCGCCCAACACCCAAGGCGCGAGGCCGGGCAGGATGTACATGAGGAACAGCATCAATGCGACCACAGCGGCATAGCCGACGCGGAACGCCTGAGCGGCGAAACCCGCCAGGCGCGCCCACTCCCAGGCACCCAGGGTTACGACCAGACCGATGAACAGTGCAAAACCGGAACCCTCAAGCAGGAAAAACCCGCACAAGGCAATCGGCAGCAGGATCAGCGCGGTGATGATTCGTTGTTTAAGCATTAAACCCGGGCTCCAGCCTCGACCTGCTCGCTCGTTTTACCGAAGCGGCGCTGGCGGGAAGCGAAATCGGCCAGCGCATTGCGCATGGCATCGTGTTTGAAGTCCGGCCAGAACAGGTCGGAAAAATACAACTCGGCATAGGCCAGTTGCCAGAGCAGGAAGTTGCTGATGCGGTGCTCGCCACCGGTACGGATACACAGGTCCGGCAACGGCAGGTCGCCCGTGACCAGGCAGGTCTGCAGCAGTCCAGGCGTGATGTCTTCCGGACGCAAGTGCCCGGCCTGAACTTCTCGCGCCAGTCGTTGCGCAGCTTGCGCGATATCCCACTGACCGCCGTAATTGGCGGCGATCTGCAGGATAAAACGATTGGCGCCAACCGTCATGGCCTCGGCTTCACGCATGGCAGCCTGCAGTTCCGGATGAAAACGCGAGCGGTCACCAATGATGCGCAGGCTGATGTTGTTGTCGTTGAGGCGCTTGGCCTCACGACGCAGTGCCCTGAAGAACAGATCCATCAAGGCGCTGACCTCATCGGCCGGACGCTGCCAGTTCTCGCTGGAAAAGGCGAACAGGGTCAACACTTCGACCTTGGCCTCGGCACAAACCTCAATGACCGCACGTACCGCATCCACACCCGCTTTATGCCCGGCGACACCCGGCATAAAGCGCTTCTTCGCCCAGCGATTGTTACCATCCATGATAATCGCGACATGGCGCGGCACCGCGGACGGTGCAGTCTGCTTGGTCTTTTCCATGAAAACGCGACCCTTATACGGCCATCAGGTCTTTTTCTTTCTCTGCCAGCTTCGCGTCGATTTCGGCCACGAACTTCTTGGTCAGATCGTCAATCTCGCCAGTGGCGCGACGCTCTTCGTCTTCGCTGATTTCTTTTTCCTTGACCAGATCCTTGAGCTGGCTGTTGGCATCACGACGGATGTTGCGCACCGCTACACGGGCATCCTCAGCAACGTCACGAGCCTGCTTGGTGAAGCCACGTCGGGTTTCTTCAGTCAGCGCCGGCATGCTGATCAGCAGCAACTCGCCAAGGTTGGTCGGGTTCAGGTTCAGACCAGCACTGCCGATCGCCTTGTCGACAGCACCCAACATGTTGCGCTCGAAGGCGACGACTTGCAGGGTACGGGCGTCCTTGACGGTGATGTTGGCCACTTGCTTGATCGGGGTGTCGGCGCCGTAGTACGGAACCATCACGCCTTCCAGGATGCTCGGGTGCGCCTGGCCGGTACGAATGCGGCCGAAATTGTGCGCCAGCGATTCCACGGACTTGCGCATGCGCTCTTGAGCGTCTTTCTTGATTTCGTTGATCATTGTTCGCCTTCCTCGATCAGGGTTCCTTCAGCGCCGCCATGCACGATGTTCAGCAGGGCGCCGGGCTTGTTCATGTTAAATACGCGTAGCGGCATCTTGTGGTCGCGGCACAAGCAAATGGCCGTCAGATCCATCACTCCCAGCTTGCGATCCAGCACTTCATCGTAGGTCAGATGATCGAACTTCTCGGCATGCGGGTCTTTGAACGGGTCAGCGGTGTAAACGCCATCGACCTTGGTCGCCTTGAGCACGACATCGGCATCGATTTCGATTGCACGCAGGCAGGCAGCCGAATCCGTCGTAAAGAACGGGTTACCCGTACCGGCCGCGAAAATCACCACGTCCTTGGAGTTCAAGTGGCGCATGGCCTTGCGGCGATCGTAGTGATCGGTCACGCCTACCATGGAAATGGCCGACATCACGATGGCCGAGATATTGGCACGTTCCAGCGCGTCGCGCATTGCCAGGGCGTTCATCACAGTGGCCAGCATGCCCATGTGGTCGCCAGTAACCCGATCCATGCCCGCCGCGCTGAGCGCCGCGCCGCGGAACAGGTTGCCACCACCGATGACCAGACCGACCTGAACACCGATGCCGACCAGTTGGCCAACTTCCAATGCCATGCGATCCAGAACTTTCGGGTCGATCCCGAACTCTTCCGAGCCCATCAGGGCCTCGCCGCTAAGCTTGAGTAGAATGCGTTTATAGCGAGCCTGATAACCACTGCCCTGCTGAGCCATTGCGAATCTCTCCTGCGGCGTATTTTAAAAATTCTTTGCGAGCTGTTTACAGCTGGCGTTCAATCTAGCTTGGCGCTGCTTCAGCGCCATCGGAACATGGCTTTGTAAGTCAGTTCCAAACGGAAACCAATTAAAAATTGGTGCCCCATCTGAAAAGAGGCTGCGCGCGTGAGCGGGCAGCCTCTTCTGGGCGACAGTTAAAAAACCGTCTTATTGCTTGGCGGCAGCCAGCTGGGCAGCAACTTCTTCTGCGAAGTTGTCCACTGGCTTCTCGATGCCTTCGCCTACTTTGAAGTAAGTGAAGGAAACGATTTCAGCGCCGGCTTTCTTGGCCAGCTCGCCGACCTTGATTTCAGGGTTCTTGACGAAAGCCTGCTCAACCAGGCTGGCTTCGGCCAGGAACTTGCTGATACGGCCTTTGACCATGTTTTCAACGATGTTTTCCGGCTTGCCGGCGATCTTGTCAGCGTTCAGCGTCAGGAACACGCCTTTCTCGCGCTCGATCGCTTCAGCGGAAACTTCCGATGGCAGCAGGAATTCAGGATTGGTAGCCGCTACGTGCATAGCGATGTCCTTGGCCAGCTCAACACTGCCGCCTTTCAGGACAACTGCAACACCGATCTTGTTGCCGTGCAGGTAGCCACCGACAACGTCACCTTCAACGCGTACCAGACGACGGATGTTGACGTTTTCGCCAACCTTGCCGACCAGTACCAGGCGAGCAGTTTCTTGAGCTTCGATCAGCGGAGCAACATCAGTCAACTTGTCGGCGAACGCTTTTTCAACGCTTGCTGCAACAAATTCCTTGAAGTCGTCCTGCAGGGCCAGGAAGTCGGTCTGCGAGTTCACTTCCAGCAGAACGGCGGATTTACCGTCTTCCTTCAGAGCGATTGCGCCCTCAGCGGCAACGTTGCCGGCTTTCTTGGCAGCCTTGATGGCGCCCGAAGCACGCATGTCATCAATGGCTTTCTCGATGTCGCCGCCAGCCTTGGTCAAGGCCTTTTTGCAATCCATCATGCCTTCGCCGGTACGCTCGCGCAGTTCTTTGACCAACGCTGCAGTAATCTCTGCCATTTCAAAATCCTCTTGGATAGGTTTTCAACCATTCCACCCGATCGAACGGGCGATCAATTCTTCCCGAACCACCCTTGTTAGCTGCCGCACGTTACAGATAGAGCAGTGGGCGCCGACAAATGGTTTTCGAGGTGGCAAAAAGGGGGCCAAGCCCCCTTTTTGCTTACTGAGTCAACGCCAGGGCGTCAATTACTCAGCTGCAGCCTGAGTTTCTTCAGCTGCGAACTCAACGGTGCCGCCGGCAACATTGTTGCGACCGCGGATGACAGCGTCAGCCATCGAACCCATGTACAGCTGGATAGCGCGGATTGCGTCATCGTTGCCTGGGATGATGTAGTCAACGCCTTCCGGGCTGCTGTTGGTATCGACTACGCCGATAACCGGGATGCCCAGCTTGTTGGCTTCGGTGATCGCGATGCGCTCGTGATCAACGTCGATAACGAACAGAGCGTCTGGCAGACCGCCCATGTCCTTGATACCACCCAGGGAACGATCCAGCTTTTCCAGGTCACGAGTGCGCATCAGCGCTTCTTTCTTGGTCAGCTTGGCGAAAGTACCGTCTTCTGCTTGAACTTCAAGATCACGCAGACGCTTGATGGAAGCACGGATGGTCTTGAAGTTGGTCAGCATGCCGCCCAACCAGCGGTGATCGACGTACGGCGAACCGCAACGTGCTGCTTCTTCAGCAACGATCTTGCCAGCGGAACGCTTGGTGCCGACGAACAGAATCTTGTTTTTGCCCTGGGCCAGACGCTCTACGAAAGTCAGAGCTTCGTTGAACATTGGCAGGGTTTTTTCAAGGTTGATGATGTGGATCTTGTTACGCGCGCCGAAAATGTACTTGCCCATTTTCGGGTTCCAGTAACGGGTCTGGTGACCGAAGTGCACACCGGCCTTCAGCATATCGCGCATGTTGACTTGGGACATGATAGTTCCTTAATAAGTCGGGTTTGGCCTCCACGTATCCCAATGACCAACCAGCAGCATCAGCTGAAGGCACCCAGGTCATCGTGTCGACACGTGTGTGGATTTAGGCTTTTCGGGACATCCCCGGAAAGCGGCGCATTTTATATCACAAGGCAGGGCAAAACGAAACCCGGATTCTGAAATCCTGGCGGGCGCTTTGTTCCATCCCTTGGAATCCGCCAAGAATGCACCATTCTATAGAGAGAAGCGATGCACACAGGCGCGGATTTGCGCTGATCGTCTGGTAGAATCGCATTTTCAGGGCTGCGAAGATCGATCGCGCAATGCCCTTTCCGTTTAGAAAGCGCCGCCTGGCGCAGAGAGAGCCTGTATGACCGTCACCCTCAAAACCCCCGAGGATATTGCCAAAATGCGTATCGCCGGCAAACTGGCCGCCGATGTGCTGGAAATGATTGCCGAATATGTCAAGCCGGGCGTTACCACCGACCAACTGGACCAGATCTGCCACGACTACATCGTCAACGAGCAGAAAGCCATCCCTGCCCCGCTCAACTACAAGGGCTATCCGAAGTCGATCTGCACGTCGATCAACCACGTAGTCTGCCACGGCATCCCGAACGACAAGCCGCTGAAAGATGGCGATACCCTGAACATCGACGTCACCGTCATCAAGGACGGTTACCACGGCGACACCAGCCGCATGTTCCACGTCGGCACCGTGCCGGTCTGGGCCGAGCGCCTGTCCAAGGTGACCCAGGAATGCATGTACAAGGCGATTGAAATCGTCAAACCCGGCTGCCGCCTGGGCGACATCGGCGAAATCATCCAGAAGCACGCTGAAAAGAACGGATTCTCGGTGGTTCGCGAGTTCTGCGGCCACGGTATCGGCAAGGTGTTCCACGAAGAGCCGCAGATTCTGCACTACGGCCGCGCGGGCACCGGCATGGAACTCAAGGCCGGCATGACCTTCACCATCGAGCCGATGATCAACCAGGGCCGTGCCGACACCAAGGTACTGGGCGACGGCTGGACCGCGATCACCAAGGACCGCAAGCTCTCGGCACAGTGGGAGCACACCCTGCTGGTGACCGAAACCGGTTACGAGATCTTCACCCTGCGCAGCGATGACACCATCCCTCGCGTTTCGGCCTGATCCCGTTACCGTACATCGCCTACAGAAAGGAAAGCCAATCGATGCCACAGGTGGATCCCGAACTCTTCGACCGTGGCCAGTTCCAGGCTGAGCTGGCCCTGAAGGCAAGCCCGATCGCGGCCTTCAAGAAGGCGATCCGCCAGGCCCGCGAGGTGCTTGACGCGCGCTTTCGTAGCGGCCGGGACATTCGCCGGCTGATCGAGGATCGCGCCTGGTTCGTCGACAACATCCTGCAAAAAGCCTGGGATCAGTTCAACTGGAGCGAGGACGCCGACATCGCGCTGGTTGCGGTCGGCGGCTACGGCCGTGGTGAATTGCATCCTTACTCCGATATCGATTTGCTGATCCTGCTGGACAGCGCCGACCATGAAGTTTTCCGCGATTCCATCGAGCGTTTTCTGACGCTGCTGTGGGACATCGGCCTGGAGGTCGGTCAGAGCGTGCGCTCGGTCGACGAGTGTGCCGTCGAAGCCCGTGCCGACCTGACGGTTGTCACCAACCTGATGGAAAGCCGCACCATCGCCGGCCCCGAGCATTTGCGCCAGCGCATGCTGGACGCCACCAGCACCGCGCACATGTGGCCGAGCAAGGACTTCTTCCTGGCCAAGCGTGCCGAACAAAAGGCCCGCCACCACAAGTACAACGACACCGAATACAACCTGGAACCCAACGTCAAAGGCTCGCCCGGCGGCCTGCGGGATATCCAGACGATCCTGTGGGTGGCCCGTCGCGAGTACGGCACCCTGAACTTGCGGGCACTGGCGGGCGAAGGATTCCTGGTCGAGAGTGAAAATGCCCTGCTCGCCTCTTCCCAGGAGTTCCTGTGGAAGGTTCGCTATGCCCTGCACATGCTCGCCGGCCGCTCCGAAGACCGCCTGCTGTTCGATCACCAGCGCACCATTGCCGGACTGCTGGGTTTCAAAGGCGACGACGCCAAGCAAGCCATCGAAAATTTCATGCAGCAGTATTACCGGGTGGTGATGAGCATCGCCCAGCTCAGCGACCTGATCATCCAGCACTTCGAGGAAGTCATCCTCGCACCGGAAGACCAAGCGCCGCCGCAGCCGATCAACTCGCGCTTCCAGCTGCATGACGGCTACATCGAAGCACGCAACGACAACGTCTTCCGCCGCACGCCGTTCGCCATGCTCGAAATCTTCGTGCTGATGGCCCAGCAGCCGGAAATCAAGGGCGTGCGCGCCGACACCATTCGTCTGCTGCGGGAGAACCGTCACCTGATCGACGACGACTTCCGCAACGATATTCGCAACACCAGCCTGTTTATCGAATTGTTCAAATGCAAGATCGGTATCCACCGCAACCTGCGGCGAATGAACCGTTACGGCATCCTTGGGCGTTATCTGCCCGAATTCGGTTTTATCGTCGGGCAGATGCAACATGACCTGTTCCATATCTATACGGTCGACGCGCACACCCTGAACCTGATCAAACACCTGCGTAAGTTGCAGTACACCCAGGTGTCGGAAAAATTCCCGCTGGCCAGCAAGCTCATGGGCAAGCTGCCCAAACCCGAGCTGATCTACATGGCCGGCCTGTACCACGACATCGGTAAAGGCCGGCATGGCGATCACTCGGACATCGGCGCCGTGGATGCCGAGGCCTTTTGCCAGCGCCACCATCTGCCAGTGTGGGACAGCCGCCTGATCGTGTGGCTGGTGCAAAACCACCTGGTGATGTCGACTACAGCCCAGCGCAAGGACTTGTCCGACCCGCAGGTGATCCACGATTTTGCCCAGATCGTCGGCGACGAAACCCGCCTCAACTATCTGTATGTGCTGACCGTCGCCGACATCAACGCCACCAACCCGACCCTGTGGAACTCCTGGCGCGCCAGCCTGCTGCGCCAGCTCTATACCGAGACCAAGCGCGCCCTGCGTCGTGGCCTGGAGAACCCGGTGGACCGCGAAGAACAGATCCGTCAGACCCAAAGCGCCGCCCTGGATATCCTGGTGCGCGGCGGCACCGACCCGGACGATGTCGAGCAACTGTGGGCGCAGTTGGGTGATGACTATTTCCTGCGCCACACCGCCGGCGACGTGGCCTGGCACAGCGACGCGATCCTCCAGCAACCGGCCGACGGCGGGCCATTGGTACTGATCAAGGAAACCACCCAGCGCGAATTTGAAGGTGGTACGCAAATCTTCATCTACGCCCCCGACCAGCACGACTTCTTTGCCGTGACCGTGGCCGCGATGGACCAGCTCAACCTGAACATTCACGACGCCCGGGTCATCACCTCCACCAGCCAGTTCACCCTCGACACCTACATCGTGCTCGACACCGACGGCGACTCGATCGGCGATAACCCGGCGCGGATCAAGCAAATCCGTGACGGTCTGACCGAAGCCCTGCGCAACCCGGACGACTACCCGACCATCATCCAACGCCGGGTTCCACGTCAGCTCAAGCATTTCGCCTTTGCGCCGCAGGTAACGATCCACAACGACGCACAGCGCCAGGTGACGGTACTGGAGCTCACGGCGCCCGACCGCCCGGGCCTGCTGGCGCGGATTGGCACGATTTTCCTGGAGTTCGATCTGTCGCTGCAAAACGCCAAGATCGCCACCCTCGGTGAGCGCGTGGAAGACGTGTTTTTCATCACCGACGCCAACAACCAGCCGCTGTCCGACCCGCTGCTGTGCAGCCGCCTGCAGGATGCGATCGTCGAACAACTGAGCGTCAACCAGGAACCCGATATCAAACTGACGCGCATCAGCATCTGAATCAACCGACCCCTATCCGGGGGGCGAACCTGCCCTTTGTAGGAGCTGGCTTGCCAGCGAAGGAATCAAAAGCGCCACGCTTACCCAGTAAGCACGCGTTATCGTTGACGACCATCGCTGGCAAGCCAGCGCCTACAGGAAACAGGGCTTGCCCGTTCCCACACCGAACGAGATACATTGATGAACAACGCCCTGTCCCAGCTCCAGCCCTACCCGTTCGAGAAACTCCGCGCCCTGCTCGGCAGCGTGACGCCCAACCCGGACAAGCGCCCGATCGCGCTGTCCATCGGCGAGCCGAAACACCGTTCGCCAAGCTTTGTCGCCGAGGCCCTGGCCGACAATCTGGAAAAAATGGCCGTGTACCCGACCACCCTCGGTATCCCGGAGCTGCGCGAAGCCATCGCAGCATGGTGCGAACGTCGCTTCGATGTCCCCAAAGGCTGGATCGACCCGGCGCGCAACGTACTGCCGGTCAACGGCACCCGCGAAGCGCTGTTCGCCTTCACGCAGACCGTGGTCAACCGTGGCGATGACGCGCTGGTGGTCAGCCCGAACCCGTTCTATCAGATCTACGAAGGCGCGGCGTTCCTCGCCGGGGCCAAGCCGCATTACCTGCCGTGCCTGGACGAAAACGGCTTCAACCCGGATTTCGACGCCGTGTCGCCAGACATCTGGAAACGCTGCCAAATCCTGTTCCTGTGCTCGCCAGGCAACCCGACCGGTGCTTTGATTCCGGTGCAAACCCTGAAAAAGCTGATCGCCCTGGCCGACGAGTATGACTTCGTGATTGCCGCCGATGAGTGTTACAGCGAACTGTACTTCGACGAACAAACCCCGCCGCCAGGCCTGCTCAGCGCTTGCGCAGAACTGGGTCGCAAGGACTTCAAGCGTTGCGTGGTGTTCCACAGCCTGTCCAAGCGCTCGAACCTGCCGGGACTGCGTTCGGGCTTTGTCGCCGGTGACGCCGACATTCTCAAGGGCTTCCTGCTCTATCGCACCTACCACGGCTGCGCGATGCCGGTTCAAACACAACTGGCCAGTGTTGCCGCGTGGAATGACGAGGTGCATGTGCGCGCCAACCGTGCGCTGTATCGCGAGAAGTTCGATGCGGTTCTGGAAATCCTCAGCCCGGTCATGGACGTACAGCGGCCGGATGGCAGCTTCTACCTGTGGCCGAATGTAGCCGGTGACGACGCCGCCTTCTGCCGCGACCTGTTCGAGCAGGAACACGTGACCGTGGTGCCGGGTTCTTACCTGTCGCGAGATGTGGATGGCGTCAACCCGGGTGCCGGGCGTGTACGCATGGCACTGGTTGCTCCGCTTGCCGAATGTGTCGAAGCTGCCGAGCGGATTCGCGCGTTCATCCAGCGCCGCAAATAACTGCGCCGCCGCTCAGGGCCAGGTGTTACTTCACCTGGCCGAGTTTGGATGGTTGACGCCTGCCATCGCTTCAAGGAGTTCGACCTACCGCTGAATTGAGCGGTATTTCAAGCGTAAAGATTGCCCCTTTGCCTGGTCCGTCGCTTTGAGCTGTCAGGGTGCCCTCCATCTCCATCGCGGCCAAAGCGCTACTGTGAAGGCCGAATCCGTGACCGTCTTTGCGGGTAGTGAAGCCATGGGCAAACATCCGGGCCAGGTTCTCCGGCGCAATCCCTTCGCCCTCGTCCTTCACGCAAACCCGTAAGCTGCCCTTGTCCATGACATCCACGCTCAGTGTCATCTTGCGGGGGCGGTCGACCAAGTGAGCCATCGCATGCTTGGCATTACTGATCAGATTGATCAGGATAAGCAACACCTTATGCTGATCCAGCATAAGCACAGGCACTTCGGCAAACTCCTTCACCACCGTGATCTGATGGCGCGTGAGCGTCCCTGTTTGCATGCGCAGGGCTTTCTCAAGCAAATCGGTTATCTGCAACGGTTCGACTATGCTGGACACGCCCGCATAAGACTGCTGGGTGGCGACGATATCCTTGATATGGTCAACACTATTGGTCAATTGCCCAAGCTCTTCGACAATACTCTGTTGTTCTGCCGCCAATGCCTCTACCAGCTGGTTCAGGTAGCCCGGCAGCAACTTGCCCTTCTCGTCACAGGTCATAAAATCGCCCAAGTCTGCAGCGTGCTCGTTTATCAGTTGGACCGCCTTGGCGAGCCCTTGGGATTTGGAGGCGTGCATCTTGCGGCTGACCTGTTCGGCCGAGATGTTCACGCTATTGAGGACATTGCCGACGTTATGCAGCACGTTGTTGGCGATTTCGGCCATGCCCGCATTGCGCGAAGCCTCAAGTAACCGTTGATGCATTTGCTCCAGTTGCTCGGTGCGTTCCTTTACCCGTTGTTCCAGATCGTCGTGGGCAATCTGGAGCGCCGCTTCCGCCTTTGCGAGCGCGGCGAAGTTGGCCGCCTGGTCTGCGCGCCACCTATGCAATTTGCTCCAGACCAATAGCCAGGTGACGAATAAAAAGACGATGGAAAGCAGTGCAGCGGTGACAAAAAAAATCGCCTGGTTACGCTTGTCGCGCTGGCTCGCGGCGAGGTCTTCCTGAATGAACTGCACGAGTCGGAGGATCCCCTCTGCATAGATTTTTTTTTGCGCCTCATACGCTTCGCCAAACAAAATGATTTTTGCTTGGCCGGGCTGGCCGGCCCGAACCAGCGCGAAGGACTGGTTCTCCATGTCGACTAATTTCAGATTGGCTGCGTCCGTCTGTTTGGTTGCCTCGGCGCTTTCGGACAGGCTCGTGAGCTGCATCGTTTCTTTGATGATGGAATCCAGTTTGGGCTCGAACTGGCGGTATCTGCGCTCCCACTGCAAGTCCCCTGTAGTGGCCGCCATGCGGGCGGACATGGTTAGCACCTCGTCCAGGTGGACGATGCGTCCGCTCAGTTCCTGAAGATGCAAATCACGCAGTTGCACCGTTGTGACACTGCGAAACGAATCGAACGCGAACCAAAGCATGGTGAGCAGTACCACAACCGTGAACACCAATCCGACGGCCAGCCATCTGAGCGGAAACGGGGCTCCCGTGCGAGTATCCGGGGTTGTCATGTTTTTCGGTGCACGGAGAATTTCTTGCAGGCCCGCGACGGCAGACGGCAATGTCAGGAGGTTGTTTCCTTTTTTGGGTAGCGGCATGCTGGCATCCTTTCCGGCCGGTATGGCACTTGCCAAGGGCACACTCCGGCGCTGCTCGACGCTTAAGGCGTGAAATGAACCGCAAGGGCCGCTTCGCCGCCAAAGAACCAATGTGAAGTCCCACAGCAGTGTAGACCCTGCGCTTGAGCTTGCTTCCAGGCGACAACCTGAGCGTGCTTGCTTCCACAGGTTTTGCGTTTTAACTCAATGCCCATGGCATAATCCGTCACCTTTATATTTACGGCACCTGCAAAGGGGGCGATTCCTTGACCGTTTCAAGCAAAACGTTGCACCTTTTCGGCATCAAAGCCTGCGACACCATGAAAAAGGCGCGCACCTGGCTCGATGAACACGCTGTCAGCTATGACTTTCATGATTACAAAGCGGTCGGTATCGACCGTGAACACCTCACCCAATGGTGCAGCGAGCACGGCTGGGAAGTGGTGTTGAACCGTGCAGGCACGACCTTTCGCAAGCTCGACGACGAACGCAAAGCCGATCTCGACCAGACGAAAGCCATCGAACTGATGCTCGCACAACCCTCGATGATCAAGCGCCCGGTGCTCGATCTCGGTAACCGAACCCTGATTGGCTTCAAGCCAGATATCTACGCGGCCGCGCTCAAGTAAGCAGCCCGTTCCATTTTGTTAGAGGTATCAACATGTCTACTACCCTGTTCAGCCTGGCCTTCGGCGTCGGCACTCAAAACCGTCAAGGCGCATGGCTGGAAGTGTTCTACGCCGCCCCGGCACTCAATCCATCGGCTGAAGTCGTCGCCGCTATCGCACCGATCCTGGGCTACACCGAAGGCAATCAGGCCATCGCATTCAGCACCGCCCAGGCCTCGCAACTGGCCGAAGCCCTCAAAGGCGTCGACGCTGCCCAGGCTGCCCTGCTGACCCGTCTGGCCGAGAGTCACAAGCCGCTGGTCGCAACCCTGCTGGCCGAAGACACCCAGTTGTCGTCCACCCCGGAGGCCTACCTCAAACTGCACCTGCTGAGCCATCGCCTGGTCAAGCCACACGGCCTGAACCTGGCCGGGATCTTCCCGTTGCTGCCAAACGTGGCCTGGACCAGCCAGGGCGCGGTCGACCTGAGCGAGCTGGCCGAACTGCAACTCGAAGCCCGCCTGCGCGGCGAGCTGCTGGAAGTGTTCTCGGTGGACAAATTCCCGAAAATGACCGACTACGTGGTTCCGGCCGGCGTGCGTATCGCTGACGCTGCGCGTCTGCGCCTGGGCGCTTACGTGGGCGAAGGCACCACCGTGATGCACGAAGGCTTCATCAACTTCAACGCCGGCACCGAAGGCCCGGGCATGATCGAAGGCCGCGTTTCCGCTGGCGTATTCGTCGGCAAGGGTTCGGACCTGGGCGGCGGCTGCTCGACCATGGGCACCCTGTCGGGCGGCGGCAACATCGTGATCAAGGTCGGTGAAGGCTGCCTGATCGGCGCCAACGCCGGTATCGGTATCCCGTTGGGCGACCGCAACACCGTCGAGTCGGGCCTGTACCTGACCGCCGGCACTAAAGTCGCGCTGCTGGACGAGAACAGTCAGCTGGTCAAAGTCGTGAAGGCCCGTGAACTGGCCGGCCAGACCGACCTGCTGTTCCGTCGCAATTCGCAAACCGGTGCCGTGGAATGCAAAACCCACAAATCGGCGATCGAACTGAACGAAGCACTGCACGCTCACAACTAAGCGTCACACGAGTTCACCTGTAGGCGCGAGCCTGCTCGCGAAAAACGTAAGGGCAACGCGTTTATCCAGATAATGCGCGTTATCGTTCACGTCCATCGCGAGCAGGCTCGCGCCTACAGGGGTCTGGTGTACACCCGCCCAAGTTCACAGGGCTGAACACATGATGATTCTCTCTCCCTGGCGCGCCGATTTTCCGGCCATCGCCGCCCTGCAACGGCAAGGCCAGACCTATCTGGACAACGCTGCCACCACGCAAAAACCTCAAGCCCTGCTGGATGCCCTGGCGCATTACTACGCCAACGGCGCGGCCAACGTGCATCGGGCGCAGCATTTGCCCGGCGCCCACGCCACCCAGGCGTTCGAGGACAGCCGCCGCAAAGTCGCGCAATGGCTCAATGCCGGCGATCGCGGGCAGATCATCTTTACCCACGGCGCGACGTCCGCGCTGAATCTCCTGGCCTATGGCCTGGAACATCTTTTCAATCCAGGCGACGAGATTGCCATCAGCGCCCTGGAGCATCACGCCAACCTGCTGCCGTGGCAGCAACTGGCGCACCGTCGCGACCTGAAACTGGTGATCCTGCCGCTGGATGCCGACGGCGTGATCGACCTCGAAGCCGCCACCGGTTTGATCGGTCCACGCACGCGTCTGTTGGCCGTCAGTCAACTGTCCAACGTGATTGGTGCGTGGCAACCGCTACCTCAATTGCTGGCACTGGCCAAGGCGCACAACGCCCTGACCGTGATCGATGGCGCCCAGGGCGTAGTCCATGGCCGCCACGACGTGCAAGCGCTGGGCTGCGACTTCTATGTGTTTTCCAGTCACAAGCTCTACGGCCCCGATGGCCTGGGCGTGCTGTACGGGCGCAATACAGCGCTGCAACAGCTGCGTCCCTGGCAGTTCGGCGGCGAAATGGTGCTCGATGCCAATTATCACGACGCACGCTTTCGCCCGGCACCGCTGGGCTTCGAGGCCGGAACGCCACCGATTGCCAGTGTGATCGGCCTGGGAGCGACCCTGGATTACCTCACCGGGCTCGATCAGGACGCCGTGTCCGCCCATGAAGCGGCGCTACATGCCAGTCTGTTCAAGGGCCTGGAGGCACGCAATGGCATTCGCCTGCTGGGCAAGCCGCAAGTGGCGCTGGCCAGTTTCACTGTCGAAGGTGTGCATAACTCCGATCTCGCGCATTTGCTGACCGAACAAGGAATCGCGGTGCGTGCCGGCCATCACTGCGCCATGCCGCTGCTCAAAAGCTTTCAACTGGCCGGGGCGATTCGGGTGTCGTTGGCGCTGTACAACGATTCCGAAGACCTGGAGCGGTTCTTTGAAGCCCTGGATCAGGCGCTGGAGCTATTGCGATGAACTTGCCTGTCGATGCCGTGACGGCACTCGAGACCTTTCAGAAAGCGGCCGGCTGGGAACAGCGCGCACGCCTGCTGATGCAATGGGGCGAGCGTCTGCCAGCCTTGAGTGATGCGCAGATGTGCGATGCCAACCGGGTGCACGGCTGTGAAAGCCAGGTGTGGCTGGTGGGCGAATTGCACGATGACCATTGGCAGTTCAGCGCCAACAGCGATGCGCGGCTGATTCGCGGGTTGGTGGCGTTATTGCTGGCGCGGGTCAATGGATTATCGGCGGCCGAGTTGCAGCAGGTGGATTTGCCGGACTGGTTCAATCAGTTGGGGTTGGGGCGGCAGTTGTCCGAGTCGCGCAGTAATGGCTTGAATGCGGTGCTTCAGCGGATGCGGAGCCTGAGCGGAGTGTAGGAGCTGCCGAACGCGGCCCGAGCCTTCGGCAGCTCCTACAGGGGGCATCGCCATTAAATTTGAGGTTTGATGCGATCCGCCGGCCGCCGCACACCCGCCACGATCTTGTCCACAGCCTTGGTCGCCGCGACCATGCCGAAGGTCGCCGTCACCATCATCACTGCGCCAAACCCGCCAGCACAGTCGAGCTTCACGCCATCACCGACAAAGCTTTTCTGCAGGCAAATGCTGCCATCCGGTTTCGGGTAACGCAGTTGTTCGGTGGAAAACACGCACGGCACGCTGTAATGGCGGGTCACGGTGCGTGAGAAGCCGTAGTCGCGGCGCAGTGTCGAGCGTACTTTCGAGGCCAGCGGATCATTGAACGTGCGATTCAGGTCGCAGACCTGGATCAACGTCGGGTCAATCTGCCCACCCGCGCCGCCGGTGGTGATGATCTGGATCTTGCGGCGCTTGCACCAGGCGATCAGCGCGGCCTTGGCGTTGACGCTGTCGATGCAGTCGATCACGCAGTCGATGTTCGGCGTGATGTACTCGGCCATGGTGTCGCGGGTAACGAAGTCAGGCACCGCGTGCACCGTGCAGTCCGGGTTGATCCCGCGCAGACGCTCGGCCATCACCTCGACCTTGGGCTTACCCACCGTGCTGTCCAGCGCATGCAGCTGGCGGTTGGCATTGCTGACGCAGACGTCGTCGAGGTCGAACAGCGAAATCTCGCCGACACCACAACGGGCCATGGCTTCCGCCGCCCAGGAACCGACGCCACCGACACCGACGATCGCCACATGGGCCGCGCGCAGGCGCTCAAGACCTTCGATGCCATACAAACGGGCGATGCCTGCAAATCGCGGATCTTCTGTACTCATGACCATTACCCCAAAAACCGGCGGGCATTATATGGCGAGTTGAAGACAAAATCAGTTATAGGAAAAAGCGAAAGAACTTTAGCGAAACCAGATTGCCCAATGTCCGGCAATTCCCTGTCCGCTGTACGACCAGAGAATGCCCGGTGTAGGATGCGCGCCCCTTGGCGACCGCCAACCGTTCCTTCGTTCCACAGTCTTTGGAACCCGAAATAACTATGTCATCGCGTAAATTTGGACTCAACCTGGTCGTGGTGCTCGCCATCGCTGCCTTGTTTACCGGCTTCTGGGCGCTGATCAACCGCCCGGTCACCGCCCCCAACTGGCCTGAACAGATCTCCGGTTTCTCGTACTCGCCTTTCCAGCAGGGCCAGTTCCCGCAGAAAGACCAGTACCCGACCGACGATCAAATGCGTCGCGACCTGGAGATCATGAGCAAGCTGACGGACAACATCCGCATCTACTCGGTCGATGGCACCCTGCAAAACATCCCGAAACTGGCGGAAGAGTTCGGCTTGCGGGTAACCCTGGGGATCTGGATCAGCCCGGACCAGGAACGCAACGAACGGGAAATCACCCGTGCCATTGAAATCGCCAACTCCTCGCGCAGCGTGGTTCGCGTGGTGGTCGGTAACGAAGCGATTTTCCGCAAGGAAATCACTGCCAAGGAACTCAGCGTCATGCTCGATCGCGTGCGTGCCGCCGTGAAGGTGCCGGTAACCACGTCCGAGCAGTGGCACGTGTGGGAAGAACACCCGGAACTGGCCAAACACGTCGACCTGATCGCCGCGCACATCCTGCCTTACTGGGAGTTCATCCCGATGGACAAGGCCGGGCAGTTCGTCCTCGACCGCGCCCGCGACCTGAAGAAGATGTTCCCGAAAAAGCCGCTGCTGCTGTCCGAAGTGGGCTGGCCGAGCAACGGCCGCATGCGCGGTGGCGCCGATGCCTCCCCGGCGGACCAGGCGATCTACCTGCGAACCCTGGTCAACAAACTCAACCGCCAGGGCTTCAACTACTTCGTGATCGAAGCGTTTGACCAGCCGTGGAAAGCCAGCGACGAAGGTTCTGTCGGCGCCTATTGGGGCGTGTTCAACGCCGCGCGCCAGCAGAAGTTCAACTTCGAAGGCCCGGTGGTGGCGATTCCACAATGGCGCGTGTTGGCCATTGGTTCGGTGGTATTGGCGCTGTTGTCGCTGACCCTGCTGATGATCGACGGCTCGGCCCTGCGCCAGCGTGGCCGCACCTTCCTGACCTTCGTTGCCTTCCTCTGTGGTTCGGTGCTGGTGTGGATCGGTTACGACTACAGCCAGCAATACAGCACCTGGTTCAGCCTGACAGTGGGCTTTTTGCTCGCCCTCGGTGCGCTAGGGGTGTTTATCGTACTGCTGACCGAAGCCCATGAACTGGCCGAAGCGGTGTGGGTGCACAAGCGCCGCCGGGAGTTCCTGCCGGTGGAAGGCGACTCCAGCTACCGCCCGAAAGTGTCGATTCACGTGCCCTGCTACAACGAGCCGCCGGAGATGGTCAAACAGACCCTCACCGCCCTGGCCAACCTCGACTATCCGGACTTCGAAGTCCTGATCATCGACAACAACACCAAGGACCCGGCGGTCTGGGAACCGGTGCGCGATTACTGCGCAACCCTCGGCCCGCGTTTCAAGTTCTTCCACGTGGCACCGCTGGCCGGCTTCAAGGGCGGCGCGTTGAACTACCTGATTCCGCACACTGCCAAGGATGCCGAAGTCATTGCCGTGATCGACTCGGACTACTGCGTCGACCGCAACTGGCTCAAGCACATGGTGCCGCACTTCGCCGACCCGAAAATCGCCGTGGTGCAGTCGCCGCAGGATTACCGCGACCAGAACGAAAGCACCTTCAAGAAGCTCTGCTACGCGGAATACAAAGGCTTCTTCCACATCGGCATGGTCACCCGCAACGACCGTGACGCGATCATCCAGCACGGCACCATGACCATGACCCGTCGCTCGGTGCTCGAAGAGCTGGGCTGGGCCGACTGGTGCATCTGTGAAGACGCCGAGCTTGGTCTGCGGGTATTCGAAAAAGGCCTGTCGGCGGCGTATTACCACACCAGCTACGGCAAAGGCCTGATGCCCGATACCTTCATCGACTTCAAGAAGCAGCGTTTCCGCTGGGCCTACGGAGCGATTCAGATCATCAAGCGTCACACCGCCAGCCTGCTGCGCGGCAAAGACACCGAACTGACCCGTGGCCAGCGCTACCACTTCCTCGCGGGCTGGTTGCCGTGGGTGGCGGACGGCATGAACATCTTCTTCACCGTCGGTGCGCTGTTGTGGTCGGCGGCGATGATCATCGTGCCGCACCGGGTCGATCCGCCGCTGCTGATTTTCGCGATCCCGCCATTGGCGCTGTTCGTGTTCAAGGTCGCCAAGATCATCTTCCTCTACCGCCGAGCGGTCGGGGTCAACTTGAAGGATGCCTTCTGCGCGGCGCTGGCCGGTCTGGCGTTGTCCCACACTATTGCCAAAGCCGTGCTGTACGGTTTCTTCACCAGCAGCATTCCGTTCTTCCGTACGCCGAAGAATGCCGACAACCACGGCTTCTGGGTGGCGATTTCGGAAGCCCGGGAAGAGATGTTCATCATGCTGCTGTTGTGGGCCGCGGCCTTGGGAATCTTCCTGGTGCAAGGCCTGCCGAGCAATGACATGCGCTTCTGGGTCACCATGCTGCTGGTGCAGTCGCTGCCGTACGTCGCGGCGCTGATCATGGCGTTCCTGTCGTCGCTGCCCAAACCGACCGCCGAGCCTGAAACGGCACCTGTCGTCTAAATCTGTGCGGATGCACTAAACGGCGGCCAACGGTCGCCGTTTTGCTTTAAGATAACCGCCATTTTGCAGGGCTTGGCTTAAGGGCCAGACCCAATACCTGTAGGAGCGAGCGAGAAACGCAAGGGCAACGCGGTTGTTCAGATCGCACGCGTTATCGTTAACGTCCATCGCGAGCAAGCTCGCTCCTACACATTTACAGCTTCCGGAGTTTTCCATGACGGCCCACGCCGACCTTTCGCCGACCCTCCAACTCGCCATCGACCTGATCCGCCGTCCGTCCGTGACGCCGATCGACGCCGATTGCCAGAAGCAGATGATGCAGCGCCTGGGCGATGCCGGTTTCACCCTGGAACCGATGCGCATCGAAGATGTGGATAACTTCTGGGCCACCCACGGCCAGGACGACGGTCCGGTACTGTGCTTCGCCGGCCACACCGACGTGGTCCCGACCGGTCCGGTGTCTGCCTGGCAGATCGAGCCGTTCAACGCGCTGATCGACGAACACGGCATGCTCTGCGGCCGTGGCGCCGCCGACATGAAAGGCAGCCTCGCCGCCATGACCGTCGCGTCCGAGCGTTTTGTCGCCGACTACCCGAATCACAAGGGCAAAGTCGCGTTTCTGATCACCAGCGACGAAGAAGGCCCGGCGCACCACGGCACCAAGGCCGTGATCGAACGCCTCGCTGCGCGCAAGGAACGTCTGGACTGGTGCATCGTCGGCGAACCGTCGAGCACCACCCTGGTGGGTGACGTGGTCAAGAACGGCCGTCGCGGCTCCCTCGGCGCCAAGCTGACCGTGCGCGGTGTGCAGGGCCACGTGGCCTATCCGCACCTGGCGAAGAACCCGATCCACCTCGCCGCCCCGGCCTTGGCGGAACTTGCCGCCGAGCATTGGGACCACGGCAACGACTTCTTCCCGCCGACCAGTTTCCAGATCTCCAACGTCAACTCCGGCACCGGTGCGACCAACGTGATCCCGGGTGACCTGGTGGCGGTGTTCAACTTCCGCTTCTCCACTGAGTCCACCGTCGAAGGCCTGCAAAAACGCGTGGCCGACATCCTCGACAAGCATGGCCTGGACTGGCACGTCGATTGGGCCCTGTCCGGCCTGCCGTTCCTCACCGAGCCGGGCGCGTTGCTGGACGCGGTATCGTCGAGCATCAAGGACATCACCGGTCGCGAAACAAAAGCCTCCACCAGCGGTGGCACCTCAGACGGGCGCTTCATCGCAACCATGGGCACCCAAGTGGTTGAGCTGGGCCCGGTCAACGCGACCATCCACCAGGTCAACGAGCGTGTGCTGGCAGCGGATCTCGACGTGCTGACCGAAATCTACTACCAGACCCTGATCAAGTTGCTCGCCTGATGCTCGCGTGTCCGATCTGCAGTGAACCGCTGAACGCGGTGGACAACGGCGTGGCCTGCCCCGCCGGGCATCGTTTCGACCGTGCGCGCCAGGGTTATTTGAATCTGTTGCCGGTGCAGCACAAAAACAGCCGCGACCCTGGGGATAACCAGGCCATGGTCGAAGCCCGCCGCGATTTTTTGAATGCCGGGCACTACGCCCCGGTGGCCAAGCGTCTGGCGCAGCTGGCGGCCGGTTACGCGCCGGCCCGCTGGGTCGATATCGGTTGCGGCGAGGGTTACTACACCGCGCAGATCGCCGAGGCCTTGCCGGACGCTGATGGCTACGCGCTGGACATCTCCCGCGAAGCCGTCAAACGCGCCTGCAAACGCAACCCCAAGCTCACCTGGTTGATCGCCAGCATGGCGCGGGTGCCATTGGCTTCCGGCAGTTGCCAGTTCCTGGCGAGCGTCTTCAGCCCGCTGGATTGGGAAGAAGCCAAACGCCTGCTCAGCGTCGGCGGCGGTCTGATGAAAGTCGGGCCGACCAGCGGCCACCTGATGGAACTGCGTGAACGGCTGTACGACGAAGTCCGTGAATACATTGACGACAAACACCTGGACCTGGTGCCGGAAGGCATGGCGCTGGCGCACAGCGAGACGCTGACGTTCAAGCTGACGCTGGACAAGCCGCAGGACCGCGCCAACCTGCTGGCCATGACGCCCCACGGCTGGCGCGCCAGTTCCGAACGTCGTGCGGCGGTAATCGAGCAGGCCGAGCCGTTCGAGACCACGGTGTCAATGCGCTACGATTATTTCGTTCTTCAATAACCTTTTGGTCTCGGGCGAGTGCCCAAGGCCGGCTAAATCCGCGAATGGATTTTTCAGACCCGCAGTGAGGACATCCATGCGCCAACCCGATATCGAGATTTACCTGAAAGACGCCGACGTCGACCACAAGGCCATTTCCGCCTGGCTCGGTGCGGCATTGGGCCCGTGCACGGATTGGGTCCAGAAGGGCCAGACCTACAAGTGCAAGGCCGGCAACGTGCCAGTGACCTGGTTGCCAAAAGCCGTCGGCAAATGGAACAGCCTGTACCTGGAAAGCAACCAGACCCCATGGGACGACGACATCGCCTGCGCCCGTGCCGCGTTTGCCGCACTGAACGTCGAAGTGCGTTGCGCACCGGGTAGCTGGGTCGAGGAGGAAGGTGAGGAGACGGCGGATCGCTGGATTCGCATCAGCGCCGACGGTGAAGAAGAAATCACCTGGAAAACTGCATAAAGCCTGAACACCGCCCCTGTAGGAGCGAGCTTGCTCGCGATGGTCGTCAACGATAACGCGTCAATTCAGCAAAAACGCGGTGTCCTTGAGTTCTTCGCGAGCAAGCTCGCTCCTACAGTGGTTTTTGCGTGGGGTTTACAGACCTACAACATCCTCAGCCTGCAACCCCTTCTGCCCTTCCACCACCGCATATTCAACCTGCTGGCCCTCGGTCAGGGAACGGTGGCCTTCGCCGCGAATCGCGCGGTAGTGCACGAACACGTCCACCCCGTCCTCGCGCTGAATGAAGCCGTA
This sequence comes from Pseudomonas sp. PDM26, assembly GCF_019219185.1. Taxonomy (NCBI): domain Bacteria; kingdom Pseudomonadati; phylum Pseudomonadota; class Gammaproteobacteria; order Pseudomonadales; family Pseudomonadaceae; genus Pseudomonas; species Pseudomonas sp. PDM26. The sequence goes on along the minus strand of NZ_JAHUWC010000007.1, from coordinate 107,459 downwards.
GCCCTTGGCGTCGTTGAACCACTTCACGTTGCCGGTTTCGCGTGTTGCCATTTGTTCATACTCCCTTTTTATTATTGATCGGGCTTTTCGCAGGAAAGCCTCGGGAACGTCAGCCTGCGCATACCGGTCCCATGAGGGCAACGGCGACAGAGCGCCGAGTATATGACAGACGTTAAAACTCTCAACAGGAGTTTACTTTCGCGCTTTTTTGCCGATTTTCGATGAATCCGGCACACTATCGCCCTCCCAAGCAAACGCTCGGTTTTATTCACTCACGCAGAAGCCGTATGACCCGCTCCCCGTTTCGCCGTCTTGTGTTTGGCACCCTGCGCCGACTGTTGTACCTCTGGGTTCGCTCCGAGACGATCAACCAGTCGTCGTTCACCCTCAACCTCGACCGCAGTCGTCCGGTGTTCTACGTCCTGCAAAACCCTTCGCTGACCGACCTCGCCGTGGTCGACACCGAGTGCAGCAAGGCCGGCCTGCCACGCCCGGTGCTGCCGGTATCGGTGGGCAACCTGCTGGAACCCGCCGCATTCTTCTACCTGACGCCGGACCCGGACTGGCTCGGCCGACAGGACAAGCGCGGTGCACCGCCGACGTTGACCCGCCTGGTCAGCGCCCTGAGCCAGAACGCCGCCGAAGATGCGCAGATCATCCCGGTCAGCGTGTTCTGGGGCCAGTCGCCGGACAGCGAAAACAGCCCGTGGAAACTCCTGTTCGCCGACAGCTGGGCCGTTACCGGGCGCCTGCGTCGCTTGCTGAGCATCATCGTGCTGGGACGCAAGACCCGCGTGCAGTTCTCCGCGCCGATCCACCTGCGTGAACTGATCGAGCACGACAAGGGCCACGAGCGCACCGTGCGCATGGCCCAGCGCATCCTGCGTGTGCATTTCCGCAACCTGAAGGCCGCAGTGATCGGCCCGGACATTTCCCACCGCCGCAACCTGGTCAAAGGCCTGCTCAACCAGCCACAGGTCAAACAAGCGATCCTCGACGAAGCCGAACGCGAGAACATCTCGCCGGAGAAAGCCAAAGCTCAAGCGCTACGCTACGGCAACGAAATCGCCTCGGACTACACCTATACTGCGATCCGTTTCATGGAAGTGGTGCTGAGCTGGTTCTGGAACAAGATCTACGACGGCATCAGGGTCAACCACATCGAAGGCGTGCAGGAGGTCGCCCAGGGTCACGAAGTGATCTACGTGCCGTGCCACCGCAGTCACATCGACTACCTGCTGCTCTCCTATCTGCTATTCCGCAACGGCCTGACCCCGCCGCACATCGCCGCCGGCATCAACCTGAACATGCCGGTGATCGGCGGCCTGCTGCGTCGCGGCGGTGCCTTTTTCATGCGCCGCACGTTCAAGGGCAATCCGCTGTACACCTCGGTGTTCAACGAATACCTGCACACCCTGTTCACCAAGGGCTTCCCGGTGGAGTACTTCGTCGAGGGCGGCCGTTCGCGCACCGGGCGCATGCTGCAACCGAAGACAGGGATGCTGGCGATCACCCTACGCAGTTTCCTGCGTTCGTCGCGCATGCCCATCGTCTTCGTGCCGGTATACATCGGCTACGAGCGCGTGCTGGAAGGCCGGACCTACCTCGGCGAGTTGCGCGGTGCGGCCAAGAAAAAAGAATCGATCTTCGATATTTTCAAAGTCATCGGCGCATTAAAACAGCGCTTCGGCCAGGTGGCGGTGAACTTCGGCGAGCCGATCAAGCTGGCTGAGTTCCTCGACGGCGAACAGCCGGACTGGCGCCAACAGGACCTCGGCCCGCAGTTCAGACCCGCCTGGCTCAACGAAACCACCAACCGCCTCGGCGAGAAAGTCGCCCGGCACTTGAACGAAGCGGCGGCGATCAACCCGGTCAACCTGGTGGCACTGGCGTTGCTGTCCACCAGCCGCCTGGCCCTGGACGACCGCGCCATGGCACGAGTGCTCGACCTGTATCTGGCACTGTTGCGCAAGGTCCCGTACTCGCCACACACCACCCTGCCGGACGGCGATGGTCGCGCCCTGATCGAGCACGTGAAGGACATGGACCTGCTGTCCGAGCAGAGCGATGCCCTGGGCAAGATTCTCTATCTGGACGAGCAGAACGCCGTCCTGATGACCTACTACCGCAATAACGTGCTGCACATCTTCGCCTTGCCGGCGCTGCTGGCGAGCTTCTTCCAGAGTGCATCGCGCATGAGCCGCGAACAGATCCTGCGCTACACCCGCGCGTTGTATCCCTACCTGCAAGCGGAGCTGTTCATTCGCTGGTCGCTGGACGAACTGGATGCGGTGATCGACCAGTGGCTGGAGGCGTTCGTCGAGCAAGGACTGCTGCGTTTCGAGAACAATGTGTACCTGCGCCCGGCACCCAGCTCCCGGCATTTCGTGTTGCTGACGCTGCTGTCGAAAAGCATCGCGCAAACCCTGCAGCGCTTCTACATGACCGTGTCCCTGCTGCTCAACAGCGGGCAGAACAGCATCAGCGCCGAAGAACTGGAAGACCTGTGCACGGTCATGGCCCAGCGCCTGTCGATCCTGCACGGCCTGAACGCCCCGGAATTCTTCGACAAGAGCCTGTTCCGCCACTTCATCCAGACCATGCTCGACCTCGACGTGCTCAAGCGCGATGGAGCGGGCAAGCTGAGCTATCACGAACTGCTCGGTGAACTGGCCGAAGGCGCGGCCAAACGGGTGTTGCCGGCGGAGATTCGCTTGTCGATCCGTCAGGTGGCGTTGCATCGCAGTGAAGATGCGGCAGAGCAGAACACTAAAATCCTCCAGTAGCACTGCAAATTCGCCCTCTCAGGACTTGACAGTTCAATATCCCTGGCGGAGGGCGAAGGAATAGTCACTCATTGCTTCTTTCCTTAGAAACCACCGAAACTTGAGAACACACTTCAACAACACAACCCCTCCTTAAAAATGACAATTCCTACATAAATAAATTTGTTCATCGCCTATCTTTATTGAGCGCCCACAGAGGGTGCTCAATCTTAAATAAGGACATTGAAAAATGAGCAAGACTGACAATATTTATGTATACGGAGAAGTGCATCTTAAAGAAGACCAAATCTTCGCCAATACCGCACTCAAAGTCGTACTGGTTAACCTGAACACCCAAGGCGTCTTGGAAAAACAGATCATCGCACTTGCTCCGACAGAGGCTGAGCAGACCGTGAAGTTCAAAATTCACTTTGATCCACTGCAAGTAAATCACGCTGAGAAGTACGGTATCTATGCTGAAATCAACTCTCTCAGCTCTGTAACTCATACCGCCCGCCAACATTATCCGGTTGACTTGAGTCAAACAACTCCTTCCGTGAGTATTTTCATGAATTACAACCCGAGAGAGCTCGCCTAAACTCCTATCAAGGAAAAACACTTGCGATTGCCGGCCCAACAGGTGGTACTGCATCACAGTGAAGATGTGGCGGAGTTGGTAAGCCGCCCTGACCCCTCGTGTATTTGGTCGAAGCAAGGATGCTTCTGCTATATCGAGCATACTCTTCGTCTTATATCGCAGGAATTGTCCTACATAGAAATCGCGATATCGGCTTTATGGTTAGCACTCGTCAATACCGACGACTAATTGATAAGGAAATCAAAATGAACGGCCAAAAAGAAATTACAGGCAACGTAACTTATCTCGAAAAGATTGGGCTGCCACTTGGCTCGACTCTTCATGTCCGCCTGCTGGATGTCAGCCTGCAAGAGGTCGCCGCTAAGGAACTGGCCGTACAGATCACTCCCAATGCAGAAAATGTCGGGCTGAACTTCAACCTGATATACAAGCTTGCCGATGTCCTGCCCGGCCATACCTATGCAATCAACGCGAGCATCACCCACGAAGACCGTCTGCTCTTCACCACCACTCAACAACACCAGGTAGAACTGGGTGTCGAATATGTAAAGGAGCAGGAAGTGCTGGTCAGCCGCACCTGAGTACGCCCCGAGGTAAGTTGGGCGATATCCCTGGCACCATATTGCAACATGTTACCAGGGCTATCGCCGGCAAAATCCGCTAAATTGTCGTTGGCGCCGGTTTTCTTCAGGCGCCAACGACAAGGATCCGCTTCATGAAAAAACTCTCTCTCCTCGGGCTTACGGTTTTGCTCGGCGCCTGCCAATCCATGCAACCTGCCCCGAAAGCCAGCCTCGACGGCGAAGTCTTTTACCTGCAACACAGCGCCCTGCCGCCCACCGCCACCCTGAGCGTAATCTTGCAGGACGTGTCCCTGGCCGACGCACCGGCCATTGTCCTCGACGAACAGAAAGGTCAGGTCAAAGGCCAGGTGCCACTGCCGTTTTATCTGAGTTACGATCCGGCGCAGATCAAACCAGGCCATCGCTACTCGGTCAGCGCGCGCATCGAAGTCGACGGCAAGCTGATGTTCATCACCACCGAAAACCATGCCGTGCAGCTTGATGGCAAAGACCCGCAACCGCTGAAAATCCGCGTCGACGCCGTTCGCTAATTCTCTTTTTTGAACAAGGAAGCTGCCATGCTCCGCCCTACCCTTCGCTTCGCCGGCCTATGCGCAGGCTTGATGATCTCTGCCAGCGCTCTGGCGCTGTCGCTCAGCGATCTGTCGCAAAAAGACGCCACCGGTGGTCTCAAGGACGCCCTAACCCAAGGTGCGCAACTGGCCGTGAAACAGCTCGGCACTCCCGGGGGCTTCAGCAACAACCCCGAAGTAAAAATCGAACTGCCGGGCAAACTGGGCAAAGTCGCCAGCAAGATGAAACAGTTCGGCATGGGGGATCAGGTCGATGAACTGGAAGCCAGCATGAACAAGGCGGCCGAAACCGCCGTGACCCAGGCCCAGCCCATCCTCGTCGATGCCGTGAAGAAAATGACCGTTGAAGACGCCAAGGGCATCCTCAGCGGCGGCAACGAGTCGGCCACCCAATACCTGAACAAGACCAGCCGCGAACAGATCCGCGCCAAGTTCCTGCCCATCGTCAAGCAAGCCACCGACAAGGTTGGCCTGGCCCAACAGTACAACTCGTTCGCCGGGCAAGCGGCGACCATGGGCGTAGTGGATGCGAAGAATGCCAACGTCGAAAACTACGTCACCGAGCAGGCCTTGAATGGCTTGTTCGAAATGATCGGCAAACAGGAAGAAACCATCCGCCAGAACCCGGCGGCTGCGGCGACCAGTTTGGCGAAGAAGGTGTTTGGAACGCTCTAGGCCACGCGCAATCCTTGTAGGAGCGAGCTTGCTCGCGACGAGGTCGTGTCAGTCGGCATCGATGCTGGCTGATATTGCGCAATCGCGAGCAAGCTCGCTCCTACAAGGAATCAGGTTGCCGAGACCGGTCGTAGAAAGAATACCCACTCGCGCCCCATCTTGCGTTTCTCGAACAACTTCAACGCGACCAGCCCATTTAGCATGGCTGACGCTGTGTTGTAAGAACAACCCAGATTCTCCTTCACATTGACCGCCGTGAACTCCTTGGCCATTCCGCTCCTGGCCACTTGAAACAACGCCCGCTGTTTCTCGGTGAGCTGGTCGAGAAAACCACTTTCACGCAACCAGCAATCAAATTGCTGCGCATCGTCCAGACTTTTCCGATACGCCTCGGTAAAACTGCCCACAGCCCGCAATACCACCGAACACTGGAAATCGATGAAGTACGTCAGATCCAGGTCATCCGCCTCGGTATTCAGATACGACCGCCCGTACTTCAACGGCGCATTGCGCAACAAAACACTGATGGCGATGTAGCGAAACGCCGAGTAATCATTTTTGAACATGAACCAGTAAAACAACGCGCGCGCTACCCGACCGTTGCCATCGCGAAAAGGATGCTCGTAACCCAAGACAAAATGCAGCGCGATGGCTTTGATCAATGGATGAAGGTAGTTCGCTTGATGAGGGTTGTTGTGGGGTTGGTTGATCCACTTGGCCAGCACCTGCAAACGTGACACCAGCCCTGTTGCAGGCAGTGGCGAATGCACGGTATTGCCCTCGCCATCCTGGACTACGACGTCATCGTTGGTCCTGAATGCGCCAGGCGAGTACTGAGAATCGTCGATCCCCTCGACACCAACCCGATGCATGGCTGCAATCAGGTCAACGCTCAGTGGCTCGTAACGCTGCTCCCAGGCGAAGTTCATCATCTTGAAGTTACCGATGACCATTCGCTCATCAGGCGTGCGCGGTGAGCGATGGCGCTTGAGCATGTCCTTGGCCACCCGCGTCGTGGTAGCCGCACCTTCGAACTGGCTGCTGCTGATGGCCTCGTCTTCGATCAGATCATTGAGCAAATAGCTGAAATGAGCGCGCTCGCCAATCTGGCCGGTCATGTACTCCAGCACGGCGGTCGTCGCCTGACGATCCACTACGGAAATGGCTTTTTGCGCCTGCGGCGTCAGCATGAATTTCAGCCAGCACGCCGGTTCACCCAATGGCAAAAGGCTCGAATACTGTGCAGTCCGCGCTTTCTTGACCAAGGCCCAGCACAGGTTCGAATCCAGCCCAGGCGCCCAGCGGTAGCGCAATGAATCGAATGGCAGGTAACGCCCCTGATCGTCCAGGGGCTTGAGCAAAGCGAGGTATTGCGAAAGGCGTTCCTTGTGGGGCGATCGCAACAGCCGATCGAACACCGGATCGGACCGGCCCCTCAAGGTGGGTGGATTTTTCATGGCACTGTCTCAAACATGCGTGAAACCGGGCTCTGAGTACAACACCTGGGCTTTTTAGCCTCAATATCAGACGGGTCCGAGATCAATGTAGGAACAATGAATGCCCGCTGGCCGGTATAGGTTCAGCAGGCTTTTTCCTTTTGCTATTGCTGCGGATCCAGCTGATCGAGGACGCGATTCACTGATAGCTGCGCCAGGACAATCATCTGCTGAATGCCGAGTGCCAGATTGCAGGCTGGGCCGCTCAGGATGGACGACAGTTCGGTTGCCATCACATTCGCTGAGGCAAGGGTTTCGTAGGCATGGACAAGGAGGGTTTCGGAATTGACGTCTGGACGGATGGTGAAAATTGGGCAGGGGCGGAATGAAGTTCTCGTCTGTTTTTCGGATTCGGAGGCAGAGTAATCAGGACTGTCTTTGATCATTGCGAAGCTCCCAAAGTAGGCGCCTAACGACTATTCGCGGGCTTGCAGTCCCGGTCGCTGAATTGGCAGCGACGGTCGAAGGCTAGAGATCGTGCTTCCGACGGGCAAGCTGAAAGTCTTGTGGGAATGGTCTGAATTGTTGGCTTGGGCGATAAACATTGTTGACTGTAAGTCCGTCATCGCGAGCAGGCTCGCTCCCACAATTTGACCGAGTACATCCGGTAGAGACAGGTCGGCTGGCAGGCCGCCTTCGCTGGCAAGCCAGCTCCCACAATTTAACCGAGTACATCCGGTGGAGACAGGTCGGCTGGCAGGCCGCCTTCTCTGGCAAGCCAGCTCCTACAGGGATTGGGGGAATCTGCAGGAAATTGGTCGGCTGGCAGGCCTGGTTCTTCATGCGTACGCATTTCCCTGTAGGAGCTGTCGAGTGCAACGAGGCTGCGATCTTTTGGCTTTATTCCTGACAAACAAGATCAAAAGATCGCAGCCTTCGGCAGCTCCTACGGAGTGATACATCCGCGAAATCAGGTCGGCTGGCAGGCCGCCATCGCTGGCAAGTCGGATCGCCGCACCGCAGCTCCTACAGAAAAGCAAAGGCAGATCGGCGTACACCTCCGCTCTTCACCACTCAACAGGTCGAGCGTTAGCTCGCCTGCAGCTCTTGATCTTGATCCACCCGCCCCCTCGGCAGGCTGAGTGGAGGTGTTCATCCGGGGATGGGCGCGCAGCGCCGTTCGACGCAGTCGAACCCATTGCATGTAGGTCGAAGCGAAGCCGACCGGAGGGCAATGCCCCCGGATGAATACCGGAGCGAAGGAACACCGAGCCTTAGCGAGGGGCCGTACGTAAGGGGCGAGACCTTTGGTTCCTTTGGGGCGTTTGCCAAAGGGACTCGCCGTAAGGGCGAAACCACCAGCGGCCGTTACCGCAGGAATGGATATGTATTCAATCAACCAAGATTTTGGTCGGCCCGAAGGCCGCCAAGACCAAACCATCAAACCGACTCTTTGCGAACCCGAAACCAAGCTGCATAAAGGGCCGGCAAAAACAGCAGCGTCAACGCCGTGGCCACAATCAGTCCACCCATGATCGCCACCGCCATCGGCCCGAAAAACACACTGCGCGACAACGGAATCATCGCCAAAACGGCGGCCAGCGCCGTCAACACAATCGGCCGAAACCGCCTCACCGTCGCCTCGATAATCGCCTGCCAAGGCTTCAACCCCGCCGCAATATCCTGCTCGATCTGGTCCACCAGAATCACCGAGTTACGCATGATCATCCCCGACAACGCGATAGTTCCCAGCATGGCCACGAAACCGAACGGCTGGCGGAACACCAACAGAAACAGCGTCACCCCGATCAACCCCAGCGGCGCCGTCAGAAACACCATCGCCGTGCGCGAGAAACTGCGCAGTTGCAGCATCAGCAAGGTCAACACCACCACGATGAACAACGGCACGCCGGCCTTCACCGAATTCTGGCCACGCGCCGAATCTTCCACCGTGCCGCCGACATCCAGCAAGTACCCATCGGGCAGTTCGGCGCGGATCGGATCGAGGGTCGGCATGATCTGCTGCACCAGCGTCGCCGGTTGCTGCTTGTCATAGATGTCCGCGCGAACGGTCACGTTGGGCAAGCGATTGCGGTGCCAGATGACGCCCTCTTCGAAGCCGTACTCCAGAGTCGCAATCTGCGACAACGCGACGCTGCGACCGTTATCGGTCGGCACCGCCAGGCTCGGCAGCAACGACAGTTCAGTGCGCTCATGCAAGGTGCCGCGCAGCAGGATCTCGATCAACTCGTTGTCTTCGCGGTACTGGCTGACGCTGGAACCGGTCAGGGAGCTTTGCAGGAACCTGGACAGGTTCGCCGTGCTCACGCCCAGCGCCCGCGCGCGGTCCTGATCGATGTTCAGGTACACCACCTTGCTCGGCTCTTCCCAATCCAGGTGGACGTTGACCACATGCGGGTTCTCGCGAACCTTGGCCGCGACTTTGCGCGCCAGCGCCCGCACTTCCTCGATGTGCTCCCCTGTCACGCGGAACTGCACCGGGTAGCCAACCGGCGGACCGTTTTCCAGGCGCGTAACCCGCGAGCGCAAGGCCGGGAATTGCTCATTGAGGGCGGAGATCAACCAGATACGCAGGGTTTCTCGTTCCTCGATGGTTTTCGCCAGGACGACAAACTGGGCGAAGCTCGCCGCCGGCAGTTGCTGATCCAGCGGCAGGTAGAAACGCGGCGAACCGGTGCCGACGTAGGCCACGTAATTGTCGATCCCGGCCTTGTCCTTGAGCAGCGCCTCGAGGCGCTTGACCTCGTCAGCGGTGTTGCTCAGCGAAGCGCCTTCGGCCAGTTTCAGATCAACCATCAACTCCAGGCGACCCGATGCCGGGAAGAACTGCTGCGGCACAAACTTGAACAGCACGATGGAAGCGATGAACAACAGCACGGTCGCCGCGATCACGGTTTTGCGCCAGCGCACGCACCATTCCACCAGACGCCGGACGCGCTGGTAAAACGGCGTGGCATACGGATCCGGCTGGCCGGCACCGTGTTTGGCGGCGTGAATCTTCGCCAGGTCCGGCAGGAGTTTTTCCCCGAGGTACGGCACGAAAACCACCGCGGCCACCCAGGACGCCAACAGCGCGATGGTGACCACCTCGAAGATCGAGCGGGTGTATTCACCCGTGCCCGATTGCGCCGTGGCAATCGGCAGGAAGCCGGCCGCGGTGATCAGCGTACCGGTGAGCATAGGGAATGCGGTACTGGTCCAGGCATAACTCGCCGCTTTGACCCGGTCGAAACCCTGCTCCATTTTGATCGCCATCATTTCCACGGCGATGATCGCGTCGTCCACCAGCAACCCCAAGGCCAGTACCAGCGCGCCGAGGGAGATCTTGTGCAGGCCGATGCCAAGGTAATACATGCACGCGAACGTCATCGCCAGCACCAGCGGAATCGCCAGCGCTACCACCATGCCGGTGCGCACGCCCAGGGAGAAGAAGCTCACCAGCAACACAATGGCCAGCGCCTCGACCAGCACTTGCACGAACTCGCCGACACCGGTTTTTACCGCCGCCGGTTGGTCGGAGACTTTGCGCAACTCCATACCGGCCGGGAGGTTTTTCTGGATGCGGGCGAACTCGACTTCCAGCGCCTTGCCCAGCACCAGAATGTCACCGCCATCCTTCATCGCCACCGCCAGGCCGATGGCGTCCTGTGCCATGAAGCGCATGCGCGGCGCCGGAGGATCGTTGAAACCACGGCGCACGTCCGCCACGTCGGAGATGCGGAAGGTGCGATCACCGACGCGGATCGGGAAGTTCTTGATCTCGTCGACCGTCTGAAAATTCCCCGTCACCCGTAGTTGCAATCGCTCGCTGCTGGTTTCGAAGAAACCTGCCGTCGACACCGCGTTCTGTTCTTCCAGGGCTTGCTGGACGGCCGCCAGCGGCAAGCCGAGGGTGGCGAGCTTGACGTTGGAGAGTTCGATCCAGACTTTCTCGTCCTGCAACCCCAACAGTTCGACCTTGCCCACATCCTTGACCCGTTGCAGCTGGATCTGGATGCGGTCGGCGTAATCCTTGAGCACGGCGTAGTCGAAGCCCTCGCCGGTCAGGGCGTAGATATTGCCGAACGTGGTGCCGAATTCATCGTTGAAAAACGGCCCCTGAATCCCCGGCGGCAGGGTATGACGGATGTCGCTGATCTTCTTGCGCACCTGATACCAGAGCTCCGGGATCTCCACCGAATGCATGGAGTCGCGAGCGATGAAGGTGACCTGGGATTCGCCCGGACGGGAGAACGACACAATGCGCTCGTACTCGCCGGTTTCCATCAGCTTCTTTTCGATGCGCTCGGTGACCTGGCGCGAGACTTCCTCGGCGGTCGCTCCCGGCCAGTTGGTGCGAATCACCATGGCCTTGAAGGTGAACGGCGGGTCTTCACTCTGGCCGAGCTTGGTGTAGGACAGTGCGCCGACGATGGCCAGCAACAGCATCAGGAACAGGACGATCTGGCGATTACGCAGCGCCCATTCGGAAACGTTGAAGCGCATCGGGGCTTACTCCTTGTTCGCCAGATTGACCATACGATTGGAGCGATCCACCGGGCGTACCTGCTGCCCTTCCAGAAGCACATGAACACCGGCGGCCACGACCCAGTCGCTGGCGTTGAGACCCTCAAACACCGGTACGGTTTTCTCGCCGAAGGCACCGACCCGCACCGGGGCTTTTTTCAAAGTATTGTTGGCGCTGACGACCCAGACATAGGTCACGCCGTTTTCCGCCGTCAGCGCAGACAGCGGAACGGACAGTGGAACCACATCGGCGGCCTGCACGAACACCCGGGCGCTCTGGCCCAGTTCGACAGGCACTGTGCCGGTGTTGAAGGCGATACGCGCCGCGAAGGTACGCGACTTGGGGTCGGCTGCCGGCGACAGCTCACGGATGCGCCCGGCAAAACGCTGGTCGGGCTGAGTCCAGAGTTCCACCGACACCGGCTCACCGACCTTGAAGCGACCGAAATTCTGCTCCGGCAGGCTGATCAAGACTTCGCGCTCGCCATCGGTGGCCAGGGTGAACACCGTTTGCCCGGCGGCCACGACTTGCCCGACTTCCACCAGACGCTTGGCCACGACACCGTCCTGCGGCGCACGCAACACGGCGTAGCTGGCCTGGTTATTGGAGACGTTGAATTCGGCTTTGATTTGCTTGAGGCGCGCTTCGCCGGAACGGTAGAGGTTTTCGGCGTTGTCGTACTGCGAGCGGCTGACCAGTTGGCGCTCCATCAGGGTCTTGTAGCGATCACGCTCGGAACGCACCAGGTTCAGGTTGGCCTCGGCGGCGGCGACCTGGGCCCGGGTAGCCTCCAGTTGCAGCCGCACGTCCTGAGGGTCGAGCTCCGCCAATGGCTGATCGGCCTTGACCCGCTGCCCCTCTTCAACCAGTCGTCGGCTGACTTTACCGCCAATACGGAACGCCAGGTCCGGCTCATAACGCGCGCGAACTTCACCGGGATAGCTTTCCATGGACTGCGCCGAAGGCTCTGGCTGGACCACCATGGCCGGGCGCACGCTGGCTGTCGGTGCCTCTTCGTGACCACACGCAGACAATAAAAAAGCCAGGGTGACTGGCAACGCGAGGGGCAAGGCATAGCGGAACATGGTAAAGGACCTTTCGCTAATGGTGCTTTGAATAATTATACTGAGCAGTATGTTATTAATAGCAAACTCACCAGTCCAGTAATAAAAACGAATATGCCAAACAATCTTTCAGCACCCAGTGGCCCAGGCAGACCCAAGGATTTGGTCAAGCGCCAGGCGATTCTCGATGCGGCCAAAGTGCTGTTTCTGAGTAAGGGTTATGCCAATACCAGCATGGATGCCGTCGCAGCCGAGGCCGGTGTGTCGAAGCTGACGGTCTACAGCCACTTCAACGACAAGGAGACGCTGTTCTCCGCCGCCGTGATGGCCAAGTGCGAGGAGCAGTTGCCGACGTTGTTCTTCGAACTGCCGCAAGGGGTTGCGGTGGAAACCGTGCTGCTGAACATCGCACGCGGATTTCATCAACTGATCAACAGTGACGAATCGTTGAACCTGCACCGTTTGATCATGGCCTTGGGCAGTCAGGACCCAAAACTCTCACTGATCTTCTTCGAGGCCGGGCCTCAGCGCATGCTGCACGGTATGGAACGCTTGTTGAGCAAGGTCAACGAAAGCGGCGTATTGCGCATCGACAAACCGCGCAATGCAGCAGAACACTTCTTCTGCCTGCTCAAGGGCGCAGCGAATTTCCGGCTGCTCTTCGGCTGTGGCGAGCCGTTGGACGACGAGGCCGCCGAGAGTCACGTGCAGGAAGTGGTGGGGTTGTTTATGCGGGCTTATCGGCCCTGATTCGAATAGAAAAAGTGTTGCATGCAAAGAGATCGCAGCCTGCGGCAGCGCCTACAGAAGACCGCATTCCTCTGTAGGAGCTGCCGCAGGCTGCGATCTTTTCAGGGCTTAAGCGCCTTCTTCGGATAGATGTCATACCGACTGGACTTGCCATCGAGCGCATGGCTCGGCTTCGGCCCGTCGATGCACGGTGCCTTGCGCGGGCGCTTGACCACCACCCGGTGGCTGGCCAGGGCCAAGGCAGCTTCGAGCAATGCCGGCGCATCCGGGTCATCGCCCACCAATGGCCGGAACAGGCGCATTTCCTTCTTCACCAGCGCAGTTTTCTCACGATGCGGGAACATCGGGTCGAGATAGATCACCTGCGGCGGCTCGCCTTCCCAGTTGCGCATCACCTCGATCGAGTTGCCCTTGAGCAAGCGCATGCGCGCCACGATCGGCGCCACATCGAAATCTTCCGCGCCACGGGCCAGGCCGTCTTCCAGCAAGGCGCCAATCAGCGGCTGACGCTCGATCAGGCTCATCTCGCAACCGAGACTGGCCAGCACGAACGCGTCTTTACCCAGCCCCGCCGTGGCATCCAGCACCCGCGGACGCACACCCTGGGCAACGCCAACAGCCTTGGCGATCATCTGCCCGCTGCCGCCGCCGTACAACCGGCGATGGGCCGCACCGCCCTCGACGAAGTCCACCCGCACCGGCCCCGGTGCATCCGGCCCCAGCTGTTGCAGCTGCAAACCCTGGTCGCCCACCTGCAAGGCAAATTCACCGTCCGCCACTTGCATCGGCAAGCCCAGGCGCTCGGCCCATTGCTCGGCTTGTGGCTCGAAAGCCGCGTCCAGGGCCTGGACATGGATGCGGCAGGCCGCAGGTTGATCAATCATCGGAAAACACGCTCAAAAAATTAATGATCGGCAAAAACGGCCGATAACAAAACTATCGAGCATTTTGCCAGAGCTGAGCGTCGACCGAGAGAAATGTCAGACATTCAACCCACAATCACAGGTTTTATCTCCCCCTACGGCGATTACAGCCTGCGAAATACCCAGGCACTGAGCGGCGTCAGCCACATCTGGCAGGATTTCTTTGCCCGGGCGCTGGCTGAACAGTCGGGTGCAGTGCTGCCGCAATCGCTGAACTTTCCACCGGTCGATCTCCAAAGCCCTGTCGAGCCGACCGTCGGCAGCGAGCTGCTGGAGCACATCGTGGCCCAGCGCGAATGCGAGGTGAAAGACAATGTAATCCGCCCGCCCGAGCCACTGTTCCTGCCGATTGCCGAATTCGAAATGGACCTGGCCGACAAGCCGTTCCCACCGTTCCCGATGGATGAAATCGTCGCCCAGCAAAAACAGCAGGACTTCGAAAGCGGCTGGGTTCGCCCGATCGTGCTCAAAGCCGGCCAGCCGGTATACGAAGCAGGCCCTGCCCCACAACCGCGTCCGCTGCACCTGCCTATTGCCGAATTCGAACTCGACCTTCTCGACAAGCCGTTCCCGCCGTTCTCGCCGCAAGAACGGCTGGAGCAGCAGAAACAACTCGATTTCGATAATGGCTGGGCCCGCCCGATTATCTTGCAGAACCTGCGTATCGCCGCCTGACCCTCAGCCTTTGAAGAATTGATTGGCCTTCTGATACGGCATCGACCGGGAGGTGAAACCGAACGTGCCTGACGTCTGGATCTCTTCGGCGGCGCGAAAGAATTCGCCATAGGCCGCCAGTGCGAGCGCCGAACCGACGCTGATGCGTTTGACGCCCATCTCACCCAACTGCGCGACCGTCAGCTTCAAGCCCCCCGACATCAACACATTCACCGGTTTCGGCGCCACGGCGCGCACCACCGCCAACACATCCTCGGCGCTGCGCAGGCCCGGCGCGTAGAGCACGTCGGCACCGGCCTCGGCAAATGCCTGCAAGCGGCGGATGGTGTCGGCCAGATCGGGATTGCCGTGCAGGAAGTTTTCCGCCCGGGCGGTCAATGTGAAGGAGAACGGCAGACTGCGAGCGGCAGCCACAGCGGCCTCTATGCGCGCCACGGCATGTTCGAAACAGTAGATCGGGCCCTCTTCGCGACCGGTGGCATCTTCGATCGAACCACCGACGGCGCCGGCCTCTGCCGCGCGCAAGATGCTTTTCGCGCAGTCGGCCGGGTTGTCGGCAAAGCCGTTTTCCAGGTCCACCGCAACCGGCAGGTCGGTGGCGGTGACAATCGCCTGAACGTTCAACAGGGTATCGTCGAGGGTCAATCCACCGTCGGCACGTCCTTGGGAAAAGGCATAACCGGCACTGGTGGTCGCCAGCGCCTCGAAGCCGAGGCTGGCGAGCATTTTCGCCGAGCCGGCATCCCACGGATTGGGAATCACAAAAGCCCCGGGGCGTTCATGAAGGGTTTTGAACGCCTGGGCTCGAAGGGTTTGCGCATCCATTGGGCAGGCTCCTGAAGAGGGGAAAGAATCCGCCTCAGAGCAGGCCAAGTTGCTCGATGGCGGGTTCTCTGTATAGCTCAGGCAGCGCCGGCAAGCCAGGCAAACGCAGCATCAGCCTGGCGTGAAAGCGCTGCGCCAGCTTCGCGGCCAGTAAATTGTCGGCGGTGTGCAGGAAGATGTACGGCGTGCGACCTTCTTCGATCCACACCGCGATTTTTTCGACCCACGGCTCCAGGAACGTATCGTTGGCCTCAAGCGTCGGATGGCCGATAAAACGCACCTGCGGGCATTGCGTAAATGCCGCCGGACGCGGTGGCACACGGGGTTTCTTCGATTGTGCGTGGAGCACCGAAGGTTCGGTCGAGGTGCAACTGAACAGCGCACGGGGATCGAGACAGATGCGTTCGACGCCACGATCCAGCAACAGACGATTGAGCATTCGCTCGCTGTCACCCTTGGCGAAAAACTCGTCATGCCGCACTTCCACGGCCAGCGGCCGCTGCAGGGCATCGATAAATCCGGCCAGTTCGGGCAATCGTTGGGGCGTGAAGCTTTTCGACAGCTGCAACCACAGTGGCGACACCCGCTCACCGAGAGGGCTGAGCAATTGCACGAAGGTTTCGGCGGCGGTCAGCTGCTCGCGCAGGTCTCCACCGTGGCTGATCTCGCCGGGAAACTTGGCGGTGAAACGAAAATGTTCGGGCATGGTATCGGCCCAACGCTGCACGGTGCTGGCAGCCGGGCTCGCGTAGAAAGTCGTGTTGCCTTCTACGGCATTGAATACCTGGGAATAGAGATCAAGAAAATTGGCGGGTTTGGCGTCCGGCGGATACAGGTAATCGCGCCAGGCGTTCTCGCTCCAGGATGGGCAACCGAGGTAATACGGCAGCAACATCAGATGTACAGGTCGAGACCCAGCACATCCGTATCCCAATCGACAAAACCGGCGGTGCTCAGGTAGCTGGCCAGGGCTGTCGCCACGCTTTTGCTCATGACACGGTGGTAAATCAGGTCTTGCTGACGGGCGGGGAGATTGCTCAGTTTTTGCGCAGAGGCTTTGGCAGCGCGGGCAGCCAATTGCTCTTCAGTCGGAAATTCCAGCTCGCCTTCGATATCAATGGCGTCGTCCTCCAGCACGCGGCCTTGGCGAGGTTTGCGCTTGATGGGGTAGGACTGAGAGGAGGCGCCGTCTATACGCATGCGTGCATACTCGGAATCAGTGATGGCAGTTTAGTGGCGCATTTCCCACATCGCAAACCGCCGAGTGATAACTAGAACACATAAAAGGCAAAAGGTTTAAAAGCCGGGGTTAGAAAATGACGATTGGCCGATGGGTGAATTATTTTGTGGCGAGGGAGCTTGCTCCCGTTCGGCGGCGAAGCCGTCGCAAAACCTGACGGCGAGTTGCGCCTGATGAAATTGGGGGCCGCTTCGCAGCCCAGCGGGAGCAAGCTCCCTCGCCACAGAAACTCCCTCACCTCAGAGGTCGTACAGATTACCGCGCCTTAGGCGTCGCCACCTTGTCACGCAGATAAACCGGCTGCGCCTCGTCTGCCACAATCGCCTCGCCGCGCTCCCAGGCAAATCGCGCCAGGGTCAGCAGATCCTCAGCATGGGGCAACATGCCTGCATCCTGCCCGCTCAGGCTGACAGCGATACGCTCGGCATATCCCCAACCAGTGCCCGCGCCGAACCATTCGCCGCTGGCATCGGCCGGCAATGCAGCGGACTCCGGCGGCAATACCGCTTCCGCCCCCACCAGGCGCATCTCCCCGGCCGTTTCGCGGTAGCAGCCCCAATACACTTCATCCATGCGCGCATCGATGGCGGCGGCGACCTGAGTGGCGCCGTGTTCGCGCAGCGCACGTTGCGCCAGCACGGCCAGGTTCGACACCGGCAACACCGGGCGATCCAGGGCAAACGCCAAGCCTTGCACCACGCCGATGGCGATGCGTACGCCCGTGAAGGCGCCCGGGCCACGACCGAACGCAATGGCGTCGACCGCTTGTAGCGTGGTGCCCGCATCGGCCAGTAACTGCTGGATCATCGGCAACAACTTCTGCGCGTGCAGGCGCGGGATCACCTCGTAATGGCTCGTGACCTTGCCGTCATGCAGCAAGGCAACGGAGCAAGCTTCAGTCGCGGTGTCCAGGGCCAGCAAGGTGCTCATCGATGTTTCCGTAAAAGAGGTCAGAAAAAAGTGCGTCAGTATAAACAACTACGGCCCGCAAGCGGGCCGTGGATGATGCAGCGGATCAGGTTTTTCAGCTCAGGGCTGCAAGCACCTTGGCGGTGATCGCTTCAACCGAACCGACGCCTTCGATGTGGCTGTACTGCGGCTTGCCATTGGCAGCCGCCAGCTTCTGGTAGAAATCCACCAGCGGCTTGGTCTGGGAGTGGTAGACCGACAGGCGATGACGCACGGTTTCTTCGGTGTCGTCCTTGCGCTGTACCAGCTCTTCACCAGTGACGTCGTCTTTGCCAGCTACTTTCGGCGGGTTGTAGACGATGTGGTACACGCGGCCGCTGGCCTCGTGAACACGGCGACCGGCGATACGCTGGACGATTTCTTCGTCTTCGACGGCGATTTCAACCACTGCATCCAGCTCGACGCCGGCCGTCACCAGGGCTTCAGCCTGGGGAATGGTGCGCGGGAAGCCGTCGAACAGGAAACCGTTGGCGCAGTCGGACTGGGCGATGCGGTCCTTGACCAGTGCGATGATCAGGTCATCGGACACCAGGCCACCGGCATCCATGATGCTTTTAGCCTTGATGCCCAACTCGGTGCCGGCCTTGACCGCTGCACGCAGCATGTCGCCGGTGGAGATTTGTGGAATGCCGAATTTTTCGGTGATGAACTTAGCCTGAGTACCTTTACCGGCCCCGGGAGCTCCCAGCAGAATGACGCGCATCGATGTGCTCCTCAATTTTTTATATGGATAACGTCAGATTCGCCTCGTGGGGCCAATCTCAAAAATAGGGTCGTGACCGCCCAAACGGCCAAAGGCTGCTCAAGATACACAGCAGGGTGCGCCCACACAAGACGCCAAAAGTCGGAGAAACCGCTCCCTCTTGCGACCATTGCGCGCGGTTTGCCAAGTCGCAACCCCATCATTAACTGTCGCCTGACAGCACTTTTCAACCCGTCATACGGCGGCATCCGGCTCACCTGCCGGATGCCTGACCCCACGGCAAAAATCTTAGCCGGTGTTACGCAAACCGGCGGCAATCCCCGCCACAGACACCAGCAAGGCCTGTTCTACCGGGCTGCCCTGCGCCACGTCCTGCACTCTTGAACGGGCCAACAACTCGGCCTGCAATAGATGAAGCGGGTCGAGGTAGGTGTTGCGCAAGCGGATGAACTCAAGGGTCGCCGGGCTATGTGCCAGCAGCTGCGACTGCCCGGTCAGGCCGAGAACGATGGTGCATGCCTGCGACAATAGGTCGCGTAAATGCGCACCCAATGGCAACAGATTCGGCTCCACCAGACGCTCATCGTAAGACTGCGCAATGTCGGCATCGGCCTTGGCCAGGACCATTTCCAGCATATCGATGCGGGTGCGGAAGAACGGCCACTGCTCACGCATCTGCCCCAGCAGTTCGCCTTCGCCGCGCTCCAGGGCCTTGCTCAGGGCCGCTTCCCAACCCAGCCAGGCCGGCAGCATCAGGCGCGTTTGGGTCCAGCCGAAAATCCACGGAATCGCCCGCAGGCTTTCGATCCCCCCGGCTCGACGCTTGGCCGGACGGCTGCCCAGCGGCAAACGACCGAGCTCCTGTTCCGGCGTGGACTGGCGGAAATACTCCACGAACTGCGGATTTTCCCGCACCACGGCGCGGTAAGCGCTGACACCGTCTGCGGCCAGTTCGTCCATCAGATGGCGCCACTCGGGCGTAGGTGGCGGCGGCGGCAGCAAGGTCGCCTCGAGCACGGCGGCCAGGTACAGGTTGAGGTTCTGTTCGGCGATGTCCGGCAGGCCGAATTTGAATCGAATCATTTCGCCCTGTTCAGTGGTGCGGAAGCGCCCCGCCACCGAACCCGGAGGCTGCGACAGGATCGCCGCATGGGCCGGGCCGCCGCCTCGCCCCACGGTACCGCCGCGACCGTGGAACAACAGCAGTTCCACTTGCTGCGCACGACAGATGTCCACCAAACGCTCCTGTGCCCGGTACTGCGCCCAGGCCGCCGCCGTGGTGCCGGCGTCCTTGGCCGAGTCGGAGTAGCCGATCATCACTTCCTGCGGCCCTTGCAGGCGCGCGCGATAGCCCGGCAACAGCAGCAGCTTTTCGATCACCGGGCCGGCATTGTCGAGGTCGGCGAGGGTTTCAAACAGCGGCACCACGCGCATCGGCCGCAACACGCCGGACTCTTTGAGCAACAACTGCACGGCGAGTACATCGGAAGCCGCACCAGCCATGGAAATCACATAGGAACCGAGGGATGCCTCAGGCGCAGCGGCGATTTCCCGGCAGGTCGCCAGCACCTCGGCGGTGTCTGCCGAAGGCTTGAAGTACGCCGGCAACAAGGGACGACGATTGCTCAATTCGCGCATCAGAAAGGCGATGCGCTCTTCCTCGCTCCAGTCCTCGTAGCTTCCCAGTCCAAGGTAGTCGGTGATTTCGGTCATCGCCGCGGTGTGCCGCGACGAGTCCTGGCGCACATCCAGACGAACAAGGAACAGACCGAACGTCACTGCCCGACGCAGGCAATCGAGCAACGGCCCGTCGGCGATCACGCCCATGCCGCACTCGTGCAAAGAGTGGTAGCAAAGCTCCAGCGGATCGAGCAGTTCGCGGTTGTTTTGCAGCACATCGGCCGGTGCCGGCGTTGGCGTCGACAAGGCGGCATGTGCCCAGTTGCGCGTCGCCCGCAGGCGTTCGCGCAGCTGTTTGAGCACGGCCCGGTAAGGTTCGGCGCTGTCACCGGCCTTGGCCCTCAATTCATCGTTGGCCTGCTGCATCGACAGTTCAGCGGCGAGGCGATCGACATCCCGTAGGTACAAATCGGCCGCCATCCAGCGCGCCAAGAGTAAAACTTCACGAGTGACCGCAGCGGTCACGTTGGGGTTGCCGTCGCGGTCGCCGCCCATCCACGAGGCGAAACGAATCGGTGCCGCCTCCAGTGGCAAGCGCAAGCCGGTGGCAGTGTGCAGGGCCTGATCGGCCTTGCGCAGATAATTGGGAATGGCCTGCCACAGTGAATGCTCGATCACCGCGAAGCCCCACTTGGCTTCGTCCACCGGCGTCGGACGCGTGCGGCGAATTTCTTCGGTGTGCCAGGCTTCGGCGATCAGACGCTGTAAGGTGGTCTTGATCTGCTCGCGCTCGGCACTGGTCAGGTCACGGTGATCCTGAGCCGCCAGTTGCGCGGCGATGGCGTCGTACTTCTGGATCAGCGTGCGGCGTGCTACTTCGGTGGGATGCGCCGTGAGTACCAGCTCGATCTCCAGCCGGCCCAGTTGCCGAGCCAGCGCGTCGGCGCCATGCCCCTCGGCGCGCAGGCGCGCAAGCAACTCCGGCAACACCCGGGCTTCGAACGGCGCCTCCTGGGATTCCTCGCGGCGGTGAATCAACTGATATTGCTCGGCGATATTGGCCAGGTTGAGAAACTGGTTGAACGCCCGCGCCACCGGCAGCAACTCGTCTTCGGTCAACTGGTTGAGGCTGGCACTGAGTTCGGCGTCCATGGAGCCGCGCCGGTCAGCCTTGGCGCCCTTGCGGATCTGCTCGATCTTGTCGAGAAAACCATCGCCATATTGCTCACGAATGGTGTTGCCCAACAGCTCACCCAACAGGTGAACGTCCTCGCGCAAGCGTGCATCAATATCGGTCATCAGCAGGTCTCCAGCAAAAATCCGGGCGGCTAAGAACCTAAAGAGTGCCGCCCCAGACGGGTTCTTACAAGCAAGACGACGAAGGGACTTTAAACCTTGCCTGTTGAAGCTAGTCTGAAGATAAGCCGCACAATGGCTATCGCCGGCCAATGCCGGACACTCACCCTGCCTGCCACGAGCGGGAGCGCAATGAGGTCAATATGAAAATCCGCGAGCTTGCCCACCACTGGGAAGAAAACGCCAAGGGTCGCCTGACCGACACCGGCTACTCGATTCATCTGGACGTGGAGTCTGCCGCACGGCTGGCCGCGCTCGTCGAGATGTACCCCAAGCGGCATCCCGAAGAACTGCTCGGCGACCTGATCGGTGCCGCGCTGGAAGAGCTGGAAAGAAGCTTCCCGTATGTCAAAGGTTCGACCGTGGTCGCCACCGATGAAGAAGGCGATCCGCTGTACGAAGACATCGGGCCGACCCCGCGCTTTCTGGCGCTGTCCCGTCGGCATTTGCATGATTTGTCGATGCCTGACGACAAACAGAAACACTGATTTTCCACAGTACCTGTGGGAGCGAGCCTGCTCGCGAAGGCGCTCTGTCAGCTGGAATGAATGTTGACTGACACGACGCTTTCGCGAGCAGGCTCGCTCCCACATTGACCTGTATTCCCCTTCAAAAGCCACGCCTCATCGGGCCGACCAAAGGCCTGGAAACACGGCTGCGCCTGGCGCAAATCCCCGTCCTGAAGCCCGACCGACTCGATCATGACTTTTTCAATAGCCGGCTAAATTCTCTGAACTTTCAAAAAAAGCCTCGGGTCAACCCAAGTAACCACGCCTGGGACGAGCGTTTCAAAACACCCCTCAATTGATGGTTTCAGCGCCTTGCCCAGGGTGGACTTCGACGTTTTTCAGGAATTGGCCCAATGGAGTTGAAGACCATGAAAACCCGAACCGGAACCCCCTCATTTACCTGTTCGCAAAGCCTGAAACTGGCGGCGTTGGCCCTGGGCAGCTGCCTGGTCCTGGCCGGCTGCGCCGGTAACCCGCCGACCGAGCAGTACGCAGTCACCCAATCGGCCGTCAACGATGCCGTGAGCGCCGGCGGCACCGAGTTCGCCGCCGTGGAAATGAAGTCGGCCCAGGACAAGCTCAAGCAAGCCGAAATCGCCATGCACGACAAGAAATACGACCAGGCCCGGATGCTCGCTGAACAGGCCGAATGGGACGCTCGCGTGGCCGAGCGCAAGGCCCAGGCGATGAAGGCCGAACAATCAGTGAAGGACGCGCAGAAAGGCGTCCAGGAATTGCGTCAGGAAGGCCAGCGCAGCGTTCAGTAAGCGGCGCGGCCCCCCCGCATTTCCACTCGACTAAAAGGACGAAATCATGAAACCTGATCAATTGATGATCCCTGCCCTGCTGGCTGTCACCGTAGCCCTGACAGCCTGCTCCACACCACCCAACGCCAACCTCGAACAGGCCCGCAGCAACTACACCGGCCTGCAAACCGATCCGCAAGCGGCCAAGGTTGCGGCCCTGGAAACCAAGGAGGCCAGTGATTACCTGGACATGGCCGATAAGGCCTACATGGACAAGGAGGACGCGGCCAAGGTCGACCAGCTTGCCTATTTGACCAATCAACGCGTCGAAGTGGCCAAGCAGACCATCGCCCTGCGCACCGCCGAGGCCAGTCTGAAAGATGCCTCGGCGCAACGGGCTCAGGCCCGCCTCGACGCCCGTGATCAGCAGATCAAACAGTTGAAGGACAGCCTCAACGCCAGGCAGACCGATCGCGGGACGCTGGTGACCTTCGGGGATGTGCTGTTCGCCACCGACAAGGCCGAGCTGAAAGCCAACGGCCTGGCGAACATCAATAAACTGGCGCAGTACCTCCAGGAAAACCCCGAGCGCAAAGTGATTGTCGAGGGCTATACCGACAGCACCGGTACAGCGTCACACAATCAGTCGCTGTCGGAGCGTCGCGCGGGTTCCGTACGTGCTGCACTGGTGAAGATGGGCGTTGATCCGGCGCGTATCGTCACCCAGGGTTACGGCAAGGAGTACCCCGTGGCAGATAACAGCAGCACCTCGGGCCGGGCGATGAACCGTCGGGTGGAGGTGACCATTTCCAATGACAGTCAGCCGGTGATGCCGCGTTCGGCGGTGAGTTCATACACCCAATAATCAGCCACAACACAAAAACCTGTGGGAGCGAGCTGTGGCGAGGGGGCTTGTCGGAACGCCGCACCGCCCCGTTGGGCTGCGAAGCAGCCCCAAAATTTCGATGTATCGAAGACCTTGTGAGTGCTGCGCACTCGAACGGGGGCAAGCCCCCTCGCCACAGCTCGCTCCCACATTGGTTCTGTGTTGCCTGCGAAAAATTGAGTTACGGCTCCAGCTTCTGCGGCGTTTCCTGCCCCATGCAGCGCACGGCTTTTTTCTTGCTGTCGACCAGCACGCCGGTCAGGCCTTTCTGTTCCATGTCGAACAGCACCAGCACGCCATCGATGCACTGCGCGACTTGCGCGGCCGGTTCCAGAGAGACTTTGTAGTCTTCGCCCGGAATGGTCTTGAGCATGGTGAATTCGTTGAGCAGCAACGCATCCTCGGGCTTGGCGAAGTGCAGGTAGCCGTACCACCACAGGGCGCCGACGGTGCCGAGGATGCTGCAGATACCGGTGATGATCAGCGGGATGGCGTTACGTTCTTCACTCATTGCGGACTCTCTGGTGGTTCATCTTCGGAATTCGGGGGTGCCGGGTAATTGGGGATTTCACCCAGGCGGCGCAGGCCGTTGAAATGCTGCGGGTCATCGAGATAACGCAGCATGACTTTACGCCAGACCGGGTTGGCGAACGTCTGCACATGACCGCCACGGGTCAGTTGCAGCACCCGCGGCGGCGGCGCAGCTTGATACAACCGGATGCCGTTGGAAAGAGGCACGATCGGATCGTCGATGCTGTGGTAGAGCAGTTTCGGCACATCCTTGAGTTGCGCCATGGAGTTGATCGCGCTGTCACCATCCGGCACCAGCCAGGACAACGGCACCTGGAACGTCCAGAACACCCATGAATTGCTCAACGCATACTGACCGACGCTGCGGTAACTGGCGGGTACGCCATCGAGGACGATGGCCTTGAGTTGTTTCTGCCGTTGCGGGTGCTGCACCAGGTAATGCACGGCCATCGAGCCACCAAGGCTCTGGCCGAGCAGGATCAACGGCTTGCCCTTGACCTCCGGCGCCTTGTCCAGCCAGGCGAATGCGGCGTCGATATCCTGATACATCGCCGGCAGGCTTGGCTCACCTTCGGACAAGCCATATCCGCGATAGTCCACAAGCAACACCTGGTAACCATTTTTCGGCAACCAAAAGCTCCCGCCGAGGTGCATGGGCAGGTTTCCGCCGTTGCCGTGCAGGTGCAACACCGTGCCTTTGACCTCGACACCCATCTTCACCGGCAGCCACCAGGCGTTCAGCTTGAGGCCATCGGCGGTGTTCAAGGTGACCGTGCGGTATTCGAGCCCGGCCTTTTCCGGAGTGAACAACTGGCCGGGTTCGGGGTAGAACAGCAGCGAACTGCAGCCGTTCAAGACCAGGAGAAGACAGAGGATGCCGAGGGTTCTCATCCGGTGAAACCTCGCGATGGAAGGAAGGATTTTCGGTGAAGCTCCAATTGCCAAGATCGCAGCCTTCGGCAGCTCCTACAGGGGATCAGTGTAGGAGCTGCCGAAGGCTGCGATCTTTTGACAGCATCACAGGATGTTCGAGTAATCCGCCTCGATCCGGTCCAGGCTCAGGTGGTTGAGGAAGTTGGAGAAGCACATCCACGCCGACAGCGCGTTCATGTCGCGGAACTGTTCCGGCAGGTACTTGGGCGGCACTACCATGCCTTCGTCCACCAACTGGCGCAAAGTGCGCATGTCTTCCAGCGTGGTCTTGCCGCAGAACAACAGCGGTATCTGCTCCAGCTTGCCTTTGCGCACGGCCAGTTGAATGTAGTTGTAAATCATGATGAAGCCCTTGAGGTAGGACAAGTCTTTGGTAAATGGCAGACCTGTCGGCACCGAGCCACGGAAAACGCGACTGGCGTTGCTATAGCTCTCGGGCATCTCGAAACCTTGCTCGCGGAAGAACTCGAACACCTGCAGGAAGTCCGCGCCCTCCTCCACCATGTGAATCGCACGGGTGCGGTTGGTGAGTTTGCGCAGGCGACTCGGGTACGAGGCGAAGGTGATGATTTCCATCAGAATCGCCAGGCCTTCCTGGGTGACCGTCGACGAGGGCGGGCCTTTGGCGAGGAAGGTGCAGATCGGCTGGTTCAGGCCGTTGAGCGTAGTGCCGACATGCACCAGCCCTTCGTGGACTTCCAGGGCGCGCACATCGCGGTCGTTGAACATCGCGTCGGCGCGGATCTTGATGTAGTCGGCACCCGCCGCCGCATCGGCGACGATGCCGTCCGACTCGAACACCCGAATGGTATCCTCGGCTTCGCCGAACACTTTGTTCAAGCGGTGTTGCAGCAGGCTGACGGCCTCCTTGGCGGTCAATGTCTTCGGTTCATCCTTGAGGTCACCACGACCGTCGATGTTGTTCAGGTATTCGGACAGCATCATGCCCAGGTCGGACAGCGTCGGGTCGCCGGCGTGGAACGCGTCGGACGCTGCGCCGTACAACTCCTGGGAAATCAGGCCGAAATCCTCGGTGCCACGCGCTTCGAGCATACGCACCACCATGCGGTATTCCTTGCACATGCGCCGCATGATCTGGCCGACCGGGTTGAACTGACCGAGCTGGCGGGTAATGTCGCGCTCGATGTTCTGGAACTCCAGCTTCACGTTGCTCGAATCGAACGCCAGCGGCCGGTTGAGGTAGTAGTCGCGATCCACCGCCGGCATTTCCTTGCCATCGGCCTTGAGGAAGCCCTTGCGAATGTTGTCGTCCCATTTGACCGCATCGAGGACGCGGATCGGCGTCTGCGCCACCACAATACGATCGGACAAAATGCGTATCGACTGTTGGTAATCGTCCACCCGAAACTCCTGTAGAAACCCGTTGGTGCCGGTTATTTGGCTTTGGCCTGACGCTGATAGCGCACCGCTTCGACGAACACATCGGTATTGGCCGGGTCGTCGAGGTAGGCGGCGACTTGATCCATGTTGCTGTCGATCAATACGCCATCCCCGTCGTTGGTCTGGAAGCTTTCGCCGTTCAGGGCTTTTTGCTTCATGGCCTGGTTGATCTGGTCGAGGTCGAGGTTGTACACCACCAGCTCATGCTTGTCGGTCAGTTCAAACCCGCCAATGGTGAAATGCCCGCCGAATTGCGCCGGCACCTTCGCCGACAGATACCAACGGTTGCCATGGCGCGACAGGGTGAACGGGTAGGCTTCACGTTCCCTGGGCCTGGCCCGGTAGTAGCTGACGGCCTGATAACGGTTGTCGCCGATGCGGGTCAGTTCGAGGTTGAGCGGCTCGCCCCAGGCATTGGTGCTGGTCCATTTGCCGAGTAATCCTTTGGGCGCGGGTTCGCTTGTGGGCAGCGGTTCCTTGAAGGTCACCAGACAGCCACCGAGCAGCAGGAACGACAAGGCGATCACAACGACACGCCAGGCTTTCATTCAATACTCCCTATGAACACACCGCTGACCTCAAATGGCCACCGCCTCCCCCTTGTAGGAGCTGGCTTGCCAGCGAAAGCGCCCTGACAATCGACATCGATGTTGCCTGACATTGCGCCTTCGCGAGCAAGCTCGCTCCTACAGGGGTTGTATCAACCCATAGACTTACACCGACGCCAGCACCAAATGCATGTAGCGCGTCAGAATGCCGAGCATTTCCTGTTCGGCGGCAGGCTCGTCTACATTGAGCAGCCCTTGATATTCCATCCGGCCGATAATCGCCGTCAACACCTTGGCATCCTGATGCGGTTCGCGCGAGCCCAGCACCTGGAACAGCTGGCAAGAGCCCTGCAAGAGGATTTGCTGATGCGAGCGCACCAGCTCGGCCAGGCGCGGGTTGAGCAATGCTTCCTGGCGAAACGCCTGCTCGGCCATCAAATGTTCACGGCGATTGACCAGTTGCCGATGAACGTAATCGGTCATCAGCCGTGCAATATCGTCCGCCAGTTTCGAGCGCGCCTGCGGGCTGCCATCGCCACTGTCGATCATTTCACGCAACAGACCTTCGTTGTTCACCCACAGCTTGCCCATGTACGCCGCACTGCGTTCCACGTATTGGGCGAAGGTATCGGTGAGCAAGTCATCGATATCCTTGAAATAGTAAGTGGTCGCCGACAACGGCACTTGCGCCTCGGCGGCCACCGCGCGGTGTCGTACGGCGCGCACGCCATCGCGCACGACAATGCGCATGGCAGCATCCAGGATTTCCTGTCGTCGCTGCTCGCTGCCCTGTCGGCTGGCCTTGCGGCCCTGGTACTGAACACTTTCAGCGACCGCAGTGGCGACACCCGCTGCACCTTCTTGAGCTATTGCACGAATCACGACAGGTATTTCCTCTCAGATGAAAGTAACAAGTTGATACGTTTGTACCAGACAGGCAATAAAAAACCGCCTGAAAAGGCGGCTTTTTAATTGAAACACTTACGCTTGCGGCCGCATGTGCGGGAACAGGATCACGTCGCGGATCGATGGGGAGTTGGTCAGCAGCATCACCAGACGGTCGATACCGATGCCTTCACCCGCCGTTGGCGGCATGCCGTACTCCAGCGCACGAACGAAGTCGGCGTCGTAGTGCATGGCTTCGTCGTCGCCGGCGTCCTTGTCGGCCACCTGGGCCATGAAGCGCTCGGCCTGGTCTTCCGCGTCGTTCAACTCGGAGTAGGCGTTGGCGATTTCACGACCACCGATGAACAGCTCGAAACGGTCGGTGACGTTCGGGTTGTCGTCGTTGCGACGAGCCAGCGGCGACACTTCGAACGGGTACTGGGTGATGAAGTGCGGCTGCTCCAGCTTGTGCTCGACCAGTTCTTCGAAAATCATCACCTGCAACTTGCCCAGGCCTTCGAAACCCAGCACCTTGGCGCCGGCTTTCTTGGCGATGGCGCGAGCCTTGTCGATGTCGTTCAGATCATCGGCGGTCAGCTCAGGGTTGTACTTGAGGATCGAGTCGAACACCGACAGACGCACGAACGGCTCGCCGAAGTGGAACACCTTGTCGCCGTACGGCACGTCGGTGCTGCCCAGAACCAGCTGCGCCAGTTCGCGGAACAGCTCTTCGGTCAGGTCCATGTTGTCTTCGTAGTCGGCGTAGGCCTGGTAGAACTCCAACATGGTGAATTCAGGGTTGTGACGAGTCGAAACGCCTTCGTTACGGAAGTTGCGGTTGATCTCGAACACTTTCTCGAACCCGCCAACAACAAGGCGCTTGAGGTACAGCTCCGGCGCGATACGCAGGAACATGCCCATGTCCAGCGCGTTGTGGTGGGTTTCGAACGGCTTGGCTGCCGCGCCGCCCGGAATGGTCTGCAGCATCGGCGTTTCCACTTCCAGGAAGTCACGCTTCATCAGGAAGCTGCGGATGTGGGCGATGACTTGCGAACGCACGCGGAACGTCTGGCGCACGTCTTCGTTGACGATCAGGTCAACGTAGCGCTGGCGATAGCGCTGTTCGGTATCGGTCAGACCGTGGTGCTTGTCCGGCAGCGGACGCAGGGATTTGGTCAGCAGGCGCACGCTGGTCATTTCAACGTACAGGTCGCCCTTGCCGGAACGGGCCAGGGTGCCTTCGGCTGCAATGATGTCGCCCATGTCCCAGGTTTTCACCGCGGCCAGGGTTTCTTCGGACAGGGTCTTGCGGTTGACGTAGACCTGGATGCGCCCGGTCATGTCCTGGATCACCATGAACGAGCCACGGTTGAGCATGATGCGACCGGCAACCTTGACCGGGATCGCCGCTTCTGCCAGCTCTTCCTTGGTCTTGTCCGCGTACTGTTTCTGCAGTTGCTCGCAGTAGTTTTCGCGGCGGAAGTCGTTGGGGAAGGCATTGCCCTTGGCGCGCTCGGCAGCAAGCTT
This sequence comes from Pseudomonas sp. PDM26, assembly GCF_019219185.1. Taxonomy (NCBI): domain Bacteria; kingdom Pseudomonadati; phylum Pseudomonadota; class Gammaproteobacteria; order Pseudomonadales; family Pseudomonadaceae; genus Pseudomonas; species Pseudomonas sp. PDM26. Next base: position 78,210 of record NZ_JAHUWC010000007.1, on the reverse strand, counting down.
TTCCTTGCGCAGGGCGATCAGGGAGTTTTCTTCCTGTTGCAGGGCTTGCGGGTCGAGTTCTAGGTCGCTCATGTCTTTAAGTATTCCATCAGGTTCGTTGCCCCCGGGCCTTGCGGCCCGAGGATCGCCAGCAGGCTGGCTCCTACAGGGATCGAGTTGAATCAGTCGATCTTGTGTTGGCGTCTTTTACAGGCCCGATTTCAGGCTCGCTTCCAGGTATTCGTCGATGTCGCCATCGAGCACCTTGTCACAGTCGCTGCGTTCGATGTTGGTGCGCAGATCCTTGATCCGCGAAGCATCGAGCACGTACGAACGGATCTGATGACCCCAGCCGATATCGGACTTGGTGTCTTCCAGCGCCTGGGACGCCGCGTTGCGTTTCTGTATTTCCTGCTCGTACAAGCGCGCCCGCAACATTTTCATGGCGGTGTCTTTGTTGGCGTGCTGGGAACGTTCGTTCTGGCAGCTGACCACGGTATTGGTCGGTACGTGGGTGATACGTACGGCCGAGTCGGTGGTGTTTACGTGCTGACCACCGGCACCGGAGGAACGATAGGTGTCGATCCGCAGGTCTGCCGGGTTGATTTCGATTTCCACCTTGTCGTCGATCTCTGGGGAGACGAACACTGCGGAGAACGAGGTGTGGCGACGGTTGCCAGAGTCGAACGGGCTCTTGCGCACCAGACGGTGCACGCCGATCTCGGTCCGCAACCAGCCAAACGCGTATTCGCCCTTGATGTGCACGGTCGCGCCTTTGATGCCAGCGACTTCACCGGCCGACAGCTCCATGATGGTCGCGTCGAAACCGCGTTTGTCGGCCCAGCGCAGGTACATGCGCAGCAGGATATTGGCCCAGTCCTGGGCTTCGGTGCCGCCGGAACCGGCCTGGATGTCCAGGTAGGCGTTGTTCGGGTCCATTTCGTGGCTGAACATGCGGCGGAATTCAAGCTTGGCGAGGTTTTCCTCGAGACGGGCCAGCTCGGCGACGACATCGCCCACTGCGCCTTCGTCGTTCTCTTCAACGGCCATGTCCAGCAGGTCGCGGCAATCGGCCAGACCGGTGTTCAGCTCGTCGAGGGTATCGACGATCTGCGCCAGCGCAGCGCGCTCGCGGCCCAGTTCCTGGGCGTATTCAGGTTTGTTCCAGACACTCGGATCTTCAAGCTCGCGATTGACCTCGGTCAGACGCTCATGCTTTTGATCGTAGTCAAAGATACCCCCGAATAGTTTCGGAGCGCTCGGACAGGTCCTTGATGGTGTTCAGGATCGGGTTGATTTCCATGACGGGCAGCACTCGTTGGCGAACTTTTGAAAGCCGGCGAGTATACCGGGAAACGGTCGGCAACGGCAGTCCGCTTGGCTGAAAAGGCACGCCCTGTAGGAGCGAGCTCTGCTCGCGATGGTCGTTAACGATGACGCATAGAACCAGATGCCCAGCGGCGTCTTTGGGTTTTTCGCGAGCAAGCTCGCTCCTACAGGGAGATGCGGCTCACCCGACCCCCACCTGATTACGCCCATTGTTCTTCGCCGAATACAGCCCCTTGTCCGCCGCCAGGATCAGGTCGCGGCAGTTGCTGCCTGCTTTCGGGGTGATGGTCGACAGGCCGATACTGATGGTCAGGCTCGAACCTTCGGTCGGCGAGTTATGCGGGATCTTCAGGGCGGCCACGGTCTGGCGCAGCTTTTCGGCCACCAGCCGCGCACCGCCCTGGGAAGTGTTGGGCAGTACCAGGGCGAACTCTTCGCCGCCGTAGCGGGCCGGCAGGTCCGAAGGCCGGGCACTGGCGTCCTTGATCGCCGTGGCGACCTTGCGCAGGGCTTCATCGCCTTCCAGGTGGCCGAAGCTGTCGTTATAGGCCTTGAAGTAGTCCACATCGATCATCAGCAACGACAACTGGCTTTGCTCGCGCAGCGAACGGCGCCATTCCAGCTCCATGTATTCATCGAAATGCCGACGGTTCGACAACCCGGTCAGGCCATCGGAGTTCATCAGGCGTTGCAGCACCAGATTGGTGTCGAGCAACTGCTGCTGGCTGACCCGCAACGCGCGGTAAGCCGCGTCCCGTTGCAGTAGGGTCATGTAGGAGCGCGAGTGATAGCGGATGCGTGCGACCAGTTCGATGTTGTCCGGCAGCTTGACCAGATAATCGTTGGCCCCGGCCGCGAAGGCCGCGCTCTTGATCAACGGGTCTTCCTTGGTCGACAGGACGATGATCGGAATGTCCTTGGTCGCCGGGTGATTGCGGTATTCACGTACCAGGCTCAGACCGTCCAGTCCCGGCATCACCAGGTCTTGAAGAATCACCGTTGGCTTGATGCGCACCGCGTGGGCGATGGCCTGGTGCGGGTCGGCGCAGAAGTGGAAATCGATATTCTCTTCGTTCGCCAAACCGCGGCGCACGGCTTCGCCGATCATGGCCTGATCGTCCACCAGCAACACCATGGCGGCGTTTTCGTCGGTCTTGAAGTCGTCGAGCTGTAATTCAGTCATGTGCGGTCACCTGAGTACTACCTGAGCCAGGAATGAGGGCAAATGTGCTCATTTGGCGAAAATCTCCAGCAATCGTGGCGCTATCTTGTCCAGCGGGCGAATCTCCACGGCAGCGTCGATGGCCGCGGCCGCCTTTGGCATGCCGTACACCGCACTGCTGCGTTGGTCTTGTGCGATGGTCAGGAAGCCCTGTTGGCGCATGAGTTTAAGCCCCTGGGCGCCATCACGCCCCATGCCGGTGAGCAAAACCCCCACGGCGTCACCGTTCCAGTAACTGGCCACGCTCTCGAAGAACACATCGATGGAGGGTCGGTAGATCTCGTTGACCGGTTCGGCGGTGTAGGCCAGCGTGCCGTTTTTCAGCAAGCGAATATGGTGATTGGTGCCGGCCAGCAATACCGTGCCGCTTTGCGGCGGTTCGCCTTCCTCGGCCAGGCGCACGTTGAGGCCGCTGGCGCTGCTGAGCCATTCAGCCATGCCGGCAGCAAACACCTGGTCAACGTGTTGCACCAGCACGATGGCCGGAGAAAAATTGTTCGGCAGTCCCTTGAGCAAGACTTCCAGCGCTGCCGGCCCGCCGGCGGATGAGCCAATGGCGATCAGGCGCTGGCGTGAGCCCGAACTGCGCAACGGTGCCGGCGTCGGACGCGGGAGGTTGCCCTTGTCGCCGATCAGCCAGCCGATGTTGAGGATCTTGCGCAACAACGGCGCGGCCGCTTCCTGGGCATTGCCGGTGCCGATGGCCGGGGTGTCGACCACGTCCAGCGCACCGTGGCCCATGGCCTCGAACACACGATGCACGTTCTGCTGGCGATCCACGGTAACGATGACGATGGCACATGGGGTCTCGGCCATAATCCGCCGCGTGGCCTCGACGCCATCCATCACCGGCATGATCAGGTCCATCAGAATCAGGTCCGGCGTGTCCTGCGCACACTGGCGCACCGCCTCGGCACCATTGCCGGCGACCCAGACCACCTTGTGGGCCGGCTCGAATGCCAGGGCGCGGCGCAGGGCCTCCACCGCCATGGGCATGTCATTGACGATTGCGATCCTCATGCTCGTGCTCCTCCGATGAGCTCGACCACTGCATCGAGCAAGGCGTCGTCATGAAAACTGGCCTTGGCTAGATAATAGTCGGCCCCGGCATCCAGTCCACGGCGCCGGTCCTCTTCACGATCCTTGTAGGACACCACCATCACCGGCAGCGATTGCAGGCGGTTGTCCCGACGCAGCAGCGTGACCAGTTCGATGCCGTCCATGCGCGGCATATCGATGTCGGTGATCAGCAGATCGAAATCCTCCGAACGCAGCGCGTTCCAGCCGTCCATGCCGTCCACCGCAACCGTCACGTCGTAGCCGCGATTGAGCAACAGCTTGCGCTGCAACTCACGCACGGTCAGGGAATCATCCACCACCAGAATTCGTTTGCGGGCCGCCTCGACCACCTGATCGCTGCGACGGGCAATGCGCTCCAGACGCCCGGTGTTGAGCAATTTATCCACCGAGCGCAGCATGTCTTCGACATCGACGATCAGCACCACCGAACCGTCGTCGAGCAAGGCCCCGGCGGAAATGTCCTGCACCTTGCCCAGACGCTCATCCAGCGGCAACACCACCAATGTCCGCTCACCTATAAACCGTTCCACTGCCACGCCGTAGATCGCATCGCGCTCGCGAATCACCACGACTTTCAGGGTTTGCCCGCTGTTCTGGCTGGCCGGCCGTTGCAGCAACTGACTGGCCGCCACCAACCCGACATGCCGGCCTTCGTGCCAGAAATGCTGACGGCCTTCGACCTGCACGATATCCGCCGGTTCCAGATCGCACATGCGCTCGATATGCGCCAGCGGGAAGGCATAGGCTTCGTCGCCGACCTCCACCACGAGGCTGCGCACCACCGACAGGGTCAGCGGTACCTCGAGGTGGAAACGACTGCCCTCGCCCGCCGTCTGCTCCAGCACCACCGCGCCGCGCAACTGCCGGACCATGTGCTGCACCGCATCCAGGCCGACGCCGCGACCGGACACCTCGGTGACCGTGTCGCGCAAACTGAAACCGGGCAGGAACAGGAACGTCAGCAACTCATCTTCGCTCAACTGAGCGGCCGTTTGCGCGGGCGACAAACTTCGTTCAACGATGCTGCGACGGACCTTTTCCAGGTCCACGCCATTGCCGTCATCGCTCAATTCAAGCACCAGCAAACCGGCCTGATGGGACGCGCGCAGGCGAATCAAACCTTCAGCCGGCTTGCCCGCCAGCAGGCGTTGTTCCGGGGTTTCGATGCCGTGGTCGACCGCATTGCGCAACAAGTGAGTCAGTGGCGCTTCGAGCTTTTCCAGCACATCGCGATCAACCTGAGTCTTCTCGCCTTCAATCTCCAGTCGCACCTGTTTGCCCAGATCGCGCCCCAGATCACGGACCATACGCACCTGACCGGTCAGCACATCGGCAAACGGCCGCATGCGACAGGCCAGCGCCGTGTCGTATAACACCTGTGCCCGCTGGCCGGCATGCCAGGCGAACTCATCGAGTTCGGTGTTCTTTTCCATGAGCAGTTGCTGGGATTGCGCGAGCAAGCGGCGCGCATCCTCAAGGGCTTCCCGAGCCTCCAGGCTCAAGGCATGATCCTTGAGATGCACGTTGAGACTCTCCAGTGCACGCAGACTGTTGCTCTGCATGCGCTTGAGGCGCTGCATGGTCGCAAGGTGCGGTTTGAGCCGCAGGGTTTCCACCAGGGATTTGCTCGACAGATCGAGCAGGCTGTTCAGCCGCTCGGCGGTGACACGCAGCACACGTTCGCCGTTTTCGGTGGTGCGTGTGGTCTTGCGCGGAGCTGGCGCCGATGACGGTTCGTCGGCAGGCGCCGGCGACTCGACCCTGGGCGCGGGTGCTTCGAGTTGAAGTTCGGCCATCAGCGGTTCTGCTGGCGCGATCAACGGCACCGTCGGGTCCAGTAACCGCGCCATCAATGCCACATAAGCGTCGATGTCCGCGTCCCCCGGCGTGCTGCCTGGCGTGGCAATGCGCATCAGCAAATCGGTGCCTTGCAACAACGCATCGATGTGCCCCGGACGCAGCACCAGGCGCCCTTCCTGGGCACTGACCAGGCAATCTTCCATCACATGGGCAACGCTGACCCCGGCATCGACGCCAACGATCCGCGCCGCCCCCTTGAGTGAGTGCGCCGCACGCATGCACGATTCAAGTTGATCGGCCAGGGTCGGGTCGCGCTCAAGCGCCAGCAGGCCGACACTCAAGACCAGGGTCTGGGCTTCGGCCTCCAGGCTGAACAGCTCCAGCAAAGAGGCGTCGCGCATTTGCTCGGGGGTCATGTGAGGCTCCGGGTCACGGCGGACAGCAGCTGTTCTTCATCCAGCCAACGCAGGCTGCGACCTTTGAATTGCAACACGCCACGGGTGTATTTGGCGCTGGCCTGAGCACCCGAGCGCGATGCGGTATCGAGGATGCGCTCATCGATGGCGTGAATCCCGTCGACTTCGTCCACCGACACCACCACTGGCCCGCCATGGGCCGCGATGATCAGCATGCGCGGCATGACCCGCACACCGGGTGCGACGTTGCTGGTGCCGTCGAGGCCGAGCAGCTCCACCAATGACAGACAGGCAACCAACGCGCCGCGCACATTCGCTACGCCGAGCAAGGCCCGGGAGCGCTGGTGCGGCAAGGAGTGAATCGCCTGCAGCGGCGCCACCTCGACCAGACTGCGCGTGGTCAGGCCCAACCATTCTTCACCCAGACGGAACATCAACAACGAGCGGGTTTTCACCTCGCTCTCGACCGTGACGGACACTGGCCCGCGATCCTCTTGCTGCAACGCATAGCGATCGAGCAAGCGTGTGGCGGCCGCCGAATACACCGCACAATTGCGGCAGTGAATATGCTCGACCAGCAATGAGCAGGACTTGTCACCGTGGATACCGATGCGGTTCCAGCAGTCGTCGATGGCCTGGGCATCCCGGGTGACGCTAAAGGTGTCGGAGGCGATCATCGTTTACGCTCACTGTCGGTGGTGCGTGCGCTACGGGCGGCACGTACCTGCAATCGTCTGGCCCCCACCACGTCGCCCTGGGCCTGCAGCAATGCGGCCAGGTGCATCAACGCTTCGGGATGTTGCGGTTCGAGGTACAACGCCTTGCGATAAAAGCCCTGGGCTTCGAGGACGTTTCCGGCTACATCGCTGAGCAGTCCCAGCCAATAGAACACCTGGGCTACCGGCTCATGACTGCGCAAATAGCTTTCACAAGCAGCCCTCGCCTCGGCACTTTTGCCTGCATTGGCCTGCGCGGCAATGTTCGCCAGCAGCACGGCCGTATCGGTGTCAGACGTTTTCGGCACAGAAGCCAGCGGCACAACACTGGCGAATGGACGACTGCGCACTGGCACAGGCGGTGGATTGCGCAACGGTTGTGGCACAGGCAATGGCGCTGGAACGAATGCCGGCAAAGGATCAGGGGCCGGCGTCCCCTGTCGACTGAACGCGAAGGACTGCGCGATACCGATCGAGCGCATTCCCAAACGCCCCAGCAGACCGCCTTCGGCCGGACCGATAAACAGCACGCCGTCAACGTGGGTCAGGCGCTTGAGCACTTCGAAGACTTGTTTCTGGGTCGGCTGGTCGAAATAGATCAGCAAGTTGCGGCAAAACACGAAATCGAATGGCGATTCGCCAGCCAGCAACGCCGGATCCAGCAGATTGCCGACCTGCAAACGCACTTGCTCAAGCACCCTCTGATCGAGGCGATAGCTCTCGCCTTCATTGATGAAATGACGGTCGCGAAACGCAATGTCATCACCCCGAAAGGAATTCTTGCCATACAACGCCCGCCGGGCTTTTTCCACTGACAATGGGCTGACGTCCATGCCGTCGACCTTGAACTGGTGTGGCTTGAGCCCGGCATCGAGCAACACCATGGCTATGGAATAGGGTTCTTCACCGGTAGAGCACGGCAGACTGAGAATCCGCAGTGCGCGCAAGTTATTGATCTCGGCCAGACGTTTGCTCGCCAGCTTCGCCAGGGTGGCGAAGGATTCCGGATACCGAAAGAACCAGGTTTCCGGAACGATCACCGCTTCGATCAACGCCTGCTGTTCGTCCCGCGAGTCCTGCAAGATGCGCCAGTATTCATCGGCCGAGGGTGCTTGCGCAGCGATGCTGCGCTGGCGTACCGCTCGCTCGATGATTGCCGGCCCCACCGAGGTCACGTCGAGTCCGATACGCTCTTTGAGGAAGTCGAAAAAGCGCTGATCGCTGCTCATGACCGCTCCTCCAGCAGCGCCGGATCCAGTGGCGGTGAGGGGAACAACAAGGCGCGGACCTGTTCGTCCAGTAGATCACTGACCCGTACCCATTGCAGCAAGCCCTGCTCGTCCTTGCGCACCGGCCCGAGGTAAGGCGTGTGCCGATTTTCCAGGCCGTAGGGCTGAAAATCCGCTGGATCGCAGCGCAAGGTGTCGGTCGCCTGTTCCAGAATCAATCCGAGCAGCTGTGCTTCGGCAGTTTCATCCGGGCGATAGTTGACCAGCACCAGTCGCGTGCTGGTACGGGCCTGTGCAGGCGTACCGAACGTCAGTGCGCTCAAGTCGATCACCGGCACCACGGCGCCCCGATAGGCGAACACCCCGGCGACCCAGGCGGGGACATGGGGAATGGGCTTCAAGGGCAGGCGCGGCAGCACTTCCACCACCTCGACGGCTTGCAACGCATAGCGCTCGCTGCCGATGCGGAACACCAGAAACAATGCATGCAGCGCCTGCTTCACAACAGAGCGTTTGGCCGTGATTTCGCTCATCAGACTTTGAATCGCGAAACGCCGCTGCGCAGCCCGACGGCCACCTGGCTCAGCTCATCGATGGCGAAACTGGCCTGACGCAGAGACTCGACGGTCTGGCTGCTGGCATCGCCCAACTGCACCAGCGCATGGTTGATCTGCTCGGCACCGGTGGCCTGGGCCTGCATGCCTTCGTTGACCATCAGCACCCGCGGCGCCAGCGCCTGAACCTGATGGATGATCTGCGACAACTGCTCGCCGACCTGCTGCACCTCAGACATGCCGCGACGCACTTCCTCGGAGAACTTGTCCATGCCCATCACCCCGGCCGACACCGCCGACTGGATCTCGCGCACCATTTGTTCGATGTCATAGGTAGCCACCGCCGTCTGGTCCGCCAGGCGCCGCACTTCGGTGGCGACCACGGCAAAACCGCGCCCGTATTCCCCGGCCTTCTCGGCCTCGATGGCGGCGTTGAGCGACAGCAGGTTGGTCTGGTCGGCGACCTTGACGATAGTCACCACCACCTGATTGATATTGCCGGCCTTCTCGTTGAGGATCGCCAGTTTGGCGTTGACCAGATCGGCCGCGCCCATCACCGAGTGCATGGTTTCCTCCATGCGCGCCAGACCCTGTTGCCCGGAGCCGGCGGCCACGGAAGCCTGATCGGCGGCGGTGGAGACCTCGGTCATGGTGCGCACCAGATCCCGTGAAGTGGCGGCGATCTCACGGGAGGTCGCGCCGATTTCCGTGGTGGTCGCAGCGGTTTCAGTGGCGGTGGCTTGTTGCTGCTTGGAGGTGGCAGCAATTTCAGTGACCGACGTGGTCACCTGCACCGACGAACGCTGGGCCTGGGACACCAGAGACGTCAGCTCGGTCATCATGTCGTTGAATCCGGTCTCTACCGCGCCGAACTCGTCCTTGCGCTCCAGATTCAGGCGGCTGCTGAGGTCGCCAGTGCGCATGATTTCGAGGATTTTCACGATGCGGTTCATCGGCGCCATGATGGCGCGCATCAACAACAGGCCGCAGAGGGCGGCGGCCAATACCGCGATCACCAGGGAAATGCCCATGATGGCTTTGGCGGTGACCACCGCATCATCAATGGCCGCGATCTCTGTGTCCGCCACGGTCTTGTTATGCTGCAGGATGTCATTGACCTTCATTCGACCCGCTATCCAGGTCGGGGTCAGCTCACCGTTGAACATGTTGACGGCCTCGGCGTTCTGGTTGCGTTTATGCAACTCGATCACCGCGGCCAGAATCCGGTGGTAGTCCTCATGAAGTTTTTCGAACGCTGCGTAATCGACCCTGTCTTCTTCGTCGGCCATCGTTGCACGGTAGAGGTCCATCTGCTCCTTCAACCGCTCAGCGAAGCCCTTGAAGTTCGCGGCATCCTCGGCAGTGAAGCCCTGCCCTTCCTCCAGGCCGAGCATGGCCTGAATGCGTACATAACTGTCGGACCACGCGCCACGAATCATCGAACTGTAATACACCCCTGGCAGAGCGTCCTCACGCACGCTGGCCTCGCTGTTTTCAATCGTCAACAGCCGGGAATACGAGACGACCACCATCAGCAACATGATGGCGATAATTACCGCAAAGCTCGCCAAAATGCGTTGGCGCAACGTCCAGTTCTTCACAGTCATTCCTCGGGGCCGGTTCGAAATGCGGGGAGTATAGCCGAGGGCGATGTTTCATTTATAAGACGGATGCGCGCCACTTCGCATCCCGTTGAAAAAAGGCGGGATGGGCTCTGGGTTGGGACTGTCCGTTAATTGGGGGATAGGTGATAGGGGTGATTCGGTAGAAAGGGGCGGTGGAATGGTCATTGGGGGATTGAGTACTGCTTCAAAGATCAAAAGATCGCAGCCTGCGGCAGCTCCTACAAGTGAACACCGATCCAATGTAGGAGCTGCCGCAGGCTGCGATCTTTACAGGACCTTACAGGGAAGCCTGGCGAACCTGCTTCTCAAGCTCGGCTTTCAACCCCGGCTCCAGCTCGAGCTGCCGCGCCAGCTCATCGAGGTAGGCCTTCTCCATGAAGTTTTCCTCGTCCACCATCATCACGCTGGCGATGTACATTTCGGCGGCGATTTCCGGGGAGTGGGCGGCGCGGGCGACATCGCTCGGGTCCAGCGGCTTGTTGAGCTCGGCGTGCAGCCAGCGTTGCAGTTCCTGGTCGCTGTCGAGCCGGCTGAATTCGCCTTCGATCAAGGCTCGCTCACGCTCATCGACATGACCGTCAGCCTTGGCCGCAGCCACCAGCGCCCTGAGAATCGCCTGACTGTGCGACTCCACTTGCGCGGCCGGTACGCGGTCCAGGGTTTGCGGCTCCGTAGCGGCCGCGCCGCCCTGCTGCGCCTGCCAGTTTCCGTAGGCCTTATAGGCCAGCACGCCCAACGCGGCGAGACCGCCGCAGACCGCGACCTTGCCCCCGACTTTACGGGCCTTTTTGCTGCCGAGCAGCAAACCCATGGCGCCTGCCGCCAATGCTCCGCCGCTCGCGCCGCTGAGCAAACCGCCGAGGGCACCGGTGCCACCGCTCGCGCCCTTTTGCGGTGAGCCACCGGCCTTGTTCTGCAACAGGTCCTGGCCGGACTTGAGTAGTTGATCGAGCAATCCACGGGTGTTCATTTGCCACCTCCACAAGACGTTTAACCTGAAACCAAGGCCACCAGCCTAAAACGAAAGTGCCCACGCGCCGGGGGCGAGAGTGCTTCCAGATGTTGCATTGCCTCGATCCGCGCATTGCCGCCTGGCCCGGCCCATCAGAAAAAAAGATATACACTCTGGCCAATCGATAAAAACAGCCCACCGGGTGCTTTCCCATGATGACCTTGCGTCAGATCCGTCATTTCATCGCCGTGGCCGAGACCGGCTCGATCTCGGCCGCCGCGCAAACCGCGTTCATTTCCCAGTCGACCCTGACCCTGGCGATCCAGCAACTGGAAGAGGAAATCGGCGTCAGCCTGTTCAGCCGCCACGCCAAGGGCATGACCCTGACCCACCAGGGGCATCAATTCCTGCGCCAGGCGCACTTGATCCTGGCCACCGTGGATAACGCCAAGCGCAGCCTGCAACAGAGCACCGACCAGGTCGCCGGGCAGTTGATCGTCGGCGTGACCAGTCTGGTCGCCGGTTATTACCTGGCGGATTTGCTCACCCGTTTCCAGCGTGCCTACCCCAACGTGGAAATCCGCGTGATGGAGGACGAACGCCCGTACATCGAGCATTTGCTGGTCAGCGGCGAGATCGATGTCGGTGTGCTGATCCTGTCCAACCTCGAAGACCGCCACGCCCTGCAGACCGAAGTGCTGACCCACTCGCCGCACCGTCTATGGCTGCCGGCCCAACACCCGTTGCTGGAGCACGACAGCATCAACCTCGCCGACGTGGCCCGCGAGCCATTGATTCAGCTGAACGTCGATGAAATGGACCGCAATGCCCAGCGCATGTGGTCGGCAGCCTCGCTGCAACCGCGCATCACCCTGCGCACGGCCTCGACCGAAGCGGTGCGAAGCCTGGTGGCCGCCGGACTGGGCGTGTCGATCCAGCCCGACATGACCTATCGCCCGTGGTCACTGGAGGGCGACATCATTGAAGCCCGGCCGATTGCCGACCTCAGCCAGACCCTGGATGTCGGCCTGGCCTGGCGTCGCGGCACCGCGCGGCCAGCGCTGGTCGACCCGTTCCTCACGGTCGCCCGCGAACAACCCCACGGCGGGCGCAAGCCATCTATTTAATCGAACGCCACCTTCAGTATTTAGAATTTGTCGACCTCGGGTCCGCGCTCTAGTCTTGTTGCATCCAATAAAGACGGCCGGGCCCCAGTCACAGGGAGCGCTGCCATGTCTACACAACAATCCACACAAAAAAAGAGAACCCGAAAAATGGCTGGCGCGCAGACCCCGTTGTTCACCGCATTGTTGATCGATGGTGAATTAGTCGCCGGTCAAGGCTGCGTCGAGCCGATTCTCAACCCCGCCACCGGGGAAGTCCTGACCCGGATCGCCGAAGCCAGCACCGAGCAAGTCGAAGCCGCGATCCTCGCCGCCCACCGAGCCTTTGCCGGGTGGTCGCGCACCACGCCACAGCAACGCTCGAACCTGCTGCTGGAGATCGCCAACGCCATCGAAAAAAACGCCGACCTGCTGGCCCGCCTCGAATCCATGAACTGCGGCAAACCGTTGCACCTGGCCCGTCAGGATGACCTGAATGCCACGGTCGACGTGTTCCGCTTCTTCGCCGGTGCCGTGCGTTGCCAGACCGGCCAGCTCAGCGGCGAATACCTGCCGGGCTACACCAGCATGGTGCGCCGCGATCCTATCGGGGTCGTGGCGTCGATTGCGCCGTGGAACTACCCGATCATGATGGCCGCATGGAAAATCGCCCCGGCCCTCGCCGCCGGCAACACCCTGGTGTTCAAGCCGTCGGAACACACGCCGCTGTCGATCCTGGCCCTGGCGCCAGCGCTGGCCGAGATCCTGCCACGGGGTGTGATCAACATCGTTTGCGGTGGTGGCGAAGGCGTCGGCAGCCACCTGGTGAGCCACCCTAAAGTGCGCATGGTGTCGCTGACCGGCGATATCGTCACTGGCCAGAAAATTCTTCAAGCCGCCGCCAAAACCCTCAAACGCACCCACCTCGAACTCGGCGGCAAGGCCCCGGTGATCGTCTGCAACGATGCCGACATTCAGGCCGTGGTCGAAGGCGTGCGCACTTACGGCTATTACAACGCTGGCCAGGATTGCACCGCCGCCTGCCGGATTTATGCCCAGGCCGGGATTCATGACCGTTTGGTCGCCGAGCTCGGCGCGGCCGTCAGCAGCCTGCGCTTCGCCGGCAAACGCGACGCCGACAACGAAATCGGCCCGCTGATCAGCACCCGCCAGCGCGACCGCGTGGCCAGTTTTGTCGAACGCGCACTCGGCCAGCAGCACATCGAGCGGGTGACCGGCGCAGCCGTGCATTCCGGCGCCGGATTCTATTACCAGCCGACCCTGTTGGCCGGCTGCAAACAAGGCGATGAAATCGTCCAGCGCGAAGTGTTCGGGCCGGTGGTCACCGTGACCCGTTTCGACGGACTGGAACAAGCGGTGGACTGGGCCAACGATTCGGAATACGGCCTGGCTTCGTCGGTCTGGACCCAGAACCTCGACAAGGCCATGCAGGTCGCGGCGCGCTTGCAGTACGGCTGCACCTGGATCAACAGCCATTTCATGCTGGTCAGCGAAATGCCCCATGGCGGCCTGAAACGTTCGGGCTACGGCAAAGACCTGTCCAGCGATTCACTCCAGGACTACAGCGTGGTGCGGCACATCATGGCCCGCCATGGCGAACATCTCTGACTACGCTAATAACAAGCCACCAACGGCATGCTTCGCCACGTTCAAAACACTGCCCCGACCATAATTAAAGAAGAGGGAATTCCCATGTTCGTGCACAAGACCGCACTGCTCAGTGCAATCACCACCGCACTGCTCGCCAGCGCCAGCGTCCAGGCCGCCGAGCCGCTCAAAGCTGTCGGGGCGGGCGAAGGCCAACTGGATATAGTGGCCTGGCCTGGCTACATCGAACGTGGCGAGAGCGACAAGGCCTACGACTGGGTGACCGGCTTCGAGAAGGAAACCGGCTGCAAGGTCAACGTCAAGACCGCCGCCACCTCCGATGAAATGGTCAGCCTGATGGCCAAGGGCGGTTACGACCTGGTGACGGCGTCCGGCGATGCCTCTCTGCGCCTGATCGTCGGCAAGCGTGTGCAGCCGATCAACACCGCGTTGATCCCGAACTGGAAAAACCTCGACCCGCGCCTCAAGGATGGACCCTGGTACGTGGTCAACAAGCAGACCTACGGCGCCCCGTATCAGTGGGGTCCGAACGTGTTGATGTACAACACCAATGTGTTCAAGACCGCGCCCACCAGCTGGGGCGTGCTGTTCAATGCGCAAAACCTGCCGGACGGCGAGCCGAACAAGGGCCGCGTGCAGGCCTATGACGGCCCGATCTATATCGCCGACGCGGCGCTGTACCTGAAGACCGCCAAGCCGGAACTGGGCATCCAGAGCCCCTACGAACTGACCGAAGCCCAGTACAAGGCCGTGCTCGACCTGTTGCGCGCCCAACAGCCGTTGATCCACCGCTACTGGCACGACACCACGGTACAGATGAGCGACTTCAAGAACGAAGGCGTGGTCGCCTCCGGCGCGTGGCCGTATCAGGTCAACGGCCTGATGAACGAGAAGCAGCCGATCGCCTCGACCATCCCGAAAGAAGGCGCCACCGGTTGGGCCGACACCACCATGATGCACGCCGAAGCCAAGCACCCGAACTGCGCCTACAAGTGGATGGACTGGTCGCTGCAACCGAAAGTCCAGGGCGACGTAGCGGCATGGTTCGGCTCGCTGCCAGCGGTTCCGGCGGCGTGCAAGGAGAGCGAACTGCTCGGCGCCGAAGGCTGCAAGACCAACGGTTTCGATCAGTTCGACAAGATCGCCTTCTGGAAAACCCCGCAGGCTGAAGGCGGCAAGTTCGTGCCGTACAGCCGCTGGACCCAGGATTACATCGCGATCATGGGCGGTCGTTAAAGCAGCCCCCCTGTAGGAGCGAGCTTGCTCGCGATGGTCGTTAACGATCGCGCGGGCATCCTGAATGAACGTGTCGACCGGGCGTTTTTCGCGAGCAAGCTCGCTCCTACAACAGAATCCCCGTTTTTCAGAAGTCCAGGCAGGGTCGCTGCGACGGCCTTCGTCTTTTTGGAGCACCGCACCATGACGCTTGCAGTCCAGTTCACCAACGTCTCCCGTCAGTTCGGCGAAGTGAAAGCCGTAGACCGGGTTTCCATCGACATCCAGGACGGCGAGTTCTTCTCCATGCTGGGGCCATCCGGCTCGGGCAAAACCACCTGTTTGCGCCTGATCGCCGGTTTTGAACAACCGAGCGCAGGTTCCATCCGGATTCATGGCGAAGAGGCCGCCGGCCTGCCACCGTATCATCGTGACGTGAACACCGTGTTCCAGGATTACGCGCTGTTCCCGCACATGAACGTTCGCGACAACGTCGCCTACGGCTTGAAGGTTAAAGGCATCGGCAAGGCCGAGCGCCTCAAGCGCGCCGAAGAATCCCTGGAGATGGTCGCCCTCGGTGGCTACGGCGAGCGCAAGCCGGTGCAGCTCTCCGGCGGCCAGCGCCAGCGTGTAGCCCTGGCCCGCGCCCTGGTCAACCGTCCACGAGTGCTGCTGCTCGACGAACCCCTCGGTGCCCTCGACCTGAAACTACGCGAGCAAATGCAGGGCGAGCTGAAAAAGCTGCAACGCCAGCTCGGCATCACATTCATCTTCGTCACCCACGACCAGACCGAAGCACTGTCGATGTCCGACCGCGTGGCGGTGTTCAACAAGGGGCGCATCGAACAAGTCGATAGCCCGCGCAACCTGTACATGAAACCGACCACCACCTTCGTGGCGGAATTCGTTGGCACTTCCAACGTGATTCGCGGCGACCTGGCCAGGCAGCTCAGCGGCAATCCGCAGCCGTTCTCGATTCGCCCGGAGCATGTGCGTTTCGCCGAAGGCCCGCTGGCCAGCCACGAAATCGAAGTCACTGGCTTGCTCCACGATATCCAGTACCAAGGCAGTGCCACCCGCTACGAGCTGAAACTGGAAAACGGCCAGACCCTGAACATCAGCAAGGCCAACAACCAATGGCAGGACACCAGCGCACAACACCAGACCGGCCAGCGCATCAGTGCACGCTGGGCGCGTGAAGCCATGATTGCATTGCACGACACCGTTGCGGGCGGGGTGTGAAATGAACACCCTGGCTATCTCTCAAACCCAGTCGGGCGGCTCGCCGTTGCGCCGGTTCTCCAACCTGCTGTATCGCCGGCCAAACCTGTACCTGTCGATGCTGCTGGTGCCACCGCTGCTGTGGTTCGGCGCGATCTACCTGGGCTCATTGCTGGTGCTGCTGTGGCAAGGTTTCTACACCTTCGATGACTTCACCATGGCGGTCACCCCCGACCTGACCCTGGCCAACTTCACCGCGCTGTTCCAGCCATCGAACTTCGACATCATCCTGCGCACCCTGGGCATGGCAGTCGTCGTGTCGATGGCCAGCGCCATCGTCGCGTTCCCGATTGCCTACTACATGGCGCGCTACACCACCGGCAAGACCAAGGCGTTTTTCTACATCGCGGTGATGATGCCGATGTGGGCCAGTTACATCGTCAAGGCGTACGCCTGGACGCTGCTGCTGGCAAAGGGTGGCGTGGCGCAGTGGTTCGTGCAGCACCTGGGGCTGGAACCGGTCCTGCAGTTCGTGCTGGGCATTCCGGGGGTTGGCGGCAGTACCTTGTCGACCTCGCACCTGGGACGCTTCATGGTGTTCGTCTACATCTGGCTGCCGTTTATGATCCTGCCGATCCAGGCCTCGCTGGAGCGCCTGCCGCCGTCGCTACTGCAAGCCTCCGCCGACCTGGGCGCCAGGCCACGCCAGACCTTCATGCAAGTGATCCTGCCGCTGTCGATCCCGGGCATTGCCGCAGGCTCCATCTTCACCTTCTCGCTGACCCTGGGCGACTTCATCGTGCCGCAACTGGTGGGCCCGCCCGGCTACTTCGTCGGCAGCATGGTGTATGCCCAGCAAGGCGCGATCGGCAACATGCCGATGGCCGCCGCCTTCACCCTGGTGCCGATCGTGCTGATCGCCATCTACCTGTCCATCGTCAAACGACTGGGGGCCTTCGATGCACTCTGACTCTTCATCACAGGGGCAGGCCTCAATAGGCCTGAAAATCGCAGCGTGGGGCGGGCTGGTGTTTCTGCACTTCCCGATCCTGATCATATTCCTGTACGCCTTCAACACCGAAGACGCGGCGTTCAGCTTCCCGCCCAAGGGTTTCACCTGGAAGTGGATCGGCGTGGCGTTCTCGCGGCCGGACGTGCTGGAAGCGATCAAGCTGTCGTTGCAGATCGCCTCGATTGCCACCCTGATCGCCATGGTCCTCGGCACGCTGGCATCCGCCGCGTTGTACCGCCGGGACTTCTTCGGCAAGCAAGGCATCTCGCTGATGCTGATCCTGCCGATTGCCCTGCCGGGGATCATCACCGGTATCGCGCTGCTGGCGACCTTCAAGACGCTGGGAATCGAACCGGGGATGTTCACCATCATCGTCGGCCACGCGACCTTCTGTGTGGTGATCGTCTACAACAACGTCATCGCCCGCTTGCGTCGTACCTCCCACAGCTTGATCGAAGCCTCGATGGACCTTGGCGCCGACGGCTGGCAGACCTTCCGCTACATCATCCTGCCGAACCTCGGCTCGGCGTTACTGGCCGGCGGCATGCTGGCGTTTGCCCTGTCGTTCGACGAAATCATCGTCACCACCTTCACCGCCGGCCATGAACGCACCCTGCCGTTGTGGCTGCTCAATCAGCTCAGCCGCCCACGGGACGTGCCGGTAACCAACGTCGTGGCGATGCTGGTGATGATCGTGACCATGCTGCCGATTCTTGGTGCCTATTACCTGACCCGGGGTGGTGAGAGCGTGGCTGGAAGTGGCGGTAAGTAACCGAATAACTGGAGGAACCCGATCCCCTGTAGGAGCGAGCTCGCGATGATTTCAAACACACCGCGCTTAACCAGACTGAACGCGTCATCGTTCACGTCCATCGCGAGCAAGCTCGCTCCTACAGGGGCAACGTTTCAGCAGAAAAATAATAGAGTCAATGAGGACAATGCCATGCAAACCAAACTCTTGATCAACGGCCAACTGCAAGGCGGCGAAGGCCCCGCCCAACCGGTGTTCAACCCGGCGCTGGGGCGCGTGCTGGTGGAAATCAACGAAGCCAGCGAGGCCCAGGTCGATGCCGCCGTGCGCGCCGCCGACGCCGCGTTCGACAGCTGGTCGCAGACCCCGCCGAAAGCACGTTCGCTGCTGCTGCTCAAACTCGCCGATGCCATCGAGGCCCATGGCGAAGAGCTGGCCAAACTGGAATCAGACAACTGCGGCAAGCCCTACAGCGCCGCGCTGAACGACGAGATCCCGGCGATTGCCGACGTGTTCCGTTTCTTCGCCGGTGCCAGCCGCTGCATGAGCGGATCGGCCGGTGGCGAGTACCTGCCGGGTCACACCTCGATGATCCGTCGCGACCCAGTGGGCGTGATCGCCTCCATCGCGCCGTGGAACTACCCGCTGATGATGGTCGCCTGGAAAATCGCCCCGGCCCTGGCCGCCGGTAACACCGTGGTGCTCAAACCGTCGGAACAGACTCCACTGACCGCCCTGCGCCTGGCCGAACTGGCGTCGGACATCTTCCCGGCCGGCGTGCTCAACCTGGTGTTCGGCCGTGGTCCTACCGTCGGCAGCCCGCTGGTGACCCACCCGAAAGTGCGCATGGTGTCGCTGACGGGTTCGATCGCCACCGGTTCGAACATCATTTCCAGCACCGCCGACAGCGTCAAACGCATGCACATGGAACTGGGCGGCAAGGCCCCGGTGATCATCTTCGACGATGCCGACATCGACGCCGCCGTCGAAGGCATCCGCACCTTCGGTTTCTACAACGCAGGGCAAGACTGCACCGCCGCCTGCCGCATCTATGCCCAGGCAGGCATCTACGACAAGTTCGTGGAGAAACTCGGCGCGGCAGTCAGCAGCATCAAGTACGGCTTGCAGGATGATCCCTCGACCGAACTCGGCCCGCTGATCACCGCGCAACACCGCGACCGCGTGACCGGTTTCGTCGAACGCGCCATCGCCCAGCCACACATTCGTTTGATCACTGGCGGTAAAGCTGTCGAAGGCGACGGTTACTTCTTCGAACCGACCGTACTGGCCGACGCGCAGCAGGACGACGAAATCGTCCGTCGCGAAGTGTTCGGGCCAGTGGTGTCGGTGACCAGATTCAGCGATGAAGCACAGGTGCTGGGCTGGGCCAACGATTCGGACTACGGCCTGGCCTCTTCCGTGTGGACCGCCGACGTCGGCCGCGCCCATCGCCTGTCGGCCCGCTTGCAGTACGGCTGCACCTGGGTCAACACGCACTTCATGCTGGTCAGCGAAATGCCCCACGGAGGTCAGAAACTGTCCGGTTATGGCAAGGACATGTCCATGTACGGGCTGGAGGACTACACCGTCGTACGGCATGTGATGTTCAAGCACTAAGAAACGCATCGCCTGTAGGAGCGAGCTTGCTCCGGGCGGCGTTCCGACGATGGACGTCAACGATGACACGGGGATCCTGACGCCCCGCGGTGTCCTCAGGTTTTTCGCGAGCAAGCTCGCTCCTACAGCGAACGTGTCACCACGGTTTCAAGGCAGAAACCGGCAGTACGCACCACCAGGCTCCACCCCAAAGAAGACAAAACAATAACCACCGAACCGGGCGGCGCCCTCAAGGCCCCGTCACGGTTTCGGACATCCGAAATCTGCCGATTTTCCGGAGCAAACACACATGAGTGCATTACCCGAACTCTCTGCAGCCCTTGCCGACAGCGATGCCGAGCAACTACGCAAACTGGGTTACACCTCCAACTTCAATCGCAGCATGAGCCTGTGGGAAAACTTCGCGCTGGGCTTCACCTACCTGTCCCCGGTCGTCGGGGTCTATACCCTGTTCGGCTTGTGCCTGGCCGCGGGCGGGCCACCGATGTTCTGGGCTTACTTGCTGGTCGGTTGCGGCCAGTTGCTGGTGTGCCTGATCTTCGGCGAAGTGGTTTCGCAGTTCCCGATTTCCGGCGGCGTGTACCCATGGGCCCGCCGTCTGGTGGGCAAGCGCTGGGCGTGGATGGTCGGCTGGATCTACTCCATCGCCCTGTGCGTGACCATCGCTGCCGTGGCGGTGGGTGCCGGTCCGTACCTCGCCGCCATGATGGGCTTTGAACCGAGCAACAACACCAACATCATCATCGCCCTGTTCCTGACGCTGTTCGCCACCCTGGTCAACCTCAGCGGCACCAAGGTGCTGGCGCGGATCGCCATGTTCGGCTTCCTCTGCGAGCTGGTCGGCGCAGTCATCGTTGGCGTTTACCTGCTGATTTTCGAGCGTCATCAACCGATCAGCGTGCTGTTCAACACCTTTGATATCAGTGTCGACGGCTCGTACCTGCCAGCGTTCCTCACCGCTTCGCTGGCGGGGATGTTCCTGTACTACGGCTTCGAGGCCTGCGGCGACGTGGCCGAAGAAACCCCGAACCCGAGCAAGCAGATCCCGGTGGCCATGCGCATGACCATCTACATCGGCGGCATCGCGGCGATGTTCGCCTGCCTGGCGCTGATCCTGGCCGTGCCGGACATGCAAGCGGTGATCAACGGTACCGACAAGGATCCAGTCACCACCATCCTCAACAACGCCTTCGGCCCGGTGGGTTCGAAAGTAGTGATGGGCGTAGTGATGATTTCCTTCATCTCCTGCGTGATCAGCCTGCAAGCGGCGGCCAGTCGTCTGCTGTATTCCTACGCCCGTGATGAAATGGTCATCGGCAGCCGACTGCTGAAAAAGATTTCCCCTACGACTCAGGTACCCGTTGCCGCACTGTTCGTGTCCGGCGTCCTGCCGGCACTGATCATCATCCTCGGCTTCTTCCTGCAAGACGCGGTAGCCACCATCGTCAGCTTCGCGGCCATCGGCATCTACCTGGCGTTTCAGATGATCGTGCTCGCGGCCCTTTACGCCCGCATGAAGGGCTGGAAACCGAGCGGCAAATTCACCCTCGGCGCCTGGGGCTGGGCGGTGAACATCGGCGCGCTGGTCTACGGCGTCGGCGCCATCATCAACATGGCCTGGCCACGTACGCCGGACGCCGCCTGGTACATCAATTACGCGATGGTGCTGAGTACCGCCATCGTGATTGGTCTGGGCCTGCTCTACATGTGGATCGCCAAGCCGTATGACCACGGCACGGCGCCTGCGGGGGATGCTTGGAAGGTTGGTCACTAATGAAAATCGCCCCGGGATCAAGTGCGATCTCGGGGCGAGTTTTGTCCAGCGCAAAAACAGAAAATTCCTACAGATACAGCCTTCATGAAAAACCCTCGATTCCTACAACAAGCGTCCCCAGAGTAGACTTGGCGCCGCGAGCGCCTGATCGATAGGCTTTGTTCCGTCGCTGCCAAATCAGCGGCCCGGAGTCGAAGCCGGATCAAGTCAAAACGGTGCTCGTGTGCCCCCATAGAACTGTGGCTGTTTTATGCCTTCAGTTCTGCATTATGGCGGGCCGTGTGGCGCGGGCCTTTCGGCTTCCGTTTTGACTTGGAAGTGTCCCGACTTCGAACGCCGCTCGGTCCGCCACCCAACCTGTCGGAGGGTTGGTGGCGACTTTCCAAGCCAAAACGGAAATCACGCCATGCCAATGCATACTCAAAGCTCGCCTCTTCCCTATTTCGATCCCACCGTCTTCACCCGCCACAACCGCTTCCTCCACGCTTTCATGCAAGACAACCAAGCTTGGTTCTGTGTTCAGGACCTTGGGCGCCTGATGGGCAAACCCCTCAATGAACGGCTCACCCTGAAACTCGATCCCGACCAACGTCGCAGCGTCTGGATGCGCAAGGACGGCAAAACGGTCGAAACCCTGATGGTCAGCGAATCAGGCATGTACGCCTTGCTGGTCCACCACTTCGTCCCGGAAAACCGCAACCTGCGCCAATGGCTGAGCAACGAAGTCATACCCTCGCTGCGTGATGCGAATTCAGCGCCTGTAGAAAACCTGCCAAGCCTGAGTTCTCTGAATTGGGCCGGAGTCTCGGTGCCCTTGCTGCATTACCAACATCACGCGTGGATCAAGTGGCGAGACATGCCTGAGTTGATGCAGGTGCAGCGACCCTATCCGGTTGCGGGCACCTGCCGCTGAGTCTTGAGCCCTTAATGAAAACGGGGCGGACGCTACAGTCTGCGCCGTTTGCCGTATGACCACGGTATCGCCGCTTCAGGAGAGGCATGAAAGGTGAGTCGATAACAGCGTTCGCCCCAATGCCTGTGGACAATCTGCTTACAAGGCAATCACTCGCAACATTTCCCCACCGTACACTGCGGTATCACTGGCTAGAGTGTCTTTTACCCAGCACGTGGTGAGGGTTGACGAACATCACGGTACAACCTAGGGTGTTTACGTGGTTTACAGCGTATACACATTGAGGAAAGCCGTCATGGCCTCGCCCGTTCTATCTTTTCGCGTCGAAGAGCTTCTGGCTCAACAACTGGATCAATTGGCAGCAGCCACTGATCGCGATCGTCAATATCACCTCAAGCGAGCACTGGTTCGATATGTGGAAGCTGAGTCTTGGCATCTGCAAGCCATCAGCGAGGGTATAGCCGATGCCGATGCTGGGAAACTCACCGATCTGGACGCCGTGAAGGCTAAGTGGGAAAAACGTGCCGAACGTAGTACTGACTGAAAAAGCGGAAAGCGACCTCGACAATATCCACGAACACTACCGAGAGACCGCAGGCGCAGACGCCGCCATGAAGATCATCTCGACGATTTTGCAGTCCTTCAAACAACTGGAAGTGTTTCCTGGCTCAGGCAGACCTTCCGTCATGCCAGATGTACGAGAGCTGGTTCTTGATCGTTATCCATTCATTGCTCCTTACCGATTTTCTCAAGGAAAAATTCAAGTTTTGCGAGTGCTCCATCAGCGAATGGAGCGCTCGCAAGATTGGTAGAAATCACTCAGCCGCGACTGAATACCCGCCTTCTTCAAAACCGCGAAACACTCCGCATCGCATCCACCAGATACCTCATCGCAATCCTGTCGCTCTCCGACAGCTCCCGATAGCGTTCCACCAGTTTCATTTCCTCGCTATTGAGCCGACGTCTTCGACGCCCGCTAGCCAGGCAAGGAAAGATTCCCAACATTTCAGTGATGTTCTGTACTTTCGACATGGACGATGTCCTTCTCTAGACGTCAAAGAAACTGCAAAAACCGCATCGCCCTATCCCTTTTTCAGCAGCCGCTGGGTGCCCACTGAACCGCACCGGTCCGAAGGGCATAAACCGGTCATGTGCACAGAATAGAAATATTCCGGGCGCTGAAAAGCAATTTTTAGAGTAATTAGTCGAAAAAAGCAGAAATGCCCTCTAAATCAGAAACCACTGTCGGAATTGTTTCCCGACATGTCTTGTTTCATTGCCGGGCTAGCGCCGTGCCATCAATCAATTCAGCTCTGCAATCGAACGGTTTAAGCTATCCGGCCTCTGTATAAAAGTCCGTTGCGTTTGGCCGAAGGCATGTCCGAACCGATATTTCTGATCCAGCACGTGCCAGGAACGGCACGGGATTGTTCACGACAGGTTGTATTTATGCACCGCAGGAACTTGCTCAAAGCCTCCATGGCCATCGCGGCCTACACCGGTTTGTCCGCCACCGGCCTGATGGCGGCCCAGGCCTGGGCCTCCAGCGGCGGCACCGCTGACGGCGAGGCCACCGCGTTCG
Source organism: Pseudomonas sp. PDM26 (assembly GCF_019219185.1). Lineage (NCBI taxonomy): Bacteria > Pseudomonadati > Pseudomonadota > Gammaproteobacteria > Pseudomonadales > Pseudomonadaceae > Pseudomonas > Pseudomonas sp. PDM26. The sequence continues at coordinate 54,491 of NZ_JAHUWC010000007.1, read as the reverse complement.
ATTTCGAGGCGCTGAAGCTCCAGGCCAAACAGCTCGCCAGCCATCGCTACCAGGACACCAAGCAACAGTTGCCGCCGACCCTGGCGAGCATGACGCCGCAGAACTTCAATGCGATCCGCTACGACGCCAGGCACTCTTTGTGGAATGACCTGAACGGCCAGCTGGATGTGCAGTTTTTCCACGTCGGCATGGGGTTCAAGCAGCCGGTGCGCATGTACAGCGTCGACCCCAAGACCCGACAGGCGCGAGAGGTGCATTTCCGCCCGCCGCTGTTCAACTATGAAAACACCACGGTCGACACCGCACAGCTCAAGGGCGATTTGGGTTTCTCCGGCTTCAAGTTGTTCAAGGCCCCGGAACTGGACAAGCACGACGTCGTGTCCTTCCTGGGCGCCAGTTACTTCCGTGCGGTGGACGCCACCGGCCAGTACGGTTTGTCGGCCCGCGGGCTGGCCATCGACACCTACGCCAAAAAGCGCGAAGAATTCCCCGACTTCACCAAGTTCTGGTTCGAGACGCCGGGCAAGGACAGCACCCGCTTCGTGGTCTACGCCCTGCTCGACTCGCCGAGTGCCACCGGTGCCTACCGCTTCGATATCGACTGCCAGGCCGAACGCGTGGTGATGGAGATCGATGCCCACGTCAACGCACGCACCGCCATCGACCAACTGGGCATCGCGCCGATGACCAGCATGTTCAGTTGCGGCACCCACGAACGCCGGATGTGCGACACCATTCACCCGCAAATCCATGACTCCGATCGCCTGGCCATGTGGCGCGGCAACGGCGAGTGGATCTGCCGCCCGCTGAATAACCCGGCGACCCTGCAATTCAATGCTTTCGCCGACAAGGACCCGAAAGGTTTTGGCCTGGTACAGACCGACCACGAGTTCGCCAGCTATCAGGATACCGTCGACTGGTACAGCCGCCGCCCGAGCCTGTGGGTCGAACCGACCACCCCATGGGGCGAAGGCTCGATCGATCTGCTGGAGATTCCGACCACCGGCGAAACCATGGACAACATCGTCGCCTTCTGGACCCCGAAGAAACCAGTGGCTGCGGGGGATTCGTTGAACTACGGCTACAAACTCTACTGGAGCGCACTGCCACCGGTCGGCACTCCGCTGGCGCGAGTCAATGCGACCCGTTCAGGCATGGGCGGATTCACCGAAGGCTGGGCGCCGGGCGAGCATTACCCGCCAGTCTGGGCCCGTCGTTTTGCCGTGGACTTCACCGGCGGCGGCCTGGACCGCTTGCCTGAAGCTGCGGGCATCGAGCCGGTGGTCACTTGCTCGAACGGCGAGGTCAAGGATTTCAGCGTGCTCAAGCTCGATGACATCAAGGGCTACCGCATCCTGTTTGACTGGTACCCGACCAATGACAGCGTGGAACCTGTCGAGCTGCGCCTGTTCATCCGCACCAACGACCGCACGCTGAGCGAAACCTGGTTGTATCAGTACTTCCCGCCAGCTCCCGACAAGCGCAAATATCCGTGACGACCAAGTAGCACCCGACCGCCATTCGGTTTTCCGAACGCGACCTGCGGGTCAGTTCGGTTAACCGGATCATCCAGCCTCAACATTCGCGCCATAAATATTTAATTTCCTTATAAATCAATAGCATGACCTATTGGCACTGGTCTGGCACGAGTCATGCTCTACACTTCTTCGACGAATGTCCTTTGCGCCTTCTCTCAGTAGCGCTCAGGTGATTTGCAGCACAAAAGGGCCGATGAACTGGCTCCATAAAAAAAACAATGTCGAGGAAAATTTGATGCGCATCGTTCCCCACATCCTGGGCGCAGCCATTGCTGCCGCTCTGATCAGCACGCCAGTTTTCGCCGCCGAACTCACCGGCACCCTGAAGAAGATCAAAGAGTCCGGTGTCATCACCCTCGGGCATCGTGACGCTTCCATTCCGTTCTCCTACATTGCGGATGCTTCCGGCAAACCGGTCGGCTACTCCCACGACATCCAGCTGAAAGTCGTCGAAGCGCTGAAAAAAGACCTCGACATGCCAAACCTGCAGGTCAAGTACAACCTGGTGACTTCGCAAACCCGTATCCCGCTGGTGCAGAACGGCACCGTGGACCTGGAGTGCGGTTCCACCACCAACAACGTCGAGCGTCAGCAGCAAGTTGACTTCTCCGTTGGCATCTTCGAAATCGGTACTCGCCTGCTGTCCAAGGCAGACTCCAAGTACAAGGATTTCCCTGACCTGGCCGGCAAAAACGTCGTGACCACCGCCGGCACCACGTCCGAGCGCATCCTCAAGTCGATGAACGCCGACAAGCAGATGGGCATGAACGTCATCTCCGCCAAAGACCATGGTGAATCCTTCCAGATGCTGGAAACCGGCCGTGCCGTGGCTTTCATGATGGACGACGCCCTGCTGGCAGGTGAAGCAGCCAAGGCCAAGAATGCGAAAGACTGGGCAGTGACCGGTACTCCGCAGTCCTACGAAATCTACGGTTGCATGGTGCGCAAAGGCGACGAGCCGTTCAAAAAGGCTGTGGATGACGCCATCAAGGCCACCTACGCATCGGGCGAGATCAACAAGATCTACGAAAAATGGTTCATGCAGCCAATCCCGCCAAAAGGCCTGAACCTGAATTTCCCGATGAGCAACGAGCTCAAGGCCCTGATCGCCAATCCGACCGATAAAGCGGCTGACGACAAGAAATCCTGATTTCTGACTAACCTTATCTCCTGAGAGGGCATATGCCCTTTCAGGAGGTGGTCACTTCCTGCTGGCATTTTTTGGAAACACTCGAACCGGTGGCTGTCGAGCCGGGCGCGTGTGCCTGTCCCTCAAGGACAGGCGGGAACGGAGCTTCCCCCAGGCGGGCACTTGTACATCGATTGAACTGAGGGGAGACCCTAATGAATTACAATTGGGACTGGGGCGTGTTCTTCAAGTCCACCGGCGTGGGCAGCGAGACCTATTTCGACTGGTACGTGACCGGTTTGGGCTGGACCATCGGCATCGCCATCGCGGCCTGGATCATCGCCCTGACACTGGGCTCGATCCTGGGCGTCATGCGTACCGTGCCGAACCGCATCGTATCGGGCATCGCCACCTGCTACGTCGAACTCTTCCGTAACGTGCCGCTGCTGGTGCAGCTGTTCATCTGGTACTTCCTGGTACCCGACCTGCTGCCGGCAGACCTGCAAGAGTGGTACAAGCAGGATCTGAACCCGACCACCTCGGCGTTCCTCAGCGTCGTCGTGTGCCTGGGCCTGTTCACCACGGCTCGCGTTTGCGAACAGGTGCGCACCGGTATCCAGGCCCTGCCAAAAGGCCAGGAATCCGCGGCCCGCGCCATGGGTTTCAAGCTGCCGCAGATCTACTGGAACGTGCTGCTGCCCCAGGCCTACCGGATCATCATTCCGCCGCTTACCTCGGAATTCTTGAACGTCTTCAAGAACACGTCCGTGGCCTCGCTGATCGGCTTGATGGAATTGCTCGCGCAGACCAAACAGACTGCCGAGTTTTCCGCCAACCTGTTCGAAGCCTTCACCCTGGCCACGCTGATCTACTTCACCCTGAACATGAGCCTGATGCTGCTGATGCGCATGGTCGAGAAGAAAGTCGCCGTGCCGGGCCTGATTTCCGTAGGGGGTAAATGATGGAATTCGACTTCTCGGGCATCATCCCGTCCCTGCCGGGCCTGTGGAACGGCATGATCATGACCCTCAAGCTGATGGCCATGGGCGTGGTCGGCGGGATCATCCTCGGCACCATCCTGGCATTGATGCGTCTGTCCCACAGCAAAGTGCTGTCGAACATCGCGGGCGCCTACGTCAACTATTTCCGTTCGATCCCGTTGCTGCTGGTCATCACCTGGTTCTACCTGGCGGTGCCGTTCGTGCTGCGCTGGATCACCGGCGAAGACACACCGATCGGCGCGTTCGCCTCCTGCATCGTGGCCTTCATGATGTTCGAAGCGGCATACTTCTGCGAAATCGTCCGCGCTGGTGTGCAGTCGATTCCCAAGGGCCAAATGGGCGCTGCCCAGGCGCTGGGCATGACTTATGGCCAGATGATGCGCCTGATCATCCTGCCGCAGGCATTCCGCAAGATGACCCCACTGTTGCTACAACAGAGCATCATCCTGTTTCAGGACACCTCGCTGGTCTACGCCGTCGGCCTGGTGGACTTCCTCAATGCTTCGCGTGCCAGTGGCGACATCATTGGCCGCTCCAATGAGTTCCTGGTTTTCGCCGGTCTCGTGTACTTCATCATCAGCTTTGCCGCCTCGCGGCTGGTCAAGCGTCTGCAAAAAAGGTTCGCCGTATGATCTCTATCAAAAGCATCAACAAGTGGTATGGGGACTTCCAGGTACTGACTGATTGCAGCACCGAGGTCAAAAAAGGCGAAGTGATCGTGGTGTGCGGGCCATCCGGTTCCGGCAAATCGACCCTGATCAAGTGCGTCAACGCCCTGGAACCGTTCCAGAAAGGCGACATCGTGGTCGACGGCACCTCCATCGCCGACCCGAAGACCAACCTGCCGAAGCTGCGTTCGCGCGTGGGCATGGTGTTCCAGCACTTCGAGCTGTTCCCGCACCTGACCATTACAGAAAACCTGACCATCGCGCAGATCAAGGTGCTGGGCCGCAGCAAGGAAGAAGCCACCAAGAAAGGCCTGCAACTGCTCGAGCGCGTCGGCCTGTCGGCTCACGCCCACAAGCACCCCGGCCAACTGTCCGGTGGCCAGCAACAGCGCGTGGCGATTGCCCGTGCGCTGGCGATGGACCCGATCGTCATGCTGTTCGACGAACCGACCTCGGCGCTGGACCCGGAAATGGTCAACGAAGTACTCGACGTGATGGTGCAACTGGCCCACGAAGGCATGACCATGATGTGCGTGACCCACGAAATGGGCTTCGCCCGTAAAGTGGCGGACCGGGTGATCTTCATGGATGCCGGCAAGATCATCGAAGACTGCAAGAAAGAGGAGTTCTTCGGCGACATCAACGCCCGTGCGGATCGTACGCAGCACTTCCTGAACAAGATTCTGCAGCACTAAGCAAACACCGCTCCCCCTGTGGGAGCGGGCTTTTGTGGCGAGGGGGCTTGCCCCCGCTGGGCTGCGTAGCGGCCCCGGTATTTTAAAGTCAGACCGCATGCAATGGGTTTACGACTGCTTTGCAGCCGAACGGGGGCAAGCCCCCTCGCCACAGATTTCTCACCCACATCGATCGGTGGTATCTCACGATCAAGTGTTGTGGTTGACCCAAGGCATCTGTGATGAAATGCGACCCCAATCTTTATCGCGCAGCAATGCCATCACTCGCCGTGAAACCCCGTCTGATTCGTCATTTGTTCCTGCCACCGCTGATCATCGCCATGATGATCGGCCTGGGCTATATCGGCTTCTGGGTCAGTGAGCACTATGGCATTCGCAGCCTTGGCGAGAACGGCCAGCGACAGCTGGAACTGCACGCCCGTGCCGTCGAAAGCGAAATCAGCAAATACACCTACCTGCCCAGCCTGCTGGAGCTCGAAACCAGCGTTTCGCAGTTGCTGGCCGACCCGACCCCGGAACACCGGCAAACGGTCAACGATTACCTCGAAGGCCTGAACCGGCGCAGCCGCAGTCGGGCCATCTACGTGATGGACACCACCGGCCGCGTGATGGCCACCAGCAACTGGCGCGATGTCGACAGTTACCTGGGTGAAGACCTGTCCTTTCGCGCCTATTTCCAGAACGCCGTGCGTGGTCAGCCCGGGCGCTTCTACGGCATCGGCAGTACCAACGGCGAACCCGGCTACTACCTGGCCCATGGCCTGGAAGAACACGGCAAGATCATCGGCGTCGCCGTGGTCAAGGTACGCCTGGAAGCCATGGAAGAACGCTGGCAGCGGGCACGCCTGGAAGCCTTCGTCAGCGACGAGAACGGCATCATCATTCTCTCCAGCGATCCGGCTCGGCGTTTGAAATCGGTGGTGCCGTTGAGCGAAGAAACCAAGGAAAAACTCGCCCGCAGCCTGCAGTACTACTGGTTCCCGCTCAACGAACTGCAACCGCTGGCCAGGGAAACCCTGTCCGAAGGCGTGGAAAAACTCACGTTCCCGGCCAACAGCGAACTGGCGTCCGACGATGAAAACATCAGTTACCTGGCGCAAACCCGGCCGCTCGGCGATACGCCGTGGAATTTCACCCTGCTCACGCCGCTCCAGGACCTGCGCCGCGAAGCGATCAACCAGGGGATTCTGGTGGCCGTGGCGTTTGCCCTCTGTGCCTTTCTGTTGATCGCCTGGAACGAGCGGCGCAAGGTGATCGCCACACGTCTGGCGGCTCGGGAAGCCTTGCAGGAAGCCAACAATCAGCTGGAGCGTCGGATTACCGAACGCACCACCGACCTGCGCGCCAGCAACGAACGGCTCAAGGGGCAGATCCGCGAGCGCCGGCTCGCCGAAGAGACTTTGCGCCGCGCCCAGGATGAACTGGTGCAGGCCGGAAAACTCGCGGCCATCGGCCAGATGTCCACCAGCATCGCCCACGAACTGAACCAGCCGCTGGCGGCGCTGCGCACCTTGTCCGGCAATACCGTGCGCTTCCTCGAACGTGGCCAGCTCGACGTGGCCAGCACCAACCTCAAGACCATCAACGAACTGATCGACCGCATGGGCCGGATCACCGCCAGCCTGCGCTCGTTCGCCCGGCGCGGTGACGACAAGGGCCAGGCCTGCCTCGGCAAAGCGGTGGACGCGGCCCTGCAATTGCACGGTGCACGGGTGGAGAACACCCCTCTGCAATTGCACCGCCATTTCGAAGCTGTGCAGGTGCAGATCGACCAGACCCGCCTGGAGCAGATTCTGGTCAACCTCATCGGCAACGCTCTCGACGCCATGCAAGCGCAGCCGCAACCCGAGCTGTGGCTCGAAGGCGAAGCGTTCGATGGCAAATACCGCCTGCGCGTGCGTGACAACGGCCATGGCATCGACGCCGAAGCGCGCAAGCACCTGTTCGAGCCCTTCTTCACCACCAAACCCGGCGAACAGGGCCTGGGCCTTGGCCTGACCCTTTCCGCCAGCCTGGCTGCCGCCACCGGCGGTCACCTGGGTGTCGAGCACCCGTCCAGCGGTGGTACCGCATTCGTCCTCAGTTTACCGTTGGTAAGCCCCACTCCCGCCGAGCCAATATGAACAACGACCTTAGTGTATTGATCGTCGAAGACGACCCCCATGTGCTGCTCGGCTGCCAACAGGCGCTGACCCTGGAAGACATTCCCTGCATTGGCGTGGGCAGCGCCGAAGAAGCCCTGGAGCGGGTCGGCGACGATTTCGCCGGCATCGTCGTCAGCGACATTCGCCTGCCGGGCATCGATGGCCTGGAATTGCTGACCCGGCTCAAGGCCCGCGACCGCAGCCTGCCGGTGGTGCTGATCACCGGGCACGGCGACATCTCCATGGCCGTCGGCGCGATGCAGAAAGGCGCCTACGATTTCATGGAAAAGCCGTTCTCCCCTGAGCGTCTGGTGGACGTGGCCCGCCGTGCCCTGGAGCAACGCAGCCTGGCACGGGAAGTGTCGTCGCTGCGCCGGCAACTGGCCGAGCGCGACTCCCTCGAAGGGCGGATCATCGGACGCTCGCCGGCCATGCAGAACCTGCGGGAACTGATTGCCAACGTCGCCGATACCTCGGCCAACGTGCTGATCGAAGGCGAGACCGGCACCGGCAAGGAGTTGGTCGCACGCTGCCTGCATGATTTCAGCCGGCGGCACACCAAGCAGTTCGTCGCCTTGAACTGCGGCGGCCTGCCGGAGAACCTCTTCGAAAGCGAAATTTTCGGCCACGAGGCCAACGCCTTTACCGGCGCCGGCAAACGGCGGATCGGCAAGATCGAACACGCAGACGGCGGCACACTGTTCCTCGACGAAGTGGAAAGCATGCCTCTGCCCTTGCAGATCAAACTGCTGCGGGTGTTGCAGGAACGCACCCTCGAACGCCTCGGTTCGAACCAGAGCGTGGCGGTGGATTGCCGGGTGATCGCGGCGACCAAATCCGACCTCGTCGAGTCGAGCAAGGCCGGCGAATTCCGCAGCGACCTGTACTACCGCCTCAACGTGGTGACCCTGGAACTGCCGCCATTGCGCGAGCGCCGTGAGGACATCCTGCAACTGTTCGAGCACTTTTTGCAGCTGTCGTCCCTGCGCTTCGACCGCGCGGTACCGGAGCTGGACAACCAGACCGTTTCGAACCTGATGAGCCACGACTGGCCGGGCAACGTGCGTGAACTGCGCAACGTTGCCGAGCGCTTTGCCCTGGGCCTGCCGGCGTTCAAGAAAACCGGTGCCAGTGGCGGCAGCCAGGGTCTGGCGTTTGCCGAAGCGGTGGAAGCGTTCGAGCGCAACCTGCTCAGCGATGCCTTGCAACGCAGCGGCGGCAACCTGACCCAGGCCAGCCAGGAACTGGGCATGGCCAAGACCACGTTGTTCGACAAAGTGAAAAAATACGGGCTAAGCCATTGAGCAAAACCTGATCGCCCACTACCCCTGTAGGAGCTGCCGAAGGCTGCGATCTTTTGATCTGGATCTTTTGATCTGAATCCTGAAAATCAAAAGATCGCAGCCTCCGGCAGCTCCTACAGGGGATCGAGGGGTTAGAGGAGGTTGCGATCGGCCACAGGCTCGATCTGCGCCCAGTGCGAGGTGTCTTCACGGTGCTCGCGCAAATACGGCAACACCGCCCCTAGCAACGGCGCCTTGAATGCCTCCTGGAAGCGATGGGCCAGGCCCGGAATCAGGATCAATTGGCTGCCTCGCAGATGCGCCGCCAGATGCACCCCGTGCATCACCGGCAACAACGGGTCGGCCGTGCCATGCACCACCAGCGCCGGCACCCGCAACTGATTGAGCAGGGTCACCCGGCTCGGTTCGGCGAGAATGGCCATGATCTGGCGTTTCACGCCCTCGGGATTGAACGCCCGGTCATAGGACAGCGCCGCCTGATGCAGCAGCGCCTGACGATCATCGGTGACCATCGGGCTGCCCAGCGCCGCCAGCAAGTCGGCCTGTTGCTCCAGGGCCACTTCGCGGCTCGGTGCACCGCGCCGGGACAACAACTGCACCAGCGCCGCACTCGGTGCTGGCAAGCCTTCGGCGCCGGAGGTGGTCATGATCAGGGTCAGGCTCTCGATCCGTTGCGGTGCCATGGCCGCCATGTGCTGGGCGATCATCCCGCCCATGCTGGCGCCCAACACGTGGAATTGATCGATGTGCAAGGCGTCCATCAGCCCCAGGCCATCATCGGCCATGTCGGTCAGCGAATATGGCGACGACACCGGCAATCCGAGTTTGTAGCGCAGCACTTCGAAGGTCAGGTTGGCTTCGGCCGGTGCTTGCCGCCAGGTCGACAGGCCGACATCGCGATTGTCATAACGGATCACCCGGAACCCCTGCTGGCACAGGGCGACCACCACCTCGTCCGGCCAGTGAATCAACTGCCCGCCCAGGCCCATCACCAGCAGCAAGGCCGGGTCCGACGCACGGCCGATACTCTGGTACGCCAGGCTTACCTGGGCCAGATCCACCCGTTCTGTCGGAACATTGACGTCACAACGCGAAGCCGCCAGGGACGGCAGGCCGAACAGCAGCGCGGCCAACAGTACGATTCGTGAAAAGAATGAAGCACCCATGAAAAACACCAAAACGCAGAACCCCAGTAGAGCGCGAGTCTGATGAAGTTTGTTCAAGCGCGCTGCCACAGTTCCATGACAGTTTGATGAAGAGTGCCGGGCGGTCGTCTTCAGGACCGCGTTATCGTTCACCGCGAGCAGGCTCGCTCACAAGATTTATGTCGATCACAGAGTTTGTGAACAACATTGATCACTAACGGGAGCGAACTTGCTCCGGTGTAAAAGAGGGCACTCCTGTCGACAGCCAACCCAACATGAGACAAACTCAACCTTTTCGATTTATCGACAAGTTTTTCTCATGGAGCCCCCGCCGGTGCTTGAAATCCGTCACCTCAAGACCCTGCACGCCTTGCGCGAAGCCGACAGCCTGGTGGATGCGGCCGATCGTCTGCACCTGACCCAGTCGGCCCTGTCTCACCAGTTCAAAGAACTGGAAGAGCGCATGGGCATGCCGCTGTTCGTGCGCAAGACCAAACCGGTGCGTTTCACCAGCGCCGGTCTGCGCCTGCTGCAATTGGCCGACGCCACCCTGCCGCTGCTGCGCGCCGCCGAGCGCGACATCAGTCGCCTGGCCGGTGGCACCGCCGGTCGCTTGCACATGGCCATCGAATGCCACAGTTGCTTCCAGTGGCTGATGCCGACCATCGACCAGTTCCGCGACGCCTGGCCGGAAGTCGAACTGGACCTGGCCTCGGGCTTCTCCTTCGCTCCGCTCCCGGCCCTGGCCCGTGGCGATCTGGACCTGGTGGTGACCTCCGACCCGGTGGATCTGGCCGGGATCACCTATGTACCGCTGTTCACTTATGAAGCGATGCTCGCGGTGGCCAACCAGCACCGCCTGGCCAGCAAGGCCTACATCGTCCCGGAAGACTTGCTCCCGGAAACCTTGATCACCTACCCGGTGGAACGGGACCGGCTGGACATCTTCACCCGCTTCCTCGAACCCGCCGATATCGAACCGGCCCAGGTCCGCACCTCGGAACTGACAGTGATGATGATGCAACTGGTGGCCAGCGGTCGTGGCGTGTGCGGCATGCCCCATTGGGCACTGCATGAATACAGCTCACGGGGTTATGTGAAGGCCAAGCGGCTGGGTGAGAAAGGTCTGTTCGCGACGTTGTATGCGGCAATCCGTGCCGACATGCTGGATGCACCGTACATGCGCGACTTCTTGCTGACGGCCAAGGACACGTCGTTTTCGACATTGGATGGGGTGAGTGCAGTTCGCTAAAACAATCAGACGATGCGGTCTTTGTGGCGAGGGGGCTTGTCGGATCGCCACAAAAGCCCGTTCCCACAGGGGATCTGCGGTGACTTCAGAGTTCATGGGTTCCGGAGCCTTGCTAACAGTTATATGTGTTTTATCTTCCATAAATCAGTCACTTATCTAATCTAACTTTTTTCACGTATTTTTTTACGCGTGGAACGAGTGAGTGAGTGCCAATCTGCCTCATTGCAATCCCATGGCAACCCTTCATTTGAGCGTTCGTCAGAGGTGGAGGTTAGTCTATGACGGTCAACTGCCGACATTACCTGCCTTGCTTGGGAGAATTTGGTTCGATGAGTGAATGGTCCCTTCAAACGCTGCTGTCAGGTCTGCACGATAATGAAACGATCAGGCAGTCGTCGCGGAGCGCGGGGGCGTCCGCTTTTTGGAGGCCGAAAAGTATAGATTTCAATCTCGGACGCGTACTTTTCTGATGCGCAAACCATGGCCGACTTTTTCAAAAGAATCGGCCGAAAGCTGTCGACCATCAAGGGCTGCTACCGACCTGGAGCAGTCGGCGAACAGAATAATTGCAAATTAGTGGCTATGCTTGGTCTGCTGTCGAAACTGATCAGGCAGTCCGGCAGGCTGCGCGGAAATGACCCGCAACGTGCCCTATGTCACCCGACTATTCTGCGTGAAGCATCCAGTTCAGGGGCGCAAATCCGCAACGACTCGGGAAGACATGGAGCAAACCCTGCACCGGCAGGCGCAGGGTTTGGACTAGATCTGTTGGGATCACTCAGGATCGAATCGACTTTCGTTACGGTGCGGCCGGGCACTGCGAAAACGGGGATATGCTCACCCCAGACATGCTGGCCAAGGTCTGCACGCTCGCCAGAGGCGCAGAACGAGGCTGAGGAAATTGAAAGGAACAGAACACCTGGCAAAAGTGAATGCATTGCTTAGTGTCGAATAGTTGGTTGGCGTGACACTTAAGACGTATAGCTTCGGTAGCCATTGCTTGTCTCGGGAGCTTCGCTCACGAAAACCAGCGTGAATCCAGAACAGAGAAAAAATTTGGCTAATGCTACGTGCGGTGTGTTCTCAGGTTCAGGTGTCGGCACAAAAGGTTAATTGGTTTCCGAATACTGCTTCTGTTGGTCAATTTAGAAGGATTATGTTTGGAGATTGTGAAATGGATTTTTTCAGGAATAAAAGCACCGCAAAGCAAGCCCCACCCACCAGTTCAAATAAGCCGCGCTCGACCAAATGGCACCGCATGTACTTTTTTCTTGCGGGATTCGACGTGCTGGTTGTTGTGCTTAGCGTGCTATTGAATCACCTGATCGTCGATACCTATCACCGTTCCATCAAGGCAAACCAGTCGTGGGTCCAACAGCTGTCGAGCTATTCAACGCTGGGCAGCCTGGCTTCCACAGTCAATGCGCCGGGCAATAATGTGTTCGATACACATAATGTTGAAGCCGAATCGCGGAACATGAATGAAGCCTTGCGCGCCTTCAACGAGCATTTGGCACTGGCCAAAAAACAGTTGGAAGTACGGATCGCCAATGAGGCTGAACACAGTGCGGATATACAAGCCTTTACCCTTGCATTGAAGGATGAGGTGGGTGCAATTGATGCCGCGATGGTCGAAATGGTGAACGAGGCCTTGCTGATCTTTTCCTACTTCAGGGAGGGGCAGTCGGATAATGCCGGCAAACGCATGGCAACGATGGACAGGAAGTATGCCCAGTTGCTCGCCTCACTCAGTACCGTGCGGGATCGCGTTGGCCTGATTCAAAGCAGGCTCCTGGAGGAGGAGCTTGAGTCGGTCGAAGAACTGCGCCGGGTCGAATACGCGATCATGGTGTTCGTGCTACTGATGGTCAGTGCGGCCGTTATCTACGGGGGCAAGATCAGGCGCGAAATGGAGTCGCAAGCAGCCGAAAGGGAAGGTTATCTGGCAGTGTTGCGCGAAAGCGAGAAGCAGGCCCGCCAGCAAGCATCGCTGCTGGACAAGGCCCAGGACGCCATTGTCGTTCACGGGATGGATAACCGCATCTTGTACTGGAACAAAAGTGCCGAGCGTCTCTACGGTTTGTCAAAGGAAGAGGCACTCGGCAAATCGGCACAGGAGTTGATCTACCAGGGTAGCGCCGCTTTCAATGCGGCCACTAACAGCCTGATAGAAACGGGTGACTGGGCGGACGAAGTTACACTTCGACGCCGGGATGGCTGCACCATCACGCTCGAAAGTCATCGAACCCTGGTGCGAGACGATGATGGCCAGCCGCAATCCGTTCTGTCGATCAATACTGACATCACCCACCGTAAGACCGCGGAGCAAGAGGTCCAGCGTTTGGCCTTCTACGATCAGTTGACCGGGCTGCCCAACAGGCGGCTCATGCTGGACCGGTTACAGCATCTGCTGGCGGGCAGCTCCCGTAGCCTGCATACGAGCGCGATAATTCTCATTGACCTGGATAACTTCAAGGCACTGAACGACACGCTGGGGCATGACAGAGGCGACATGTTGCTGCAGCAAGTTGCTCTGCGCCTTTGCGGCTGCATACGCGAGAGCGACACCGTGGCTCGCCTGGGCGGAGACGAATTCGTCGTCCTGCTGGATGGCCTTAATGAGAATCCTCCAGGAGCAGCTATCCAGGCCAAGGCTATTGGCGAAAAGATTCTCAACTCTCTGAACATTTCCTACCAGTTGGATGGATATGAGCACCACAGCACCCCCAGCCTCGGCATTGCGCTGTTCCAGGGGCAGCTGAGCACAGTGGACGATATTATGAAGCGCGCTGACCTGGCGATGTATCGCGCCAAGGCGGCGGGCCGCAACACCATGCGCTTCTTCGATCCGGATATGCAGGCGGTTGCCACGGCACGCGCCAGACTGGAAGTAGACTTGCGCCAAGGCTTGCAGGGCAACGAATTCCTTCTTCATTACCAGCCGCAGGTGAATAGTGAGGGCCGTATCATTGGCGCAGAGGCACTGATGAGATGGCAGAATCCTGAGCGCGGAGTCGTGTTTCCAGGCGAGTTCATTCCCTTGGCAGAGGAAACGGGGTTGATTCTGCCGTTAGGCCGTTGGGCGCTGCAGGCAGCCTGCACTCAGCTGGTTGCCTGGGCAAAGCATTCGGAAACCGCCCGACTGGGTATGGCTGTGAATGTCAGCGCCCGCCAGTTTCACCATCCGGACTTCGTCGAGGAGGTACTGCAAGTACTGAGATACACCGGGGCCGATCCGAAGAAATTGAAACTGGAACTGACCGAAGGCCTGCTGATAGAGGATATGGAAAGTACTGTCGCCAAAATGATCGAGTTGAAAGAGATCGGCATAGGCCTTTCGCTGGATGATTTCGGAACCGGCTACTCGTCACTGTCATACCTGAAGAGCCTTCCGCTGGATCAACTCAAGATCGACCAGTCCTTCATCAGAGATGTGCTGGTTGATCCCAACGACGCCGCCATCGCCTGCGCGATTGTGAGCCTGAGCCAGATATTGGGGCTTTCGGTGATTGCAGAAGGTGTGGAGACAGAAGCTCAGCGCACCTTTCTGGTCAAGCATGGCTGCCAGACCTACCAGGGCTTCCTGTTTTCCCCGCCACTGCCAGCCGAACAATTTGAGGAGTATGTTCACGAAAGATTAATGGCGAGCACTGATTTCCCACGGACCAAGACTAAATCGCCATAACTTCGCAGGTGCCTGGGAACGTCCGCTTTCGGCTGTGGATTCAACCCAATGCGGACGATGAGAGGTCGACTCAAATGTGGATCGCACCCGCAACTGCCGGAGGTAGCCTCGAACAGCTAGTAGGAGCGAGCCTTCTAGCCCACCTGAGGATTTGCAGAACCACACATCATGGTTCTGCAAATCGCTCACAGGTGTATTTAGCCTTGAAGTGCCGTCATCAGGACTTGTACCAACTGACCACCTTCGGGTGTAGCCCAGCTTCCTGCGAGCTCCGTGATCGACTGATTGGTAGTGGTCAGCGTCACACCGCCCTTTTCCATCCGGCGCAGGGCGATATCATCCGCCATTACGCCAGGGGAACCGCCGCCATCAGCAACCACCTGTACTTCATAACCATCGCGCACCAGGCTCAGCGCCGGATAGACCGTGCAGACGTCATTGGTGACCCCGGCGATGATCAGTTTCTTGCGCCCCGTAGCCTTGACCGCTGAGGCGAAGTTCTCATCGTCCATGGCGTTGACGATAAACAACATCTCAGGCTATGAGCTCGTAAGGGGCTGTCTTCTAATACAACGGGAATCTAGCGCTTGTCAGGTGCCAGATCACGCCACATGTGGATTTTGTCGAAATAATCCTCCCCTACTCGCACCGCCATCGGTTCCAGGCCGAACTGGACGAAACCGCAGCGCTGGTAGAGGTTGAACGCGGCATCGTTGCCGGCGGTGACAGTCAACTGGATCAGGCGCAAACCCGCATGGCTCTGCGCCTCGGCCAAGGCCGCCTGAACCAGCTGATAGCCGAGCCCGCGCTGGCGAACCGTCGGTGAAACATACATGCCAAACAGCGTCACCTTGTGCCGGGCCTTTTCCCGAGACTCGAATGCGAGGCCGACGATACCGGCCAACCGGCCTTCTTCGAATGCCCCGAGCACCAGGTCCAGCTTGCCCGTCAGGCGCGACTCCCACCAGTCCAGCGGCATCGCCGCCCGCTCGCGCACGCTCGAAGTGAAGGCCTGCGGGTGCAGGTCGTAGGCTTCGAGCATCAGCGCCCGGTAGTCCAGGGCATGGCTGGCATCCAGTCGTTCGATCCACATGCTCAAGCCATCCGTTTTTGCTCAAGCATCAGCCGCAGTGCCAGCCCGGACAACACGAAGTCCATGAAATAGCGCTGCATCGCCAGCCAGGTTGGGGTGTTGACGAACCAGGATGCAATGCGGCAGCGGCAAAAATCAGCAGGTCCTGAAGGCGGGATCATGGGCGAGGTCCTTTGCGTAATGATCAGGCGATCGCGGTCAGCGATGCCCGATAAAACGGCAGGATCAGGTCCCGTGTCAATGGCGCCAGGCTGATACCGCCATCGGTGGCCGGGTCGATCCAGATCACTTCTTCGATCTCCGCCTCCGGGGTGACGTTTGAATCAATATTCAGCTGAAATAGCTCGGCGTGGACGACAAAACCCGGCTCGTTGGCGGCCGGTGCCGAGAAGTGACCGAGATAAACGGCGTGCGCCGGGTCGATGTCCAGACCCAGCTCTTCTTCCAGCTCACGGGCCAGGGCGTGAACCGGCAATTCATGGGGCTCGATCTTGCCACCCGGCTGCATGAACGCCGTGGTGCCGCGCTTGCGTACCAACAGTGTGCGGCCATCAGGGCCGATCAGCAGGGCGGCGGCGATATGGATAATACGCGGTGAAACAGCGGATGCAGATGTCATGTGTCAGCCATGGACCCTGATGGAAATCACAAGGATCCCATGTCCGACCGTCCGCCGTCATGCCTTGGCCTGAAGCAGCTGCGGGGCCGGTCGGGGAAACCGCTGCCGTCCCAGCGTTCCTGATGGTGCAGGATCAACCGCGCCGCATCCTTCATCGGGGCCTTCATCGGGGCCAGGGTCATCAGTAGCGATTCGCTCTGCTTCGGATAGCCACGATAGCGGGCGCGGGCCTACGTCCTTTCTTGCCCATGCCTGAATGACAGGCTGGATGAATTTTCCGCCACGGGCGCAAATCATCGCCTTGAACCCGACAGGCGAAGTGACGAACTGACAACTATGCTCACACACTGGATGAGACAACCGGCCCGCAAGCGGGCGTGTGGAGGGGAAAAGGATGCTCCCGAAGTTGAACGTGTGTACCTCGGCGGGTGCCGATCAATGAATTTTCGGCCGCCGCAAATCAATCGCCGCATACTCATCGTCGACGACACCGCGTCGATTCATGCCGATTTCGCCAAGATACTCAGCCCGGCCACTGTCGAAGATGACAGTCTGGGACAAACCGAAAGCCTCCTGTTCGGCACTCAGTACACCACGCAGACCCAACATTTTGAACTGGACTCGGCGTTCCAGGGTCGCGAAGCCCTGGACAGGCTCGAAGCCGCCCTGGCCGATGATCGTCCCTATGCAATGGCATTCATCGACATGCGCATGCCGCCAGGCTGGGATGGCCTGGAGACCATCGAACGGTTGTGGCAGGTCGATCCCAAACTGCAGGTGGCGCTGTGCACCGCCTACTCCGACTACTCCTGGGAGGACATCGACCAACGACTGGCGCTGAACGACCGCCTGCTGATTCTGAAGAAGCCCTTCGACGCGATTGAAATACGCCAGATGGCCAGCGCCCTCACGGTCAAATGGCAGATGACCGAAGACGCCGCGCTCAAGATGAACCTGCTGGAACAAGCGGTCCAGGAACGCACCCGGGAACTGTCCGATGCCAACATCATCGTGCAGAACAGCCCGACCATCCTTTACCGGTTACGTGGCGAGCCGTCGTTTCCGCTGATGTACATTTCCCATAACATCACCCGCTACGGTCACGTCGCCGCCGATCTGGTGAGCTCGGCCAACTGGGCCCAGCAGTTGATCCACCCGGAAGATCAAGCCAGTGTCGATGCGGCCATGGCCCGGGTGCTGGACCGCCATGCGCTGGGCGCCTCGATTGAATTTCGCCTGCGCACCGGCCAGGGTGCATGGCGCTGGGTGGAGAACCGCTACATTCCCGTACGGGACCAGGACGGTCGCCTGCTGGAAGTCGAAGGGATCATTCTCGACATTACCGAGCGCCGGCTGGCCGAGGAAAAAATGGCCTTGCTCGCCCGCACGGACGGGCTCACCGGCCTGGCCAACCGCGCCACCCTGATCGAACGTCTGCATCAGGCCTTTGCTGCCGCACGTCGAGGCGCAGCGGAATTCGCAGTATTTTATCTGGACCTGGATCACTTCAAGCGGATCAACGACACCCTCGGCCACCCGGTGGGCGATCTGCTGTTGCAGGAAGTGGCCCGGCGCATCAAATCCGGCGTGCGGGAAAACGATGTGGTGGCACGCCTGGGAGGAGACGAGTTCGCGATCCTGCAACTGGACGTCAGCGACCCGACCCAGTCCGCCGCCATGGCGGCCAAAATCCGCGATGCGCTGCTGACGCCGTATAACCTCGCCGGCAATGCCCTGCACCTTTCAGTCAGCATCGGCATCAGTAGCTACAGCGTCGCCTGCCTCGACGCCGACAGCCTGCTGAGCCAGGCGGACATGGCGCTGTACCGTTCCAAGGAAATGGGCCGCAACCAATATCACTTCCACTCGCAGGAGATCACTCAGGAGGTGGCCGAACGCATGGCGATCGCCAATGACTTGATGACGGCCATCGAAAGCGATGAACTGGCGCTGCATTACGTTCCGGAAGTGGATATGCACAGCGGCAGGATCCTGGGCATGGAAGCGCAAGTGCGCTGGTGCCATCCCCGGCGCGGCGAGCTGCCGGCCTCGGCTTTCGTGCCCGCGGCGGAAAAGACCGGTGCCATCATCCCTCTCGGTCGCTGGGTGCTGGATCAGGCCTGCCGGCAGATGAGCCTGTGGCGTAACGAGGGAATGGCGCCCCCCGTGATGGCGATCAAACTGTCCCTGGCGCAACTAAAGAGTGGTCCGGAACTCATTTACGACGTGCTGCGCACCACTGCACGATGGGAACTCGCCCCCTGGGACCTGCGTTTCGACGTGACCGAAGCGACTCTGGCGCAAACCAAGTGGACCCAAAACGATGTACTGCCACGCCTGCGCGAGCTGGGGGTAAAAATCGCCATCGATGATTTCGGCACCGAATATTCATCATTCGATTACCTGAAAACCTACCAGGTCAATCACCTGAAGCTCAACCAATCCTTTATCGACGGCGCGACCCAGGATGCGGCTGGCGCCAACAGCCTGCGGGCAATCGTCAACTTCGCCCGGGACCTGGGTATCGGCATCATTACCGAAGGCGTCCAGCCGTCGGATCGGCCCCGCACGCCAGAGTCCGCCGCCCCGCTATCAAGCGTGCAAGGCCTCTACTTCAGCGAGGCCGTGAATCCTGAACAAGCGGCCCGATTGCTCAGGGACGGGAGCATCACGCCCCCGTCCTCCAGGGAGGATGAGGGATGAAAACACTTTTCCCCCCGACCAACCGACGTATTCTCATCATTGACGATGCACCGGCGATCCATGCCGATTTTCGCAAGACCCTCACCCCGAGCACCCGCGACGAGGTGGATCTGGACAGTCTCGAACACTCACTGTTCGGGACTGCGCAATCACCACGTCTCACCTTCCAGGTCGACTCCGCCTACCAGGGCAAGGAAGCCCTGGAGCTGGTCGAGCGTGCACTGGCCGATAGCCGCCCCTATGCCCTGGCATTTATCGACATGCGTATGCCGCCCGGCTGGGACGGCCTGGAAACCATTGAACACCTGTGGAACGCCGACCCGAACCTGCAAATTGCCTTGTGCACCGCCTATACCGACTACAGCTGGGAGGCCATGGCCGAACGACTGGAGTTCGGTGACCAGTTGCTGATTCTGAAAAAGCCTTTCGACACCCTGGAAATCCGCCAGATGGCCAATGCCCTGACCTGGAAATGGCAGCTGGCACAGGACGCGGCGCTGAAGTTGTTGAGCCTTGAGCAGACCATCGAGGCACGGGTCCACGAACTGCTCAAGGTGTCGCACCTGCTACAGTACGACGCCCTCACAGGGCTGCCCAACAGCACATTGCTGGGTGATCGCCTGAGCCAGTCGCTGGCCACTTGCCGACGCCATGACAAGCATCTGGTGGTGATGTTTCTCGGGCTGGACCGGTTCAAGCGCATCAACAACGCTCTGGGCCACCCGGCCGGGGACGAAATGCTCAAACGGGTCGGGCAACAACTGCTCAAGTACGTGCGAGAGTCCGACTCGGTCTTTCGCTATGGCGCCGACGAATTCGTGGTGATCCTCAGCGACATCAACCACCCCCAGCAGACCCGTGGCATCGCCGAAAAACTGCTGAGTGCCGTGCGCAGCCCACAGTCGATCGCCGGCCAGGAGATCAGCATCACCGCCAGCCTGGGCATCAGCATTTATCCCGATGACGGGTTAGAGGCTATTGACCTGATCAAAAAAGCCGAATCCGCCATGCGCAACATCAAGGAAAGCGGCCCGAACGATATCGGTTTCTTCATCGAAGCCATGAACCAGCGTGCCCGGGAGCAGCAGAGCATCGAATCGGGTATTCGTCAGGCCCTGCAAAAGCACGAATTCGTCCTGCACTACCAACCGAAAATCGAACTGCGCAGCGGAAAGGTGGTCGGTGCCGAGGCGCTGGTGCGCTGGCAAAAACCCGGGAGTGGCTGGATCTATCCTTCCGAATTCATCTCCGTGGCCGAAGACAGCGGCCTGATCGTGCCACTGAGCAAGTGGGTATTGGCCGAAGCCTGTCGCCAGACACGATGCTGGCAAGCAGCCGGATTGCCGGAGATCCGCATGTCGGTCAACATATCGGCCATCGACTTTCGTCAACGTGATTTCGTCGAAAGCATCGAACAGATACTCCAACAGACGGGAATGCCCCCCTGCCTGCTGGAACTGGAAATAACCGAAGGCGTACTGATGCAGAACGTCGAGGCGACCATGACCGCGTTGCACCGGCTCAAGACGCTGGGGGTGTGGCTGGCCATCGATGACTTCGGCACCGGCTATTCCAGCTTGAGCTATCTGCGCCGGTTCCCCATCGATGTGCTGAAAATCGATCAGTCGTTCATTCGTGGCCTGAGCAATGACACCAACGACGCCGCCCTGGTCGGCGCGATCATCAGCCTGGGCAGGAGCCTGGAGCTGAATGTCATCGCCGAAGGCATCGAGACCGAGGAACAACTGGCATTTCTCAAGGCCCATCAATGTGAGGAAGGCCAAGGTTACTACTTTAGCAAGGCCTTGCCGGCAGACGCTTTTGCGCGGCTGCTGGCCGTCGGCTGGGCAGAACAGCGAGACGACTCATGAACAGCCAGAAACTGCAGCCCGGCGTCGAGTTCGCCGGGCAATCGCCAGTGCCCCTTGCGCATCGAGCGCTTGCGCTCCTGCTTTACGGGTTCTGTGCAGTCGCCGGTGCCGCGCCGCTGGACGAACCGCTCAAACCTTTGCCCGAGATACCGAAACAGAACCCCAATCAGGTCGAACTCGGTCGCAGGCTCTTCAGTGATCCGCGCCTGTCGGTCAACAACACCCTGTCCTGCGCCAGTTGTCATCAACTGGACAAGAGCGGGGCCGACACCCGCGCATTTTCCCTCGGCTTCGATGGACAACCGGTATCGATCAACACGCCGACGGTGTTCAACGCCAGCCTCAATTTTCGCCAGTTCTGGGACGGTCGCGTCGAAACACTCGAGGCGCAGAGCAACGTGGTCATTACCAGTCCCCACGAAATGGGCAGTGACTGGAACACCATCATCCAACGGATAACCGAAGATGCAGACTACCGCGCAGGCTTCAGCGCGGCGTACCCGGATGCAGTGACCAAAACCAACATACAGAGCGCCCTGGCCGCCTACGAGCGTACCTTGCTCACGCCCGGATCCCGTTTCGATCAATACCTGCTGGGCAATACGGACATCCTGACCCTCGAGGAAAAATACGGCTATCAGCGCTTCAAGGACTACGGCTGCATTGCCTGTCACCAGGGCGTGAACATCGGTGGCAACATGTTCCAGAAGTTCGGGGTGTTCGGTGATTACATCGCCGATCGCGGCAACCCGACCGTGACCGACCAGGGACGGTTCAACATCACCGCTGACGAAGCGGACCGTTCGGTGTTCAAGGTCCCGAGCCTGCGCAACGTCGCGCTGACCGCCCCCTACTTTCACGACGGCTCGGCACCCACCCTCGAAAAAGCCGTGGACGTCATGTTCCAGTATCAGTTGGGGCGCATGCCGAGCGCGCAAGACAAAGCGTTGATCATCAAGTTCCTCAAGACCCTGACCGGCAAAAGGGAGGGGCAGCCATGAAAAGAATTTCTCGTCGCGCCAGCCTGCTGTTTCTCGGGATCATCGCCGTGACCCTGGCTTCCATCCTGGTCTTTCTCTACCTCAAATCCAGCTCGGCACAGACCGTGGCATACACCGAGTCCCGGGATCTGGTACGCCAGATCAAACAGCAGGACTCACGGTGGGAAACCGAGGTCCTCAAATCCAGGGTGGCGATTTCGCATAACTACGACCCTCTGGTTTCACCAATGAACGAGATGAACCGGCTGTGGGAACGCTTCGACACCATGGAGTCCGGTCATGGCCGCAACAACTCACGGCAATGGGACGATGCCCATGAGGGTTTTCTGCAGGCGATGCAGGAAAAGACCCGTCTGGTGGAGCGGTTCAAATCGCACAACGCCTTGTTGCGCAACTCCCTGGCTTTCCTGCCCACCGCCGAGGACGACATCCAGGCGCAACTGACCAACCTGCCTGATCTCGACAAGCTGCAAGTGCAGAACATCGCCACCGACACCTATGACCTGTTGCTCAGTGCCCTGGAGTTCGCGCAGGTCACCTCCGCCGACAAAGCCGCCGACATTCAGGTGGGGCTGAGCAAACTGACGGTGAACATGCAACGCCTGCCCATGAAGTTTCATGCCCCGATCAGGATCCTGAGCAATCACGTTGCCTTGATTTTGCGTGAGCAGCCGATCGTCAACGGCTTGCTCGAAGAGATCGAAGCGGTTCCTGTGGCCGATCGTCTGGACAACATCACCAGCATGCTCGACCGTGATCAGCAACAAGCCGAGAAGACCGACAAGAAGTACCATTTCTACCTGTTGCTGCTTTCCGTCTTGCTGGTGCTGGTATTGATCTGGCTGACCATCCGCCTGATCCGCAGCTTCGCCGAGATCAATCGGGTCAATACGGCCTTGCAGACCGCCAACGACGTGCTCGAACAACGGGTCGAGGAGCGTACCCGCGAGCTCAGGAATGCCCAGAGCGCACTGCTCGACGCCGCACGCCAGGCCGGCATGGCCGAAATCGCGACCAATGTGCTGCACAACGTCGGCAACGTGCTCAATAGCGTGAACATTTCTTCCGACCTGATTGCGCGAAAGCTTCGCAGCAGCAAGACCCGGGGCCTGGGCAAGGCAATGCAACTGATTAACGAGCACCCGCAAGACCTTGGGCAATTCCTGACTCAGGACGACAAGGGCAAGCTGCTGCCCGGTTATCTCAATCAACTGGTCGACGCCATCGCCCAGGAACAGCAGGAAATGGCCGACGAACTAGGGCAGATGAGCAAGAGTGTCGACCACATCAAGGACATCGTTGCCACCCAACAATCCTATACCGGGGCCCACAGCATCACCGAACCGCTGTACATCAGCGAACTGCTCGAGGACGCCCTGCACATGAATGCCGGCGCGCTGACCCGGCACCACGTCACAGTGATCAGGGAATACAGCGAGGTGCCTCAGGTGATGGTTGACAAGCACCGCTTGCTGCTGATCCTGATCAACCTGATCAGCAATGCCAAATACGCAATGTCCGACCTCAACAACCGGCCCAGGGAAATGACCCTCGGTGTGCGAATCATCGACGACACTTTCCTGGAAATCAGCGTCAAGGATGACGGCGAAGGTATCGCTGCGGAAAACATGACGCGGATTTTTGCCCACGGTTTCACCACCCGCAAGGAAGGTCATGGTTTCGGCCTGCACAGCTGCGCGCTGGCGGCCATCGAGATGAACGGCCACCTCACCGCCCACAGCGACGGCCCGGGCCTGGGCGCGCTGTTTACCTTGCAGATACCGTTGATCACCGTAACGGAGAACGCATGAGTGAGCTGTCGAACCGCCGCATTCTGCTGATCGACGATATGCCGTCGATCCACGACGATTTTCGCAAGATCCTCGCCCCGCCCCCGGCCCGGTCGGCAGAACTCGACGAGATGGAAGCCGCCTTGTTTGGCGAACAGGCCAAGCCCGAGCGCCCGACGTTCGAACTGGATTCGGCCTATGGTGGCGAAGAAGGCCTGGGCAAACTCAACCAGGCCCTGCAGGAGCAACGCCCCTACGCGCTGGCGTTTGTCGACATGCGCATGCCCGACGGCTGGGACGGGGCAAAAACCATCGAACATCTGTGGCAGCAGGATCCGCAATTACAGGTGGTGGTCTGTACCGCCTACTCCGATTATTCCTGGGACGATCTGCTCAATCGTCTGAATGCCCATGACCGGCTGCTTATCCTGAAAAAACCGTTCGACAACATCGAAGTTCAGCAATTGGCCAACACCCTGCTGACCAAATGGGAGATGACCGAGCGGGCTTCGCTGCAGTTGCATCACCTTCAGCACCTGGTGGATCAGCGTACAGCCCAGTTCAAGCAGGCCAGCGAGGCATTGCAGCAAGAGATCGACGGGCGCAAGCAACTGGAAGGCCAGTTGGTTCAATCGGAGAAGCTTGCTTCACTGGGCCAATTGGCGGCCGGTGTCGCGCATGAGATCTACAATCCGATCGGGTTCATCTCCTCCAGCCTTGGCACTCTGGATGGTTACTTTCAGCAACTGCTGACCATGCTCGACGCCTATCACAGCGCAGAACAGGCTCTGGCGGGCAGCCAGACAGCGCTGCGACTTGCGCATTTGCGTGAACAGATCGAACTTGAGTATCTGCGCGAGGACGTGCCGCTGTTGATCAAGGCGTCGAAGGAAGGAATCAGCCGGGTCGGGCAGATCGTCAGGGACCTCAAGGACTTCTCTCGGATCGACAGCAATCAGGAATGGCAATGGGCCAATCTGCAACAGGGCATCGAGTCGACACTGAACATCGTTGCCTGCGAACTCAAGTACAAGGCCGATGTGGTCAAGGATTACCAGGTGCTGCCGGAAATTGAGTGCTTACCCTCGCAAATCAACCAGGTCATCATGAACCTCGTGGTCAACGCCGTGCAGGCCATGGGTTCCGAACGCGGCACCATCACCCTGAGTACCGGGACGCAGGGCGACACGGCGTGGATCGAAATCGCCGATACAGGATCAGGCATCGCGCCCGACACCCTGCCAAAAATCTTCGACCCGTTTTTCACCACCAAACCGGTGGGCCAAGGGACAGGGCTTGGCCTGTCCCTGTCCTATGGCATCGTGAAAAAACATGGTGGCGATATTTCGGTGCGCAGCGAACTGGGGAGCGGGACGACGTTTCGCATACAACTGCCGCTTCGCCAGACCCGACCGGCCGCCTGACGACGCCTCAGAGCGCTTCCTGGAAATCCATCTCCGGTGGCTGCCGACGGAAACCACCGGTCAACACCGCCAGGTACACCACGCCAATCGCCAGCCAGCTCAGGCCCAGATAAACCGCCAGATGATCGAGGCTGACCATCAGCCACAAATCCGCCGCCAGGCCGATGAACGGGAACAGCAGGAACAGCACGAATTCGCGCGGGCTTTTCTTCTCGCCACCGATCCAGTAATGGAAGATCACCGACAGGTTGACCAGGCTGAACGCCAGGAACGCGCCGAAATTGATGAACGAGGTCGAGGTGGTGACGTCCAGTTTCAGTGCCAGCAATGCCACCACGGCGCACAGCAGGATGCTGTTGATCGGCGTGCCGAAGCGCTCGTGCAAGGTGCCGAAAAACGCTTTTGGCAACACGCCGTCGCGGCCCATGGCATACAGCAGCCGTGAACCGCTGGCCTGGGCCGACAGCCCCGAGGCGAACTGGCCGACGATCAGGCCGATCAGGAAGACCGACACGAACAGGTCGCCACCGATGTTGCGGGCAATTTCGTAGGCCGCCGAGTCGACGCTGTCGAACTGGAACGACGGATGGGCGATCTGCACGAAGTACGACACGCCGACGAAAATCAGCCCGCCGATCAAGGTGATCAGCATGATCGCCCGGGGAATGGTACGGCGTGGATCGCGGGTTTCTTCGGTCAGGGTGCTGACCGCGTCGAAACCGAGGAACGAGTAACAGGCGATGGCCGCGCCGCTCATGATCAGCGGCATCTGCATGTCGCCGTTGAAAAACGGTTTGATCGACCACAATGGCGTGCTCGCATCACCACCGACGTAATGCACGCACAGCGTGACGAAGGCGACCAGCACCAAAAACTGCACCAGCATCAGCAAGGCATTGATGCCGTTGGCCAGTTTCAGGCCGACGATGTTGATCGCGCTGGTGATGCCGATGAACGCCAGCACCCAGATCCACTGCGGCACGGCCGGGAACGCGGAGTTGAGGTAGGCAGCGCCGATCAGCCAGATCGCCATGGGCAGGAACAGGTAATCGAGCAGCACCGCCCAACCGGCAATGAACCCGAGTTTAGGGCTGATGGCCTTGCGCACATAGCTGTAGGCCGAGCCGGCCACCGGGAACGCCGAAGCCATGCGCCCGTAGCTCATGGCGGTGAAGAACATCGCCACCAGTGCCGCGAGGTACGCGGCCGGCACCATGCCGGCGGTGGATTGGGCGAGGATGCCAAAGGTGCCGAGCACAATGATCGGCGTCATGTAGGCGATGCCAAACAGCACCACCGACCCCAGTGACAGGGTGCGTTGCAAACGAGCCATGAGCGACTACTCCGAATTTTATTGGATTTATGGCAGAGCCGAGTTCGGCGCAAATTACGGATGTTGCGTTGTTGTTCTTTGGCGTTGAGTCAGATAAATCGTTAAAAGATCGCAGCCTGCGGCAGCTCCTACAGGGGACCGCGATCAATGTAGGAGCTGCCGCAGGCTGCGATCTTTTGATCTTCAGCCCGTGGGAATCAGCAGCTCCCGTAACCCGGACGCATGCTCAACCCTCTCCCCAGGCAACCTCAGCCGCTGATCATCCAGATAGCGATAATCCTGGCGCGCCGCCGTCAACTGGTTCAGGTCCAGTTCGACCGCGAACTGCCCTTCCTCGCGTCCGGCTTCGAACAACAAGGTACCCAACGGATCGACCAGTGCACTGCCACCGGCGAACAACAAGCCACCGTCACCCTCTTGCACCCGATTGACCATCAGCGCAAACGCCTGGTTTTCCTGGGCGCGGGCCATGATCGCGGTGCGGTGGGTCGGGCCGTACGGGTCCATGTTGCCGTTGGTGACGATCAACAGTTCGGCCCCCAGTTGCGCCAGGGCGCGGGCGCTTTCGGGGAATTCGATGTCGTAGCAAATCAGCAGACCCACGCGCACGCCGTTGAACAGGCAGGTGGCGTAGCGATCGCCCGCCTCGTAGACCCCGCGATCCGAAGCCCACAAGTGCGTCTTGCGGTATTTCAGCGCGATGCCTTCAGGAGTGATCAGCAGCGTGGTGTTGTAGAAACGGCCGTTGTCGTTCTCGGCCATGCCGATGGCCACGGCGATATTGCGCTGGCGGGCGGCGGCGATCACCGCACTGACAGACGGTCCGTCCAGTGCCTCGGCCACCTCGGCCACGGACTGCGCCGAAGGGAAGCCCATCAAGTGGCCTTCAGGAAACAGGATCAGCTGTGTACCGGCTGCGCACGCAGCAATGGCCGCCAGGGTGCGTTCGAGGTTGTAGGCCGTGTCGTTGTCACGGCCTGCCAATTGGGCGAGTTCGACCTTCATGGGTATTCCTTGTCATGGGCCGGGCGGCAGAAAGATTGCCCGGTCGGTGTCTGTGCGCCAGTATGCGCAGCAAGCAACCGGGCGGGGAATTACGCCGCTGGGGTAACACGATAGGGGTAGATGCATGACACTCTCGTTGGACGACATCGCCTGGCACCGCTCGGTAGGGCAACTGATCGACGCTCTGGACAAGCCCAATTTCTGGACCCAACTCGTCCGGTTGCTGGACCAGTACGTGTCCTTCGACAGCTGGGTGGCGCTGCTTTTCAGCGCCGATCAGCGTCCCCAGGTGTTTGCCGAATGCCCCGGTGAGGACGGCAGCCCCGACCAGTTGTTCCAGGATTACCTGCGCGGCCTGTACCTGCTCGACCCCTTCTACATCGCCTGCCGCGAGCAATCGCGCACCGGGCTGTATCGCCTGTCCGAAGTGGCCCCGGAGCACTTCGAGCTGACCGAGTATTACCAGCGCTACTTTCGTCTGAATGTGGTGGCCGACGAAATCCAGTTCAATTGTCAGCTCGAGGGCGAGCGCACGCTGTGCCTGTCGCTGGGTAGCACGCAGCGCTTCAGCAGCCAGCAGATTGCCTTGTTGTCGTTGATCCAGCCGTGGGTGCTCGGCCTGCTGCGCCAACGTCTACCCTATGAAATCAACGAAGTCGTGGCCCTGGCCCCCGCACCGGCGCAAGCCGATTGGCGGGTACAGCTGGAGGCCTCGGTGCAGCAACTCAAAGGCGCGCAGTTGACGGCCCGGGAACTGGATGTCGGGCGTTTGATGCTCAGCGGTTGCTCCAGTAAAGAAATCGCTCGTAAGCTGGAAATCTCGGTCGAAACCGTGAAGGTCCACAAGAAACACATGTACAGCAAGCTGGGGATCAAGTCCCAGTCCGAGCTGTTTTCGATTTTTCTGCAGGCACAAAATGCCTGAAAAGATCGCAGCCTTCGGCAGCTCCTACATGGATCGCATTCCCCTGTAGGAGCTGCCGAAGGCTGCGATCTTTAAACCCGAGTCCGAACCCAAGGAAACCGTATGAGCCTGTCACTCCTGAGCCGTTACGCCTTCTTTGCCGTCTGCGTGATCTTCACCCTCGCCAGCCTGCCGTTTCTTGAATACGACTGGCTCTGGCCGATTACCGCCGTCACCGCCGTCCTCAGCCTGATCGGCCTGTTCGATCTGCTGCAAAGTCCGCACGCGGTACGCCGCAATTACCCGATCCTCGGCAATATTCGTTATCTGGTCGAGGGCATCCGCCCGGAAATCCGCCAGTACCTGCTCGAATCCGACAGCGACGCCCTGCCCTTCTCTCGGTCACAGCGCTCGCTGGTGTACTCCCGGGCCAAGAACGAAACCGCCGACAAACCCTTCGGCACGCTGATTGACGTGTACCAGTCAGGTTTCGAATTCATCGGCCACTCCATGCGCCCCGCCCCCTTGAGCGACCCGAGCAGTTTTCGCGTCACCGTTGGCGGCCCGCAGTGCACCCAGCCGTATTCGGCCTCGGTATTCAACATTTCAGCCATGAGTTTCGGCTCCCTCAGCGCCAACGCCATCCGCGCGTTGAACCAGGGCGCCAAGCTCGGCAACTTCGTCCATGACACCGGCGAAGGCAGCATCAGCCCCTATCACCGGGAAAACGGTGGCGACCTGACCTGGGAACTGGGCAGCGGCTACTTCGGCTGCCGCACCAGCGACGGCCGTTTCGACCCGGAACGCTTCGCGGCACAAGCCCGGACGCCGCAGGTACGGATGATCGAAATCAAGATGAGCCAGGGCGCCAAACCCGGCCACGGCGGCATCCTGCCCAAGCACAAGGTCACCAAAGAAATCGCCGAAACCCGCGGCATCCTGATGGGTGAAGACTGCGTGTCACCGTCACGCCACAGCGCGTTTTCCACCCCGATCGAAATGATGCATTTCATCGCACAGCTGCGTGAACTGTCTGGTGGCAAACCGGTGGGCTTCAAGTTCTGTCTCGGCCATCCATGGGAGTTCATGGGCATCGCCAAAGCCATGCTGGAGACAGGCATCCTCCCGGACTTCATCGTGGTCGATGGCAAGGAAGGCGGCACTGGCGCCGCGCCCGTGGAATTCACCGACCACATCGGTGTGCCGATGCGCGAGGGCTTGCTGTTCGTGCACAACACCCTGGTGGGCCTGAACCTGCGGGACAAGATCAAACTCGGCGCCAGCGGCAAGATCGTCAGCGCCTTCGACATCGCCAGCGTGCTGGCCATCGGTGCCGACTGGGCCAACTCGGCGCGCGGCTTCATGTTCGCCATCGGTTGCATTCAGTCGCAGAGCTGCCACACCAACAAATGCCCAACCGGAGTCGCCACCCAGGACACCCTGCGCCAGCGCGCGCTGGTGGTGCCGGACAAGGCCCAGCGCGTGTTCAACTTCCACCGCAACACCCTCAAGGCCCTGGCGGAAATGCTCGCCGCCGCCGGCCTCGAACATCCCTCGCAGTTGTCGGCCAAGCATCTGGTGCGACGCATGTCGGCGACCGAGATCAAGCTGTTCTCGCAGTTACACGTGTTCCTCAAGCCGGGCGAGTTGCTGACCGGCGAAGTGAACGGCGAGTTCTACTCGCGGATGTGGCAGATGGCTCGGGCCGACAGTTTCGAGCCTCATGAAATAGAAGCTGCATGACCTCGCCGCCCCGGTCGAAATCGCACGTCACCAACGCAGCGTTTTGCTCGGGGCCGGCTCCTTCATCACGATAAAACCGTAATCACCGATCAGGTAAATCCGGTAGAACTGGCTGTCCACCAGCGGCGGATAGCCCTGATAACCGACCCGTGTCGCGTTGCGCCGCTCCCGCTCCGCCACCACGTTGGTGATACCCGCTTTCGGCAGATTCTCGGCCAGCATGTAAAAGTCGGTATTGAGCAGGTAGTGCAGCACCGGCATCTGCTTGAATGAGCCTGCCGCCGCCGTTAACCAATAGTCGGAATAAGTCACCGACATATAGATCCGCTTGGCCTCGCGCAGTGCCTGATGGCTGACGATGTCGTAATCAAGGCTGGCCAGCGCCGTGGAAGCGAAGGTTTTCTGCACGGTCAGCACCCGACCATAGGCGAACGACAGCGACAACATCGCCAGCAGCGGAATGATCAACAACAGTGGCAGTCGTTCATGGATCGACGCCAGCGCCAGATGGCTCAAATAGCACAGCAACACCAGCAACACGGCGAAGCCGATCAAGGTGCGGGCGCCTTCGTTGAAGTCGCGGAAAAACAACGCGACACCGGACACCAGCAGCGTCACCAGCGGCAATGTCAGCAAACACATCAGGCCGATCAACAGCTTCTTCGGTCCACCGTCCTGACGCGCCGCTACGTTCAGTCCCAGCCGCACCGCCCCGGCCATCGCCAACAGCAACAACCCGCCGAATACCCAGAGCCATCCACCATTGAACAGCAGCACGACTTTTTCCAGGACCCGGGCAATGTTGATCTGGATCTGCAATAGAGGATGCGCCGACCAATTGAGCAACGCTGTGCGATTGGAGTCCATGAACGGACCAGCACTGACGCTGTAGATCAACCCGCCGAGGATGAGCTGGGCGGCTTTCCAGCCCAGCAGGTCGCCCCATGGCACCGGGGTGGTTTTATCGTTGGCGGCCCTGAGCAACTCCAGGCAACACAGGCCCAGGAACACATTCAGGCTGATCTGGTACAACCCCAGCGCCAGTGCAATCAGGAACGATGGCACCAGCCATTGCACGCTGCGCAAAGGGTGACGAAAGGTGATCGCGTAGATCACCGCCACCAGGCTCAGGGTCGTGGTGGGACCGTCGTATTGATAAGACAGGTTCTGCAGGAAGAACGGGTTGTACCAGAGCGGCAACAGCACCAGGCAGCAAGCGACGGTGGGCTGACGCAAGTAATGGAACGTCAGGCTGGTCAGCGCCGACGCCATGGCCAGCGTGGCGATCAGCAAGGGCAAGGGAAAGATGTTCGGCGCGGCATGGCTGAAAGTCAGGGCGTTGTAGAACAGCTGGGCGAACAGTCGCCCCTGTTCAGCCCAGGCCATGCCTGCCGCCAGCGAGCGCCAGTTGTCATCGATGTAGGGGAAGTCCGCGAGGATCAACGGCAGGACATATAAGAAGGTCGCGAACAGAAAAAACCGCCAGACCTGATGCCGGCTGAGCTCGCGAACGAGGAAGTCGTTGAACCGCCCCATGCTAACGCCCGCCCCGGTCTTTACCGCCGACGATGTCCTTGATCACGTAGCGCGGCCGGTGTTTGGCCTCGATATAAATGCGACCGATGTATTCGCCGAGGATGCCGATGCCAATCAGTTGCAC
This sequence comes from Pseudomonas sp. PDM26, assembly GCF_019219185.1. Lineage (NCBI taxonomy): Bacteria > Pseudomonadati > Pseudomonadota > Gammaproteobacteria > Pseudomonadales > Pseudomonadaceae > Pseudomonas > Pseudomonas sp. PDM26. The sequence goes on along the minus strand of NZ_JAHUWC010000007.1, from coordinate 22,784 downwards.
GCCGCCGAGAAACAGGATCGCCGTCATCAGCGATGGATAACCGGGGACGCTGTTGCCGAAGAAAATCTTGTCCAGCACCATGTACACCGCATAGAGCACCGCGAAAATCGAAATGCCGCCACCAACGTATGTCCACAAGCGCAGGGGCACGGTGCTGAACGAGGTCACGCCTTCCAGCGCCAGGTTCCACAGTTTCCAGCCATTGAACTTGCTGCTCCCCGCCACCCGCCCGGCCCGCTCATACTCCACCACCGCCGTGTTGAACCCGGCCCACGACAACACGCCTTTCATGAACAACTGGTGCTCGGGCAGGGAACGGATCACGTCGACCACTTTGCGATCCATCAGCCGGAAGTCTCCGACATTTTCCTCGATGCGCGTGTAGGCGATGCGATTGAGCACATGGTAGAAAATTGACGCACTGTGACGCCTGAGGTAGCCGTCGACGTCCCGATTGCGGCGCTTGGCGAGTACCACATCGGCGCCCTTTTGCCATTGCTCGACCAATAACGGGATGACACTGATCGGGTCCTGCAGGTCGACATCCATGGGAATCACGGCATCGCCGCTGGCATGTTCCAGGCCAGCAAACAGTGCCGGTTCCTTACCGAAGTTGCGCGAAAAATTGATCAGCATAACCTGATCATCTGCCTGGGCCAGTGCCGTAGCCTGTTCGGCCGTGCGGTCGGAGCTGCCATCGTTGATGAACACGATCTCGACCTCGGCATCGCGCAGGTGCAACTCGCGTCTCACCGCCTGATAAAACAGGTTGATCGCTTGCTCTTCATTGAACACCGGGACAATGAGCGAGATTTTCATCGATCACGCTCGCGAAACACCACGTATTTGGAATACAGGAAGCCGAACACCAGGCTCAACGCCGAAAACAGGGCCACGGTGAACAAACCGTGCAATTGCCAGACGTCGCCCAGATGGCCGACACCCAGGCTCAACGCCCCCATGCCCAAAAGAAACAGCAGATAACCTGCGACCGTGGCACTGGCGGCGAAGGTAAATTGCGCGTTCATGTAGAAGGAAAACGAGGCAGCCACGCAGAAGGCTGCCAGGTTGCTGAGCGCCTGACTGAGGCCGGCCGCCATGCTCAGCAGGAAAAAGACCTGCCAGTGAATCAGGGTGTTGGCGACCCCGATCACCGTGTAACTGGACAGCCCCTTCCACAACAGTCTCATGTGAGGCTCCCGTTTTAAGAGCGTTGCGCTCATTAATATTGGAGCCTGTCTACTGTCAGATAGCGCAGGTTAACGGACCTTTCAGACCAGCGGTTGAGCTTCGGGGCAATGCCCGAGACATCCGGTAATATCCCGATTTTTGCAATTGCCCGCGAATCAGTCCACCCTGCGCGCCGCCGCTTGGGCGCGGGGCCTTTTGCACCCACGTGCCAATCCCATCTTCACCCGCTGTTACGAGCCAACTGTCATGACGTTAGCGCGCGATCACCGGATCGACTTTTTTCGTGGTCTGGCACTGATCTTCATCTTCTGGGATCACGTGCCCCACAACCCGTTGGGGCAAATCACCCTGCGTAACTTCGGTTTCAGCGATGCGGCCGAGGTTTTCGTGTTTCTGGCAGGTTTCGCGGCCGTGCTGGCGTACGGCAAAGTCCTGGCGCGCGAAGGCGTTCTGATCGCCTGCGTGAAAATCCTGCGCCGGGCGTGGGTGCTCTACGTGGTGCATATCTTCCTGCTGGCGATGCTGATGGGCATTGTGTTTTTCGCCAACAGCCATGTGGAAACACGGGATCTGGTGGAGGAAATGGGCATGCATCACTTCATCAGCAACCCGCAGCAGGCCCTGATCGATGAACTGCTGTTGCGCTTCAAGCCAAACCTGATGGACCCGTTGCCCCTGTACATCGTGCTGTTGGCGGGCTTGCCCCTGGTGCTGCCCGTACAGGTGCGCAAGGCCTGGGTGGTGGTCGCGATGTCATTGGCGCTGTATCTGATGGTGCCACTGGCGGGCTGGAACCTGGCGGCCATCAAGGACGGCGTGTGGTATTTCAACCCGGTTGCCTGGCAGTTGCTGTTCGTACTCGGCGGTGCCGCTGCGATTCACAGCCAGCGCCCGCGCCTTTCCGACACTCGCCCGTTGCTACGCCAGCCGTTGTTTGTCAGTGCGGCGCTGTATGTAGTGGCCGCGGGTGTGTTGACCGTCCTGTGGCGTTGGCCAGATCTACACGATGCCGTGGTGCCGGCGAGCCTGAAGAACTTGCTGTACCCCATCAGCAAGACCGACCTGTCCCCCGTGCGCCTGCTGCATTTCCTCGCATTGGCCTACGTCACGGCGAAGCTGATTCCCGACAGCGGATGGACGCAAAACTGGCTCGCGAAGCAAAGTTGCCGAATGGGCCGTTTCTCGCTGGAGATTTTCTGCCTGGGCGTGCTGCTGGCGCCCTTGGCGGACATGGTCAATGCGTTGACTGACGATGCTGTTGCCATGCAGATCTTCACGGCGCTGGTGGGGGCCGGGTTGATGGCGTTGCTGGCGACCTGGCTTGAGTTCAACAAGCGTTTGAACCAGAAAATCAAAAGATCGCAGCCTGCGGCAGCTCCTACAAAATCAGGCCGCATTCCCCTGTAGGAACTGCCGCAGGCTGCGATCTGTTGATCTTAAAAACCAAAAAGCCCCGATCATTTACGACCGGGGCTTTGGTCTTTCAGGCGTTACAACTTACGAAGCCGAACGCACCGCACCTTGCGAAACATTCGTCGGTTGCAGCTTGAACATGTAGAACAGCACCGTCAGCACCACCAGGAACGCAGGTCCCACATACAACGCCACGCGGGTGTCCGGGAAGTACGCCATCAGGCCGACCACCAGCACCAGGAACGCCAGCGCCAGGTACGAACTGACCGGGTACAGCCACATGCGGTATTTCAGGCCGGCCGCTTCGCTGGCGCTCAGGCCTTTGCGGAATTTGAGCTGGGCCAACAGGATCATCACCCAGGTCCAGATCGCGCCGAAGGTGGCGATGGACGTCACCCAGACAAAGACCTTCTCCGGTACCAGGTAGTTCAGCAGCACGCCCAGCAGCAAGGCGAAGATCGACAGCAGCAGCGCACGACGCGGTACGCCGTTGTTCGAAGTCTTGGCAAAACCGGCCGGGGCCTGGCCGTTCTGCGCCAGGCTGTAGAGCATGCGCCCGGTGCTGAAGATGCCGCCGTTGCAGGACGACAGCGCCGCGGTGATCACCACGAAGTTGATGATGCCGGCGGCGGTCTTGATGCCCAGACGCTCGAAGGTCATCACGAACGGACTGCCCTGGGTACCGATTTCGTTCCACGGGTAGATCGACAGGATCACGAACAACGCGCCGACGTAGAACAGCAGAATCCGCCAGAACACCGAGCCGATCGCATTGGGAATGGTCTTCTGCGGATTCTTCGCTTCACCGGCGGTCAGGCCGATCATCTCCACACCCAGGTAGGCGAACATCACCATCTGCAGCGACATCAGCACGCCAGTTACACCGTTGGGCATGAAACCGCCGTGGCTCCACAGGTTGGAGATGCCCAGGGCCACGCCGTCGTTGCCGAAACCGAAGGCGATGATGCCGATGCCGCCGAACACCATCGCAACGATGGTGACGATCTTGATCAGGGCAAACCAGAACTCGAACTCACCGAAGGCCTTGACCGCGATCAGGTTGATCGAGCCCATGCTGATCAGCGCAGCGAGCGCCCAGATCCAGCGCGGCACGTCGGGGAACCAGATGCCCATGTACACCGCCACGGCGGTGATTTCCGCGACGCAGGTCACCAGCCACAGGAACCAATAGTTCCAGCCGGTCAGGAAGCCCGCCAACGGGCCGAGGTAGTCTTGGGCGTAACGGCTGAACGAGCCGGCGACCGGGTTATGCACGGCCATCTCGCCGAGGGCGCGCATGATCACCAGGATCGCCAGACCGCCGATGATGTAGGACAACATGATGGCGGGGCCGGCCATCTGGATGGCCTTGGCTGAACCGAGGAACAGACCGACGCCGATACAGGCACCGAGTGCCATCAGGCGAATATGCCGTTCGCCGAGTTCACGTTTAAGCGGACCGCCCTGAGCGGTCTCGCCGTTGGGCTGGTGATTGCCTACGGGCATAAGGGGTACCTCATCTTGTTGTTGGATATGACCACCGAGCGTTGAAGCCCCCGACCGATAAGCCAGCTGCTTCGCGTAACCGGGCCTGCTTTGTAAGCAGAACCATCCTGTAGGACAAAACCTGCAAGATCAGCGGGTCGGGCAGTATAAAAAGCTGACGACAGAGATATTCACTATATAAACCACTAAATTCAGCCATAAACCCCGGCAATAACGCGACTTTTGGAGAGGCATCACCTGGATCTTGTAGGAATTTCCGCCATTTAAACGGCACGAAGTATTGCACAACAATGGTGCATCGTCATGCCCCTACGAAAGCCGTACTTACCCTCGAAATAGCTCTAGTCCGGCCATTACAGGCCATCACCCTTCTCCAGGTGTTATCACAACTGTGGCGAGGGGGCTCGCCCCCGTTCGGCTGCGAAGCAGTCGCAAAACGGTAAAACGCGGTGTGCCAGGCAATCACCAGTCGCAGGTTTTAGCGCCGCTTCGCAGCGCAACGGGGGCAAGCCCCCTCGCCACAAAAACAACAGCCTTCTCATGCCGTCATTCCTTCACAGGTATCAGAGCTTTCACTCAACACATGCAGATCTGCCCTGGACAACCGGGTACTAGCCTTGAATGTGCGATTGATAACCTCAAGGAAAGCAATGGAATGCCAACTCAACCCAACTCCCACCGCTTGCGTCTGGGCCGATATTCCGAGAGCGGTCGGGCATATCTCATCACCGCCGTTGTTCATGATCGTCAACCGGTCTTTTCGGATTGGCATTTGGGACGCTTACTTGTTGCAGAACTGCGCCGAGCTCATGAAACCAACGTAGTGAACTCCATCGCATGGGTGGTCATGCCCGATCACTTTCATTGGTTGATGCAGTTGGAGGAAGGCAATCTTGGGCATGTCATCGGAGCCATCAAGTCACGCTGCACCCGCAAAGTGAATGAAATCACCGGCCGCCATGGACCGCTCTGGCAAACCGGCTACCACGACCGGGCCATTCGCGATGGAGAAGAACTTCTACCGTTCGCTCGCTACATCGTTGCCAATCCACTCAGAGCGGGGCTTGTGGATAAAATTGGCGACTATCCGCTCTGGGATGCATGTTGGCTGTAAACAGGCAGTCCATACGCCGAGCGTTTTGTGGCGAGGGGGCTTGCCCCCGTTGGACTGCGAAGCAGGCCCATCATTCAGGTCACCTCTGTCGCGTCTGGCACACCGCGATTACCGGATTTGCGACTGCTTCGCAGCCGAACGGGGGCAAGCCCCCTCGCCACAAGTGCTTCAAGCAGCCCGATTAGTTATGTGTCCGTGCATCATTTTGCCCTTCACATTTTTTTCACCCTCGCCAACCACCGTCTAAGCTTGAGTCAAGTCCGATCAATCTGCGTAAATGGATCAGTCGACTATGGGCGCTTTGTGGCAAACCGATTCGAGTAAAACCGTGGTTCCGACTGAACGTGAGGATGAAGCGCCGCCACCTGAAAAACCCCGCCGTTCCAAACACGGATGGGGAGCGTTCTGGCTATTGCTGTTGATCATCGCGATTGTCGTGGGGCTGGCGGCTGCGAGGGAAATGCGTACCTCGAAATTCCAGGCCCGGGAAGTCAGCAAATATGCAGCGTCCCTGAGCTTTGAGCTCAAACCCGGCCCCAGCGATGCGATCCGCTATCCGGGCGACGGTCCGTTCGATCGGCGCCTGGGCTACAGCTCGCTGGATGAATTCCTGCCGCGCCTGATCAAGCGCAATTTCGTCGTTGAGGCGCAAACCCGCTTTTCTCCGGCGCTGTTGAAGTACAGCGACAAAGGCCTGTTCGTGCCTTATGCCGAGAAAATCCAGGCCGGGCTGTCGATCACCGATTGCCGCGCAGCGCCGCTGTATCAGTACAACTATCCGCAGCAGCTTTATTCAACCTTTGCCTCGATCCCGCCGGTAGTGGTCAACAGCCTGCTGTTCATCGAGAACCGCTTTCTGCTGGACCCCAGGCAACCGCTGGCCAACCCGGCGGTGGACTGGCCGCGGTTCGGCATGGCGGCGTGGTCACAGGTGGCCAAGCTGTTTCACGTACCCGGCCAATCCGCCGGCGGCAGTACCCTGGCCACGCAACTGGAAAAGTACCGGCACTCCCCCGATGGCTTGACGGTCAATGGCGCGGAAAAAATTCGCCAGATGATTTCCGCCACCGTACGCGCCTATCAGGCCGGGCCACAAACCCTCGAAGCCAGGCAGAACGTGGTTCGCGACTACCTCAACAGCGTGCCGCTGTCGGCCGTACCGGGCCACGGCGAAGTGCATGGCATGGCTGAGGGCTTGCGCGTGTGGTATGGCTCCGACTTCAACAAGGCCAACGAAGTCCTGACCAGCACAGCAACGGACCCAAAAACCATGGCGGAAAAAGGCCTGGCCCTGCGTGAAATGCTGTCGCTGATGATCGCCCAGCGCCGCCCGTCGCATTACCTGACCAAGGGTCACGATGAACTGGCCGACCTCACCGACAGCCATATTCGTCTGCTGGCGCAAAACAATGTGATCGACGCTCAGTTCGCCGCCGCCGCCCTGGCCAGCAAATTGACCTACCGCGACTGGGCCACCCAGCCGACCATTCAACCGATCGAAGCCAACAAGGGCATCAGTGTCGCGCGCAGCCGCCTGGCCGGCATGCTCAATCGCCCGCTGTATGACCTCGACCGACTTGACCTGTCCGCCACCAGCACCCTGCAAGGCGAGTTGCAAGCCGAGGCCACCGAGTACCTGAAAAAACTGGCTGACCCCGCTTTTGCCACGCAAATCGGCCTGATGGGCGAACGCCTTCTGACCCCCACCAGCACCACCCAGGTTCGCTACAGCTTCACCCTGTTCGAACTGACCCCGGACGGCTCGCGGGTACGGGTGCAGACCGACAGCACCGACCAGCCATTCGACATCAACGAAGGCAGCAAACTGGAGCTGGGCTCCACCGCGAAAATGCGCGTGCTGACCACCTACCTGCAAATCATCGCCGAGCTGCACGACAAATACGCCGGCATGACCGTCCCGGAACTGAAGAAAGTCGACGTGCCGGAGCAGGACCGCCTGAGCCGCTGGGCGGTCGATTACCTGATCGAAAACAAGGACCGCGACCTGAAAAAAATGCTCGGCGCAGCCCTGGACCGCAAATACTCCGCCAGCCCCGGCGAGGCGTTCTTCACCGGTGGCGGCCTGCACGTGTTCAACAACTTCCGCAAGGAAGACAACGACCGCATACCGACCCTGCGCGACGCCCTGCGCGAGTCGATCAACCTGCCGTTCATTCGCCTGATGCGTGACCTGGTGCGCTACACCACCTACTCCGGCCCGAACAGCAGTGCCGTAATGCTCAAGGACGACCGCGACCCGCGGCGCCAGGAATACCTGGCCGAATTCGCCGACCGCGAGGGCACTTCGTTCCTGCTCAAGTTCTGGAAGAAGTACAAGAACAAAGACACCCAGGACCGGCTCGAGACCTTCCTCGACAGCATGCGCCCGACCCCGATCCGCCTGGCCGCCGTGCACCGCTACCTGCTGCCACAGGCCAGTCAGGCAAGCTTCAACGCCTTCGTGCGCTCGCACCTCACCGGCGCCAAGCTCACTGAAAAACTCACTGACGAGCGTCTCGTGCGGCTCTACGAGGCCTACGCTCCCGGCGCCTATGACTTGCCGGACCAGGGCTTCATCGCCAAGGTTCACCCGCTGGACCTTTGGCTGATGGGCTACCTGCTCAATCACCCCGACGCCAAGTGGGGCGACATTGTCAAAGCCAGCCAGTTCGAACGCCAGGAAGTCTACAGCTGGCTGTTCAAAAGCAGACACAAGGGTGCCCGCGACAGTCGCATCCGCACCATGCTGGAGATCGAAGCATTCCTCGACATTCACCAGCGCTGGCAGAAAGTCGGCTATCCGTTCGATCACCTGGTGCCCTCACTGGCGACCGCCATCGGCAGCTCCGGCGACCGTCCGGCAGCATTGGCGGAACTGATCGGCACCATCCTCAATGACGGTGTGCGCATGCCGACCCTGCGTATCGACAGTCTGCATTTCGCGGCCAACACACCGTATGAAACCAAATTGATCAATGACCCGAACGTCGGCAAACGGGTCATGCCATCCGAAGTTGCCACGGCCATGCGCGAAGCCTTGTCGCAGGTGGTGGATGCCGGTACGGCGAAACGGGTGTCCGGCAGTTTTGTAACCCCGGATGGCAACCCGTTGGCCATGGGCGGCAAAACGGGCACAGGGGACAACCGCATTGAAGCCATTGGTTCAGGCGGGCGGATTCTGAGCTCCAAATCCATCAACCGGACGGCGACGTTTGTCTTCTACATTGGCGATTCACACTTCGGCACCCTGACCGCATTCGTGCCCGGGCAAACAGCCGAAGCCTACAAGTTCACCTCGGCGTTGCCGGTGCAGGTGCTCAAAGGCATGGCACCGATTCTCATGCCGTACCTGCAACCTGGCAGCAAAACAGGTTGCTTGCCGACTGATGTCGCGCGGCGTTAACAAAACCATTACGTCGTGCGGCGGTAATTAACTATTTTCGGCATGGATAATTCCAATGCATTGAGAGCAAAGACACTGTTCAAGCAACAATAATTCAGACTTTTACTTTGAGCCTTGGGCGTTAGGCTGATGACTCCCATTAACACTCAAGGTTTATTAACAACATGCCTGACTTACAAGGAAGTACGTCGACAACCGACCATAAAGGCCGGCACTACGAATTGATCAAAAACCGGATTCATCCGGTCTTTCAAAGCACTTCATTGCGAAATGTCCGGGAACTGGGCCGCGTCGAAAAATCGCCCGCGCCCTGGCTCAAGACTGCCACTGCACTCGATCAATCCCGCTTACAAAAAGCCAGCCTCGAACTCTGGTCTTCCCGCAACAAGGTGGATCGGTTTCTCGACCCGTTGCAAAACGTTTATGAATTTGCCGAGCCCCTACTCACCGATGCGTTGAAGAAACTGGATATCGATGTCGACGTTAAAAAAACGTATTTGCATCTTTATCTGCCCAAAGAACAGCCCTGGTATGTCATCGATACGTCCGGAGGTGTCGTCGCCCGCACTGTTTCGCTGATCGACGCCGCACTGCACAACTTCGCCCTTGGCGAAACCTGCGAACCGGACTCCGATTACATCAGCCAACCCGATCAGCATGGTCAGTTCGTTGTCTTGCCTATCAAGCACAAACTCTCCATCGCAAGGTTTCAGGCGTTGTGCCGTGAGCTGGATATCGGCGCCCACTACACCCGATACCTGGAAGAACAGTTACTGCCCCGTGATGGTGCCGCAAAGTATTTGCTCCAAAGCCGTATCGTTGAAAGCGAGAAAGCCGCTTTCAGAGCCGCCGTGGAACAGGCAACGATGGCCGGCGATATCGACGCCGATGCCCGCGACAGGGTCATTGAAATGCTGGAGGGCCAGCGCAACACCACCTGGAAAGGCAAGCCGGTGCAATTTGCCGACCTGTCCATTCTCGACATCCCCTTGACCGGCATCGTACTGATCACTGCGGACCTGGAGCAATCGCACCAGGTGATGCCAGTGATCGCTTATGTGCCGCAGGATCCGCAGCACCCGCTCAAGCAATACCCCTCGACCGTCGCGTTCATGAACGAATTGACGCGCCAGTTGCGCGACGACGCGCTTATCGCGTCCACCGGGATGACGTACCGCCAGTTCTTCAGCCGGTTCATCGACCATTCGCAACGCGGGCATTTCTTCGGCGGGCTGCAACAACGCCTGTTCGAGGTCAAATGGCATCGAAAGGAAACGTTCGATCCGGGCCCAAGCTGGCGGGATGTGCCGATCGATAACCCGCGTTTGAGTTTCGACATCGAGCCAATCACGGGCGAACTCTGGGTACATCTTTATCAAAACAAACTGAACAAGATCCTCAATGACGCGCGGGACATCGCCGTGTCGACCGCCGATACCGATCGCAAGGCCCGGTGGGCCTGGTGGGACAACTTCAAAAAAATAGCCTCCGATATTTTCAATGTCGCGCTGTTGATTGCCACGCCGTTCGTTCCGGGGCTGGGCGAACTCATGCTGGCCTACACGGCGTATCAACTGACCAGTGATGTCATTGAAGGCGCTGTGGACCTGGCCGAGGGACTATGGGCAGAAGCCGCGGATCACATTGTGGGGGTCGTGACGGACGTGGTTCAACTGGCCGCGTTTGCCGCCGGGGCGAGCATCGCCGACGCGTTCCGGCTCAAGGTTTCTACAGGGATCGAGAGCCTGCAACCAGTGAGCTTGCCCACCGGTGAAACCCGCTTGTGGCACCCGGACATCGAACCCTACGCCCATCCTGACCTGTCGCTGCCAACCGATTCCAGGCCCGACCGGCTCGGCCTGCATCACCATCAAGGCCAGGATATTCTTCCTTTGGAAGGTCGCCACTATGTGACCCGCAAAGATCCGCAAACTGCACAGTATCGACTTGAACACCCCACTCGCCCCGAAGCCTATGCGCCGAAACTGACCCATAACGGTCGCGGCGCCTGGCGTCATGAAGGGGAAAACCCGTTGACCTGGGAGGGCCCGAAGTTGATGCAACGGCTGGGGCACATGACCGATGGCTTGAACCCCCAGCAACTGGAAGACATCCGCCTGATCAGCGGCACCGAAGAAGACGCACTGCGGCGCGTGCATGTCGAAAACGCCGAGCCGCCGCTATTGCTGGAAGACACGGTAATCCGCTTCCGGACGATGGAAGATGTCGCCGCCACGACCACGCAGATTCGTTCGGGAAGCCCGATAGACCCGTCATCGCACTGGTTCGAGCAACTGATCACCGAACTGCCGGGCTGGCCGTTCGACCATGCCTTGAGGGTATATGAACGATCCGACCTGCTCGGCGCGTCCCGCCTGTACGGCAACGCCAATGCCCGGCCGGAACGGACGTTGAATATCGGGCTGGCGGATGTAATGGCAGGCAAATTGCCGGAGCGGGTCGTCAGGTTTCTCGATGAGCAACAGCTCGAAGCGCTGGTCGGACCGGGACTCTCCAGACAGGCGAAGGTGCAGCGCCTGCGTGATCGCCTGGCCAACCAGGTCGAAGGGCGCAAGGCCGACATCGCGGATTACATCTATCGCTCGCGCGCGCGCAGTACCGATCGACGCGTTCAGGTCATGCAGCGGCAATACCCTGAACTGCCGACGATCATCGCCGAACGCCTTGTCGCTAATGCCAGACAAGACGATCTGCGCATCGTTGCCGAGCAGCAGCGCCTGCCGCTGGACCTCAAAAGCCGCGCCCGTGAGTGTGCTTTTGAAACCCGCGCGACACGGGCCTGTGAAGGCTTCTACCAGAACGAACGACTGACAGCCGACACCGAGCGCCTGTCGCTCAACGCGCTGCGTTTGACCAGTGGGATCTTGCGCGATCTGCGCCTGGAAATACGTGACGGCACCGCCGACGGTCCTTTGCGTTGCAGTGTCGGTCTTGACGATGCGCTCAATATTCGAATGCTGTTACGCGACGAACATGGCCGTTATGAAGTTGTTGATGGCCACCATCGCAAGCTTTCCGATGCTGTCGACTTTTATGAAGCACTCCTGGGTGCCATGCCCGAGCGGGCTCGCCGTTCATTGGGCTATGGGCTCGGCCAGGGGCAAGCGTTCAAGCAGTGGATAATGGTCAAGTCCCGGCCACCGGCCGAACGCCGCACGCTCTTGCTGGAACCCTCCATTCGTCCGGTGGCGGAGCTGGAAACGAGCCTGATGTTGCGCGGCCCCGTATTTTCCAGAGAGCCAGTCACCGTCGAGCAAGCGCTAAAAAAACTGCATCCACACCTGAGCGAATATGAAGTCGATAATCTTGTCCGCTCAATACCTCCTGGCATCGATCCTTTTCAGTGGATAAAAAATCAAAAACAACGACTCATAGAACTGCAAAACATCCTTGACGCATGGAAGGTAAAGCACACGCCGTTCGAGCCCGATAACACGTTCCTTGCGCCCAAGGAAGTCATTTTTATCGCTGATCGCCTGATGGAATGCTTACAGCGAAAAGCTCGGGTATTGGGTGAGCGCAGTACTCACTTCGACAAGGGTTATGCACTGGACTTGTCCACTGAATTACAAAGTATGAACCTGGAGCCCTGGTGGAAAAAGCTGCCAGACATCCGCCCTTATCTTGAACAGATCAGCACCTTGAATCTGGATGGGACGCAAATCTCGCCGGACTCCACGGGGTTATTGAAAAATTTTTCCCGGCTACGCCATCTGAGCGCACGTCGCTGTCAGCTGACCCGCTTGCCAGACAATGTGGCCAGCATGCACCTGCTCGAAACCCTACGGCTGAGCCACAATCATATTGCGCTGAACACCAAGGCGGTCGAGCAATTGAAGCATCTGACACGCCTGCAGACCTTGCGGCTCGACAACAACCCGCTGGGCCAGCCGCCCAATGTCGAGCGCATGCCACGCCTGAAAGTGCTCAACCTTTCAAACACCGGGATCGATGCCTGGCCAGACGGACTGCTGAGCAAACATCGTCCAACGGGTTTTTTTCTTGATCTGCGGAATAACCCGATCAAGACCGTCCCCACTGTCGTCAACGGATCAAGGCAAGCACTTCTAGTGGCGCGCGCGCGGCTGGACATCGACTCCTTGCACGATATCCAGCGCCAGCTCCTGTTCCAGTACCGCGATTCATCGGGCTTGCCGCGCCAGAACACCTATGCCCCTCTGGCCGCCAATGCGCGCGCCAAATGGCCGGTCGATGATGACTCCTCGCTTTGGGGTGCGAACTCGCCTGGCCTGGGGACTTACAGGGCCCAGGCCTGGGACAATCTCATGAATGAGCCGAACAGCGAAGGCTTCTTCAGAATCATCGATAGCCTGACCCATTCGGCCGATTTCAGAGCCGGTGGAGCTACGCGCAAAGCCTTGTCCCGTCGCGTCTGGGAACTGATCGATGCGGTGGATCTGGATACGCCACTGCGCGAAAAACTGTTCCAGACCGCCGAGCAACCCACCACCTGTGCCGATGCCAGCTCCGAAGTTTTCAACAACATGGGCGTGCAGGCGCTCGCCTCACAGGCGTATGCGTATTCGACCTACGCCGGCGAACTGGAAGCCCGGCTGGTGAAATTGAGCAAGGGCGCCGCGCGTTTGCAACGGGTCAACGACATCGCCCGGGCCGATGCACTTTCACGCCCGAGCAGGGCCGAAGAAGTGGAAATTTACCTGGCGTATCAAACCCGCCTGGCATTGCGCCTTGGTTTGCCCTGGCAATCCGAGGACATGCTTTACCGGCAGATCGCCGCCGTGAGCGACAACGCCATCGAACAGGCCTACACCACCGTGTTGGCGCTGGAGGAAGGGGACGGCTTGCTTGACGCCATGCTCGAGCAGCCGTTCTGGGACCGGTACCTGCGCGAGACCCATGACCTGAGATTCCGTTCAGATGATCGGGCGTTCGATGAGAAGTTGCGACTTCTCGAACAACGCAGGGAAGCTGGCGAAATCAATGAGCAGGCTTACTCGCAAAGCGTCAACGCGCTGGCCGATGAAAAACTGCAACTGGGACGAAGCCTGACCCGAATGCTGCTGGATAAACACGCGTTGTAAACGGGTAACCGGCTCCTGAAGTTCCGGCAGTTGCCCTGCCTTCAGGAGCCTTGCGGTAATTGCCAAACGTCACACATCCGAGTCCCAGATAACGGTGATGTTGCCGCTGAACGTGTCACTGAATCCAGGGCGGAACAACAAATCGATGGAAGCCTGGGTCATCTCGAAACGCAACGACCCGCCTTTTCGATCCACATAATGCTTAGGCTGAAAAGGTCCGCGCGGAACGTCGACCTGCAGATAAAACTCCTTGACCGGCACATTGTTGAGCTCGATCCCGTTGGGCAGGGTGAGTATTACGTTTACGACAGCGCTTTCACCGTTCGGACTCCGAAGAGCGCATGCGAGCACGTCCGCTTTAATGCAACGCAACGTGACTCTGAACATCGACGAAGCCGAGATGTAAAACAGTTGGTCGGCGTAGATACGGGTCGGCTTGCGACCGCTCTCGATCCAGGGTTGCCAGCCGCCTTCGGGCTGCAGCGCGACCTTGTTCCCACCCGGTGGCAGGTCTACCTTGAGCGTGTGCTGAACATCCAGTACGAAATCGAGGTCCAGCGAAGTTTGGTCCGGCGCCATCGCTTGCCCCATATCGAAGTCTCCACCCCGCCCGACGGAATACGCCAGCGACCCGGTGTAAAGCCCAGTCGACATGCCCATAGGATTGGGCGTGCGCAGCTCATAGGCAAAATCGAAGTACTCGAACGCCATGGCTGGAATTTGGAACGCGGGTACCTTGGTACACGCCGCTTGCACTGGCGTCTTCCAGAAAAAACTATAGGACTTATCGCTGTAGCTTCCTACACCGCTGTACAGACAAGGCGGGGCTGCGTAATCCCAGCTGCCGCCGATGCCACCGATCCAAAGCTTTTGGTGACCTTCAAGTATGTCTGTCACCCCCACCAGACTGGCGGCTGAATGACTCAGTGAATATCTTGAACCCATGCCAGTGATGCGTATTTCGACGGTTTCCGTTTCCTGGGTATCCCGATTGGTGACGGTCAGCTGCCGCCAATCGGCAGGCGCTTTCACCCCTACACCCGAGAGGCCGGGAGAGATGGGGCGCGTGGAGTTGAAACGAATCGGCACCTGGATGCTGAACATCTTTTTGCCCGCGCATTCGGTTGGATGAATCGCGCAATATCCGCTGTTGGGCGTCGTGTTGATGAACATGTTCCTGTTCGGTTGCGCAGGATCCGGCCTGAACAACGCGCGGATCTCCTGGTTCGCCGCCTCTGCCGAGGGCACGCACAGCGTCATCAGCAACGCCAATTTACCGGTCAATTTTTTCAAACATTCCATTCGTGTCATTCCCGATAGATTCGATACTGGGCGCTTCATTCTCCCGGCACTCTGGCGTTGAACAGCAGCAAGACGTTGCCGGCGTAATCACCCGCGCGATATCCGCCGACTGGCTTCACCGGGTCGATCTCCAGCGCCACCCGCTTGCCCGCCGCGGCTTCTTCCCGAGACACGACCTGGCGCATGACAGAACTCAGTTCAACGCCGTTGAACCTGACCCGCAGTGCGATGTCGTCGTCCGGCCTGCCATTCGACAGGTAGGGCGTACTTTCCAGGCGCGCTTCAATCGCGCTGGTGTCGTGGCGCACATCGAAATCCTTGCGCAGACTGCCCAAGGTTGATGTGGGGTAGCTCCAGAGCAGTGGCTGCGGCCGATGAATCCAGTCCGGTTCGGACGGAATGATGTAGAAAGCCCGACTCGGAACCGTCAGCGACACTTCGAACGTATGCTCTTCGCGAGCGGCCCAACTCATGGCGCTCATCAGTCCAGTGATTGCCATCAGTACGACGACGGCGCCTTGCTTGCTCATATTCATTACCTACCCCGCCCATGGAAGCAGCCGTTAGCGGCTAACTACCTTCAAGTCCTGTTTACGTTCGCCTTCGAGCAACTTGAAACGGTATTCACGGCCCTTTTCCTTGTCGAAGCCGAATGATTTACCCGCCAGAACATGGTGTTTAGTGGTGGCTCCACAATCGCTCTCCTTGCTCAATGAACAGTTTTTGAACTCATCGATGACGAGCACCGAGTTGCCGTTGTTGCGCAGTTCGTAACGGCTGTCGGTTTCAGTGATGGCCGTTTCGAAACGGGCGTCTTTGGGTCGCACGAAGAAGATCGTGCCGAACCCGGTCATGACGTTGACGCCGGCGCTCAGGGTCTTTTTGTAGTCTTCGCGCTCTTCGCCGCTGACCACGAATTCGTCCTCCTTTTCCGGCACCACCGGCACGAAACGCACGCGGAAATAACGTTCGCGGTCACGTTCACCCATGTACAGCAGGCGAGTGCCCTGCATACCCTGCGCCGGCACGATCAGCCGCGCGGGGCTGGCCATCAGGCCATTGCGCGACGCCTTGTCAGCGGAGGTCTCGATCGGGATTTCCCGAGATGTACCGTCAGCGTCATACACGATCTCCAATACGTTGACCTTGACGAATGCGGTGCTGTCACCGCTGTTGAAGACCCGCTTCAGGTAAGTACTTTTGTCGCCATCCAGATAGTCATAAACCGTGCCGACATTGATTTGCGGCCCGGCGTTAGCCGCCACGCAAAACACACTGAGCATCGACAGCAAAAACAGACGTGTCATGTTTTCAATCTCACAAAATTCGAAAATGGAGGGTTGCGGAGGTTCACACTTCCGAATCCCAGATAATGGTGATATTGCCCCTGAGCGTGCCGCTGAAGCCGGGGCGTATCAGAAAGTCGATCGCGTCCCGCGGCATCTCGAAACGCAGCGAACCTGGCTTGCGATCCAGATAGTGACCAGGCTGAAACGGGCCTACCCAAACGTTATTCAACAACGGGGTCTGATTGACCGCCCCACCACCGGGGCCGGTGATGCCCACGGGTAGACTTAGCCGTGTCTCGACCTGTGTGCTGTCGCCGTTTTCACTGCGCAAATAACAGCGAGTACCGCCCAGCGAATCGCACTGCATCATCACGCTGAAGCGCGAGGTCGCCGAAATGTAGAAGAGTTGATCGCGGTAAATCCGCGTCGGCTGGCGACCGCTTTCGATCCAGCGGTTCCAGCCGCCTTCTGGCTCCAGCGCCACTTTGTTTCCACCCGGTGGCAGGTCGACCTTCAGGGTGTGCTCTACGTCCAGGTTGAAATTGAGCGTCAATACCGAGTCGTCCGGCTGCATGATGTCCCCCATGTCGAAATCCATTCCGGGCCCGACGGTGTAGGTCAGGTCACCGTAGTATTGGCCCGAAGACATTTTCAGCGGGTTGGGCGTACGCAGTTCGTAGCCAATCTGCACCTGCTCATAGGTAAAGCCGGGGATGCGGTAATTGGCCCGGGCGGCACACACGCTCGTTCCGGACGTCAGCCAGAAGAACGTTCTGGCGTCTGGCCACGCATACATGCCTCCGGTACTTCTGCACGGCGATGGCGGTGCCCAGGTCCAGTCGCCCAACAGGCGTATATGCCAGCCGGGCCATGTCGTGGGCTCACCTTCGCCCACCAGGTTTTCCGCCGTATCGGAAAGAATGTAGCGGCCTCCGATCGAGACGATCCGCACTTCGACCTCGGCCTCTTCCTGCGTGTCGGCATGCCGCACACTAAGCCTTCGCCAGTCCCCCGGAACCCGAAACATCGGGGCCCTGCGCGGGTCGTTGTGCCCGGCCTCGATCGCACCGACAGACCGAAAGCCGATCGGTGTCAGCAGAGAAAACAGTTCTCTCTCCTTGCAGAACGCAGGTTGATTCGCGCAATGCCCGGTGACGGGCGTCATGTTGATAAATTCGTTGTGCATCGGGTTTGCCGGGTCGGGGCGGAACACCGCGCGGATATCCATGGTTGCGCCCGATACCGGTTCACCTGCCAGGCTCAACAGCAGCAACACCGTCAGGCCCCCCAGTGAACGTATAGACCTTTTCATCCTCAACCCGCCTTCTGCTCGGTGAAGGTGATATCGGCCAAGGTGTCCGGCGTACACCGCAGGTCACCGATCATCAGCACGTTGTTTTCACTGCGATGCCGGTCGGCATCGAGACGGAACTGGCACAGCAACTGGTTGCCCTGACGCACTTCCAGCGTCGGCGAACCGGCGTTCATTTCCATCGAGAAGAAACCATCGACCTCCGTCACGCCACGACTGGCGTGGTTGATCACATGGTGACCCTTGAGCGGCTGCCCTTGCGAATCGACCAGCCGGCCCAGCACGGTCAGGGTTTTCATCACCCGCACCTTGCGGTACTCGACCCCACCCTTGTTCAAGTGATAACGGGTGCGGGCCGGTTCGATGGTGGCCGCCGGCACATGGTTGCCTTCGAAATCGAAACTCACCGAGCTGTTCTGGTACGCGGTGATCGGGATGAAGTTGCGTCCCGGCTTCAGCGCCGCGCTGCCGCCGCTGTAATCGTCGGCGCGCAGGGCAATGTCGTCGATGTCCGACTCCACATCGACAATCAGCCCGGCACCACGCATCTCATGCTGGCTGGTCAACACCATCTGCTGGCCGCCGAGGACCAGGGTACTGTCCAGGTTGAGGCCGCCGGTAAAATTGCCGTTGAAGGACGATCGCTGAACGAAACCATCACCATTGATCGCGTCGGTACGAAAGTTGGCGAGGCTGGAAACGCCGACGCCGTAGGTATCGGTGAGCGCCGTCACCGAGACGTTTTGCAGCACGTGATCTTTCAGGTCTTTGCGCCAGCCAATGGAGGCGTTGTTGTCGCGACCGCCGTCTCGGGCCGTGCGCGAACCGATGCTGCCGCTGATCTGCTGTCCAGGTGCGCCGAGTGCCAGGTTGATGCTCAGGTCGACGCCGCGATTGCGGTCGTTGCCGCTGCTTAAACTGCCTGGCCGATCGAACAATGACAGCCGCCAGTTGCCATCGCTGCCAAACAGGTTGGTGCGCTGGTTCCAGCCCAGATCGAGGCCGACGCCTTCGACGTTGCCCTCGCTGTGGGACACCCGGGCATTGATCGTGCTTTTGCTGTTGAGTCGATGATTGAGTGCCAGCGAGGAGTTGCTGGTCTCACCGACGAATACGTTGCGTTGCCGTATCCGGGTGCCATCCGGCAGGGTTTCGTAAAGGTTGGTGGTGTCCAGCCAGCTGCGGTTGTGGCTGATCACCACGCTGCCGGCGCCATAGCTATAGAGGCTTTGCAGGTCCAGACCGGTGCCGTGGTCCTGTGTCTGGTAGACGTTGGCGTACAGGCTGAGGTGATTGGCCAGGGTCCAGTCGACGGAACTGCCGTATTGCAGTTTTTCGCGAACCTGGCGCGCCGACAGCCCTAGGATAACCCGTGGGTGCGCCAGGTAATTGACCGAGGCCCCGGCCGTGGTGCTGCCGCTGGACTGCTGATTCCAGTTGCTCCACAGTTTGCTTTCTTCCCCGGCGAACAGGTTGTAGCGCCAGCGCTCGTCGAGGTTGCGCCAGTTGTTGGGCTTGTACACCAACTCTTGAGTGCTCGAGGTGATCTGTCCGTCCTCGATCAGGCGCACTTCGACTTCATAGATCCCGCCCGGCAGCGGCCGAGTGTCGAGGGTCTGCAAACCGGCGGGCACCGACTGGGTATTGATCAACAGACCGTCGCGGTAGATTTCCACCGAGCCCTGGCGGTTGGCCGTGACGTAGATCGGATAGACGCTGGGCATCGGACTGTTGATCGCCAGGCTGTCGGAGCTGCCATACATGACGCCGATAGCCGTGTCGGGACTGGTGCCGAACGTGCGCGGCTGACGGGTCAGTCCTTCGGAATTGGGGGTGAAATAACCCAGACGAAAGAAACTGCCTTGCAATTCGCGCTGGGTGTAAAGCTCATGGACCGCGTGATAAAGCTTGTCATCCGGACCGCCAAGACGGGCCAGCTGCATGTTGAATGTCTGGCTCCAGTTGCCCAGGCTGGCGCTGGCTTCAAGACCGAAGCGTCCGCCCAGATCCTGTTGCTGGCCACCGTTGAGATTGAGCTGGTTGCGTACCATCAGACCGCTGCTGCCGCCATCAGGCTGTTCGTAATAACGCTTGTCCTCGACGTCGCGCTCAGCATTTTCGGTGAGGATCGAGACGAGGGAGTTTTCCAGGTTGTAATGCACGGCCAACACCTGATCCGGACACGAACCGGTGCACGTGCCCAGCGGCACACCTGGCTTGAGATAACTGGCCCACTTTTCCCGCTCGGCGGGGCCGAAGCGGTTTTCGCTGGTGTCGGTAAATTCAAGCAAGGTAATGCGATCATCGCGAGACAACACCACCATGGCCTCACCCAGCGGTTGCTGATCGAGTTCCACCCGAACAGCCAGAGGCACATCAAAGAAATGCTCCTCGAAATCTGCCGGCAGGCCTTTGGCCTGGGCCAACAGACTTCGCGGTGTCGTACCGGCGGAGGAAACGGGAGCCGCCGCTGCACTGGCACAAAACAACAGCGCAAGCGCAGCCGCGATGGGTGTCATCGGGAACATGAACTCTTACTCTGGTTACGAACGGGTTGGAGTCCGGCGGACAGGCCGGTTGGCTTGTCCGCCGGTTAACGCCACTTGAGCAGTTAGCGTTTGTTGCCTTGAAGTTCGATCAACGCGTGGCGACCGGAGCAACGGCGTCGAAGGTCATTGCGACCACACCGGTGTAGTCACCCGGCTGGAAAGTTGTGCCCTTGGCGGTGATTTTCAGCGGCGCGCGGTAGTTCGCGTCGGACTCGGATTCACCCACGACCAGTTGTGGAGTGAGCGTCAGTTCCTTGTTATTGAACTCGACTTTCAAATCAATCGACTGAGCACCGGAGATCAATTTAGGTGCACTTTCCAGACTGGCGTGAACCGAGCCGTTATTGTTGCGCACATCGAAGAAACCATTGACTTCTCCCATCTTGCCAGTGGCTGGCTGGAAGCTCATGTCCTGATCCTTGTTGACCAGATCAGGGTCGGTTGGCACTACATAGAAGCCATTGGTTGGCACGTGAGCGATGAGATTGATCGAGTGAGCAGCCTCGCCCGCGGCGAAAGCCATGGAGGATTGGAGAGCCAGAACAGCCAGTGGGGCAGCGATTGCAAATTTCTTGAACATCATTCAGTACCTGTTTTCTTTTAAAGGATCGGTCCATTGAAAGTTCACACAGCTCATAGCCGTGAAGGCCGGTGGCTGTAAGCTTTCAACGCCGGGGCATGATCGACTTATCGCTCTGGAAAGTAAGCAGGCAACTTCCTATGAGCTCGTAGTTCAACTACCTCATGACCAGAAAGACAAAACCGCAAAAAATCAAAATATCAATCAGTGACTGTAAGTTATGCCCTACATACAGTTTTATTGAAAATAACCATACAGCGGTTCTAGCCAATTAACATGGGGACTTTTACGCCCTTTAGAATATAAGCTCAAAAACTTTAGAGTAATAACTTTAAGATTCTTGAATAACCGGGTGTACGTAGAAATAGAGGCAGGCGGTAGGGGTTTTTCGATGGATTCCATACATTTTGCTACGCCACCGCTCGTCGGCATGAGGTCGCCCCGCACGGAAAACGCCTTGATTCAGACTAAAGATATATCTTAAGTTGTATCTAAACACGACGAGAGAAGACGAAATGAGAGACCATCATTCCCCCCATCGCGAACACGGTGACGGCCGCGACGGCTTCGAGAAACGCCCCGGCCGCGAACGCGGTGGTCGCGGCCCACGGGTATTTGCCCCCGGCGATCTGAAACTGCTGCTGCTGGCGCTGATCGCCGAACAGCCGTGCCACGGCTATGACCTGATACGCCAGATCGAAGGGATGTTCGATGGCGCCTACAGTCCCAGTCCCGGTGTGATTTACCCGACGCTGACGTTCCTTGAAGAAAGCGAAATGATCCAGGGTGACGCCGAAGGCGGAAAAAAACGTTACACAATCACCGACGCCGGACGTCTGTCCTTGAGTGAGCAGGCCGTTGCGCTGGATGGCGTTCGCATGCGCATCGAGGTGAGCAAGCGCTCGTTGCGAGGCCATGATCGTCCACCCGAAATCCACGAGGCGGTGCACAACCTGCGCCACGCCCTGCAAATGCACCATGGCCGCTGGAGCCCGGAAGAAATCCTGCGGGTACGCGACTTGCTCAACGACACGGCCAAAGCCATCGTCGACGGCCCTGCCGTTCAACCCGTTCAGGAGAGCGCCGAATGACTGAAGTGATCACCACCATTGCCCGTGTCATGCACGACATCAAACGCCGTCGTCTGGAAGTGTTGCGCGTGGTCGACCTGACCCCGCGCATGCGCCGGATTACCCTGGGCGGCCCTGAATTGGCAGGTTTCATCAGCCTGGGTACGGACGACCACGTCAAACTGCTGTTCCCGCAAAACGCCGAGCAAGCTGCGACCCTGGAAACCCTGGTGCCGGGCGCCGGCAAGGACAGCGGTCCGCTGCCTGAAATGCGCGACTACACCCCGCGCCGCTACGACCTCGAAAAACTGGAACTGGACATTGACTTCGTGTTGCACGGCGACGGCCCGGCTTCGACCTGGGCCGAGCAGGCCAAACCCGGCCAATTCCTGCACATCGCAGGGCCGCGTGGCTCGATGATCGTGCCGGACATCTTCGACAGCTATTTGCTGATCGGCGACGAAACCGCCCTGCCCGCCATCGCCCGGCGCCTGGAAGGCCTGGCGCCCAACCGCCATGCGTTGGTGATCGTGGAAGTGGAAAACGGCAAGGAGCAGCAAGTGCTGCACAGTGCGGCCCAGGTCAATGTGATCTGGGTGTTGCGTGAAGTTGGCAAGGACAATCTGCTGGCCACCGTGCGCCAGATCCAGGTGCCAACCGGCAGCCTGTACGCGTGGGTGGCGACCGAGAGCAAAGTGTCGCGGCAGATTCGTCGGGCGTTGCTCGATGAGCATGGGCTGGAGGAGCAGTTCGTCAAGGCGGTTGGGTACTGGAAATTGGCTGACAGTGGCGAGGAATAAAGATCATCCATGGTGAGCCGAATGTTCTGTGGCGAGGGGGCTTGCCCTAATGCCAGTCAGTTAAGGGATCGACCAGCACTGATTAACGCGTGGCGAGGGAGCTTGTCGGATCGCCGCACCGTCCCGCTGGACTGCGCAGCAGGCCCATTTGTTGGGGCCGCTTCGCTGCCC
>NZ_JAHUWC010000079.1:0-246 GCF_019219185.1 Pseudomonas sp. PDM26 | reverse complement strand
TGAGCTAACCAATACTAATTGCCCGTGAGGCTTGACCATATAACACCCAAGCAATTTGACTACTCGAGAGAGCATCAGATTGCGGTGTGTGAAGACGCAATGAACCGAAAGTTCGCAAACACACAAATCTATCACCTACCCAATTTGCTGAAGCGCGGCCAGCCGGCCACGACTCGGTACCCGAATTTCTTGACGACCATAGAGCATTGGAACCACCTGATCCCATCCCGAACTCAGCAGTGAAAC
>NZ_JAHUWC010000077.1:0-255 GCF_019219185.1 Pseudomonas sp. PDM26 | reverse complement strand
TGCGCACGATCTGGCCGTCGCGGCACATCAGGCACGCGGCGACGATATCGTCTTCCAGGTTGATCACCAGTTGTCCGTCTTTA
Organism: Pseudomonas sp. PDM26; assembly: GCF_019219185.1. NCBI lineage: Bacteria > Pseudomonadati > Pseudomonadota > Gammaproteobacteria > Pseudomonadales > Pseudomonadaceae > Pseudomonas > Pseudomonas sp. PDM26. The sequence continues at coordinate 172 of NZ_JAHUWC010000077.1, read as the reverse complement.
TCGAACAACAGTTTCATGAAGTCCAGCAGGTTGCGGGCGTACAGTGCCGAAGCGTCAGCCGCCACGGCGCTGGCCAGGTTGGTCGGGCCCACGATGGTCACGCCGTTTTCGACGACCACCTGATCGGCCACGGTCAGCGGGCAGTTGCCGCCCTGGGCGGCCGCGAGGTCGA
>NZ_JAHUWC010000076.1:0-255 GCF_019219185.1 Pseudomonas sp. PDM26 | reverse complement strand
GCGAGATGGTGCGGCCCTACTAATAAAGGGAAGTACTTATGATCAAACCCACACCGAATCCGCCGAACAATGATCCGGCAATACCTTCCGAACGCATCCCCTCAGCCGCCGACATCCAGGCCACTCCACGCAAACTCTGCAGCATGTTCATCGTCAATCCGCAACTCGATACCGAGACCCTGTTGGCTCACGCCTGCGAGTCACTGGCCTCGGCCAATGTCATGACGATGGATCTGGCGGACCGTACCGAGGGGA
>NZ_JAHUWC010000075.1:0-255 GCF_019219185.1 Pseudomonas sp. PDM26 | reverse complement strand
ATGACCTTGAAGGCGTTTAAACAAGTCGTTGCTCGCGCACAAAACCGCTGCGAACAAAAGCCGAAAGCCCCTCGCCACATCCAGTCGACCAGTCCGTACAAAACCTGACAGATCAGGCGCACAGCCACTCCGGACCCATCCTACGTGCCTCCGGGACATTTCCTATTTCAACGTTTACCAGCTTCCAGAAAGCTGTCGGACCGTCATCGCTCCGAATTGACCGAGCATAAATCCGATGTTCCGGGACGTACGCAT
>NZ_JAHUWC010000074.1:0-255 GCF_019219185.1 Pseudomonas sp. PDM26 | reverse complement strand
ACCAATTTTGTGTGGGAAACGCCTGTAGAAATACGGGGCCATAGCTCAGCTGGGAGAGCGCCTGCCTTGCACGCAGGAGGTCAACGGTTCGATCCCGTTTGGCTCCACCACTACTGCTTCTGATTGTATAAAGCTTAGAAATGAGCATTCCATCGGTTCGATGGTGAATGTTGATTTCTAGTCTTTGACTAGTTCGTTCTTTAAAAATTTGGGTATGTGATAGAAAGATAGACTGAACGTTACTTTCACTGGTAA
>NZ_JAHUWC010000073.1:0-255 GCF_019219185.1 Pseudomonas sp. PDM26 | reverse complement strand
ACTACTGCTTCTGATTGTGTAAAGCTTAGAAATGAGCATTCCATCGGTTCGATGGTGAATGTTGATTTCTAGTCTTTGACTAGTTCGTTCTTTAAAAATTTGGGTATGTGATAGAAAGATAGACTGAGCGTTACTTTCACTGGTAACGGATCAGGCTAAGGTAAAATTTGTGAGTAATTGCGAATTTTCGGCGAATGTCGTCTTCACAGTATAACCAGATTGCTTGGGGTTATATGGTCAAGTGAAGAAGCGCAT
>NZ_JAHUWC010000070.1:0-262 GCF_019219185.1 Pseudomonas sp. PDM26 | reverse complement strand
GGTCTTTCGGCGTGGGTGTTTTTCACACCCATTGTCGTTACTCATGTCAGCATTCGCACTTCTGATACCTCCAGCAAGCTTCTCAACTCACCTTCACAGGCTTACAGAACGCTCCTCTACCGCATCATCCGAAGATGATACCCGTAGCTTCGGTGTATGGTTTGAGCCCCGTTACATCTTCCGCGCAGGCCGACTCGACTAGTGAGCTATTACGCTTTCTTTAAAGGGTGGCTGCTTCTAAGCCAACCTCCTAGCTGTCTAA
>NZ_JAHUWC010000006.1:0-341563 GCF_019219185.1 Pseudomonas sp. PDM26 | reverse complement strand
GGCCACGAGGCAGTGAACTGAAACCTCACGCAGGACCGCAGAGCGATCCATTCCCATCGTGGGAATGAGCAGAAGGCAGGCCGCCGGCGAGCCCATCAACCTGAGCACGAAATCGTGAAAGGGCGCTTAACCATCGCATTCCCACGGTGGGGATAAGCGGTGCGCCGAGTCCGTCTAGCCCATGAGCCGCGCACCAGATCGACGAGACGACCACCTGGGCGGTCCATCCCCATCGAGGTACCGGCAGCCGTCCCACAACCGGTCAGGCCACGAGGCAGTGAACTGAAACCTCACGCAGGACCGCAGAGCGATCCATTCCCATCGTGGGAATGAGCAGAAGGCAGGCCGCCGGCGAGCCCATCAACCTGAGCACGAAATCGTGAAAGGGCGCTAAACCATCCCGTTCCCACGGTGGGAATAAGCGGTGCGCCGAGTCCGTCCAATCCATGAGCCGCGCACCAGATCGACGAGTCGAGCGCTTGGGCGGTCCATTCCCATCGAGGGGCCAGCCAGGCCACGAGGCAGCGAACTGAAACCACACGCAGGACGTCGGGCCGTATCGTCCCCGTCGTTGTAGTGAGCGAATACCGGGTCGGCCTGACTCCTACCCTGCAACAGAAAAATGAAGGCGCGCTCAGCCATTGCATTCCCACGGTGGGAATTAAACGATGTGCAGACACCGGCTGATTCAGGAACCCGCACACAACATTCACGAACACTACACCTTGGCGATTCATTCCCACCATGAATAAGGCGGCCGCTACGAAACTGCCCAGCTAACGGTGCACGGATTAGGAACCAAACGTAGGATGCCGAGCCGTTTCATTCCCACCGTGGGAATCATCCGGAAGGGGGTGCGCCCTCTGCGCAAGAAGATATACAGCCGCGGCCTTCAGCTGCGCTATGCCATTCCCACCGTGGGAATGGCCGACGAAGGCACGCCAGCCCACGACCGGAACTCGTACTTAGTTTAGGCAAAAGCCGCGGGGGAGGAGGGTAGGAGAATCTCAGGCCGATTGGAAAAAGTGGTCTAAGATCAGTTAACCGCAGAGCACCTGTAAAAACGATACCTCATAAAAAAAACCGCTTTAACAAGAAAGTAGGCGTCGTAATGTTGCATAATGCCGATCACGATGTATGAACAGGTAGTAAACCTGAGATCTTTCATTAGGAGTAAAAAATGGCAGAGCGTGTCGTTAATACAAAGATCATTGCCATTGCTAACCACAAAGGCGGCGTAACCAAGACAACCACTTCGATTAACCTTGCTGACCACCTCGCCCAGCTCAATGATTCATATAACGTCGTTCTCATCGATATGGATCCGCAAGCCAACGCGTCGAAGCACATTGGTCCAGAGCACCCGGCAAAGGTCACACACAACCTCGCTGAACTGCTGTTAAATCCTTCTGCCAGTCTTAACGCGTTTATTTTTGAAAACACCCAAATTGATGGCGTGAGTCTAATTTATGGCTCTCTGAGCCTCGAAACTGTTCCTGACTTTATTAAACAGGAAGACCCAAGACCAAACGAAGTTCTGAAAGCTCGAATTGCCCCATTAATGGGTGTGGTCGATTACATTATTTTGGATTGCCCACCTAATCTTGGGCTTCTAACAATGAATGCACTCGCTGCCGCAACACACTACATAATTCCTGTTGAATCGGGCGCTGCTTATGGTCTGTATGGACTCGCAGACCTACAGGAAAGAATCAATAGAATTAAGAAAATCAATCCTGAACTAAGCTTTCTCGGTGCACTGCTGGTTAAGCATGATTCACGACTGACTTTATGCCAGGAAAATGAACGGGATGCGATTGAGATGTTCGGAACCGTTGTTCCAGTAAAGATCTCTCAAACAAGCAAAGTGAATCAGTCGATTGCGATAAACAGAAGTTTGCGCATGCTAGATCGCAATAACAAAGTTACGAAGCAATATGGGGAACTTGCTACCTACGTTGCAGAAACAACAGGGGGCTCTAGATAATGAGCGCAGCAACCGAAACCACAAAAAAACCCAACCAGAAGACTGGAAAGGCGGTTGACGACAAAGCCGTCAAACCGCGACGCCAAGGGATTTCCGCGCTACTTGCAGGCTCCCTGACTGAAAGCTTCGTAAACCACAAACAGATTATTGAAGATACGGGTATTTCTGAAACAGAACACTGGTCTGCGCGCTCAATTGATATCTCAATTATTGACCCAAACCCTTACCAGCCACGTAAAGACTTTGAGGGAATGGACGAGCTGGTCAGGCTGATCGATGAGCAAGGCCTATTGGTTCCAATTGAAGTTAGAGCGAAGGGAAACCGATATGAGCTCGTCTCAGGTGAACGCAGGGTAAGAGCTCACAAGGTTTTGGGAAAGACCAGGATCTTGGCGCACGTGGTCAATATCACGGACCAAGAAAGTTCGACTAGGGGTCTCGTAGAAAACTTAGGTCGCAAGGATTTGAGTGATTATGAAAAATCACGTGCGATTATCCGGCATAAGAATGAATTTGGAAGCATCAGTACCACTCACCAAGAATTTGGGCTGACACAATCGACGTACTATCGGATGATGGCATTCGAAAGTCTTCCAGTTGCGGTGAATACACTTCTGGATAAGAAGCCCGCACTGATCACAGCAGCAAGTGCCGAGAAAACTGTAAAGTTGATTAAGGAGAAAGTGGAGTCAGGAACTTCACAGGAGGCTTTGGAAAAGGCCCTAATCTCCATTATCCAGACAGCACTTAGCAGCGGTACGCCTATAAAAAATCTGGCACGCTCCTTGGAGAAAAAATTTCCGCAAGCCGCGCAAACCACGGCGGGGTTCGAGATCAAGAGCGGTGAGGTTAAGCTCGGCCATGCGAAAAAAAGCAAAAATTACTATGAGTTGAAACTGGTTCGCTCGCAATTCTCAGACGAGCAGCTTGAAAAACTTGAAGAATTTCTGAAAAGCCTTAAATCGGCATAGGGGTCCGAGTGTGAACGACACCAAATCGGAACGGCCCAGAAATGGTGATCTCTTCGCCTCCCAGGGCGGCGCAGAGGGGGAGGGGAGTGCACCTCCATCTAAGCCAGGTCATGGCATCAAAGCGGCAAGACAGCGGGCCGAAGCAGCACAGAGCGCTGCACTCCTCAGGGAGGATCAGCTCAGTTCACAAGAACAGGCAACGGGGGATACGACTAGCGAAGCGGGTAACACCGAACCGACGCCGGCCGAAACCAAAAAGTCAGAAGCTGCCCCTACCAAGCGTCGAGGCGATGGCCTAAAGGCCGCGCAACAACGGGCCAAGGAAGTTCAGGAGAACGCGGAAAAACGACTGGGCAAATGGGCTGACGAACTTCGAGAAGCTCCGAATGAAGCGCTTCGATGTGCATTGTTCACCGCTCGGAATCGCAACGTTCAACGTGATCAATTGAAGTCAGTTGAAGTCTCCAGTTACGGCAACTCCCGTGTGATCTATACGGGGGAGGAGTTACGCCAAGACGACTTGGACGTTTGGCTGCAAGTACTTCATCTTGCCCGGCTCCAGGAACTAGGGTCCCCGATTCGCTTCAGCCCAGCGCAGATGAAAAAGGACCTCCAGTGGCCATATGGTGTAAAGCACACAGTCCGGCTCATGACGATCCTGACCCGCTTGAAAACCACTGGTGTTCAGTTTCACTCGGAACGGCTCGGCCGCGGCGTGGTTCTCTCGCTTGTCAGAAAGTTTGAATACAGCGATGACTTTGACGTCGCCGGCAAACGCGTCGATGACGAATGGATCGTAGAGCTAGAGCCTGAAATTGCGACCTTGTTTGGGGGAGGCTTTTACAGCACCAGAATCGAATGGGAGCAGCGAATGGCATTGCCCGGAAACCTAGCCAAATGGCTTCATGGTTTCTACGCCTCGCACAGTGAGCCCTACGCACTGAACGTTGAGACCCTGATAAAGCACGCCGGCTCGCGCGTATCGACACCAGGCAAAGCAAGACAAATGATCAAAGAAGCCTTGAACGAACTCGTTACCGTGGGCTTCTTCAAAGAGGCTAGTTGTGACAGGGCAGGAAAGGTGACTGTCGTGAGAAACAAGGCAAATACCAAAACCCCCGCTTAGGGGGTTTTTTGTACCTGCAGATCGAGCAGCAGACCTCCTCCGGGCGCAGAGGTGAGAGGGGAGGGAAACGTATGAATTCCGCCACAGGCCCGGTGCTAACCATAACCAACAGGGCTGCCCAACGACATGCCAGCCAAGCAAGCAGGGTCGACAACGAGTGCCCTCGACACGCTTGAAACTGGATCACTCCGCCTGCCCAGGCAGATCTCCCCTGAAGAAATCAACGAAAACCTTAAATCCCGCCGTGCCAGCTAAAACTGATTTAGGGGTAAAGCGAGGGCCAGGAGCACCTGATTAAGAGGTAGAAAAAGTAAAAGAGCGCGGAACGCTAACTCACCAAGGAGTAAAAAAAGCAAAAACCGGCCAAAAACTCGCCCAGAACGTCTTTACGAAAAAAACGCGAAATACTCCGCAAGCCCTTGAAATAGGCGCTGGTAGCGCTTTGGAAACCCTTGAAACGGGGCGGATTGACCACTTTGGACAGGAAGGAAGGATTAGCATGGTGACCTTTTTTACCCCTAAATCAGGTCCTGACATGGCCCCGCTTGTAGCCGCAAGCAATGAGCCACTAAAAATGGAAATATCGTTATATTTCAATGACTTAGCGAATACACGATGGCCACAGGAAAAAGATACCCCATAGTCAGGTGGAATTACCCCAAAGTCAGATAAAGGTTAAAAATACATAAATCCTTATGTATCAATAGCTTGGGCCGCACATTTAAAGCTAAATAAAGGGTAAAAAGCCGACTTACCTCATAGTGAGGTATGTTTACCTCATGGTGAGGTATCGTTACCTCATAGTCAGGTAAAAAAACCTCATGGTGAGGTATTTGAAATTAGGTGAAAACCCTTATAGAACAAGGCCTTCAGGCACGTTTCTCAGTCCCTTAACCGCTTTTAACAGGTTTCTAACCGCTCTTAACCAGGATCAAGAATTTTTGCTTTGTGATGATAGAAGCGAGCAGCAGTAGCGCGAAGCATTGAGAGACAGGTACCAGGGTCAAGACCGACCTGAGAGGAGAGTACCTGCATTGCCAAACAGCCCAACTCGAAGACTTTGTCAGGAGTGATTGGCACCAGTACAGATCGACGGGGCGCCTGCATCTTCAAAAGGAGCACCCCTTTGTCCACCTGGTTCTGCAAAGTCAGAGACTTGGATCTGCTTTTACCATGATTAGACGCTTCGAACGTAGGTACCAGACCCATTACCGCGCAGAGGAACAAGGTTGTTTCTCTGGGTGTAACCTGAAAAATCAACTTGTTGCCCCAATCAAATTCGGCACCGGCTTTGTTGGCCCCGTCGATACACAGGACGGTCTCACCCCCCGCATTTGTGGCCATCTCAAATTTGAGCGCACAGGAAGTCGCGTAGACGTTGAAGCCTTGGTAGGTAACCTCATTCATGGGAACCACCAGGGCCTACTGAGGAGAGCAGGCCACCAACGCGATCATTGAGTTGAGCCAGCTGCCCCTTATACGCATTGGCCTCAGCTTCACTTTGGCTAACCCTGGTAGCCGCGGTACCGACCTCAAGCCTTAACCTGGTTATCAGCTCTACATCCACATCACGATCGCGTTGAAGTTGCAGCATCTGTCCATTAACCATGGCTTCGCGCTCCCTCGACGCCTGCGCATCTCGACGCGCATCGAGCAACGCAGTGTCTTGTTGCTTGGATGTCTCCACTAACCCAGCTACACGCTCCTCCAACCTCAGAACTTCATTCTCAGTACGACCCAACGCCGTTTTCTCGTCTTCAAGCAAGCCGCGAAGAGAGGAGACCTGCTCTTGGGCCTCAAGCAGCTGACTGTTCAACTCAGAAAGCGCAGAAGAATCTTTCCGAGCTTGATCCTCCAAGCTCTCCAGGGCAGATCGCACCTGGGCAGAGTTGTCCTGTTCTAAAACAAGCTGAGTTTCCAGATCCTGGTTCGTCTGCTCGAGACGATCAATCAACAAATCTGCATCAAGCAACGCATTGCGCTGTTGTTCTACCGACGCTTTCAGCGACTCGATTTCCTCAAGGGCATCGGACCGCGCCGCTTCGCTCAGGACTACTGCCAATTCCTGCAGCAGAAGATTGACTGAGGCTTCTTGGCGTTTCACGTAGGTGGAAATCAAGGTTTGTGCGCGGGCAGGAATACTCATGGAGCCGGCAACGGCGGTGCCGTTCAGCTCTGCGTGTTCAGTCCAAATTCGGATCAGCCTATCGGCCCGGCCACTACCAATTGCGTTGCGCAGCGAATATCCATTCACCGCGCGACCAGACGCGAGAATGGAATTGCCAGCGTCGACGATGTCTTGAGTTGTGATCGGGGATTCACGCACAGCGAGACTCCTTGCAAAGAATGTTCAGTTGATTGTAACTATTAACAAACAAACAAACAAACAAACAAACAAACAAACAAACAAACAAACAAACAAACAAACAAACAAACAAACAAACAAACAAACATTGCGGCCTCACCATTTCGCACGGCACACCCGTCGTTTCTGATTTGGTCGATCGAAGAAGCGCCGCAGCACCACTTTTCGCCAGCGCCCAAGTCAGAGCACTGAACGCTTGAACTTCGACGGTGGCCACCATTCACCAGGACCGATCAGCGCCATTCAGCGCCATCAACGAACAGTGGCCGTGAATTCGGACCAACCAGGTTGTCGCCTCAGCCGATCGATCTCGATTGACTGGTTGGGAAGAGGTAGGGGAAGGAACGGGGATAGCCGAAGGGATGCCACTGGACCCGCCTCAATCCGGCGGTGGCAACGGCCGGCGGCGATGTCACCAGGAATACTGGGGTACACAGCCCGCGGCCCGGCCAAGAGTGGCTGCCAAAACCGGAATCGGCGTGACAGGGCACGAAAACAATGGGTCGACAATCAGGCGACAATCAAACGACTTTATACCACCCCTGCACATGATTACCGGCCCGGGCCGCATTCCTCCTGACCCTCCACCTAACTTCGAAGCCCGCTGTGCACCTTCCAGGAGCCCCGCTGAGCCTTGAAACCCTAAATGCAGGGCCGAGGCGCGCCCCCTATCCTGATCGACCCGCGCGTAGCGCGATGGAAGGTAAGAGTAAGGAAAAGGGAAGGGAGATGAAGGTGAGGGTAAATGGGCGGTGGGGTGGGGGAGGTAGAGTGCGGTCGAGGGGAGGGCTTGCAAATAGAGGAAACCGTGCAGGGGTGGTATAATCAGGTTTCCAATATAGGGGGTCCTATGTACGAACGAATCCAGTCCGCCTACCAAACGCTGACCGCTGCCATCGCTGCATTCAACATGACGTGGCCACCACTGGTGGTTGACGGTATGGTGTATGTCCTGCCGTTGCTCAACGAGCAAAAAACTCCCGACATCTTGCTGGTGGAAAAGGTGACTGGCGCAGACGCCGTCAAGTTGGCCATCGAGGCGATCGGGACTTTCGAACGTGACATAGGTCAGGCCCCGGGCACAGTCATGCGCCTGCCAGGTTATTTCACGGTGGCCACCTCAGTCCTCGAGCAGGTACTGGCGATCAACGCTTGCAAACAGAAACTGGTCGACGCCATCGAGCTCGCACGCGTCGAACAGAACCTCACGCCGGAGATGCGGCCGAAGATAATGCGACGGGCCCTGGGCGCGAGCTTCAATACCAACCAGCTGAAGCGATCCATCCACGCGTTCGACGGAGCTCCACGGCAAATCACGTTCACATGGGCAGGGCACTCACCGGGCAACGAACGGGTGGCCGTGAGCAAGATTCGCACACAACTTGAGGCCAAGGCAGAAATCCGCGCCGGCGCCGAAGACATTCCCGTGGAGCAAACGCCGGAGTACTTCGACCTCAATTCGATTGTCCATCTCTCGGATGCCGACATCCTTATCAAGCACAAGATGGTCGCCCCCCACCCGCGCTGCATGCTGTGGTTTTCCGAAAGCAGTCGCTGGGACGCGATGATCAAAGCCAACCTTCCGGTGTTTGTGCTGGCCAGCGAGCGGGCGCCAACGATAAAGCCGTTGAAGTCCTTCGATCGCAACGCAAGGCGTGCCAAGCGACTAGACGAGAAATCGCGTCAGGAGGTGCTGCAGGGGCGCGACATGTACTTGCCGACAGCGAAGAGCAAGCCTGTCCAGGAGAAGCTGGATGATCAGCAGAGTCCGGAGGAGGAGGTCGCTTCCACGTATCGGCTTGCCGGCCAGACATACACAAGCCAGTGAGAGGGATTGCATATTCAGCAGGTGCGGTAGGATGTAGTCAGTCGAAAGGAGAATTCGCAATGAAGATGATCATTGAATCAGAAGTCAAGCGGGCTGAAGCACTGGTGGAGCGCTACATGGGCTTGCCTCCCGAAACGATCGACCTGTTCAGCTTCAACGCCGATGCATTGCGCAAGGCTCCCGCGGACTTTGGACGCGCAATCACCGCATTGCGCCATGTCGCCGGCAAAAACAATCCTTCGCAAGCCGATGCAGCCTATGCCGTGAACGTGGTTGACCTGATTGCTGAACTGGCGCAGCGGCCGCAACTGCCTGCTCCCATCCAGAAACTGTGGGCCGTGGAGGAGGGCATTCGTAATGCTGGCGGACTGTGGACGCTGAAGCACCTGGTGACGATCGCACTGGCCTTCGCTGGCGTGCTTGTAGGGAGCACCAAAACCTTGACCCTTGGCTACGAGATGTTTGCTTATCTCGCCTTGGCCTCGATTGTTGCCTCGGGCGCATTGCACCTGACACACAGCAAGAATGCTGGCACAAAGGTTCCTGTCTACACGATTGGTGCGCTGGTCGCCTTTTGTGTGCTCAACACCCTGTTCGCACCGAATATCGGGTTCCTTGTTCTTCTTGTGTGTGCCTTTGGCTTCATGGTCGGGTCGTTTCTAAGTCTGTTCGACGGCAAAAACGGCAACAACGATGCCGAGTTGTACTCCGAGGAATACCACCCTGTCGAAGCCTTACGCACCGAAGAATTTAACTACTACAAGGTGACAACTGGCAACGATATGAGCGAACCAATCGACAGATTGTCCTGACATAAAAAAACCGGCCCATAACAGGCTGTGTGAAAACACGCTGATGACGGTTCCAACAAACGCCCCGACTTGTTCGGGGCGTTTGCTTTTGTGCTCACAGCAGACGAAAAAAGGCCTTTCAGCCCATCAACGCCATCATCTGGCGCACGCCTAACACGTTAATCGCTCTTTTCAGGTTGTAGGCGTTCACTGCCAAGGCCATTTCAGCTCTCGCGCCTTCAAGCTGTCGCAGCAAGAAGCGAGCGTTACCAAATAACCACTGTTTAAGGTTGCCGAAGGGATGTTCGACGATGGATCTGCGGTTGACCATCATTTCGGGATGCGCCTGCATTCGCTGCTCCATTCGCTCGAATGCCTTTTCGTGCAGATGGCGTGAGATGTATCGGCGCCGGGCTTCGGTGCATTGCGCTTTTAACGGGCAGCTTGCACAGTCGCTGAGCGCCGACTGGTAGATCCGGCCTTTGTTGCTGATCTGTTTAAAGATCAGCCATTTTCCGGCAGGGCATTGATATCGATCTTGCGACGCATCGTAGGCAAATGCTGTTCGATCGAAAAATGCCTGTTCCTTGCCGCAGGAGTTGAGTGATCGCGCCACAGGCACATAAGCGGTGATGTTCTCATCCTCACATGCCTGGAACTGCTTGCCATTGGAGTAGCCCGCATCCGCGGTGACCGTCAGTTCATCTTGCGAAAGTTGTTCCTTGGCGGCCTTGGCCATCGGTTCAAGTTGCTTGCGATCATCGCTGTCCTGAGTCACTTCATGGTGCACGATCATGCAGTTCTCAGCGTCCACGGCTGTCTGTACGTTGTACCCGACCCGAGGCCCTTTGTGCGTTCGCAGCATTCGCGCATCGCTTTCGTGGGTATTGAATTGCTCAAGCTCCATCGATTTCATCAGCGCCTGGCACGTCAAGTTATTGGAATGCCTGACTTCAAGTTGCGTCAAAGTCGTTCTGATCGCACTACGGTTAATCTTTTCGCCGGCTTCGGTTTTATCTGCCTCGTCCAGCTCTGCCAAATATTGGGCGATGCGCTTCTCCAGCTTCTGCTCTTGATGTTGGAGCCGCTTCAAATTCGTATGACGCCGTGAAGAGGCGACCGCCTGAAACTTGCTGCCATCAATGGCCACCAACTCGCCGGTTATCAAACCCGCCGTGCGGCAAAACTGGACGAAGGCCCGGCACGTCGCGATGAAAGCGGGTTTGTTGTCTTTACGAAAGTCGGCGATGGTCTTGAAATCGGGCTTGAGTCGATTGATCAGCCACATCACTTCGATATTGCGCTGACACTCGGCTTCGAGGCGCCGTGATGAACGGATCCGCTGGAAATAACCGTAGAGGTAGAGTTTTAGCTGATCGGCTGGATCGTAAGAGGGCCGGCCGGTACTTTTAGGAAGTGCTTTATCAAAGCCCAGTCGCGCCAGATCCAGCTTGGCGACGTAAAGGTCGATAACGCGAACGAGGTGATCCTCGGGGATCAACTCTTCCAGCGAGACCGGAAATAGGCTGGTCTGGCTGCGGGACTGTCCTTGGATGTAGGCCATAACGAAAAATGCTCCGTATCTTTCGATACGAAGCATTTTCTTTGAGTGCCGCGCAGATTGCTAGGTTTTCACACAGCCTGCATAAGGCCGGTTTTTTTTCAGGGACACTCCGCGTACGCTAAAAGGGCTCATGCCGAGATAAGGCAAAAATTAGGACATTTTCTTCGCAAGCGGTTGTTCTATAAAGGCTTGCGTGAAATCCACCTCAAGTCCTCCTGAATGGCTGGCCACCTCGGACAATCCGCGCAAGCCTATTGCGTTGTCTCAGGAATTCTCAATCCCGACAAGTAGTTGCAGACCAAATGAGTGAATTTTCCCTTATCTCGGCATGACCCCATCTTCGGCCGCCAACTCCTGTCGCGCATTCTTGATCGGCCGCTCTCAGCGCGGAGAGTAAAGCCAGCGCCGGTTAATGTGGAATATCGGTATAACCTTAGTAAACCCGACTAAATCGGCTAAGATCGTCAGATATTTTTTACTGTGAATCAATTCCATGACCGACCGTTGGCTCAGCGTTGATGAAATTGCCGAACACCTCGGCGTCAGCAAGGACACCGTTTATGCATGGATTGCCAAACGCAGCATGCCAGCTCACAAGGTCGGTCGGTTGTGGAAGTTCCAGAAGGTTGAGGTGGATACCTGGGTCAAAGCTGGCGGAGCCAGTGACGAATCGCAGCAGGCGCGAAGTGATGGCTGAGCGTTATCGTCTTTCTTTCACCACAGGTGGCCTGTTTTTGCAGGAAGCACCGCTGGTTGTGGAGCGCTATCTAACGCTGCGTGATTGGAAGCAAACACGGGAGCAGGTGCGTGATGAGAACCTATTGCAAGTTCGTACAGCAGCTGCTGCGACACGTATCAGTAAGGAGTTGATCGCGCGTCTGGAGCTGTTGGATCCAGAGGAGCTGGAGTTCTTGATGGATGGCAGCCTGCGCGAGCAAGGCTACCTCCTGTGGGCAGCAACTTGCCGGCGCTATGCTTTCATCCGCGACTTCGCACGCGAAGTTCTGCGCGAGCATTACCTGCTTATGCGCCGCCAACTCACGACAAGCGATTACGATGCCTTCTGCAATGCCAAAGCTTTGTGGCATGCCGAGCTGGATGAACTGGCTGCGTCCACGCATAGCAAGCTCCGGCAAAATCTGTTTCGCATGTTGCGCGATGCCGACTTAGTCAGTGCACAGCATCTGATCCAGCCCGTGTTGATGACCCCCGCGCTGGCCCACTTACTGGCCCGCCACGGTAACGAGCAATTGCTGATATTTCCGGCAACTGACCATGAAATTAAAAGGTGGCTGCAATGAGTCAGAAAATCAGTCAGCAGCCGCTGGCAGCTCGCTTTGAGCACCTAGTGAGCGTCATGAGTGGTCGGCGCTTTCTGGAAATGAAGGGGCTGAATAACGATCTGCCGTTCTATATCTGCGAATTCAAGGCGGCTGAAGCCTTTGAGATACAACGCATGCAGCGGCAACTGGTCAATACGTTGGCTGGTTTGCGTGTCGATTGTCTGCAGGGGCGCGGTGTGAAGGTGTTGGAAGTCAGCCTCTATGACCTGACCATCGATCTATTAAAGGCTCGTGAAGGTGGTGACGAGGATGTCAGCTTGTGGGAGCAGATCCGCGCTGTTGAGTCTGATTTGGAAAAAGACAGCCTGCTGGAGCTTCTGCAGGGTGTATTGGACGTTAAGGAGCACCTGGTCCCGGCCATTGGCGAACGGATTGCGCAGGCGGATTATGACGTTTTGTTTCTCTCCGGCATCGGCGAGGTGTTCCCCTATATCCGCTCGCACAACGTACTCAACAACCTGCAAAGCACGGCCAAGGACAAGCCCACTGTGATGTTCTTCCCTGGTGAGTATCGGCATTCGCTGGAACAGGGAGCGTCACTGGAACTGTTCGGTCTGCTACACGACGACAAGTATTACCGTGCATTCAATATTTTCGAGTCTCAGGTGTAAGGAAGCAGTCAATGGAACTCAACGGCATTTTCAAAAACTCCGTCGGCCGCCCAATTGAAGGCGTGATCAAAGCTGACGACGAAACCAGCCTGTACAACGAGCTGAGCGAATACGTTCTCACTGATGAAGTTGCCAAGCGTCTTGAAAGCTTCCTCGATGCCTACACCGACTACCACCATGCCAATGGCGTCTGGGTGTCCGGCTTCTTCGGTTCGGGTAAGTCGCACCTGTTGAAAATACTCGCCTTGTTGCTGGAAAACCGTCAGGTCGATGGCAGCACCGCACTGGACATTTTCTTGCCCAAGATCAAGGCCGACGACGAGCTGCTGCGCGCTCAGCTCAAGAAAGCCGCCGCCATCTCCTCGAAAAGCATCCTGTTCAACATCGACCAAAAGGCCGACATCATCAGTAAGACCCAGATCGACGCCTTGCTCTCGGTGTTCGTCAAAGTCTTTAACGAAATGTGCGGTTACTACGGAAAACAGGGTTATATCGCCCAGTTTGAGCGCGATCTTGACAGCCGCGAACTGTTCCGCCCGTTCAGGGAAGCCTACCAGAGCGTCGCCAACAAGACCTGGGAGCGTGGTCGCGAACAGGCGCTGCTTGAGTCCGGCAACATCGCCAAGGTCTACGCCCAGATCACTGGTGAAGACCTGGCACAGGCCAAAGGCATCCTCGACAAATACCGCGCTCAACACAGCGTTTCCATTGAAGACTTCGGCAATCAGGTCAAGGAATGGCTGGACAAACAGCCGTCCAACTTCCGCCTGAATTTCTTTGTCGATGAGGTCGGCCAGTACATTGCCGACAACACCAAACTCATGACCAACCTGCAAACCGTGGCTGAGAGCCTGGCCACCAAGTGCCAGGGTCGGGCATGGGTCATTGTCACCGCACAGGAGGATATGGACTCCGTGATGGGCGACATGAGCAAGCAGCAAAGCAACGACTTCACCAAGATCCAGGCCCGCTTTGCCAACCGTCTCAAGCTCACCAGTGCCGACGTGGCCGAGGTAATCCAGAAGCGCCTGCTGACCAAAAACGATATAGGTGCCGACCTGCTAAAAACTGTCTACGACCAGCAGTTCAACAACTTTAAAACCCTGTTCGAGTTTTCTGATGGCGGCCAGCACTACCAGAACTTCCGCGATCTGGAGCACTTTACCTACTGCTACCCCTTCGTGCCCTACCAGTTCCCGCTTTTCCAGTCGGCCATTCGTGGCATATCCATGCACAACGGCTTTGAGGGCAAGGCCAACTCGGTGGGCGAACGCTCCATGCTCGGCGTATTCCGCGAAGTGGCAATGGCTATCGACAACGAGCCAGTGGGCCAGCTGGCCACCTTCGATAGGATGTTCGAAGGCATTCGCGGCGCGCTGAAAAGCGCTATTCAAAGCGCCATCAACAATGCCGAGCGGCACCTTGGCGACCCATACGCAGTGCGCGTGCTCAAAGCATTGTTCTTGGTCAAATACGTCAAGGAGTTCAAGGCCACTCTGCGCAATCTCAATGTGCTGATGCAGGAGCGTTTTGGCGAAGACATTCCAGCCCAACGCAAGAAGCTGGAAGCGGCACTCAACTTGCTTGAGCAGCAAACCTACATCCAACGCAATGGCGAGCTCTACGAGTACCTGACCGACGAAGAAAAGGACATCGAAGAAGAGATCAAAAACACGGAGATCGAAACTGCTGATGTCATCAAGGATCTGGAAACCCTGCTGTTTGATGGTGTGATCAAGCAGCGCAAGGTCCGCTATGAAAACGGCCAGGACTACGCCTATACGCGCAAAATGGACGACCGTTCGCTCAGTCGCGAGTTTGAGTTGGCCATCCACATCGTCACTCCGCTTAGTGACAACTTCGATAACCTCACGGTGCAGCGCATGCAGAGCATGGGCCGTGATGAGCTGCGCGTGGTGCTACCGGCTGATGCCCGCTTCATGCAGGATCTCACTCTGCACAAGCGCACCGAGAAATACATCCGCCAGAACAGCAGCACCCAGCAAGAAGCGGTTAAACGCATCATCGATGCCAAGGGTTTCCAGAATACTGAGCGCCTGGCCGAGCTGCAGGATCGAGCCAAAGAGCTGCTCGGCAAAGCGCACCTGATCATCAATGCGGCCGATGTTGGGGCCAGCAGTAACGACGGCCAGGCCCGCATTCTCAAAGGCTTCTACCAACTGATCGAAACTGCTTACCCTAACCTGCGTATGTTGCGTGATGTGCCGTTCAGTGAGAACGACATCGGTAAATACCTGCGCCAGGCTCAGGACGGTCTGCTCGGCAACGACGCTACTAGCCTGACCGAGCCGGAGCAGGAACTACTGGCTTATATCCAGAGCAACGCCCGCAGCGGTGTGCGCACAACGGTCAAAACCCTGCTGGAGCGCTTCGAGCGCAAGAACTACGGTTGGTACTACGCCGCAATTCTCTGCAACCTTGCGCTGGTCTGTGCGCGTGGCAAGGTGGAGGTTCGGCAAGACAGCAACCCTCTGGAAGGAGACAACCTGGAGCGCAGCTTGCGCAACACCAACGCTCACACCACTCTGGTGCTTGAGCCGCAAATCGAGTTCAGCGCCTCCCAGATTCGCCATCTCAAAGAGTTCTGTACTGACTTTTTCGACCGGCCTGCCAGCAGCAACGAAGCCCGTGCCCTAGCGCGTGAAACCATCGACGCTATCAAGGAACTGGAGATTGAGCTGGCCGACCTACACGGGCAAAAAGTCCAGTATGGGTTCCTCGGTGTGCTGGATAGCGTGATGGCCACCCTCAAGGAAATCGCTGGCAAAAACGCCAGCTGGTTCCTTACTGACCTCTCCCGCGCGTCGGATGCCTTGCTCGACGCCAAGGAGCAGATCATTGAGCCACTGCGCCGTTTTATGGGCAGCCCGCAAAAGGTTATTTACGATCAGGCTCGCCAACTGGTTCAGGAGCAAGAAGACAACTTCTCCTATGTTGGAGCCGCCGAGGTCGAGGCCATCAAGGTGCTGCTCGCAGACGGCAAACCTTGGCAGGGCAATCGCTTACAACAGGCCAAACCGCAACTGGACAGCCTACAGCAAGCTGTTGCCTATCAACTGGCAAGCGAGAAAGACGTGGCGGCGCAGCGATTGACTGAACTGGAGCAGCGCTTAAAGGGTACCGACGAATACGCAAAGCTCACCACGGCACAGCAAACGACGCTGGTTCAGCCCTTTGCCGACACTCGCCACGCACTGCAAGGGCAAAAGCGTATCGCCATGATCCGCGACCAATTGCGCCATTTCGAAGACACGGGCTACCCGCAACTGCTGCTGCAACTGGAGCAGCTTGCCCGCCCCCAACCTGCCGAGCAATCCAAGCCGCAGCCAACCGCGATTACGTCAGCTGAGAAACCCATGCC
Source organism: Pseudomonas sp. PDM26 (assembly GCF_019219185.1). Classification (NCBI taxonomy): domain Bacteria; kingdom Pseudomonadati; phylum Pseudomonadota; class Gammaproteobacteria; order Pseudomonadales; family Pseudomonadaceae; genus Pseudomonas; species Pseudomonas sp. PDM26. Next base: position 325,595 of record NZ_JAHUWC010000006.1, on the reverse strand, counting down.
CGGCAGTGCCGGCGACAGTACACCTCCAGCCATTGAGCCGCTCGAAGTGGCCGTACCCCGTCTGGTGCCCGCGCGCACCATCAAGGTGGGTTACAGCAAACCCTGGCTGGCCAGCGAAGCGGAACTGGATGACTACCTGCGCGAGCAACGCGAGGCCTGGCTAAAAGAAATTCAGGCCGGTAACCGCGTACAGATCTGAAACGGACACATGCCCTGATCATTTGCGTGGAATCACGCAAATGGTCGAGTTGGCCTATAACGAGAAAATGATGGAAACCAGCAAACTCAAAAAATTCGCCCAGCAAGCACGTCGCCTGATGCTGGAGCAAGTCGGCGCAAAGCTCGCCCTGGTACTCGATGCCAGCAGCGCCGCCCGCCGCGAGAACCCGCAAGCTGTCAGTCAGTTGGAAAGGCAGATTGCCAATAGTGGTCGTGAAATGCTGATCGACAAGGTCGCGTACACGTGGTTCAACCGTATCTGCGCCCTGCGTTTTATGGACGTCAACGGCTACACCCGCATCCGCGTAGTTTCCCCTGCCGCCGAGGGTCAGTTTCAACCGGAAATCCTCTCTGAAGCCAAAGCCGGGCATATCGATGAAGAGCGCGTGCCGGAGAAAATCCGCCAGCAGATTCAGTCTCTGCTCAGCGGCACCGCACCCAGCCGTGATCCGCAGCAGGAAGCCTATCGCCTGCTAGTGGTTGCTGAGTGCAACGCCTTCCACAGTGCCATGCCGTATCTGTTCGAGCGGATCGCCGACTATACCGAGCTGCTCATGCCTGACGACTTGCTGTCGGGTAACTCCATTCTGGCCTATACCCGCGAAGCGATGACGCCTGATGTTTGTAAGGAAAAAAATGGCGATGGCGGGGAGGAGCCTATCGTTGAAGTAATTGGCTGGCTTTACCAGTTTTACATCTCAGAGAGGAAGGATCAGGTCTTTGAGGACTTAAAGAAGAACAGGAAAATCACCTCGGAGAATATTCCCGCCGCCACCCAGCTATTTACTCCGCACTATATCGTGCGCTACCTAGTGGAAAACTCGTTGGGCCGTCTATGGATGCTCAACCATCCCAGCTCGTCCCTCGCTGGGCAGATGGACTACTACATCAAGCCAGAGCCAGCGGAAACCAATTTCCTCAAGATCAGCAAACCCGAAGACATCAAGGTGTGCGACCCCGCATGCGGCTCCGGTCATATGCTCACATATGCCTTTGATCTGCTATATGCCATCTACGAAGAAGTGGGCACCGATCCCACAGAAATCCCGGAAAAGATCCTCACCCACAACCTTTATGGGATCGAGCTGGACGAGCGGGCAGGAGAGCTGGCCGCTTTTGCTCTGACCATGAAAGCCCGAGCTAAACAGCGTCGCTTTTTCAATAAGGCCATCAAACCAAACATCTGCGTGCTGGAAAAGGTGGGGTTCAGCCACGAAGAACTGGATGAATACATAGCGGTAGTCGGGCGCGATCTGTTCACCCTCGATCTGCGCGAAACCCTCAATCAGTTTGAAGAGGCCGACAACTTCGGCTCGCTGATCCGCCCCAGACTCAGCAGCGTGCAAAATGTGTTGCCCGTACTGGAGGCCAAGGACATGGCCGGCAACCTGTTCCTCGCCAGCACCCACGCCAAGGTTCTGCAGGTGCTGCGTATGGCCGATTACCTGAGCCCACGCCACGCGGTGGTTATCGCTAACCCACCATATATGGGCGGCAAGGGCATGAATGCTCGGTTGGGGGCATGGGCCAAGGAAAACTATCCCAGCAGCAAGTCCGATTTGTTTGCCATGTTTATCGAGCGCAATCTTGATTTGGCGGTACCTGCAGGTGCCGTGGCAATGATCACCATGCAAAGCTGGATGTTTCTGTCATCGTTTGAGTCGTTACGTGACCGTATTTTGAGTCAAGTGACATTGGCTTCAATGGCTCATCTCGGTGCTAGAGCATTTGATAGTATTGGTGGTGAGATTGTTTCGACGACAGCATTCGTTTTGAACAAAAGCAATAATCCTGAGCAGAAAGGTGAATACCTGCGTTTGGTTGGTGGGAACTCTGAGACTGAAAAAGACGTTGCTATACGAGAGGCTGTCAAGAATCGCGACTGCGGCTGGTTATATCGCTGTTCCTCGGTAGAATTTCGAAAGATACCCGGCAGTCCAATTGCGTATTGGCTGTCAACTTCGATGAGAGAATCATTCGGTGCTCATAGTAGTCTTGCAGAGGTGGCCAGACCAAAAGAAGGACTAAATACAACCGACAATGATAGATTCCTTAGGCGTTGGTGGGAGTGTTCCTTGGAGTCAGAGAAATTCGATTCTCGCTCAGCAGAGGAGGCTGCCTCTAGCGGCGTCAAATGGTTTCCATGCCAAAAGGGTGGTGGCTATCGAAAATGGTACGGAAATAATGAATATGTTGTTAACTGGTTAAAAAATGGAAGCGAGATCAAGGGGAATGTTGTTGCGCGTTACGGAAGTGTGACAAAAAGGGTCGTAAATGAGCATCTTTATTTCAAGGAAGGCATTACGTGGTCAGCTGTTTCGAGCTCGTCATTTGCAATGAGGTATGTGCCTCAAGGACATATATTCGAAACAGCAGGCAGCATGTGTTTCTTCAAGAATGATAGAGATCAGCTCTTGGGGATTGGTGTTTGCAACTCCTGTATTGTCAAGCCGCTTTTGGAGTGTGTGAGTCCGACTTTATCATTTAAGCCTGGGCCTGTCGGTACTCTTCCTATTGCATCAAATGTGCAGGGAGTGTGTTTTGCTAACTCCAAGTCGGCAATAGAAATTGCGGTGGTGGACTGGAACTCCTATGAGTTCTCATGGGAATTTTCCTGTCTACCGCTGTTGCACCCAAACTACCGTCAGTCAACCCTTAAGCTCTCCTATCAGAAGCTCTTTTCCAACTGGCGAGTAATGACGCTGGAAATGCAGCGCCTCGAAGAGGAGAACAACCGCATCTTCATCGAAGCCTATGGCCTGCAAGGCGAACTGTCCCCTGATGTACCAATTAAGGAAATCACTCTTACCTGTAACCCGTATTACCGCTATGGCGGCGACAAGACTAAGGCCGAGCTGGAAGCACAGCTGCAAGCCGACACCATGGCCGAGTTTCTCAGCTATGCCGTGGGCTGCATGTTTGGCCGGTATAGCCTGGATAAGGCTGGTCTAGTGTTGGCCAATCAGGGCGACACGCTGGCTGAGTATGTCCGTAAGATTCCCGAGCCGCGCTTTATGCCCGACGAGGACAATGTGATACCGCTGTTGGATGGAGAGTGGTTTGCTGACGATGTGACCGAGCGCTTTCGCACCTTTCTGCGAGTGACCTTTGGCGAGGAGCATTACGAGGAGAACCTGTCTTTTATCGAAGCATCGCTGGGCAAAGACGTACGCAAGTACTTTATCAAGGACTTCTACACAAACCATGTGAAGCGCTACAAAAAACGCCCGATCTACTGGCTGTTCGCCAGTCCCAAGGGCACCTTCAGTGCGCTGATCTACCTGCATCGTTACCGAACCGACACAGTGAGTGTGGTGCTGCAATATCTACGCGACTTCCGCAAGAAATTGGCTGCCCGACTGGACTACCAGCAGCAAGTCGGCATCAGCACCAGCACCAGCCAGGGCGAAAAGACCCGCGCCCTCAAGGAAATTGAAACGCTTAAGAAGCAACTGCTGGAGCTGGACGACTACGAGCGCGATACCCTCTACCCTCTGGCCACCGAGCAGATCAACCTGGACTTGGACGATGGCGTTAAGACCAACTACCTCAAGCTCGGCCGGGCGCTGAAGAAGATCGTCGGGCTAGATGCCAAGGGGGATGAATGAAGCCGAACAAGGAGCAGATACAGTGCTGATTCAGTGCGTCCAACTGAACAATCTTTTGAGCTTCGGCGCGTCATCTGTCGTTATCCCGCTGGGGCCGTTGAGTATCATCATCGGGCCAATTGGTTTGTCGAAGCACTGCAGGCTCGGATGGGGAATACATAAACATGAGTAACCCTAAAATCACCCAGGCCCTGATCAACCTGTTCGACAAGCAGCGCATAGTGTTCTGGTATGACACGCGCCTGGAGTTTCGCGCTGATTTCGAGACCCTGGAGCTGCCGGATGTGGAGAAAATCGAGCTGGCTAACAATGAGTTTGGCGTGAAATACCGCCTGCTGCGCGAGCAGCCGGAGCAGAAGTTTTTGCTTTACCGTGAAGGCGCCGAGCCTCCGCATTTGCAGAATTGGCTGTTGGATGTGCAACTCGCCAGTGGCAATTGCTTCCGTACCGATCAGGCTGCCTTGTGGCTGGCTGAACTGGAGTTGGGACCGGACTGCTATCCGCTGATGGAGGCTCATGTGGCGTTTTTCGAATCCGCCAAACGCCGCGAGTCCCTGAGCAAGTTACTTGAGCCGGGTGATTCGCAGAACCTGCTGCAACGCAAGATGCTCGCTGTGTGTGCCGGTAACGAGCCGCGCCTGGATGTGATTCTGGAAAGCCTGCTGGGTGATCTGGCCGCTGGCAAAGATGTGCGAGTCAAATTGATCGAAAGCAGCGGCTTGAATGCCTATCTGTGGGAACAGGTGAAGCGCGCCTATGGCTATAGCTCCGAGCAACCAGGGTTGCACGATTTCGTTATCGAGCTGTTTAAGGCTTGTTTCATGCTTGGGATCGACCCGGCTTATAAGGCGCGACTGTCCGCTGAGGCGCTGGTGTTCCTCAAACGCTGGAAGGACAGTCGTTCGCATGAGCAGAGTTTCGAAACGCTGTCTGAGCAGTGCGCGGCGGTACTGCAGATCGACGACAAGCTTCAAACCCTGGACTGGCGTAGCCTGCTGGAGCTGGATTATTTTGAGCTGATTGACCGCAAGATCCTAAGTGAACTGGTACGTGCCGTAGTGGCCCGTACAGTGACCGCTCAGGAGGTGGAACAGTGGATTCGCCAGCGCCGTCAAAGCCACTGGTTTGAGCGCTTCAAGGATGTGTACCTAGCGTTGGAGCATGCGGCGCAGTTCATCCAGGTGCTGGACATAACTCAGCTGGGAATGGAGTCGCTGACTGATGGCGTGCAAAAGTACGCCAGCCAATGGTTCAGGCTGGATCAGCGTTACCGCAAGTTCGTCTATCACCTGCGTGAATCCGGTCAAGCTTCGCTGCTGGAGGAGTTGGCTATGCAGGTCGAAAATCTGTACGGCAACAACTACCTGAGCCGCCTTAACGACCGATGGCAGCAGCACGTGGATGCGGCGCAGCAGTGGGAAGCCGCGCCCGTAGTGCTGCAGCGCAATTTTTTTAGCCGCTATGTGCAGCCCTTTGTGGAGCGCAAAACTAAGGTGTGTGTGCTGATTTCCGATGCGTTCCGCTATGAGGTAGGCGAGGAGCTGCAAAGCCTGATTCGCCAGGAAGATCGTTTCGAGGCTGATCTGGAGCCGATGCTGTCGATGCTGCCGAGTTATACCCAGCTGGGCATGGCGGCGCTGCTACCCAACAGCAGCTTGCAACTGGCCGACAACGACAGTGGCGATGCCATAGTGGATGGTCAGAGCGCTCAAGGTTCGGTCAACCGAGGCAAGATTCTGGCGACCACGGTATTGGCATCCCAGGTGGTACGGGCCAAGGATCTACTGGCGATGAACCAGGCCGATTCTCGTGCCTTGCTGCGCGACAACGAGGTGGTTTACGTCTATCACAACTTGATCGATAAGACCGGCGACACTCGTGACACCGAGGAACGGGTATTTGCGGCGGCCGAGGAAACGCTCAATGAGTTGATCCGTCTGGTGAAGAAGCTGACCAACGCCAATGCTAGTAACCTGCTAATCACTGCCGATCATGGCTTCATCTACCAGAACCATCCGCTGCAGGAGAGCGATTTCCTCAGCGGTGAGCCGGAGGGCGATGAGGTCCTCTACCGCGACCGGCGTTTTGTACTGGGCCGTGGCTTACGTGAAGGAGCCAGCTTTAAAACCTTCAACCCGGCGCAGCTAGGCCTGACGGGTACGCTTATGGTGCAAATTCCCAAGTCCATCAGCCGTCTGCGGCTGAAGGGCTCTGGAAGCCGCTTTGTGCATGGTGGTGCCACCCTGCAAGAGGTGGTGATCCCGGTCATCCGCATTAACAAGAAGCGCCAGAGCGATGTGGGCCGGGTGGATGTGGAGTTCATCGGTGGCGGTGGCAAGACCATCACCACCGGGCAGTTGGCCGTGGTGCTCTATCAAACTGAGGCAGTTACCGAGAAACTGCAGTCGCGTAGGTTGCGTGCAGGTCTGTTCACGCTGGACGGTGAGCTGGTATCCGATCAGCATGAGCTGTTGTTCGACTTCAGCTCTGCTAACCCGCGTGAACGGGAGTTGCCGGTGCGCTTCATTCTCAGCCGCAAGGCCGATGAGGCGAACAATCAGCAGGTGGAGTTGCTCCTTGAAGAGACCGTGGAAGGCACTTCACACTTCACACGGTACAAAGCCGCGCGTTACTCCATTCGCCGCTCGTTCAGCAGCGAATTCGATTTTTAAGCAGGAGCTCCAATGAGTCAGCTCGACGACAAGATCAACCAGCACTTTGCCGGCCTGGTGGTGCGCAAGGACCTGGTCAAAGCGGTGAAGGGTAACGCCATTGTGCCGTCGTATGTGCTGGAGTACTTGCTGGGCCAATACTGCGCGACCAATGACGAGGCGACGATCCAGACCGGTATCGAGACAGTCAAGGAGATCCTGCGCAAGCACTATGTCCACCGAAACGAAGCAGGGCTGGTGCGCTCGACCATCAAGGAGAAGGGCCGGCACAAGATTATTGACCGTATTAGCGTCTCATTAAACGACAAGGATGACGTGTACGAGGCTGAGTTCGCCAACCTGGGCATCAAGAAGGTGCTGATCGACTCCAACACCGTCAAGGCCCACCAGAAGCTGCTGGTAGGTGGTGTGTGGTGCATTGCGGATGTGGAGTATGAATACACCGAGGACAAGTCTGCCTCACCTTGGATTCTGGCCTCGCTAAAGCCAATTCAGATTTCCCGCTTTGATTTCGACGGCTATCTGGAGGCACGTAAGCAGTTCACCACTGATGAGTGGATTGACCTGCTGATCCAGAGCGTAGGTTTCAATCCGCAGATGTTCGGCAAGCGCAATAAGCTCGCTCAGCTTATCCGCCTTATCCCGTTCTGCGAGCGCAATTACAACCTGATAGAGCTGGGGCCGAAGGGCACCGGCAAGTCGCACGTTTATTCTGAGTTCTCGCCCCACGGCATTCTTATTTCCGGTGGCGAAGTTACGGTTCCCAAGCTGTTCGTCCATAACGGCACGGGTAAGCTCGGTCTGGTGGGTTACTGGGATGTAGTGGCTTTCGATGAGTTCGCCGGTAAGCAAAAGCGAGTGGACAAGGCTCTGGTGGACATCATGAAGAACTACATGGCCAACAAGTCGTTCTCGCGGGGAGTGGAAACCTTGGGGGCAGAGGCCAGCATGGTGTTTGTGGGTAATACCGATCACACCGTGCCGTACATGCTTAAGCACACGGACCTGTTCGACCCGCTGCCGGAAAAGTTCCACGATTCAGCCTTTCTCGATCGCATTCACAGCTACATCCCCGGTTGGGAAGTGGATGTCATCCGTGGCGAGATGTTCTCCAGTGGTTACGGCTTCGTGGTGGACTACCTGGCCGAGATCCTGCGCTCGCTTCGTAGTCATGACTACTCAGATCGCTACAAGGGACAGTTCACGCTATCCGACGATATTTCGACGCGCGACCGCGATGGCATCAACAAAACCTTTTCTGGTTTGATGAAGATCCTGTACCCGCATGGCGAGACGACAGACGCCGAAGTAGAAGACGTATTGCGCACTGCAATTGAAGGGCGCAAGCGGGTGAAGGATCAGTTGCTACGCATTGACGCGACCTATCCGGCAGTTCGTTTTGCCTATCAGGGTGCTGATGCTCAGGAGCGTTTGGTGTGCACTCTGGAAGAGGATGAGTATCCTAATCAATACCATCGTCGGGGAGCGACTGAAGTTTCTACTGCAGACTTACCCCAAGTCGGCACTGACCCTTTGGCGCTTATCGAGGCAACGCCAGCCACGCAAGGACCAACTTCACGCCCTAGCAATCCTGTGCCTGTGGAGCCAGTGCTGAAAGAGCAGCATTTGGTCTTCCACGAAAATCAGCGAGGACTGAGTTTTGACAAATTGTTCAGTCCCTATCTGGTAGGTGCCAAGCGCATCATCATCACAGACCCCTATCTTCGTATGTTCCACCAGTTGCGCAACTTGATGGAACTGATGGAGACCATTAGCAAGCTGCAAGGTCCGGAAGATGAGGTGGTTGTTCATGTGGTGACCGTTGAGGATGATTCCAATGGTGATCGTCAGACCGAAAGCCTGCAGAAGATCGCTGATGCTTGTACCGGCGTTGGCATCCAGTTCAGTTGGGCCTACGACATCAGCGGCACCAAGCATGATCGAGACATCACAACCGACACGGGTTGGAAGATAGTGCTTGGCCGTGGCTTGGATGTTTTTCAGCGCTTTGAGCTGAATGATGCCTTCAGCTTTTCGAACCGGCTCCAGCAGCACCGGCAGTGCAAAGAATTCAGTGTGACCTTTGTGCGGGTTGACCCGGCAGCCTGCTCGTAAGTTACGGCGATTAGGCATAGGCACTCTGACGGAGGTTCGCTGCACGTCAAAAGAAAAGCTAGGCGACTGCGAACGCCTTAGGCGTGGAGAAATCAAGATTTCGGCCGTAGCAGGAGCTGAGCGCAAAAGCTGAGTCATCGCAAAAAATAAGTGAGAGCTCACCGTGCCGATAATCACCCCGGCATCGGCCGAGGGTGGTTTATCGTACGGACTGATTCAAAAAGCTCTCCAGCTAAAGGTAACCTCGTTCATCAGACCGCCACTAACGAAATGAACAGAAGGAACCCCCACGACATGACCCATACCGAGAAAACCCCCGAGCTGCTTCAAACGCGCATTGCCGAGCTGGAAGCGCAGTATCAGCAGCTGCAGGACAATTACGACGATGAAGTCACCTTGTGCGTGGGCCTGCTGCGTGCCCTGGTCAACGCTGACTATGCCTACTGCGAGGCGCTGGTGAGGCACGCCGACTGCTCGGCTGAGCGCAAGGCCGACACGTTGCAGTTCATCGCCGATGCGCGCGATGGGCATAGTTAAGCGGACTGCGCATAACGCTGTTTAAGGTAATCCCTGGCACCCAGAGACGGACATGGGGTCATGCCAAGATAAGGGAAAATTCACTCATTTGGTCTGCAACTACTTGTCGGGATTGAGAATTCCTGAGACAACGCGATAGGCTTGCGCGGATTGTCCGAGGTGGCCAGCCATTCAGGAGGAATTGATGTGGATTTCACGAAAGCCTTTATAGAACAACCGCTTGCGAAGCAAATGTCCTAATTTTTGCCTTATCTCGGCATGACCCCGTTCACTGGCACCGCGTCAGACTAGGGCCGCTTTCGCATTTTCTGACGCCTCGGGGTCAATCTCTATGGCCTCAACCTGACAGGTCGGATGCTTAGCGTACGATTTTGTCCGTTTTCTCTTTCGTCCCCAACCCCAAGTCCTATCGGTAATGCCCCTTGTCAGCCCCTTGCCCTTTGGCTTGTGACGGGGTGGAATTTCCCTCGAGTCCCGACGAATCGCGATGGTTGAGGCTGAGAATGTCGGCCTGATTCGCACCAAATCCGTTGCCTGGATACTCCGCCATGTTGGTCATTCCATCACCACCAGAATTTGAGAAATTCATCGGCCGAGGCTCCTGCCTTGGAAGTGGGAAGTGCGTTGGAGTCTCCCCATGCTGTACTCCTGCCTCATTGGCAGGATGCTCGGACACATTGCTAAATCCATCACCGCCAAGGGTGGAAGCGTGCCCCTGTCCTTGGACTGGATAGTAGGTTGGCCCCTCAGGCTGATAGGCACCGGCATCATGTGCAGGATACTCAGGTGCGTGGATTACCCCATGATCTCTAAGGCCTGAAAACTGCTCTTGGCCAAAGCTACCAGTTACATCGTGAGTGCTGCTTTGCACTCGATCAAGATCCGGTCTTTGGACTGAGTTGTGTGGCCCCACACCGGCAGCATTTCCTCCAAATCCAATGCCAGGGTTCCCTTGCTCATTGTTCAGCCCATGGGGCGGTGAAGCGTGAACCGGTTCCTGCCGTGGAATTGAAGAGTTGGATGCCATATCAGCACCAACGTTATCACGCTGATTCAGCGTAAGAATGTCTGCTAGGTGGCCTCCAGACCCATTGTCATTGAGGCCCGCCTCAACAAGTTGCTTATACATGCCTTCGGACAAGTCCTTGTCCATATGGTTGGACGCAGCGTAATTATCCCAACGCTCCTTCGAGTTATCCGTAATGCCACCCACTCTTGCAGTTGCAAAGACGTCAGCTTGGGCATCATTCAGACCAAGTTGTTGCCCTTCTTGTACGTACTCTTCACGAGACGCACGTGTGCCCAAAGCTGCACCGATGCCATTCGACGCAGCGGTAAGGATGCCAAATGAGGACTCACCTCGATCGTTAAGCTCGGATGCCGAGCCCCGGATTCGACCAGCTGCTCTTTCGGCTGCAGGATCCAAGGCCTTCTTCCCATAAACCTCAGCGTCGTTTTGGACAATGGCATCATTCCGGTCATGTCGCTCGCCGATATTTTGATGAGCATCCGAAATGGCGGCTGTCTTCTCCTGATTAAACCGAGAATCAAATGCACCGGTGTCCACCGTGTGACCAGCCTTGTTCGTCGCCGCTTCCAGATTACCAATCGAGGGCGAACGCAAATTCGCGTTTTTGTCATAGTCGACAGTAGCCCCAGTCAAAGCCTCGAAATCATGGTGTTTGGCCAAGGTGTACAACGCTGCAGCTGTATTGGCTCGGTTGGGATCCAGCATCGTTTGACTGAACATCTGCTGGTTTTGCTGAAACTCTTGTCCGTACTTATTCATGGCGTCGCCGACAACGGCGCGGTCTCGGCCCTCGTTTATGACCTTGCCCGTCAACGAGTCCAGCTTCATATCCTCAGAGTACCCATAGGTATTCGCGAGGCCGCTAACCTTCTGATAGGCCATCTGATCGTTGATGGTTTTCTGGGCCGATTGTGAAAGGCTTTCCTGGTCCGCTTTAGACATGCTCGAGCGGTCCGCACTTTGAAAGTTTTTGGCCAAGGTAGTGCCATCTGTTTTTTGAAGCGCGCTTTTCACTGTTTCGCCAAGGCCCGATGACTTAACCGCCGACAACGTATCCGCATAAGCTTGGCCATCTGAACGCGTTGTCTGATCAGTGCTCGATCCTGTTGCACCAGCACTGAGTCCTACTCCTCCGCTGACCCCTGCTTTAACGCCTGCCGGGCCTCCATCAACGCCGGCACCCGCGGTGGCTCCCAGTTTTCCATCGACGCCACTGCTCAGCGCAACACTCGCAATAGCCGCATCGATGTTGTTTGCGCTGTACCCTTGAGATCGAAGCGAATCGTATCTGGCCTGAAACCCGGAGCTTTTATCCAGGCCAAGCGAGGTTTGAAGCGAATGACCTACATCAGCGGCTTCGCCGATCGACTTCGAATTATCGAGCGATCTGCCCATCGTGCTCGTGAACTGCTTAGAAAAGGCCTGAGAGGACCCCTCTGAAGTCGCCTTTGAACTTTGAATCGTTTCACTCAACATGGACCCAACAGAGATGTTGCCACGCTGATTTTCCGACCCATTGATTCGAACGCCTTTGTCGAAGTCGCTTGTGGCGTAGGGCGTTGTCTGCAGTCCTGCCGACGGGGTAATGACATCCGGACTGGCAATCTTCTCGTTTATTTGGTCAGAGCCATTCATACGGCCTGCGATTCCAGATGCAGCAATCGCTGTACCGGATACCAGGAACAAGCATATCGCCGGGATGGAGGAGGCCATTAACCCAGCGACACCGATAGCCTGTTCCAGAGCTGGCCCCATCTGCTTGAGCATCTCGAACGACACCCCAGTACCGCCAACATCAAAAGACGAGGTCTGGAGAATGGCCTCCATGGCACTCGCGGTGGACGAAACCGTGTATAGGTTCACAATCGCCAGGGCCGGCATCCAGAGCATCATCCACGCCAGCAACATCAGGTACTTGCTGATCAACCCAATGCCAAATCCGCCCATCGTAATGAGGAATGCCATCAGCGGCGTAATGGCGTAGATGAGGCCTTCAAAGAAGGTCATGAATGGCCGCACATACTTCGTAAACTGCGTACCTTCGGCAGCCCACTGCGTATTCTGCTGAGCCATGGCCTGTCCCATCATGACACCATACGACCCCTGCAGATCCTCAACCGCTTTCTGACCAGGCGCTTGGAGAAATATGGGATAGAGAACGGACGACATCGTGTAAGCCCGGGCATCGGTCGCTGACATATTCAACGCGTACAGCGAATCACCAATGCGAGAGGTCACGGCATCTGGATCGACAGTCTTTCCTGGGCGCTTAAATCCGGCGGTAGCTATCTCAGACATGACGTTATCAGTAGCTGAGTCCGTCAAGTTAACGAGCGCTGTGTGCGCGTCAGAGCAATTGAGCATTCTGCCCCCAGCTGGACCATCGAATATCTGCGTGTAGTAAACGGTGCTGTTAAACCTTGCTGCCCCCATTGGGTCGTTCGCCCGGTACAGGTCAGCATAATCTTGGAGATCCGTTCCAAGCATCGGCAGCGTACATTCGCGAAAATAATTAGACCATGAGTTAACCAGGTTTTTATTGGCGCCCAGCCCATTGGTAAACGACGGAATTGACATCAAGTTCCCAGTCACGGACCGAACTTTCATCAGGGTTTCAATTGGGTCAGCAAACCCATACCTCGTCATAGCAGGTGTCGAAAATGCCTGTTCAAAGAGGTTTGTAAGATTGTACCCAATGTTAGAAATTATCGAACCGACAACCAATGGGCCAAGCGGCACGTTATCAACCACCGCCACTTCACCGTCATACACGTCCTCAATAACCGCCCGACCAGATGGACCGTACATGGCCATGTACAGTACCAGGCAAATCAAGAGTTTTTGGAATGGGATCGCGGTGTTATTGAAAACTGCTTGAAAACCCAAAATAAGGGCACCGATTAGGAATCCAATACGTGCCAAGGACTCGATATCACCGGTGCCGCAGATCATAGCAACTGAGTTCAAAACCTCTTCGAGGTAAACTGCAGAGCCTACAGAATAGATAGTGAACTCCATCAGTTTGGCCTCACCGCATTAGCGCCCATCGTGGCAATAAAATTAGGTGGCGGCATGATCTGCATGCGAACCTGGTAGTCCCTGACCAAATCATTGTCATTGCCATATTTGGCCAGTAGTGATTGGTGCTCTGCTGTGAGCCGCTCGCGTGATTCAGACAGGAAGTCCTTGCTGGTTTCACCTAACTGGTCAACCATTTTGCCTTTTTTCAGTACATCTGAGGCTACATTGATATACGACTCAGCAAGGGAATAAGCCCCATCAAGAGCAAGCTGCTTAGAGTGCGCGCTAACGAAGCCCTTAGCCATGTACTCGCTGTGCTGGGCAAGACGCTGAATCATGGCTGAGAAGCCGGTTTTTTGAAGTGCCCCGATAATGGCCACCTCTTCAGAGTTAAATGGGCCTGCATTGTTTGCCCACTTATAAACGATACCAGGCGAGCTTGCGTTACCATTGAACTGTTTCAGGATTTTCTCAGCCAAACCATCAAATGATATTTGCTGAGTTCGAATATCCATGCAGGTAGCCTCGTCACTAGAGCAATCGTAAATTGGCACAGTGTCTGCTCTTTTCCCCTCAACTATGTCCTGCAATGTAATTGAAGTAGGCCCAAAGTACTTGGTAGTAGGGACCTTGCCTTTTCCATCATCAGCGGTCTCAAGGGCGGTAATAAGCACGGTTCCTGTAAAGGACATGATCATTTCATCCGTTTGGCGTGACCCATACTGGAAGAATCCTCTTGAGTTATTTTGTGTCATCGCACACCAGACCACGTTGCCAATGTCCTCGCAGGCTCTGGATAATCCGGCGTCACTTTGCTGCTCTTTTGGAGACTTCGAAGTTAGGTTTCCCGACATAATCGAGGAAAAGGCATCACCAACACCGCCTGTCACGTTTATATTTGCCGCTCTCATTGTCTCTTTTGACGTGAAGGAACTGAAAGCATCCGTGACCAGTCCCTGAGCAAGTTGGCATGAGTTAGACATCAAGCTATTAATGTCCTGCATAACCTCCTGTAGGTTTTGAATGACGTTATGGACTGTCGGCCCCATAGCATTCAGCGCCAGTTTAAAGGCATATCCAGAAGCCACGCCGACAGCGTTTGACGCTACCGAACGCAACGATTGAACAAACTGTTGGGCGTTAATGAATGAAAATGAGCCCGCGAACATGTCTATGCCGCCACAGCCAGCCTGGAAGGAGGGCGGTCTGAAGTTAACGACCGGCGAATTGGATATCCTGTTTCTCACTCGCAATGAGCCGCCGGTGATAACACCCCGCGTCGCGGTTTCATATGCCCCTGGTTCTGTACTGTTCGACATCGATTCAAACATGGAATCCAGTTGCGACTGAATTTGAGCATATGCTCCTGACGGAGCTATACCGATAGCCAAAGCCAGGATCATTGATTTACTGTTCAATCGCATCAGGGGTCTCCACGTCAATAGCCTTTCTCGCCAGCTTGGCTTTCATGCTTTGCACGAATCTTTGAGGATCATTGAGAAGCTCCTCATCAATCCCTTCCGAGTCGTCGATCGACAGAAGTCCGTTGTCGAAGAACGGCTGGGTGCTCGCAAATGTTTTATGGTCGATGATCCCAGCGTCCCGGGTGGCCATCAGAATTCGATTGAACAAAACGTCGAGAGTAATGGCGCCGTACCCAACGATTGAGGTGCCTTGTGGCGGCATGGCCAAAGCGAGGGCAGGGGTCTGAAAGATTTCCAGTTTCTTGGCCTGGCCATTGTCTACCCGGTAGTCCGGAAACGCGTTGTTATCCAGAGGCCCGCCATCAAGCGAGACTGGAATGATGTTTATCCCGGTCGAAGTTGTAAGCGATTGCAAGACGTTGGCCTGCTCAGCACACAGCATGCAGTTCGATTTGAAGAAAAAGAAAACCCCAACCTTGTCAGCCAGGCTCCGCAGTACCTTGTCTTTGTTGGCTGTCACTTCGCGGTTCATCGCGTTTGCTGCATACGTCGCGACTGGCCGCCGGCTATCTTCGTCCAGGAAAGGATCTTTCATGATCGCGCGTGACGATGCCTCGGAGAACCGCGATGCCTTGTCCATCATCACGCGCTGCAGGTAGTAATAAGCCTGAACGTTCGCGTCCGTCGGGTTGTCGATGGCTCGATCACGGTACTTCGGCAGGTTCTTCTTGATCCAGGCAACACTGAACACCTCTGGACCTTTTGGGGCTGGAGGGTCAACTTTTTCTTCCGGAGGCGCCGGCTGGGGAGGAGGGGGCGGGGGAGGTGGAGGAGGCAGCTCCTTCTTGGGCTCCTCTTCTTCCTTAGGTGGGTCCTTGTACCAGAACCAGCCTTCGGCCTTGCCCTTGTAATAATTACTGCCGCCGGCGGCAGGCAGGGAAGATTCTTCTGGTCTTTCGTTTGCGCTTACACCGTGTGCAAGTGCAGCAATCACCGCAGCGCCAAAGAGTAGGGTGGGTCGCACGTCAGACCCCCTTATCGAGGAAGCTTGCGACCGACTCAGAACGGTATACCCAAAAACGACCACACTTTTTACGGGCAGGGTATATCGCCTTCACCCAGTCCAGGTGCTGATAGTCGGCTGCACCGATTTTTTTCCGAAAGTAGGTCACTGAATAGTTCAGCTCAGCGGCTACTTGGACAACGGACATGTGATCGCCGTACATACGCATAAGGCGCTGCAGGGTGGACTCGTTCTTTTTTTTGGTGCCAGCTGCAGCAGATGACCGCTGGCCATGTCCTTGCGAGATCTGAAGCATCTCCACTCCATACATTGAAATCTGATATTCCAATGCTAGGGAGTGACACCATCGAAAGGCGGCCAATTGGGCCCAATCTGGGGGGCAGTAATTGCAGCGGGCAAACCGGGCAGCCGGTATTGGATTGCTGTAGGTTCTACGACCATTGTAAAGTCCTAGGACGCAGAGCTCGACAAAGTAAGGAGGTCAGACAAAAGCTTAAGGCTCTGTCCGGCGGTGACGTCAGCGTCGAAGCTAAGGGCCTGGTGGGGCTGAAGGATAAACTGTTGAACAGCCCGCCCCCCTCAAGCTAGTCCAGTTGTGAGGTGTGAGGCTGGGCACAAGGAGCGGATTATCCCGGGCGCTAACTTTCGTCAGAGTGAATGCTGGGCCGAAGCCGAGACCGAGTTCGGATCAAAACCGTTTGGTGAGCCGTACGCCATTGGCGTTTGAGCAAGTAACTCATAGTGTTTTCTTTGGTTACAGTGCCGTGGCGCTTTATCGATCCTCGATGCTGAGATTTTTGTTAGAGCGATGTCGCTCCTCATCCCGACTGTTGTAGTACGTGTCGACCGTGGTAGCCAAGCTTTGGTGGCGCAGGTCAGCCTGGAGATCCTTGTGATCCCGCACCTTGGCGTCAGCTGTTGCCGAGGTATGGCGGAGCCAGTGGAGTGATGCTGAACGGAGGTTCTTGATGTCGTCATCAGGAAAACCTTCCGCACGCATGCGTTCCAGGGAGTAATCGAATACCTCCTGCACCAGGCTACGGATATGGCCCTCTGACAAACCTGCTCGGCCCTTGAGAGATTGCAGGAGCGGCGCGGAATCGCCAGGGTAAGGCGCTGGCGTCAGGTTGAGGAAACGCCTGTAGCGGGCCATCCAGACGTTCATGTACTCGTCTTTGACGCTGATCTTGGCCGACTTGTTGCCTTTACCAATAACATGGAACCACCAGTTTCCGTGATCATCCTTGCGGAAGTCACTCATCATGGGCTTCCAGTTATCGCGCCCAACCATGTCGGACACGCGAAGGTACATTGAATAGATGGTGGCAATGATGAAAAGGGTGCGCTCGCAAACATTTAGTTTGTTCTCAAGACGAGTCAGTTTGGCCTTAAGGGCTTTTTTGCCCGCTTCGTCTAGTTCTTCTATGTTCGCTTTGACTTCTGCTCGGACTGCTTGCAATTCGACTGGTGCGTCATCAGCCATTAATTTGGCTGTCTCTAGTACGAAACTCCACTGAAGCGCTGTCAACGACTTTGCTTTCTCATGTGCCACAACCCGCTGCTTGTACTGTGATTTTTGCTTGATTGCCCGGATTGGATTGGCGTTGTTGGAGAGGCCTTCGTCAGCTGCCCATTGAAAGAAGCTACCGCACACGGCAAAGATCTGTGCGATTGAGTCCTGTTTCATATTATAAGGTTTAACCTCAGGCTCTTTGTTCTGCTCCTGGGCGAGTTTGAGATCAGGTTTTTTGACTGTCAGGAAGAAAGGTCGCCACTGAGTGTTGATTGTGTAGGTGTCAGTGGGTTTGGGAGTGCGTCCGCCAACACGCAGATAGCGAGCCTTAACGACCGGGCCGATCCAATCTATAGGTGGCTTTATGCAAAACTCCATGAAGCGTTCGCCATCCTGACGGGTCATTTCCAATAGTGGCTTCTTGCAAACCAGAAGCGTCCAGAGCAGCAAACGCTCGACGTGTGTTCGATAGGAATTGAAGGTAGCCGAAATGCCTTCATAAGAGCGCAGGAAGCTCCTGACAGCTCGATAGCCATCGATGGCACAGAGATCGCCGGGGAAGGATTCCAGGTAGCTGATGACCACCGGTTGTTCTTGAGAAAGGTTGTTGTGGTTAAGCTCAAGGAATCGGTCATGCGATTCGAACAACGGGATCAGGTTTGCCATGAAGTTGCCATTCGCGGATTTGTGGACACGTCGCTAATCTAGCCGTGTTTAGCGGCAAATGCAAAATACGGTTCTACCCATTATCGAATATTGCACGCGTCTCAGTACGCACTTCCCCATGCGCTGCGCGTAAGATTTTAAGGCTCAATGGGTTTCCGGTAGCGGCTCCACCGGCGGCATTCCATAACACACGATGAAAATGTCTTGGCAACCGAGTTCGCGATACCAGTGCACAACGTCGTCAATCAGTTCGTCCAAGACTCCGATCAGAATATCGTCGTATCCTTTCGCAGCACCGTTCTCGTATCGATAACGCTCATTCGTGAAAACCTCGCGATCTTTATCGATCCAATGCTCATGACGATCAAGCCGAATACGTCGCCTAATCGGCTCAGGTATCGCATAAAACAACGTCAGTAGATCGTGCTTATTAGGCGGTTTGTCCTTTCGATAAGCCGGAATTCTGTCTGCCGTTTTCAAATGCTCATGCGCAACCTTTATTAAGGCGTAGTCCAGTTCATAGGTTTCATCCACCTGGCCAAGTTTGCCATTGGGCTTGGATACGAAGCTTTTTAGGAGGATTTCCATACCGATTGCAGCATTAATCTGCGCAACGTCCAGCATGTCATGGCCACGTCTAAGATACTTTGCAGCCTTCAAATAACGGTAAGCGCTCTCGACCATCCATGGCGTTAGGTGCTGCTGCATTCGGCTTGCTCCAGAGTGATTTTTTCAACCAGAGCTTAACTCGAACAGACCCAGAGCGTTTAGCGGTGAGATGAACAATCCCCTTTCAGCAATATTTTTATGGCCAAAAAGGATAACTTAATAGTCTAGTGGAGTTATTTTTAGAGTTCTAACAGGTCAAGAATTTCCGACCCCAGAATTTGAAGTCCAGTTTCCATACTCGTGAACTCATCAATCCTGCCAATTACGCTGGCGTGACTATTATCGAGCCCATTTTTGACGCCAATCAGTCCAACCGTCAGTGGCAGGCCACGTTCGTCGAAGGACACCTGGCAGCGAATCAGCCGGTAAACCTGACCATCGCGCGAGCACTGAAGATAGGCACCCTCACCGAACCCAGCCTCCCCCAAGATCTGGTACGAGATTCCTTGCATAATATGGGGCCTTGAGACAAGAAAGCTCACGACGTCTTCCCGAGAAAGATTCTTTGCTTGCTCCCATCCCTCTGGATCTACAGACCTCAACAGCGCCAGAAGCTCAGACCTCACCCGCCCCACATACGCCATCACCCTCTCCATCGCGAACTCATTATTCGACTCGCTGATAAACCGTCATGGCAATAAGGCTCTTCCCGTCTGCAGTCGGCCGGGTAGTGATTTGCCAGCCCGACGCAGTCCCAAGATTTCTCACGCCTTTTTGCATTTCACCGTAGCGGCGAATTTTGTCTTTCTCCTGCTTCGCTGTCAGCGGTTTTACCCTGTCCGCCTCCCGAACGATCCGGGCAAGCCTCGAAAAAACGTTGTCGAGCTTGCACTCGCCCTTCGTTTCATCGAGGTACTCCATGACAGCATGGTACGTGAGGTAGATGCGGCCAAATGTCGGGTTTTCAACGGATGGCTGAGGCGGTGGCTCGCCGTCCCACTTCACGCTGATGCCTGGGTGCTCCTCAAGCGCCCACGCCTCCCCTTTCTCGACTGAAATGTTGTCCAGGCCAAGGAGTTGTGTCCGGAGGGCGTATGCGTATTGGTAGAGCTCTTCTTTGGAGCTGGTCACCAGCAGCAGACGCTTTACCGCGCCCCGGGAAACCACCAGCTTCAAGTTGCGCGAGGTTCGATTTGACCCAGCGAGCTCCAGCCAGATCAGGCAGCACCAGGCGCCATACAGCTCGACGAAGTCCAGGGCATTGGGACCGAAGTCTTTTGAGACATGGATATCCACAGTGCGGAAAAAACGATCGTCGCCGTTGAACTTAACCTGGTACAGGCCTGGCGTATCGGTTGCGGAGGTGCTGAGCTTGACCACTTTGAATGTCATTGTTCGGATCTCGATTGCGATGCTTGAAGGCTCGCACGTCTTACTGGAATGCAAGAGGACGATTCTACCCGACTCGTGATCGATCTCATGGCCATAAAAAAAGGGCCAGCTAAATTAGCCGGCCCTTTTAGTTTCTTGCATGCGGTCGCTAGCGACAATCTTTTCGAGAATGTCGGCAGCCTCCATGATGTACGGCCCTTCAAAGATGACGTTGTGTCCATCTTGAAGGGCCTTTGCATGGGTCATGATGTACCGACGCGACGCCGGCACCCGATACCGGCTTACCAACAGCAATCGGTAATCCCCTGCGCTCCCACTAAAACCGCTGGGCGGTGAGAATGGGTCAAGGGCATTGGCACCTGGTGAGGTGACAACACGCACAGGGTCATACAGATAAGATGTGACGTTCATCAAGCCGCCCTCCTCATCTGTGGGAACCCCATGCACCCTAACTGCAGGAGCACATCGTTCCAGTCGACAGACTTTTCACCGTCAAGCAGCGGCAATGAAGGAGTCAGTATCTGAGCTTGGATACCCTTCTCCCATAGACGCTTTTTCAGGTTCATGCCTGCCTCTTCACCGCGGCCGGAACGGTCCTTGTCGATCCAGATCCTGACGCGTTTTGTGCGAGGGCCAGGCTCGAAACCCTCCAACAACGTTGCATTCACCAGTGAGTGAACCTGCACAGCGAAGTTGGTACCGGTTTCAATTGCCCAAGCTGTTTCCAGCCCCTCACAAACATCAATTTCCTCCTTGTCCCAGGCCCCAACGAAAATGCCACCGCCAGTAACCAGCTTGTCGGTAGGGTACATGCACATTTTCTTGGCACTCTCGACAGGCGCTTTCTGCCCCTTGTGGGTTAGAAAGTACCGGTGGAGCGTGATGGGAAGTCCTGCTTTTGTAACTTTCGCGACAATGCCGGGAAAATCACCTTCGAACTCACCATCCTCGTTGTAGCTCGAGAGGTTCGGGTGAAACCGAACCACCCTTTCAACCCCCTCGCGATCCCAACAGAGAATCTTGCGGCTGGCCAAATACAGACGGGCCGGCTCAGCATCTGGGTGCGTGAGCGGAAGACTGCCCTTCCAAAGCTCGTTGAGTCTCTTGCTGTGATAGAGGTTTGAAGCTGCCTCTTTCTCCTCAAGTTCTTTACGACGAGCTGCGAGAGCCTGCTCGTTGGCCCGGTTTACCTTCTCCTGCAGATTCTCATCTTCAGTCGAGCGGATCCCCAGGTAGTCACCAACGTCGGCCACAGCATCGGCAAATCCGTAGTTCTTCACCCACATCAGCAAGCTGAAACCATCGGGGTACGTTCCACAGGTGTTGCACATACCGCCGCCTGAGTCTTGAAAGTCCTTACGGAAGAACTTAAAGCCATCGCCGCCACGACCAGCCACCCCATGAACAGGGCACTTGGTGTGTCGACCAGGCTTATCAAACGCTCTGGAATCGATCTCTGGGCACAAGGCCTTCAAGATCAAATCCCAGCCTGTAAGCTTCGCCGCCTTACGTACAACGTCGGCTTTCAAATTTCTCATAGTGCACCTCCAGGTAAGCCCAACTCGGGACTTCCCCAAGCCACCGAAACGGGAGCTTGGGGAAGCCCCGAGCCGGGGGAATAGGACACCTGAAGGAACTCCGCCCCTTGGGGGGACGAAGCCCCCCAAGGGATGATTAAGCTGCTAACCGCAACCGCGGTTTCATCAGCTTTAGGTAGGTATCGCGCGCTTCAGCAATTGCTTCGCGCACAACGTCACGTGTGTCTATACAGAGACCCTTGATCGAGGAATCACGACTGAACCCGTCGCTATCAACCTCAGCCAGTTCGGCGATATCGTCGCCGGCATCATCAAGCATGGTGACCTTGACTTTGAGGCTGAAACATTCGATCTCCCCATCCATGATTTGCTGGATGGTTTGGTCGAGGTACACGAGCTCTTCTTCGGTTTCAAAGACATCGAAGTCATCCGGGCACTTGAAAACATCAACCCGGAAGTTGGCAGTTTTGAAGGTGCGCAGCTTTTTCTGTTCGAAGACGTACGCATCGAGGAGCTTGTACCCTCGGTGCGCAAGCTCCGCACCGGTGGTGACAACATCATCGGCAAGCGCAGTCACCAGTCGATGAAGTGCAACTTTTTGAGCTGGTCCACCTAGCTCATCAGCTGGAGTGAGCTCTACGTAAACTGGATCGATGCTCAGGGAGGTCGACCGCTCATGTACGTAGCCCATTCCAGAGTCCCGGGTAATCTCCAGCTTTTCGGGTAGCACCAGGCCATCCCAAACAGCCAAAGAAACATCCGGCACAAGTCGCGAAGCAAGCCGCTTCACATCCAGCTCACCAGTGAAACTGGCACCATCTCCCTGACAAGAGCTCAGCGAAAAACGGACCTCATCGGCGGGGTAGCCGTTTAACACTAGGTGGCGCTGCATCAGGGTTGTGATTGCGTCGTTAGTAGACATAAATGGACTCCGGTAATTGGAGCCCACCACCCCTATTGGGGCATGTAGGCCCCGATAGGGTTAGGTGAATCAGTGGGTTTGCTTCGTTCGAATTCGAGTGAGGAAGACATCCCAAGCCAGATGGCCATGGGAAACCACCTTCCCATCATCCACCAGCACGCGGCGCTTGCCGGTGAAGCCGGTATCGATGGCGAAAGCAGTCTTGTCCCGAGCATTCGGATAACGATCGAGCAGACCACGCAGCGCTGAATAGTGCCGAAGTGCAAAGGCACGGCGAACAACGTTCGCAATACCTCCACAGCGAGACACGGCCTCAGCCTCGACGCCTCGCGTCAACGCTTCAGCCTCACCGGTGGTGAGGGTCATCGTTTCACGGAGTAGCGCAACCAGACGGGGGTAGTACTTCATTTCTTGGTCCCATCCTTCTGCTTGACCGACAAACCGCAAATGTTGCTCATCATGCTGACAAAGCTTTCATCGCTGAGAGCCTCTTGAAAGTGAGCAACCCGATTTTGAACATAGGGCTTTACTGGCGTTGGGGTGGGCTTCTGTGCATCACTCATACACGTGGCTCCGTCTTCACAACCAGGTCAACCACCGCCAAAAACGACGGACAACCGCCGAAAAATGTTGACGCACCAATCGGCTTTGCAGGCGGATAAATCATAGATGTACCTCCAGAATGGAGGTGAGGTAACCGCCCCGACTGGGGAAGGACCCCACCAGGATGGTTGGAAACAATGGTGTTGCGACAGACTTAGACCCAAAGGCCGGCAGACGCCAGTCACAGGGCCGCGTGAATCAAATAACGTCGAAAACGAAGTCGACGATAATGATCACAAGGTTCAGTAAGTCAGACATGTTGCACCTCAATTTTAGGTATTAGTGCAAGGTCTCCCCTACAGGGAGAAACCCCTGCAGGGTGGAAGAGCCAGAATGGCCAAAGTTGATGCTGCTTTAGGGACGCGCAGCTAACGCCATCTCCGATCGCAACAGTGCGATGGGAAGAATCTTTGCTTGGGAAAACTGGAGCTTTCCGAAACAACCCTAGAGGTCGGTCGGTGGCCTGGTGGCCGAGAGGATGCTGGTAACAGCTGGTTGAAATATAGCACCCGGCATTTTGAGATGGAAGCAGGGAGGAATCCCCCCTGCTCCAATCACCTACGCACGTTTCTGAACCATCTCGTCTTTCATCGCCCGAAGCAAGTCCAGGTGATACGAGCGAAGCTCTGAAGCAGCAATCGTCGAGCATTCCGCCGAAATTTCGTGAACCAACTGAATGAACTCACGAAGATGCGCCGTGGTGGTAATCCCGCGCTCACAGTAGCTGGCATCAAGCTCTTGCTGAGTAACGTCAACAAGAGATGCCAGGTAGAGAGGACGGTCCTTCCTATCCAGTAGTAGAACTTCCGTAACCCCGTCATGACCCCCTTCAGGAAAGAGAGCCGCTTTTCGGCGTTCGATGATCTCGTTGAAATGCGAGAGAACGAGCGCTGGGTTATTGGATATCTGAGTGACCGGAAAATTGTTCATGAAGCCTCCAACAAGAAAGTCGAGGCCTCTCCCCTATCGGGAATCGGACCCGACGGGGTTTGCTGCTTACGCAGCGTTACGCCACATCTGTGGCAAGTAGGATCACCAGGATGCTTCGACTGAGTCCATCATAATTTGCAGTCGCAACAACGGTAGCTTCATAAGCCACGCCCTGGATTCAGTAGTGAAATTTGCCAGCAAATTCACCAGTCGACCGTGCTCCTCGAGCTCAGCGTACGTGGCGACCTTTGCCAGGCGCATCCTGCATTTAATTGAACGGAACTCGTCGCGCTCAATCGTCGTCAATAACGTCGCCTCGTCACATTCAATGCCGTTCGAGCGCATGCGCTCCATACGGAAAGGAAGAGACTGAGCGACCTTATCGAACCCAGCTGCGACGAGCTGTTGTGAAATTTTCATGTTGCCTCCGGTGATTAGAGACAACATTCCCGTCGGGAGCGATTGTCCCAATGGGTTGAATGGCGAGTGCCAAGGTGATGCTGCATAGAGTTGCAGCTGACTATCGTCCTGGAAACGCATTGTTCGCAGGTGGATTCGGTTGAGAGACGCGCCTCGCTAGAGGAGGTTCTCCAAACCGAACACCCTCCCTTGACCGGGAGAGTTTCGGAAGTGCCCCTCTTTCGAGGGGCGAGGACAGCCGTTAAAGACCTTTATTCGCTTGGTTCCTGACTTCCTTAATCGCCCCAACGAGAGGGGCGAAGTAGATCGCCGGCGCAGCTTTCGCTGCGAGAACGAACTCAGCTTTGAAACCTTTGATGAAACCTACAAGGTGTTTGCGAATCATGGTCAGCTCCTCGCGTTACATGAATTCAGCATATACCTTGATCGATCTCCATTCAAAGCGATTTAGGCCGCTTTTGGTGTCCCACCA
Source organism: Pseudomonas sp. PDM26 (assembly GCF_019219185.1). Taxonomy (NCBI): domain Bacteria; kingdom Pseudomonadati; phylum Pseudomonadota; class Gammaproteobacteria; order Pseudomonadales; family Pseudomonadaceae; genus Pseudomonas; species Pseudomonas sp. PDM26. Next base: position 300,880 of record NZ_JAHUWC010000006.1, on the reverse strand, counting down.
TCGGCATCACGAGACTGCAGCTTTCGCCACTGACTGATGACACCAGAAATCGCCCCACGAACGGGAGCAAAATAGATGGCGGGGGCCTGCTGAGCTGCCTTCACAAACTCAGATAAGCAGTGCTCAACCAGGGTACTTTTATTACCGCTATTAATGGCCATTTTGTCTCATCTCCTTGACTGCAGCCCAGGACGTAAAGCCCAGGAACGACAGAAAGGTAAGCGCATCGACCACCAGGATCGCGTGCTCAAGGAACGTCAGAACGCTAAGCGTGAACTCAGCGACGTGGTACTCACGAAGCTTGTGGACAAGCCATCCGAGAAATACGGAAGGCGTGGCAATTATTATGAAAATGCCGGAACCCACAACCGTGTGAGCCAGGAAATGCACCAACGGCGCATACCAGGGTTTTTGATGCGGAGAGCTTTTTTGGTTCTCCATGAGGGACACTCCTTTTGTGTGCGGGAGGCCCTACCCCGCAGGGATAGAGGCTCCCCGCGGTTGGTGGATTGCTGAAATTAAGGGATCAGCTGCACCTTTACTGCTGAGTCCAAAGAACTCAGCCGAAGCCATTCAACGCAGGTATGGAATCAGCCACCCAGGGCAAAGCCCCGAGTGGTGATTTGGCCCTCACCGCAAAGTGAGGGGCCGTGTCCACCAACTGATGCTGGATGGACCTACATGGAACAGGAAGGCTACCGATCTTGCTTCGTTACATCGCCGGTTATTTTATCCGTAGTGGTACTTAGCAAATCCCATAACGCTACAGCGGGTGCCCAAAAGCCTTGAAGGGTTTCTTGTACACCGCGCTTGAAGCCACGAATGAAGGCATTCATAGCCTATCTCCAATAGTTTTTCCTGTTTGCATAAGGGCATGCCCCAGGCCGCCCCGTTAGTAACGGTTCAGGCCAGAAGAGCCTTGCAGGCGTGGTAGGTCGAATAGATCGTCCACCATCCCAGGAACACGCAGTCGCTGTACAAGATCACATGCTCCAAGAGTTTCAGAACAGGGACCAGGTCCTTACCGACTTCGAAGCCCCCCACCCAACTGGTAAGCGTCGAGATCAAAAGGCTCGCGATCACGAGCAGGGAAAAGAAAATGACTCCCATGACCAAATGGCCAAGGAACTCACCAATGATGCCAAGATTTTTTTTCATAGGTTTAACTCCGGGTTGAGACGGAGCTAACCCCCGACAGGGAGCTAAACCCCGCCGGTTTGGTTTTATTGCTGCAGAAGCGCAGCTACTTTCAAATCGAACCAACATTGGTTCGAATGAAACCGCTTGAGCAATGCTCTTGCCGAAGCGGTCTCTACACCGCCCCGGGAACTCCCCAGGGCGGTGCGAGACGAATTAGGCAGCCAGCCGGTAGGTACCAGGGGCAACGCGTTCAAAAAAGCGCGCGTCCTGAACCACCTGACGAACTTTTGCCTCCCAGTGCTGATTTGAACGTGTACCTGCGTACGGCTCGATCAACTGGTTAATCTCTTTGAGGTGCAGGACCTTGCCACCTTGAAGGATGCGACGAATCGCGGCCCGCCAAGTAGTCCCAACCCATGACGCAGCACGTTTGTCGACCTGTGTTAGAAAGTACAGAGAGTCCTTGTTCTTCTTGAAGACCAAAAGCTTCTCGTGGGCGATCCTGACGATGTTGCCTCGGTACTCCCGACGATCAGAAACGCAGTTGTGCTGAATCTTGATAATTTCATCAACAAGCCGACCCGGTGCGACGCGTTCGACGAGCGATGACAAATTAAGGTACTGACCTTGGCGACGGAGATTGCCCATGAGAATCCCGTAGTGCCCGTTTTTCTCGACGGCGTCATGAATGTTCATGATGGAGAGCTCAAGAGCCTCCGTGAACTCGGCCAGGGCCATTCGACTCATGTCCCACTTGTTTGGCTCACCCCAGACCTCTCCGCTGTAAACCAGCATCGACGCATAGGGTGCGTGCCACCAACAGGAGTGGGCCTCCTCTCCAAGAAAGGTCCGCATGTCGTCCAGCAACAGGTTGGTGCCCTGGTGCAGATCGGTTCCCTTGAACCGGAGACCGAGCTCGTTGGCGACATCAACAGACGTCCCGCCGCCGATACTAGGGTCAAACGCAAGACCATCCTTTCGGGTGTGATACGTCCCGAAGAAGTCCCTTACGATCGCGCCTGTACAGTTACCACGGTAGCGACTATCCCCCCAATGACCACGGTCCGGATAGCTAACAACTGAGGATTTAAATTTCATGGCGCATCTCCGTAGTGGGACACACCACAACCCAACCGGGATGTGATGCGCCCGATGGGAAGGATTTAGATCTGACCGTTGTCGCACATGCTGTAGCAGTGCTTACCAACGATAATGTGATCAATGAGCTCCACCTCCACAAGCATCAAAGCCTGCTTCAGCGATGCCGTCATTGAGATGTCATCAGGCGATGGGTTGCAATCACCACTTGGGTGGTTGTGCGCCAAAATGACTTTGGGTGCATTGTGCAGGAGCGCCCGCTTGGCAACCACGCCAGGATGGACACCAACCTTCTGATGGCCGCCGGCGAAGAGTTCTTCAAATGCGATGAGTCGATGCTGGGCGTCCAGATAGGCGACGCCGAACACTTCCCGGTCCTTCTCACCCAACTTGAACTTGAAGAAATGCCGTGCGCGGTCCGGACTGTCAAAACGAACCCCTTTAGCAAAGCGCTTGTCGATGATCCCCTTCGCAGCTTCGATGATTTCATCGGCCGTGACGGTGTCTCCGAGCAACTGAAAAACATTAGGGTTGTCGACCGATTCGATAAACATTGTCGAGCCTCCAGCAACGAAAAGAGGCTCCCCCCATCAGGGGATCGCCCCCAATGGGTTAATAGTTTGTTAGAGGTCCGCAAAAGCCAAAAGGCTCAGGCGGTAATCCCAATTTTAAGATCAGCCAGTACAGGCCCCAGATCCGTGGGTGAAACATCGAAGCGCGTTAGCCACATTTCAGTATTTGCCAGCGTCACACAGTTGCTTTCATCAGGATCCCAATCCCCAGATTTGTCATCCTCGAGATAGAGCACCCGGACTACCTGGTTACTCTCAACGAGGACTTCGTCATTGGTTGTGCGGCGCACAACAACCGTGGGAACAGGCGTCAAATCAGTAGGCGATACAAACAGCGCCCATCCCTGCTCCTGAAGCGTGACAACGCTCGAGTGAGTGCCCGGGATCGAGTCCAAATCACCAGTGCCAATGCTGTACTTCTGCGACAGGAAGAGGCCTACGCTTGATTTGAGGAACTGCGAAAAAGCTTCCTTCAGATCAGCCGCATCAACCTTCAAAGTCACATTGATTTCGTCGGCCATAAAAGCGCAGTCGTAAGAGATATTTTGCATAGCGAACTCCAGTTAAGAGCGAGGCCATGCCCCGGCAGGGGCATGAAGCCCCGTTAGGGATTTTAATTGCTGGTAAACCACCAACTGGGCATCTCACCACCTGACATCAGGGGGCGAAGAATCAATTGCTTTCGCAAAACTAGCTTGGGAAAGCAGTCGAGAAGCGGGAGGGAATCAAAAAGAGGTGCTGAAGAGTCAGCTGAATCGCGGAACATCTGGTTTAAATGCACCGTGAATATACGACAAATTTTCCCTACCTGGTAGAGCGATAGCTTTGACCGCCCCAGGTTCGGGACGGTCAAAGCGCCGCAGGTTTATGCAGCCAGATAGCGGTCGGGGCTGAAGACTTTGGCATGCCGCTCGTAGTACTCGAGCAGGTCATTAAACCTCTCCGTCCTCTCCCTGACACTGACAAAGTGCGCGGTCATCATGGGCGCCTCATTCCGCAGAAGCTCCAGTGTATTTCCGTCATCGAGCTCCCACAGAAATATCGTACTTTCAGAGGTCTTTGCAGTCCCCTTTCGCACGATTTTACGACTCCCTATCATCCTCGCAGCCTGGCAAATTACACTCATCACATGGCACCTCCGATCGAGGCGAACATGTGCCCCAGACGGGGTACCTGCCCGCCAGGGTTGATAATAATTACATCGTTGTCAGTCCCAGCGAGGCCTTAGCGCCCCCTTAGTACCGAACACCCCCAGGAGGCATGTCGCCGACCTGAGGAATGTTTTGACAATTGGCGTCCTACAACATCGCCAACTGGGTCTGCTGCCCACTGATGTACTTCGGTGGAAGATGGGTAGAGGAGTCGATTCCCATATGGCAAACAGGACCGACACCGCACACTCCGCCTCCACAGACTTGCATGCAGTAGCTGTCGATCCCCTCTTCCTGAAGAGCAACGTAATCAGGATTGATTACCTGGTTAGTCAAGGCCATACCCAGCGCCCAACCAACCGCCTGAAAGACGGGATACACAACCGACTGCCCGAGGACCTCATGGGCGATCGTTTCTGATAGCCCATCCACCATACTTGGCGGGATCCCTTTCAAACGGGCGTGCTCGGTAGCGGTGAACAACCTACTGAGCTCTGACTTTGTAGGGTCAGGGTGCAGCAGAAAGGGCTCCGTGCTTCGTCCTTTGAAATAGCCACGACCGAGAGTCCCAACCGACGTACTGTCTGCTGTGACCAACTGACGTTTGAAACCCTTGCCAGCCGCAATATCGCGCTCCTCCTTAGCCACGAGATACTCGTAGCTTTTCCAGCGTGAGCTGTCGAGAGGGATTTCGTCGAGAATATCCCCGACTCTAACCGGCTTAACGTCAGTGGGCGTCGGAAAGGTGAAACCCTCTCCCAAGCCCTTTGTGATCGCAACCACCACCATCCGCTTCCGGTCCTCTAGCACACCGAAAGCCGCCCCATTGACCACCGTCTCATGCAAAACGTAGCCCAACGACGTCATCACACTGCGAATCACCGTCATCGATACCGAGTCCAAATATTCAGGAACGTTTTCGATGACACAGATCGCAGGGTTAGAGGCTTTCACGAAGTCCAGGAAGTCGATGAACAAGGTACCTGCCGAGGAGTGTTCCTCCGCATTCTGTATCTTGTTCTTCACCCGGCCTGAACGGCTCGCGCCTGTGCATGGGATCCCGGCTGTCAGGACGTCTAATTGCGGAATATCGCCCGCCAACGTGAGGTCACGAATGTCGGTGTTGATCGCGATTGACTCTTCGGTCCAAAGCTCTGGATTGTTGCGCAGTGAAGCATCCAGATAGTTTGAATCGAGCTCGACGCCGACTTGAATGAAGGACGCAACACCCGCAACCAAAAGGCCCGAATGCAGCGCTTTATCGATGATACCGCTCCCGTGATAGAGCGAACCCTTTGCCAGCGCCACCTTTTCGGTGAGCTTGCGTTTTATCCGTTCAACACGCTCCTTGATCTTGAGATCCACCTGCAGAGCAGTGACGACAATGCGACCACTGCGAATTGCAACACGAACCTTTTCGCAGCCTTCAAAGAACGTCTTGAGTAAGTCGGTGCGCACCTCCAACAGAGGAGTAACCACACCGTTGCGTTCACGCTTAGAAACAGTGAAGGAACCCGCTTCCAGCGTCTCGCCAGAGACAGGTACCAACTCGAGCCGTTTGGATGTTTCATTGCTTCGCAGCAGGTACTTAGCTCCAACCTTTACGCCGGCATGAACGAGCTTCTGGCCCTCGAGCCACAGTCGCGCAACGCCGCCCTTTGCTTCGCCAATTGTTGTGTTGATTACTGTAGTCATGGTGGAACTCCAAGTGATTGGAAGCACCACCCCCACTGGGAATGAATGCCCCCAGGTGGGTTTTTGGTTTATGTGCTGGTGACCACCAGCTGGGTATCTTGGCTCCTCACATGAGGAGGCCAGAGAATGCTTGTGACTGAGTCTTGCGCAGAGTCACTCAGAAGCATTCTGAGGATGGCCGGCCCATAAGGGCCGGCTACCTCACAATCAGACGATAGCCTTGATGTCTTCCAAGAAATCCTTGGGGTTCATCTCGACGTTCAGTCTCATGACCAGGTCATCGAGGTCGTCCTCACAGTACGACTCAAGCTCATCGTTGTTTGTGCACAACGAATGCATTTCATCCGACCGTTTGAAGGGATCGCACATCCCCATTTGTTGCCAGTACCGCAGGGCAGCAATGATGGTGTGCAGGTCTTCATCCTGTTGGATGAACAGAAGGCCGTCGCCGGAAGCCGAGGCCGGGGGCGACTCAGGAGCACAGATCTCCTGCTTCAGTATTTTCAATTGCCCGTTGGAATCTCTCACGATTTCGAGCGTGTGCTCTTCATCGTCACCGACCCATTCGGTATGCGAGCCGTATTGAGATCCGTTTCCGGTGTCAATGACATAGTCACTGATGTCAACCGAATCAAACCTCTTCTCCGTGATGGCGTGCATTTCTCCCTGGGTGAGATCGGCCGGAACCAATGCCACTTCAGAGTGACTTCCAATGAACATGCAATCAAGGTTGATGAGAAGCTTGGATTTTGTAGTCATGTCGTACTCCAGGATGAGGTACGGGACACGCCCCATCGGGACATGGCCCCGAATGGGTTAGATCAATTTGGCAAGTTGCGAAAAGGTGTTCAGGTGCTGCACCGCTGGGGTGACATTCCGAACATTACTTTTGACGTCCCCGTGTTCATAGACAAGATCACCGAGGTATTCGTCTTTGAAGCAATGAGCGTCATCTGGGTGGATCACATCCAGAACAGAGACCACTGTTGAAGCTGGGAGCCCAAAAAGCTGAACCCCAATCGGGTTTCCATCCTCCATGACCACCAATACCTGAGGTCGAAGATTTTCAATCGGCGAGTAGTTCGTGACCACGGCGCCGATGTGTTCATCGCTGACCGTGCTGAGGACACAAGTTGCGGTCCCCAGGTAGGACTGCAGAGTGGACTCAAGGTCACTCAATTTCGCAAGCATCCCCTTTTTGTTGGCCAGCCAATAGTGCTCATCGGCTGACACCAGGAACATGCGATGTTGACCAATGGCAACATCGCCATCGACCACCTCACCTAACTGCGAGACGTGGACGCTGTCCAGGTTTACAAACTCCCGTTGGCCCGCCTCGAACTTATCCAAAGCCTGCCTGAAACCTTCGAAAAGGTTTTTGGTGTTTGGCGAAACGGCAGTCAGCCAACACTCATGGGTGTGAGCCTGATTCGTTACGAAAACTTTGTAGAGTTCATTTTCAACGCCTTGTACGTATGCAAAAACTTTCATCATGGATCTCCGGTAAATGCGAAGCCATGACCCCGATGCGGGGTCATGAAGCCCCGCAGTGGGTTGAGTTGTGCTGGCGTGGCCAGCTTGTTATCACGAAGCCCTCAAGGACTTCGATGAAAGGAAAGATTCTTTTCTGAAGGCCTGAGCCTTCGCAAAAAAACCTGTTGTTAAGCGACTGTCACCTTTTCCCGGGTGACGCCTGGAAGTCGAGGATTCAAGCAGCGCTCCACCGGCAGGCCGGCAAGCTTCACTAGGTCATCGAACTTCTGAAGGGCGCACCAACCAGTTTCCGCGTCGTACCGCCCGCCTACGAAGACTGGGCAGAGGCTCGGAACATCAGCGCCGTAAACCTCAGGGCTGGCGAGGATCGAGTTAACGTCTCGCTTCCACTCATCAAATAACCATCGATTGAAGGTGGCCACGAGTTCGTCAGTCAGGGTTTCAGCTGGGTAGGTGCTCACCATCCCAACCTTTCCGTTGACCTGTTTCTCCCACTCCTCACGAGAAAGCGTGCAAGGCTGCTCGTACGGATCTGCTGCTATTCGGCATGCGAACCGTAACGCCTGGCCAACAACGCCATTCTCGATCGACTTGGCTTCGTAGGAGTGCGTCCCACGATAGCTGCTGATAAAGGCAAACATGTACTTCTGGGTAGTTTTGCAATTCATGGTCTTCTCCAGGTTGAGCGGGACCATGCTCCCGCAGGGAACACACCCCCGCAGGTTGAGTTTTTTAAGTCGAACAGGTGCTGGTGATCACGCGCGATGAAGTGTCCTTCACCACGAAAGCGATGGTCAGCAGGCTGTGAATCGTAGATTGCGCCCCATTGGAAGCGAGCTTGACCCCTAGCGAAGGAGAACCGCCGGGGCTGAGAGAAATGCTGGGATACCAGCTTCTTTTACCAAGTAGCACATGCTACCGGGTAACTGTTCAGGATTTTGCCTGGGCAAAGCGCCGCATGCAACCGGGGCATTTGCGCGCCCCGATTCCATGACTTCACAGGTTGTTCCAAAGCGCTCCTTCCGAAGAAGGATCGCGCCTCACGCGGCCATAAATTGGCCGGCAAGCAGTACCTTCGATGTATCGTTCGACATCAGTTGGCCACAGTAATCACCGCGGCCAAGCCGCACTGCGACGCCGAACTCCTTAATCAGCCTTTCGTACTGCTCGACTTGGACAGGGACAATTTCCCCATCCATGCATCGCTGCACGACTTCAGCCTGGCACGTAGACGGCAACTCAATTCGCCGCTCGTCACGTTCATACTCAAGATCACGAAGGACCAGGGTCTCTCGATCCGGAGCGCTGGCGATGATCGCCTTGCACGCGGAGGAGAGACCGGCGTCCCCTACGCTCTTGCCATACCACTCGGTCAAGTATTGCTTCGAGTGGTAAACAACGGTACGCCCTAGATCCCCGTAGTGAGCAATCTGCCGGCAACCGGTTCCGGCCTGGCCATTGAAAAGCCAATGAGAGTTGCGGCCCGTCTGGTCCAGGATCCCCAGAATTCTGAAGCCGTCGGTGACCTGGATGAAGGGCACGATGACCTTCTTGCCCAATCGGCCGCGGCCAACAACAGAAAAGCTCCAGTAATCCGCTCCTACATGTGAAACCAATCGCAGCTTCAACCGAGATCCTGCATTAATGAGCAGGCGTTGAACAACGATCAGTGCTTGGTTTGCATTCATGGTGTTTCTCCAGTTTGGCGCCGGACCATGCCCCACCGCGGGGACAGGGGCCCGGCGGTGGGTTTTAGTGACGAACAGTTGGGTCGATAGCAATGTGTTCGGGAATCCCGGCAAGAGCCCGAATTTCCTCGAATTCATGCATCCGAACCCAACCTATGGATTTGTCGTAGGACGCACCGACGTACACAGAGAAGTGCTTGGGCGTGTAGTCAGCGTACTTCTCGGGTTGACTCAGCATGATTTGTACCTGCTGTTGCCATTCCTCGAAGCGCAATCGATTGAACGTGGCCACGAACTCAGCCGTGAGCTTTGAAGGATCACCGTGGGTCACATAGCCGAATTGACCATTTTCCCACCGCTCAAACTCGGCCTCACTCAGGTTGCAGAAAGCCGGATAGCTCTCTCTGGTAACACGGACTGTGACGCGAAAATCACTGCCCAGGAATGAGCAGTCGTATTCATGTCTGCCCAGGTAGGACAGACGCCAGGAGACGCGTGCCCGGGGAGGCTGCATCACAAGGTTATTGATTGAAGTCATGGGTCATCTCCGAGAGTACGGACCCATCCCCAAGCGGGGACGGTGCCCGCAGGGGTTAAAAAGGCCGAAGCCTGTGCTGCGAATGCAGCTGTTTTCCTCTCCAGCACATGCCGGATAGGGAAATCACATTCGACAGGCAGTCCTGTTGGATGTGATCTGGAAAAACCCATCCTTGGCATGACCAAGGATGGTTGACACGTAAAAGTAGGCGCTAGGGTTTCGTAGCTCTGTGAAGAGCTATTGCCTCCAGCGCAACTGGATCTTCTGGCAGTAGAGCCACCCAAACCAGACGGCTATAGCGGTTGTACTCTGCCCGATCGACGAGCAGTGCATTGCCTGAATGAGGGCTCTCGAAGACCGATAGCTGCCCCTCAAACTGAATCGGGTGAGTCGAGTTGGTTCCAGATTTCATAGGCTCTCCTATGCCTTGAGGTGCATCACATGCGTGACGCACTTGAAGGTTGTTAGATTGATTGAGTCCTGGAATCAGGCCGCACACTGCGCCACTTCGGTTGTTTTCACCCAACCTTGGCCAAGCTCGTAACGAGCCGCTACAACATCCGGGTACGGTTGAATGAGCGGATCATCATCACTTATATCGCCATAGCGCTCTGGCTGGCTGCGTAGGCGATTCACACGCTCAGCGTGAAACTCCGTGCGCCATTGATTGAACGAAGCCACCAATGCCTCTGGAGGAGCCGTACGATCCATCATTGTCACGGTGTTGGTACGACCAACAACATCCCGCTCAAACTCCACATCGGACATACCGCTGAAGAACTCTCGCCGGCCCTTGAATGAATCGTCGCCAACCTCAATCTGAAAATACTGACCATCAACCCAGACGTCGTGTACCCACACCCCGTTGAATCGAAGGCGCTGGGCAAACTTAATCTGAGAGTTATTGGTGATTTTCAATTTCATTTTCTGACTCCTGGAATAGGCAGGGCCAGCCCCAAGCGGGACTGAACCCCGCAAGGGTTTATTAAAACTACGTGTAACTCTGCGAACACCTGGTTAGCGGTTAGCACCCACAGTGCGAACCATACGATCCACCAGCTCACTCTGCTCTGCTGGGTGTAGGGATCGGAATCGCAGATCCCAATGCTCAGCGGCGTATTTCACTACATCGCTGATTTCCCCGATCAGAACAGCGCTCCCGGGCAAACTAACCGTCAGACGGACATCGGCGACACAGTCGGTACCCAGTTCCTGTGTTTCCACGACCAGGTTCAACGGGACCAACCCCAGCTCACGAATCAAGCGTTCAGCGCCATCTTGGGTCGCTTCCGGCGGGATGCCGAGCTTGCCACCACCCGGGTAGGCAACACTTATGTGGTGAACAGGAGCACCTCGAAGCATGCTTCGGTCCACCAATGCATTTTTGCCACTAGAGGCAGTTGCTCCACCATAGACAGGCCCTGTCTCGATATCGATCGACTCAAGGCCGATCGACACGTTGGCAGTGCAGCCGGAAAGGGGCCAATCGCCTTCTTCCGGAATCACGTCGTAGACGACCAAGGCCGACTCGAGTTCATCCATGACAGAGCCCATGTTCTTGCCTGCACGGTGCAACAGCACCGCCTGAGCAGCATGGTCAACAACATCTGAAACGCCTGCAGCAGCCAGATTCACCACACGACTAGCATAGGGCTCTCCATGGCAATCAAAGATCGAAAGGGAAACCCCAATCGACGGCAGGTTTGGCGTGGAGATGTCATCGCGCAGCGAACTTACCACCTGTGAAAGCTCAGTCACCTTCGCAGCGTCAACAACCGTCAACTCATCACAGCAACCTGTGCCGTCTGCGGAGGTGATGAGACCGTCGGCAATAGAGATGAACTCATCGAGGAGGCCAGGCAACTTTTTCAGCTCATCAGGAATCAGAATTCCCAAGGCAGCAGCCTGTGTAAAAACCGACTGCAGCATTATGAAGTTGGGCATGGAGATCTCCGTTTCGAAGTGAAGCCATACCCCGGAGTGGGATATGAAACCCCACTGGGTGTTGAGTGCTGAATAATCAGCTTCAGTGCACCAGGTCATTCCGGCGCAGAGAATCTTCAAACGAGAGGGCACGATCCCTTTCGTTTGAAGACTCAGCCAGGGCCGCCATAACGGCGACCCTGATCGAGCATTCTTACTATTTCGCTTGTGCAGGCCCACGAGCAATAACGCGTGCTACCCAGGTGTTTCGTTGCACGATCCGTGTTTCGATCTTGTACGTTTCATCGGGTTGTTTGACACGCGCCTCTACCTCGACGGGTTGCTTACCAATGCATTTCAGCTGGACATGATCGCCCTTCCGAATGCTCTGCAGGTTCACCACACGCTCCAGGTCAATGCCCCAGACGTACTCATTGCGGCCAAGACGAACCAGATACGACATGGATTCGTTCTTGTCGAACTTGTAGTGGTAGTGACCGTATTGGGATACGACGCCCTCCTTAGCGCCTGACCAATCAACCTGGTTGTCGTCGGCCAGAACATCGGCCGGCAGAACATGATCAGCAATAGCGCCCATAGGCGTATCACTGTAGTCACCAGGTGGAACCTCCTCTAAAGGTGATTCCAAATGACCAGGCTCTGACAGGTACTCAGGGATGCCCCCAGAGTGTTCGCCGTAGCCCGCGTAATCATCGATGGATACCAACGGAGCATCGTCAACCACTTGATGGCTGGCGTGCGTCTCATACGCCCCAGGCGAGTGCACCAGAACGCGTGGCGCCGGCGGCATCTCGTAGTTGCAGATTGGCTCAACCATCGCTGCAGGAAAAGATCGTATCGACTCCTCTCCTACCGCCTTGAACTGTTTCAGCCGGTCGAGAAACTCGCCCCGGCGCCCCTGCTCGAATTGCTGCAGGTTTGCCGCCAGATGCCGGTACTCCTCGCGTGTACGAAGATGACCTGACGCCCGGTAAGGGAACAGTTCCACCGATGGAAAATCAAGTTTCGGTTGTGTGTTATAGCGCATGGTGCCTCCAAAATTTCAGGGGAAGCACCACCCGTTGGGGAGGTACCGCCCCAGCGGTTTAAGTTGACGTTGGTCATCAGGTACCACAAGCCAAGTGGCAAGGGCATCTACTACCAAATACCCTCCCCCATTATCTGAAGGAGGTATTCGTTATGCTGCGATTTGCAGCTGATCAATCACCCCTTCCCGGCGGCAAAGATCGACCAGGCTTTCACGGAACTTGTCGCAGTCGACACCAGCTGCGCTGATGCAGACCTTGAACGAGAATGGTGAAAGCTCATCACTCATGATCCATGCCCAACGATCTTTCCGAGTGCTGAGTGCTGCGCGCTTGTCCAAAAAGACACTGCACGCCTCAAACAGCAGTTTCTCCCTGAGCACATCGATATCGTCATCCGTCCAGTCAACAGGCCCCAACTCCTCCTCTGGCAGCGCCAGGAGGTCGAAGATAGAGACCTGCTGAACTTCGACTGCACTGATCGCTTGGTGGCGACGCGCGCGACGAACTTTTTTCACGAGGCTGTCAGGGAGCTCGGACTGAGACTGCTCTCCGAACAACATGGCTAATTGCATTGGTATACCTCCGGTTAGGAGGAGGTACGCCACCCCAAAGGGGGTGAGATACCCCCTTTGGGTTGAATCCGCTTTACGCGGCTTGTGTCAGAACCTGTTGAACCAGGCTGTTTAACGCAGTGCGCAATTCGCCGAGATCACTCAGGAATTGCCACCTGTCTTTACCAAAGACGTCATGGAGTTTCATTGTGTTTGCAGTCCCAAAAGCAACCGCGAACACATCGATTCCAGAATCCCTGCAACGACCAACCATGGCTTTAGCCTGATCAGCGTTGTCGGGATCGCCATCGGTAATAACGAACATCACTTTCCGCTCGCCCTTGGCCCTCAGCAGATCTCCAGCAGCTGGCCATATGGCATTTGCCAAAGGTGTACCACCGGTTGCTTTCAAACCAAAGCGCCCTTCCTGAATAGCGCCAACAAGCCGCTGATCATGCCGCTTCAAAACGCCAACCGCTGTGCCGTGGCCACCATTGCGAGGAAAAACCATCGCGCCGGTAGTCACACCAGCAATCCCCTCCAATGCGGAGAGAATTGCCACGGTTGCTTCCTCGGCAATCTGCAGTGCAGTTTTGCTTTGGCCCCTGACGGGGGAATCCATCGACCCAGATCCATCGAGCAGAATTTCGATTGCCGCATTGGTACGCTGCACGGGTTCTTGCTGCCGGAATATCCGGTTTTCCCCAACCCGAACCCGCGCTAAGCGCGAGGAATCGATTTTGCTACCCGTACGACGCAGACTTACGCGTGCATCGCGCGAACCCTGAATCAGTCCGTTGAGAACCTGGCGCAGTCCCATAGAGGCAAGCTGTCCATTCTGAACGACGATTCCCCCTTGAATGCTAGAGCCCACCGCATCCTTCACTACCGAGGCAGGTGTAGGAGTTGAATGGTCAACTGCTTGGCCTATCAGTTTTGCAGCTTCCCCGCCGACATCAGACTTAGCATCATCGAGGTCTGCATCCGTTGCAGAAAGTATCTTCTGCTTCAGTTTCCCAGCTGCTCCTCGACCGGCAGTAGCGCCGGCTGTTTGAGCATCATCGGGTCCAGCGGCATCGCTGCCAGGATCACCAGCACCTGCGGACGAACCACCAGCTTGTGCATCCGGATCATCTGCACCGCCTGATTGATCATTGGCAGATCCATCGTCTGCCCCATCACCAGGCTGGTTCTGGGGTTGTCCGCTTTGATCCGGCGGGTTCGACCCCTGACCAGAATTCGGCGATTGTTGGTTCTGTTGCTGACTCTGGTCGTCTTCCGGCTCTTCCTCATCAAGTACATCCAAGATGCGGTGGGTCAGTTGATAAACAGCTTCAGTGTCCGGAAGTCCAGCTACCTGGTTAAGCAATCCAAAAATCTTGGTACTGCGACCAGGTCCGAAAACCTCTCTCATTTTGAAGATAAGGTTGTCCGCTTCACGCTGGAGTGGTTGGTTGAGCAATTTAGCGCGCCCAACGATCAAGCAGCCATCGTGAAGCAGTACCGCCTCAGTCTTGCCTGACAGATCACTTTCGCCTCCCAGCACCTCTTTGGCCGTTACGGCTAAGGGGTGAATGGTGGAGTAGTGGTCGGTCATCATTCGCTTCTCGATTCGAATATCCTCGAGCAGGTTCAAAAACCTCCCAATGAACGGTGGTTCGAGTGCTGCTTTGTCGTACACCGTCGAATCTGTGTATTTGATGTGTGCCGACTCATGCGCCGTGTAGCCAAGGGCCACATTCAACATGGTGGGCGACGCCTCAATCATTGGAAGGTAGATGACGTTGTTCCTGGTACAAGCTTGGCTTCCGCCCCAGACAACGCTCACACCCAGGTCATCGCAGTAGTAGCGAGCGATAATCGGAAGTGCTGTTTGAAGTGAATTATTCATGGTGTTGCCTCCAGGTAGTGGAGACACACCTACCCCAAAGGGGGCAGATGTGCCCCCGAGGGGTTGGAATTACATGCAGAACTCGATGGCGCCACTTTGCAGCTCAACCAACGGCGCCACAATGTGGGCCGCGGGCAAAGTGCTTGTGTCGACAACGGGTGCTGCTTGAACTGCACTGGACTGGATTTGCTGCGCCAGTGCCGACAGCTCGCCAATGCTCATATCACCCTCAAGGGAGCTATCAGCCATCAGTTCATCAAGCGTGACGGTAGCTGCAGTGTGGCCAACATCCATTGAGACATTGGTTGCCAGGAGGTTTTCACCCGCCAGGTCAAACGCCGTCTCTTCATCATCGATCAGGAGTAGTTCCGGAGATTCGACTACGGCCGGAAGGGCAGTAGTAGCATCTACAACGAGCGGAGCCTGCACTTGAATCGAGGACTGGACATCGGTTGAGGTTTTCGAGAAGACCTCAGCCATTTTGAGAATTTTGGTTTCATCAGAAAGGTTCATGATCAGGCCTAACAGATCCTGAAATTGCGCCCCCTCGTATGGACCACTTTTAGGCAGCTTCCCGATCACGGTCATCATGTATTCGGCAACGTCCTGCACCTTCGGATTCAAGAAAGCCAGCGAGCTGAGTTTCTTGTGCATCTTGAGCATGGCGCTGACAGCCTTACGGCTGACAGAGCCCTTTCCAACGAAGCTGTTATCGAGAAGATCCTCAGCTGCATCGGCAATTTCCCGAAACAGCTGACCCGACAACCCCTGAACCTCCTGCTCCAAGCCCTTTGACAGCGAGGGATCCGAAGCATCGGGCACCACGCGGCAAAGAGTGAAGCGAAAGCCAAGCCGCTGTTGTACGACAGCCTTTGGAGTGATGGCGTTTTCAATAGCCTTTCGCCATTTAGGCTCACCGTTCCATTTGTTCATCCAGTCGAGGCAGATTTGATCGTACTTGCCGATGAAAATCTGAATCTGTTGGGTGAACAACCGCTGGATATCCTGCAGTTCGGTTGCAACCGCCGGTGCCACATCGTTTGGAAGACCGTAGCCCCCCATGAAGCGAACTCCGTTGGTTTCAAGCAGGCGAATTGCGCGCCGCTTCAGCCGATCGAACTCCTTGATCTCATCTGGGTCGGTGATTCGCTTACTACCCAATGAGGCCAGTTCCGAAGGGGGCAGATTGAGACCTACACCCAGGTCCTCAGCGCGCAATTTCTTGCGGCCAGACCAGATACTGACGTTCAAATCCACCAGCAAGAGCTTGCTGAGAATTTGAGTTTCTTGAACGAGATTAGAATTTTGCATGACGCACCTCCGGGAAAAGGAGGCGGTCTGCCCCATATGGGGAAGGTCGCCCCCAATGGGTTTAAGTAGGAATGCTGCGGATTTGAGTGAGTAGCTGTCACTTATCGCAGGTTGCTCACATGAGCAACGCTGAGAACCTGTTTTGCTATAGCCGAACTATAGCAAAGCAGGCTCGAAGGCGGGAGCCAATGGCCCCCGCTATCTTACCAATCGAACATTGGCAAATCTTCAATCTGCTCAGCATCAGCATCGAAAGCCAGATAGAGGATTCCCTGTGCGGGTTCAAGGCACCATTCAAGCAATGACTTGAACTCAGATGATGCACCCCGCTCAACAATAGCGTTTACCGTGAGCTCACCGATCGCAATCAAAAACCCATAACGGGTTTCGAAGACGACTGGGAGGAACTCAGCGGATTCACTGAAGCTCAGTCGATGATCAGCCGCGATTGTTTGAAGAAGCTGTACATCCTCCTTGCGAAGGTGGTTAGTGCACAGTTCAACGGCCTTACAGAGCGCTGGTGTCAAATTCATAGTTCAAACTCCGAATTACTTTCGGAGCTCCCCCCTTACGGGAAGAGCCCCGTAAGGGTTAAAGACAGAACACAGACTCGCCTTCAAAAGCATTGGCGAAGGAAGTGAGGTCCAAGGGTTTAGGCAGCACGCCCAGGGCAATCAAAATTTGAATACCCTGATTGTACTGATCAACGTTCAACAACCGCGTCAGAAAAGCATCGCATTCCTTAGCAGTAGTCAACTCAATGGAGTCTCCGCCGGCTGTGGCCAGGCTGAGTAGCTGACCACCATTGTTTTCCGGCCCCAGATTGACAGCGACTGCCGACAGCAGAAGTATCTTTTCTAGGTCTTCATCAGGCTTGAGCTCGCCAGAAGCGAGAGAGCCTTCAAGCAGAGCACCGAGTGATTCCAGCGACGATGACAGCCCCAGGCTGGCAGCTACAGGATCAAGATCCTGTAGTGCCAGTCGGATAGGCTCCCGCTGTGCTGATTCAACTGCACACGAGAAAAAAACACTCATGATTTACGCCGCCTGCAGCACAGGGTCAGCACCCCAAGCAGCACCGAATCCGTCCTTGGCAAAGGTGTGAACAACCACACGCATCGCTTTATCGGCACGGTTGGTAAGCGCTTCACGAAGAGCCTGGCCCATTGGTGATGGGAAGACTGCTTTTGCAGATGCGTTACCACTGTAGGTCGAAGCAATCCGAGCCCAACGCAGCAGCGAGCGCGTCGAGAACGTGATCGTCAGCCCAGCTTGGCCTGGCTTCAACTCCATTTCAGGGTTGCCAACAAATTGCTTACGCACATCGTTGGCGATATCGATCATCGTCTCGAGAATGGCAACGTCAACTTTTGGCATTGTCGAAGTGAGGATCTGAAGCTCCTCCGTTTTGCTCATATAAGATACTTCGAGCATCCGGCAACGGTCCCAGGTCGCAAGGTTCTGCGCCATGGTGCCGCCGTGGAGACCAGTGTCATCTCCCTGACCACGAGTGTTGCTCGTGATGACCAGACGGAAGTTCGGATGTGGGTAAATGATCTCTCCACCGTTTTCTGCAAGTACCAACGCGCCGCCTTCCAGCACCGCATTGAGACCAGCGAACACCGATGGATCAAGTACATCCGCCTCGTCAAGAACAAAAATTGCCCCCTCCTTCATTGCCAAGGCCAATGGGCCGTAGCGGAAAGAGGTACGTTGATCACCTGTAGCTTGATCACATTCGAGCGAGGTCGAACCAACCAGCTCAGGCATTTCCATCCTTGAGTGAGCGTTAACCTTGCGGAATGGCCAATTTAGACGCGCCGCAATTTGCTCGAGAATAGAGGTCTTACCGGCGCCAGTTGGCCCCACAAGGGACAGAAAGTCGCCACCATGTGAGTAGAGAAAGTTCATCACCGGCAACCGCAAAATAGTGCGGAAGTGGTAATGGGGATTGATCGATGGAACGAGGTTCATCAGTTCATGATCAGCCGGGAAGCCAGGAGCCAAAATTTGCGCTTCATTGCCGACACAGCCGAACGAGCTCATTGGGATAATGTTTTGAAATTTCATGGTGCAACTCCAGAAAAGAGAGACACCACTCCCCGACTGGGGAATGGATGCCCCAGGGGGTTTTAAGATTTGCTGTTAGAACGAACAGCTGCGTTATCGCTCCCATGCCACATGGCGAAGGAACAAATTCAGAAAGCTCTGGTAAGGGCGTGCTTACCACAGGTTTCTTGAGGAAAAAATGAGGGCCGTAAGGCCCTCAATTCCTAATAGCAAAATGCCTGAACACCCCCTTCCAGGTCAACAGTTTCGGCCTCGAAAAGATGCGCCAGCGCCGCGTCTGAAAGCGGTGTATCTGGATCAATCGTCAATCGGGATCGCTCCGTTACCGGCGCGCGATAGGACTGCAATTTATCCTCTGGATAGTCCGGGTGAAGGCTGGTAAACAACTCCTTCCACCGCACATTGCCGGCCTGTTGGTACCGACAAATCCGAACACCTTCGGCTTCAGCCAGCATGTGGTGTCCCATAAGGGAAACCAATCCTTGCTGAAGCCCTTCCTTCTGCGACTTCAACAACTTCAGCTCTGCTTCGAGCTCACTGACACGGCGGTCAATGCTCCTGGCCTCGGCCGCATGCTTTACCCACTCCGCCAACTTCTCACCCTCAGGGATGAAGTAGTCGCGCAGAGGATCCTTCTCCGGCTCTGTATCGGTGACAACCAGCGCCCAGAATTCAAGCGCCGCTTTGGTTATCAATTTTACAGCCAGATTGCTTCGAAGAATCTCGAAGACAATCGGGACCTGCCGGGTGTGATAGAACAGCAGAAAGCCCTTCTCTGCACCCGACACAGCCATCTGGTGCTGAACCTGCCACCAGTAGAGTTTGTAATGCGAGGAAAGCTCCCCCAGATTTTTCACTTCCTCGAAGTTCGTGTCCGAAAGAACCTTCACTTCGACGGGGCGATTGTCCGGGTCCACTCCGTCAAAACTGGCCCTAAGCACAGGGTGTGTTGACGACTGACCGCAAAGCGGAAGCAGGACCGTGTCGTACCGATCCTGGTACCAGGCGATCGCATGGGGCTCCAGCATGATTGCCAAGCGAACTTGGGGAATCATCGAAATGTCGATCGAGGCAACCCTACCGGTCATTTCAGCCCACAACCGCCACCGTGTTTTCTCGGGATGATGTCCCAGTATCACGGCGGTAGAAGTGGCAGAGATCCCTTCGTTTCGCCAGGTGTGCCACTGAGGGCTCCTTTGGCGCAAGTTAATGACGTTCATTGTGCCTCCATGGATGGAGGAACCCAGCCCCCAAAAGGGGCAAGGCCCCCTTTAGGGTTGAGTACTGACATCAAGCAGGTACCTTCTGCTTTGCGAGGTACTCAGATTGTCCCTTGCGGAACTTCTGGTTTGCTCGCTCAAGCAGATTGCCTTTCAGCTGGGCGCTGGCCCAGTCGAAAGCGCTCTGCCAGGCTCCGGTACGCATCGAGCGGTCATGCACTTGATCGATACGCCGGATCAGCGTCTCGTTAGCATCACGAGGTGCTGATCCAGCGCCAGCCTCACCTTCAGTACGAATTGGCCCCGGGTTACGCGACCGTTCCGTCTGGGCAAAATGCGAATCACCAACTGGCGTAGCATCTGCCTGAGGCTGCACAACTGGATTAGGATCAACGTCGTAAACAACCCCACCGTGGAGGTTTACAACATTGGCCTGAGTTGCCGACGAGGGACCATGCATCTCCCGCGAGGCAGTTTCGAGCGTGACAGCACCACCAACGAAGCCCTCACCACCTTCCTCGTTGAGGTAGGAGATGACGTTATCCAGGGCGGGACTTGTCATTGGCCAGTACTTCCGGGCAATTTTGATACCCGTCTTGATAGCCATTGAGTCGAAGTGAGTATCCCAGGGACCCTTTTTCTTCGTAGGGTCCGAGTTTGCCCAGGCGGAAGACAACTGCCGGGCGGCATAGACATCTTCAGCACTGACCGGATGGACCAGAAGCTTGCCGATCGACAGATACGCCTTGACGTATACGCCGCGGAATTGCCCCCGATCTTGTTTCGCCAGGAATGGATCGTAGACGTGAACTGGCTCGTCATTGGCACCGTTGAAGCTAAAGGTGTCATGACTGTAGACCGAGCAGGCCACCACAAGATCGACCGCACGGCTATCAGTGGCGATTTTCATCAGTCCCCGGTAGGAGATATCAGCGATCACCTTCCCCTCGCGGGGCACCAGATATGCCAATCCCATCGCGGGGTTCAGCGTAAGCCCTGACGAAGCAATTTGCTGCATCGCCAAGGCAAAGCTTGCCTTGTTATTCATTGCCACCGAAGCCAGGTAGGAATTACCGAGCATTGCTTGGTAGGCGTAAAGCGCTTCTTGGGCAAAGTTCATGCGACTGTTCATCGCACTCACTATGTTCGAGAAGTCCTGCTCCGTGCTTCTGACCAGATCATTGATCTG
Source organism: Pseudomonas sp. PDM26 (assembly GCF_019219185.1). Lineage (NCBI taxonomy): Bacteria > Pseudomonadati > Pseudomonadota > Gammaproteobacteria > Pseudomonadales > Pseudomonadaceae > Pseudomonas > Pseudomonas sp. PDM26. Next base: position 280,300 of record NZ_JAHUWC010000006.1, on the reverse strand, counting down.
CTCAGGTTTCACGGAAGGTCGCTGTTGAGAAATTTGTTTGCCAGCCATGTGTACCTCCAGGTTAAGAGGCGGAGGCAAACCCCAAACGGGATTTGCGCCCCGCGCGGGATGAATTGCTTGAATTGGATCTGCAGTGCTTAGCTAGAAGCGAGGCCTCAAGCCAAGTTGTCGAGGACCGGAACTGATCCAGGCTCCGACTGTTTTTGCGTTGAAAACGAAGAGCTCGCTGTTAAGAACGAGACGCCTGCTGACGTGAGGCCGAATTGCCACCTCCGGAAGCCTGCGAGCCATCTTGGTTTTGAGGGCGACCACCGAGCAACTGCATGGTGCCCTGTGAGTCAACGACGATCTCAGTCGTGTACCGCTTGATACCGTCCTTTTCCCACTCACGAGTTTGCAGCTTGCCTTCGATGTAAACCTGCGAACCCTTGCGTAGGTATTCGCCTGCAATTTCAGCAATCTTGCCGAACATCGAGACGCGGTGCCATTCAGTACGTTCTACCTTCTGGCCCGACTGCTTGTCTGTCCACTGCTCGCTGGTAGCGAGACTGAGATTGGTGACCGCGTTACCGTTAGGCAAATAGCGGACCTCGGGATCTTGGCCACAAGTGCCAACGAGGATTACTTTGTTTACGCCACGAGCCATGTTGTCACTCCACATAGAGTCGGGGCGCACGCCCCCGGCGGGGTATGAGTGGCCCTTAGGGGATTGATGGTAATGCTGGGAAAAGCAGTCCAGCTTCTGCATCCGAAGGTCAACAATGACCAACAGGAATCCAGGTAGCAGGTTCAGAAGAATCTTTTCGGTGGGCTTGAGACAAGGCCACAGAAAAGAAGCTTCAAGGGGGAGCGAACTCCCCCCCGCTATCGAAGGGATTTACATCGTGATCCCGATTTCCGCGGTCTCGGGAAGAATGTGGTTGTAAACGGCCCATCGCTTTACATAGCGAATGTCCATCACCTCAGGAGTTACTGTACTCGCGATGTTGTCCGGTACACGTACCGTCGCACCGCTAAGCAGCAACTCTTGTAGTTCCATTAGATAGAACGCTTGAACTGGATGTTGCATGGAGGGCTCCTCGCCAGGTGGTCCACCAAAGCACTCAAGGTGAGAACTTTGGAGGACCACCTGGGAAGGGGGCCCTTGCAGCACTACTCACTCAGAGAGTGAGTAGTCCATCAACTCAGAAGCTGAGCTGGATTTTGCGACGCTGGAAGGTCGGCTCGTCATAGGTCGAATAATCGATCAATTTCGGAAGCTGGTTAGTGCGGGTGGCGCCACGCAGAGCGAGGCAATCCTTGGCGCTAAGACCGAGCGAAGCATTTGCTGCTTTCGCATGAGCGGCCTGGGTAGGCGACACATGCAGATCATCAACCTTCTCGTTTCCAAGTTTCGGATCCTGGCGAGGAACAACCTTCTTGGAACGAGTGAGGTAGAGGTACCCGACAACCACAGCGAGAATGAGCAACACAATAGGAAGGTTGTTCATTTGCCCACCTCCACGTCAGCCATTACATAGCCGGCGTAGGAGTTGTAAGCATGTGCAGTGTCAGCAGAAAGAACCATCGCAAGCCGCGCGAAAGCGGACAGGACAGTAGAGAGGATTGCAGATTTCATGGAGGCCTCCAGCAAAAAATGAGGAGCCTCCACCCCAAAGGGACAGAAAGCCCCTCTGGGTAAAATCACGACCGCGAATCGTGATCGATTGAGTGCTAGGTTTGGTGCCCAGCTTCACACAACCCCAACAGGTAAAACCTGCTGGGACAACACTCAAGCAACATGCTTGGGTGGAGATTATGTTTGAGCATAACTGCCCTTCCGGAAGGTGTAAAGCGGGTGGGGTAGCTTCTGACCCTAACATCGGGTCAGATTCAACCTTCTCAAAAGGACCATAAGAATATCGTTAAGGCTCCCCAACCCATAGGAGCCATACAATGGCCAACGGACACGATTTCAAGCCGCAAGGCAGGTACTCCAGTGCGACCCTAGAGTCCACCTACACACTCCATACCGAGCAAGCACAACGCGTACACCGTCGCTGTTTTGAAGGTGCGGCACGTGCACTCTTCACCGTTGACGTTGTGGCACGCGCCATGGCGCAGTCGAACAAGTCGTTCGACTACAACGAGGTGATCAAGGCCGTGGAAACGATGTTGATCAACCTGGAAACCGAGATCAACAAAGAGCGCGATCGCTACTCGCACATGATCAAAGTAGCCGGCCAAGAAGGCATTACCGCACGCTACGACAACGCGCAGTCCTACACCTTCACCGTCTCCACGCCGGCGATCATGCGCTTTGCGCAGATCATTCAGGCCTTCGACCAAATGTTGATTCAGGCCCAAACCGCATGGCTGCTCTGCCTCCTGCCGTCGGACAAGAACAGCCTGGTGGCCAACGAGCGCATGCGCCAGGTCATGAAAGTAATTCGCAAGCTGCAGAACATGGCCAGCGAAGCGCGGAACAAGGGAAAGAAAGAACCCTATGCTGAGTCGATCGCACAGTCCCTGGGCGAAGCTGCAGAAGAAAGCGACGTCGATAAAAAGACGAAAGCCGCCATCGAGGAAGAGGAAGAGCAGGCCGCTTAAGGACATCTCAATGAACAAAGGGCGCCAATGGGCGCCCTTTTTCTTTGGTTAATGGTTGAACGTACCCCGAACGTTATCCTCGGCTGCCTTGCGGGTCCCCGAGAAATTCTTGTCTTGAAGCCGGTTCTCGTTCCGTGTGAGGGTGTCCTCCCGGTCGCCTGTGATGTTGAGTGCTGTACCCCTGCCGGTCAGGTTATCCAAGGTCGACTTGTCGATAGTGGGGTAGAAGTTGGTTACCTGGAGCAAACCAATCCACTCTGAGATGTCGATCCTGCTCCAGTCCAGACGACTGAGATCCTGAACAGCCAAACCTTCACATGACGGGTTTTCAGGCTCCCCCCAACTCATGCCGAGCTGCGGTCGGGCCTGCTCCTGGATGATCCGCCCCAGAGGGGAGTTAAAGCAGCAATACGCCTCGCGCTTTTCTATGCAGCCCAGTACTGAGTTCGAAGCGCAATAACTGCCAACAAAATGGCAAACTTTGGTTTCCTTTTTCGCTCCAAGCTCAAACTCTTGCTGCTCACACTCCCAAATGATCTGAACCAGAATGTTGGCGATCTGGTAGACCATGTAGGCAATCATCACCACGGATACCACGGATGCCAGCCCAGACGCCCAGGTCGCATTTGCCGCTGGCGTAACCGCACCTGTGGCAGCATCAGTCGAGGCGTATGCCACATCGCTCGCGCCATTGGCGGCGAAGCCACTCGCAAAAACCATATTCGCTGCAGCCGACCCAAATGTTTGAGCGGTCCAGTTGGCGACGTAGTTCATCATTTGCTGCTTAAAAGCACTGATCACGCCAAGCTGAGCAACTTCAGTGACGGCCGCGTTAGTAGCACCTGCAGCACTCCATGCTGCATCCCAGCCACTAGTGATCAGGGTTTCGCTGAAAGCCCACGCACTTTCCAGTGTTGGGGCCGCATCGATAATTCCTGCCTTCTCACTCAACTGGATAGACGAGTACACCAGAGTGACGTAGTCCATAAGGGAGACGCCATCCGGGGCTTCGCAACAATCGACCCACCCACCCACAGCCTTTTTGCACTCCATGGCCTCCCCTTTCCAGACCTTGCAGGTGTGATCCGAAGTCGTATCCGTCGGATTTTCGCCACAATCGAGGTCATGCTCAGCAAACTGAGCGATCTGCAGAGCCACCGCGGCGTAAGCAAAATCGGTGGACTTCTCATCTACCGGGTTAAAGCATTCCGTTCCCAAGCATCGCACCGGCCCATCACACTGGTAGGAGCTGCTTGTTTCAGTCGATGGTACTTCGACCTCATAACCACAATCCCATACCTCCTCTGTCACATAGCACTGCCCGGATGCGCCGGTGGCACCTGATACACATTTTTGAGAGATAAACCCACACGACCTGTCGTTTTCGTATTTCTGACAGGAGTTGAGATTAAGCCCGCCCTCCACGCACCCCTCGACCTTGAGAGATAGTGCAAGCTTATCGACGCCCACAACAGGGGCAGGCAGCATCGCGTTGTACATCTCATCGCCCGGACACACCTGAATACCGTTGAGCGGCAGACAGCCCGAAGTCACGCCCTTGGTAACAGATACTGTTCCCCCCACCGAACACTGCCCATTCTGAATCTTGTTTGCCGAGTCGATGCAAAACTGCGGACCGTAGGATTCCGCATTGATGCGGACCACTTTGAGACGAAATTCATGCGCGTAAAACCAGCCAGGATTACCACTGCCCGTATCATTAATATCAGCGATCATTTGCAAGCCGTTTTGACAACTGGGCATTTGAACGATATTAGCCGAGTCCACGGTTAGGGTATTTGGAGCGTATTTATGCCCCGTCCAAATCCCAATAGACGACACTGCGATTTTTTGAGGGAGCGGCCTGCCGTCCGGACCAACTTTACAAATTTGATCAAAATTCACCTTGTCCAGGGAGCTATCAGACCGCAATGAACTCGACGTGTTGGTGAAGGTGCCGGCAACAAAATCGACCTTAATTCGGTTGGTTTCATTTGCACCGGCTTTGTCCTCGACTGCTACCTTGGCAGCAAAAGGCACCTCGATGACTTTTAGGTTGTGGTTGACCGCGCATATTTTGTCCGTGTTGACCGGGCACTGTTGTTGGCCTTGTGCATCGGTATAGCACTCCATTGGACCTTTGTAGAAATTACACTGGGTATCGATTGACACTTCTTGGCACAGAGGTGAAATACCCGGCACCGGGGAGGCAGCAAAGTTGCTCTCGCACACAGTGACACCGTTGATCACAGCGCAACCGTCTGCCGATACAGAAGGCATCTTGGTGCAAACGTAATTGCCCTCGCAGGCACCGTCGCTCACATTGGTAAGCGCACTCAAAGCCTCTGGTGGGTACCATTTATCGTCGCTGACCACTTTGGTCGGATCAAAGTGAACCCGCAACTTCGCGTATGCCTCACCCTGGCCTGTAACAGATGCACGAATTTTAAACGGAATGACTCCTTTTGTTTTTAAGAGCGATGTCATATCGACATTTGGCGACGCAGCCCATGAGGTACCGAGCTCACACTTACCTCCCGTTTCTGGTGGGAAGTTTCCATTGGGACCAGACCAGATTTTGGTGCCCCCAACCAAGACCTGCATATAGTCGTCCCATTTCGCATAGGTCAATTTGGCATCAGTAATTGCTTCTGGCTTAATTACCTCGAACTGCATTTCATTTTCGTAAATGGTGCAGTAGCCATTCCAGTAGTCATCACCAACTTGCCCAAGCCAAATATCAACACAGCCTTCGCCACACGTCTGAATGTTGGTAGGACCCGATGTGTACTTGATCACGCCGGCGAGATAATCATGCTTCAGCAAGAAGGAGCCCGACTTGTCAGCAACTCGCTCGCAGGTTTTCAATTCTGAAACATGTTTTGTAGTTGTCGTTTTTCTAGTGTCGGTTATTTGCTTGCAGTCAGAAAACTCTTTGTTGAAGACCTCCTGATTGTCGATAACATTATCGCTATTGGTCCAGAGTGGATCATTCTTCAGATCAGGTCGGGTTTGACCAGCAGTATTCTTCAACAAACGGTACGCATCACCACTCACGGAGTTTTCACTATTGAGTGTTGTATTCGCGCTTGCACCAGCACTCAACGTTCCATTGTCATCCCCGTACAAGTTAGAAAGATCGGAAGCCCCGCCACCGCTCCCAGCACCCGGGAACAACTCTGAAATATTGATACTCTGCTTATCAGCGCCGGACCCATAGCTTATTGAGCTACCAGAAACCGAGGGGGGCGACCACGCCGACATTGCTTCTTGGGCAGATGCATTACCTGCAGACGCCGAGGCAGCAATATTATCCGCCCAGGCAGGCAAAAAACAGGAATAGGTATAAAACAACAGGGTTGCTGCTGCTGTGACTCTTCCGGCAGTCGTCATATACGTCCTCACAATGTATTGCAGCAGTCATTCCAGCGAAACAGCATATAAAGTGCATCCTCACCGACTTGTGGGATAACGCGGCCCTCGCCCCCCTGCCATGTAAGTGGGTGGGCCCCAATGTAGTGCGCCCGCTTTGATTCAGCTCTCGGAAAAAACATGCTCATTTTGTATTGGGATTTTGGAATGGTCGGGAATATTGATCCCCTGCAAATTGTTTGATCTCCAATTGTTAAGTGCGCGAGTCCCCGCCGATGCTGGGTTGCAATCGTCCGAGCTGCGAGGAGTGACGTTGTGCGACCAAAGTCGTTTGGTAGGGCGGTACCGGCCATAGGGTAAATTTCCCCCCATGTACCTGCGCACCACCACAGTGACGTCAATGGCTCTTGCCCAACTACACCTAACGCCGCATCGGCTGTGCATGCGGCTTGCGCCAAAGGGTTAGCAACAGCCGCTGCTTCCGGGTTAACAAAAAATGCAAGCTCGTCATTAGTCCACGTCGGGTCAATTTCGGACAACTGAATAATATCGAAGTCCGCATAGCCATCAGGAGAACAGCGCTTTGGCATATACATTTCAAGAATTGAGAGCAAAGGAAACGCGTAGTAATGAACGTTGTAAAATGACATGCGTTCCTTTGTTATACCGTTGCCCGCAGTCGCGTCTGACAAGGTGCCCCACAGACGTTTATCGCCTAAGGGCAGCGTCACACCTCCGAGCGCCAGCGAGCAACCAGGTTTTCGTACCACCTCAATCAGTCGTGCAGGTTCCCACATGGAGTTAACAATGCCGGGCATGAACAACCCCAGTTTGTCCTCACACATACAGAGGCTTTTATTAGAAGCGCCAAATGGGGCGTCACCGGGTGTGATACTCACACCAGCAATTCGTATGGGAAACAGGCATGCCCAACACACGTCGGTAAATAGCTTGCCACTAAACAGTTGCGCATTTGGGCATGAAAGAGAGTCGGTAACAGACGTCTCAGAGGAGGCTGTTCCCGAATAAAGCACCGCCGAAAACAAGAGAGCCAAAATAACTTTGATCTTCATCACTGTGATTACTGCGCCTTGAGTTGTGTGGCCGAACGTTCAGCGAAAGAATTGAATTGAAGAATGAACGGTTTTGACAAGGCAAAGCCTTGCACCGAAGCAGAGTTCAAAGGCTTAAGCAATCCGCCTAACAGGTTTAGGCACTCGAGCTTTTCCAAAATCAGGCCAATACCATTGGCACTACAGTAATCCCTCACCTCGATTAGCCAATCAAGATTGTCGCTATTCCACACTGCGTTTAAATCAACCTTGCAGAAATCCCATGGGTAGGAACTCAAGCGACTAAAGTTGGAGCACTCCATTCCGAAGTCATCAATCGCCAACAACAGACCTTGGTCTTTGATTAACCCCATCGCCTGAAAAAAGGAACTGCCAATGGCGTCGAAGGCCTCAGAAACCTCGACGCATACCTCAACCCCCATGGGAGCCAGTTTGGCCAGGGACTTACAAACTGCGCGAAGCGCAACCGGATCGGAGAGTGTGTGGGAGCTGACATTCACAAAGGACAGGCCGCGGCCTCTAAGATCGGCCGCATGCTTGATCAGCAGTTCCGCAACCGTATGGTCCATTCTTACCCAGGCCTGAGAATCAGAACCGGCCATAAACGCTCCAGGCCCCACCCAAGTGCCACCAACGGACTGACGCACAAGGACCTCGTGTCCCAAAATGCCCCCGTTGGGCTGATGGATTGCCTGAAGCGCAATAGCTTTCATTTGAGCCCCCCTGCTGGGAATTCTTCGATATAAAAGTTGGATGAATCCGCTGTAACTACAGATGGAACAAAGTCAATTGAGAAACGGGTGCGAACATCGTCTTTTAGAAGGTAAACAGCCCGGTCGACTTGGTCCTGGACACTCGTAAATCCATCCCAACCAGAGCTTCGGTCAACCCTTGAAAGAATCACGACGACGTTCTGATCGTTGCCGTGTTTCGCGATTTCTGCTTTAGCTAGAGCGATCTGAATTGGGTCAACTGGATCAATGATCACCAGACGTTGAGTAAATGGACGAATTGAAAGCGGGTTGATCCGGTCGCCAGCCTTATGAATCAATGAACCGTCAGCCGCGGTCATGTCCTCAGGGACCATGACTGTGGGGTCCAGCTTCCTGACCCGATGGGTTGTCGCCGTGGGGAGGTCGACAAAGGTTTGCTTGTCCCAGAAACGCTTAGTTGCCTTTTCCTTGAGCTCGGCAAAATCAACTTTCGCCAGTCGCTCTTTCAGCACCTCGATTAGGTCGCGCTCTTCAATATCGAGCGTTGGCCCGACGGAACCCAGACCTGACTTTTTCCGGGTGCCATATTCCGTATCGGCCGCCTCGATAGAAGTGGTACCGGCAACAATGTATTGGGGAGTACCTTCTACAAGTTTTCGAATTTGAGGAACTGTCGACACACCCGCATCAGTAAACACAACGGGGTTAATTAAAACTGGAGTGTCCGACTTTGTCTCAAACGCCAACTTCTGTAGCTTGGCTAGGGCCTGCGGGAACGGCATGCCTTCCGGGATCCCACGAAATACGAGTTCTACAGTCTTGTTGCCATTATATAGAACAAGGAGCTCCTTAATCTCTTGTTCACCAAGAGACCAAGACACGAATATCTGATAGATAACTTTTCTATCGTCAATAGCAGGTTGCGCACTTCCTTCAGGGGCTTGTGGGGTGGGCGCTTTAGCAAACGCAAAGTCTTCATTCTTTAAGGTGAAATCGACTTGCCTGTCAGTTTGATGTTTGATTTGGTCTAGCTCTGCGGAAAACTGTTCTAACGCCGCCTTTTCTTGGGCGGCAAAGTTCATATCAGCTAAACAGTTGGTCACAGGAGCCATCAGCAGGAGAGCCAAGACAAACGTCCGACTTACCATATCGGGTACGCCTTTCCAATAATGTCGCTCTGCCCAACATACCCCCAATATCTGGAATCAAAACTGTCCGAGGACGTTCCCATAAACCAGAATTTATCCGCCTGGACAATTTCGTCACGAACATATCGGGTTGGTGGCATACCCAATTTATCGGACAGCAAAAGCCCCTCCCCCTGTGCCTTTCCATTGATCGACACCTGGGTGGGATTTACCGTGACGCGATCACCTGTAACGCCACGGGCATACTTAATGATGACCGTGCCATTGCGGAAGTACGGCTCCATCTGTGTCGATTTGAATGCATAGATGCCGTCGCGCTCCACTGACGTATTGTGCTTATCAATGATAAAGACGCGCCAATCAAGGCAGGTGTTCTTTTGCGGATCAATGCCTATGCCATACCGTGTGGTCGCATACAGGCTTGCCGCCACCATTAATGCGGTCAAAGGCAAAGCACGAATTATGAAACGTGCGTGTTTATTCATCCTTCGCCCCCGAGGTTTTATCTTCTTGCTGAACGGGGGACGGCACCTCGAGATCAGGTGGGTATGCAGTCAACGCACGCGAATCAATAACCACAAACCCTGCCGCAGCGAGCTTAGTTGCCGACGCCCGCAGTTGTTCATATCCAACTTCGGCCTTTTCCGGAGAGTCGAGCTTGGCGCTCCCGGCAACAACATCATAATTAACAACCGCAATCGGTGTTCCGTACTCCTGTACTTTAATGAAGTCATGACCCATAACAACTGCTACAGCAACCACCAATGAAACCAGCGCGTTTAATATCACATCCTTCATGCTGCTACCCCACGATCACGCATCACGGCATTAATTGCCTCAGCTGTGTTCAGCCCTTGACCAATGTAAATATTGATATCGCTGACATCTTTGGGCGTTGTCGAGTAAAGCAACTTCGAGAAGTTATCGACTGTGAGACGCCCAACCCCGGTACCCTGCTCGGTCTGAAAGAAGATCTCCGAGTACTGCCCACGAATGGTATGAACCGACTTAAGGATGCTGAAGCCGCCTTCACTGAGAGCCAAACGCCCCTCCCGTTTGATCATGTTGATCGCGTCTGGCTTTTGGCCGAGCAGGAAACTGTTCGCTGAGTTTTCCGCAATGGCACGGCCAGTAGGACTTGCGTAGAGGTCGTTTACCGACTGTGTGATGGTGATTGCTGCTCCGTTGTATTTACGGAACCGTCGGTAGCCGTGCTCGATGAACTTGGCCACGTCGCCCTCGGTCAGAAGCGACCATGCCTCGTCGATAACCACGATTTTCTTTCTGTCGCGATCGCCCAGGAACATGGCCTGCTGGATCTGATAGATCAACTGCAGGAGAACCACCTGTTGAAGATGCTTTCGCCCCTTCAACTCCTCCAGTTCTAGGACAGTAAAGGGGTTTTTGAAGTCGACGTTGTTTCGGCCGTTGAAGTACTTGCCGTACATACCCTTCGAGGTAAACGGGAACAGTTGCTTGCCGATATCCTTGATCCGGGAGTCCGAGTCTCCCAGAAGTGATTGCTCGACATCATCGACAATCATTTCACGGCCTTTGGCATCCCAGACCTTTGCGCAGTGCTCACGCAGGCCGGCAATTTGCAGGTCGATCAGAGGTTGGGTCGGCGCCGCCATTGCGCAGAGCAACCCAATCAGAACGTCCTCTTCATCCTGGTATTCTTGAACCAGCTCGAACGGGTTCAGGCAGATGTGCGACTCTGGCGTAAACTCGATAAAGTCCCCACCAAAAGCCTTTGAAAGCTTTTCGTACGACCGCCCTACGTCGATGACCCAAACTTGAGCGCCGGCTGATTGATAGGCGGTGATCAGGTAGTTGGTCAGGAACGACTTACCACTCCCGGATTGGGCGGCGACGGTTGCGTTGTAGTTTGTTTCCGAGTCGAACAGGCAATAGGACATCAGCTGCCCATTCCGTGAAACGAACTGCATGATCGGTGAGCCAGTCCCCTTCCAATCGCCATAGATAGGGAGCAACGGCAACGCATGAGTGATTGCCATCGTCTTATAGCGGTAGCTTTCGTCGATCACTTTGCGGTCGGCGCCAAAGGGTAGAGCATTCAGGAACAACGGAAGAACGAAGTATTTGTCCTCCAGCAACGTGAACTGCCGAATACCCAGGTAGTTACGAGCTTCCGAAGTCGCACGTACCAGACGGTCACGATCACCAGAAAAAATCACCACAGTCATGTTGCACCGAACAACCGCCTCTCCCTCTTCAATTTCTTTGAAGAGGTCATCCATGCCTTGTTTTTTCGCACCGAGTTTTGGCACAAATTTTAGAAGCGGACCGTAGGCCTGGTTGTTCGCCCATTGGCGTTTGGTGTTGAGCTTGTCTTTCGCCGCTTGTTGCTCGGGAAAGTACACCGTAAAACTGATCAAGCAGTTTTCGCGGATTCCGTTGGTGCCGGTCAGCAAATCGCCGAGGTACCATGCCGCATACCCCTGAAGCGTCTGCCGCGGAAACTTCTTAACACTCAGCGTTTTTACTAGCGTGTCGCCGATCTTCAGGTGATCACTGAATACCTCGACGGTCCGGTCGTAATCGAGGATTTGGCATTTCAAAGGCTTGTCATCTTCTGCTTCGGCATGCATTCGATCGCGCCAGGAGGCTTGTTGCCCCTGGTTCAAAATCGAAGACATGATCTCCAGGTAGAGATGATTGGTTAGCGCCTGCGGGGCAAAACCGATGCTTTTGAAGGTGGAGTCAAACTGTGCACGCAGCTCTGACAGGGTCTGAATTTCCTTTTCGGTCGGCAACACATCGTCTATTGGCATTACCACGGTGATCAGAACGTGAATTTCACGGACCTTGATTCCGGAGTAATCATCAATTGGCTTTAACGTGCCATTAACCAGATAGCTTGCCCGGCTTTTAATCGCCTGGTGTGCGATGTTGTCCTCGCAACCAAGCCGCATCCTGAGCATGCTATTTACTTGGGAGTTGATATTTTGCGACGGGAACAAGTTGAAGTTGATTGTCGTTCCCGATGGCCAGGCCTGCTTCATCACAGACTTGAGCTGATCGCCCTCCTTACCGTCACTTCCAGGTAATGGCCGGCACAAGAACGAAAATCCAACGGAGTTATCATCCATGACGAAGTATTTTTTTTCGTCGTCATAGGCGATAACACTCAGAAGGTCAGCTAACGGGTAGTTTGCCTTGGCATACGCAGTCACTTAATTTGCTCCCGTCAGCCAGTTAGAAAGGGTCCCTTTCTCGTAACCATGTTTAATTAACCCGTCATTCCGGATCATGAAAGGAACGCCTTTCACACCGAACATTTGGGCTGAAATAATTCGTTTGCCGATAGGCGAGGTATCACAATCATTTCCGCGTTGGTCGAGGACCTTCGGCTTATCCTTGCCGGTTGCAATATCAAAGGCGGCATTCTTGTCTTTTGCGCAGAGCAGGCTTCGAACAATCTTTGCGCTTTCATCACCTAGAGCTGGAACTTCAACGATCTTGAAACTGTAACCCTCAACTTTTTTCAGATCGGAAATAAGGTGTGCACAAGAGGGGCAAAGTGGATCTGTAAAAACGACGACAGTCTTTGAACCTGTTCCGACAGTGAAGGGAACCAGGTCTTCGATATTGAATTTGATCTTCTGGAGGTCAATGTACTTAGAGGCTTGCTCGGCCTCTTCGAGTGTCGTTATTTCTTTCTGCGCCCAGGTGTCATACATGGACCCGCGGAACACGAATCGTCCGTTATCGCTAACGAAGGCCATTTTCCCGTTCTTAACCGCTGCAATCATGCCGTTTATTGGCATAGGTGCGGTTTGATTGTGCTGACCATCAGCCGGCTCGACAGCCAAAGCGCATGCAGACGTGGCCAACAGGAGGGGGAAAAAGATTCTTCTGAGCATGAGGACACCTCGATTTCGATGTCATCAGGCTAGAGAACTTGCCTCGCCATTAGGTTCGAATCTGACCCTGCTACAGGGTCAAAAATGAAGGGCGCCCACTGGCGCCCTTCATTTCGAATCACCAGATTACTGGCGCTGAATCCTCTCCTGAATCGTCAGTTGCGAAGAGGACGATTTTCGGCGCGTCTGGGTAGGTCCGCTTCGAGATCGTGATCGCCGATCCGCCCAGCCCTTGCACTTTGTCGTTCACGTACCAGTTATGCCTCGCGATTCGCCCATCGGGATCCGTGCACTTGGCAAGCGCCGACCAAGCGGAACCGCCCTCCTTTACCTGCAGCTCACAAGTAGGTGGTTGGTTCTTCTTTACATCGATATCAACTTTACCGTCTGAGCCTTTGTTCATTAGGGTCTCAATTTCGAGGTCGACCTGGTACTGGCCTTCTGTCGGCAAAGTAGCCCTGGCATAGCGAGAGCCGCCCGTATCAATCTCCTCGCCGTTCAACTTGTACTTCAGGCTGGTGATCCGGTCCTTCGGGTGACCACCTGAAATCTGAGGTCGGACCATGATGCCCAAAGGCGCCCGGGAAGCATTGTTGTCACCATTCCACAACAGATTGATGGTCCAAGGTGGTGGCTCTTTGAAGGTCATCAGGCGTTCTACCAGGCTGTAGTTGCCTCGTGCATCGTAGACGTGGACCTTGAAGGGGTACACGGCAGGTTCGAGGATGTTGAGCATCCTGAGAACCATGGTGTCGTCCTTCACGACTTCGTACCCGGGCATCGCCGGCATTTCCCAATCGTAGTACACGCCCTCAACCGCTTTGAACTCGCCAATGTTCCGCACGCGGAGTGAAAGTTCCGCCGGCGCGTACTCTGCGCTGAAGGTTGGCTGAATAGCCCATTCAGGCCAGTCATAGATCCAGAAAGTGATGCGCTGCTGAGTTATGCCCTCTCCTCCACGATCGCGGTAGCCCTCGATCCAAGCCCTATAGCTCAAGTAGGTCTTGGAATCTGTGATGTCGGCATCCACTGGCGTGTATTTGGCCTCTTGGCCAGGCACGATCGTTGTGCCATCGGGCATGATGAATTCCCCCCCCATGGTCAGGTCCATGTTTGGGTATGGCATCAGCATGTTCGCAATCCACGTTGTCTCCTTCCCGACCTCAGGCCGACGGGGACCAATCAGTTGCACTCGTGGCGGCCTGATTTTCCGGAAAGCGACACCAGATCGAAGGACCTTCCATACGTGCACATCGTCAACAGGCGCCTCCTTGAAGCGCATGCGCGCATAGACACTCACTCGTGCCTCAGTACTCCGTGTTTGGATGTTCGTATCATTCCCTGGTGCCCACGTCTTACCGCGATCCAAGCTCCATTCGACATCGATATTTGAGAGATCAATTGGTTGGCCATCCAGCTGCAGAACTCTGAACCGAGCAGAGGCATCGATGAAAGTGTTCCCTGGTCCCTTCAACACACCTTTCGGGATGTTGTACACGATGACTTCAATCTCATCGGTCATCGACTTAGCCCCAGAGTGTTTATTCGTCAGCTCTGCGCGGACCTTGTAGTTACCCTTCAACAAGGTCATGGCGATCCTTTGCGGCGTTCGACTCTTGTTCGGCAGTTCGACCCATGGACCGCCCTCCGTCGACAACTCCCAGCGAACAGCACCCAGGTCCTTGGCCCACGCTCGATTGGTCACATCAGCAAACAGCGTGATGCGCAGTGGGGCTTCACCCGTCAGACGAAGTGCCCTAATTGAACCATCGAGAGCAGCACCATTCAGGATTGCTAGGCTTAGAGGTCGGGGCGATGTGCGAGTTACCTTGTACTCTGGCACAGGCGAAATAACTCGGGCCTCTGCGTAAATGCGCAGATTCTTACCGGCCAGTTCATCAACAGGTATTGCAAACGCAGCATGGCCAACACCGTCGGTCTTTTGCCATGGTGCAAGCTCTGTCACCGTGTTCCAGGTTGGCTTAAGAATCAGGCGAATTTCCCATTCACCCATCGTGTCCGGCGAGTAAACCTTTTGATCGTTGAACGCATCCCCCATCGTCACCCCTACTTCAAGGCTTTCCGTAGAAAGAACCTTTCCGTTCTCGTTGTCGATGATTGGCACAACACTCTCATCAGGAACGGCCAGGACATCAACCTCTGTATGCGTCGATATGTCAGGCAGTACCTTGTAGGCGGCGTCTACGTGGAGTTTCTTCATTTGCCACAGTGCATCAAAAGGTGCCGTGTAAATCCGACGGTAGATCTTGCTGATCGCGCCGTAGGCTGGAGCTGCATCCTCGGTTTGCTCCACACCCAAGTTGAGGTTGTGCTGGAGCATCAGCCTTGCGCTAACCGACTGGATCACTGCGTCACCAATGTATGCGCCATCGAGTGGTGAGGTCAGGAGTGTGTCGCTGACCTTCGTACTGGACACGTAGGTAACCGTCGCCGTGCTCGGCTCAATTGCGGTAAAGGTAAAGGTGTCCGGCCCAAGGTCAATTTTCTTACCGGATGGCGTGAAAACAGACAGCCTCCAGCTCGACGTATTGAGGCCGAGCATAGTTGCCGTCCCCTGGAGGTACGGCCGCTCCCAGTTTGGACGAGCGACCATTCCCACAGGGATTTCATCCCACTCAAGCAGACACAAGGGTCTTGTATTGAACGAAGCGGCTGCTGAAATTGCCCGCCGCTCGATGATCGTGAGATCGCATGGAGGCCCTGCCTGCTGGACGTACTCAATATCCAGATCCTCGACCTTGTAATAAGCCGTCGTGAATGGGTACTTCGGTCCAACCTTCACCGCACCAACTGGCGAAACAAATTCGGCAGACTTGGTATAAGTCGCCAGCAGATTTTTCTCGCCATTCGCGCCGACGATGTAGGAGGTCACCTCGATCGGGTACGTACCGACATCGGTCGCGGTCCCAGTCATTACCAATGTCGAGTCACTGGATAGGTCCTTGAACTCAGGCAGCTTCTGTGTGAATTCCAGAAGGCAAACTGGATTATCGTACGGGTTGCCGTTAACCGCAGAGGCCTGGCGAACGGTGTTCAAACACACTGTGTTCGACGGCTCAAACTGTGCACGTACTGCTTGTAGACCCAGAGGAGCTGTGTCGGCTGATGTCTTCACCGCACCTTCGAGCTTCCATACCTCGAAAGGTATCGCGTACGCGGTGCCCGTCAGGTCCCCTCTTACGAGCAGCACCCGGCCGTGGCCACTGGCACTCGTTTCGATGCCTGCCAACGCAGAGCCGAGCGCGTCCGCAGTGAAATACTCCACTGCCAACCTGGTGCCTTGGCTCGGCGCCAAAGGCCTCCTACCGACACGCAACCCAACAGTTGAGGTCTTTTCAATGACCGCGACGATGTCGCTCCCCAGTGCTGCAATCGCGTCCTTATCGGTCAGCAATAGACCTGGTCGGCCATCCACACGCAGAAACTCTTTGGTGATTGCTGGGGTGGCCACTTTATCGCCGGCTAACTCTTGAACTGGCAATTGATCGATTACGCTGTCAATGCTCTTGGGCACCAAGCGGACAGGAACAACCACGGACAACCCGTCCTGGTCCGTCACTTTGACGGTCATCGTCGTCTCTGTACGACCATCGGTCTTGAAGTTCAACTCATCGTTGTCGAACCAAGTGAAGCCATGCCCAGGCTGGGACTGCACTTCGATGGTATGCGATCCCCAGAGGTTATCGTCGATTGCTGCCAGGCGCTGTTTGCCCCCGATTCCTTCGTAGAAATACAAGGTGTTCGGAGTCACCCCAGTCGGCGCTGTGTTTTTCCGCAGAACCGATACCTTGGCCACGCTCTCGACGTATTTCCCGCCCACGTCAACGACACGGAAGGCAAAGCTGTCGTTGCCTGTGTACTTCGATTGCGGCGTGTATACGTATCCCTTGGCCCCAGCCACCACCGAACCATGCTCGGGCTGAGCAATGACCTCGTAAGTGAATTGATCCCATGCATTTGGGTCAACCACCGTCGGGGCGGTCTCTGCTGACGGTGTGTTCTCGTACGTCACGATCTTGAGCATTGCTGTCTCGGGCTGTAGGTTGTTCATCGTGACGTGTAGCGCCACGATTCCTTGCACGGTTAGCCCGCCCAGGTCGGTTGCTTCGACTGCAACAGTGTCGTCACCAATGAAGTCTTTTTTCGGCGTGTAGACCAGTCGATTGCCTACAACCGATACCAAACCGTTTGCCGGTTGAACTTTGACTACCAACTGATGCTTGCCCATGTCATAGAGGTTTTTATCGACGATGACAGGGTAGTACGGTGCACTCGTGGTGTTCTCTGGGACCGTTATGCTGCCAGTTAGCGACAGTGGCGCAACGTTCGACGGACGCACAGTCACAAAGGCAAGCCCAGTGACCCTAACGCCAGCGGCATCGTATGCCGATATGGCGAAGCGATCAGACCCTACCCAGTTCGCGGTCGGCGTATAGACAACCTTGCCACTTACAACGGCAGCGGTACCGCCAATAGGACTCGAATCGATTGTGTAGGTGAACGTATCGTTAGGATTTGGATCGACGACGACGGGTACGCCGCTTACCGGGGTGGACTCTAGGGTATCAAGACTCAAGTCCACCGAGCTTGGAGGGAAATTCTTGGCCACCACATTCACAGTCGCCAAGCCAACGACTTCTGCGCCGGCAACATCTCGGGCGATGAACTTGAAGGTCTTAGTGCCGCTGGCGCCATACGGGGCGTGATAGATAATGCGATTGTTCACTACCTCCGCGACCCCAGTCATGCTCTGGATAGGGATGGTGAAGGTGTGCAACCCAGCATCGTAGAGGTTCTCATCTACTACCGTCGGCAGTGCGGGACTCGATGCCTCCCCCTCGTTAACGCTGATGGCCACGTTAGCAGACGTAGGGGCGTAGTTGGTTTTGGCTACATCGATTGTCCCTTGCTTGGTATCCGACTCAAGCCCGGCCAAGTCCCGCAACTTGTACGTGAATGTAGCCGTCCCGAAATAGCCCTGGACGGGCGTAAAGGTCAACGACATGCCATTGACTGTTATCACGCCTGCAGCCGCGTTGGGTTGCTGAACGATTATAATCGTATGGCTGTCGGGGTTATCGGGGTCAAATGCGACGGTTTGATCATCCTGAACAATAAATGATACGGCTTGTGGCGCCGAGACCAAACCACCTGGGTCAGTAGCTACGACGTTAGCGGTCGCGGTACCGACGAATCCTGCCGCCGGCGTGAAGGTTAATCGATTGCCATTTAAGCTCAACGACCCAGATGTAACCGGAACAGTCTGAGAAATGGCGAAGGCAAGTGGCGCATCATGGTTTGGATCGGTTGCCATGAGCTCCAACGTCACAGGCGTATCAATACCGGTGGAGGCCTGACCCGAAGCGACAACAGGCTTCTTGCCAACCGGCAGCACCTTGATCGTCAGCTCACCAGGTGCCGACACAAGACCGGAAGAGTCTTTCGCCGTGTACGAGATCGATCTAGTCCCAACGAAAGCTGGGTTAAGTGCAACCGTAATGGTTGAGCCAGTAAAACTAAACGATCCGAAAGCAGCATCCTGAGAAGACGAACTACTGAGCGAGAAACTGTCGCCGACATCAGGGTCCGTCACCACCAGGCTGAACGTCGATGTATCACCCTGATTTAGGGTCAGTGTCTTGGTTTCCACCACAGGCTTATCGGCTACCGCAGACACAGTGATTGACACTTTGCTTGGAAGCGATGCGCCGCTGTCAGCGTCAACAACGACGACTGAGCAATCCGTTGTTCCGTTCCAGTTCTTGGCCGGAGTGAAGACCACTTCGTCCACGTCAATGCCACAACCGCCAGCGCTTGGTGGCGGTTGTTTATCAATTAGAAATCGGTATGGGGCCTTTCCGTCGGGATCCGAAAATACAATTTTGGCCCTGCCCTCGCTGTCCTCATTCGCCGTGATGGCTACCGGCGTGAGAATGGGGGCATCGCTTTCAGGCTGGATGACGACACGAACGGTCATCACATCACTCTTCGCGTTGGCGCTGTCTACAGCACTAATTTTGAGGGTGTCGGTCCCATTCCAGTCTTTTTCCGGAACAATTTTCAGGGAGTGAAGGTCCGGCTCGACTGAAGCTGTTACGTGAGCACCCTGCGCCTCCACGACCAACTGATAAATGTCGACCTGGTCAGGATCTTGAACGACCGGCACATACACAAACGGCTTGTCCTCAACTCCGATCGCTGGGTGGGGGATTAAGTTCGGTGCATCATTTACCAGACTGGTAACAACGCGGACTGTCGCCGGATTGGAGAAGTTACCGGTTGTGTCCTTGCCGCGATAGGTGAAGGACGTAATCCCATACCATTGCGGGATAGGCTTGAAGGTTACGGTGGATCCGCTTAGCAGGAACTGTCCGATCTCCTCAGAAGGCATGTCCAGAATCTCGAAAGACTCGGCCTGGACTCCCGCACCAGTGAGGGTGAGAGGGATAAGTAACGTTTCGTCCTCGTTGTTGAGTACCTCCATGTCATCGACATGAGGTTGGGTTTTTTTCCTCTCGACAATGGTCTCAGCCAGCGCTTTACCTACACTGATAACCAAAGGTCCCGTGAATCCTTGGGGCAATGTTGCCACGCCCCTACAGGAGAAGGACTCCTTGCTCCGAACCCCCTCGCATTTTCCAATATTCGCGCCCTTCGGCGAGCCAATATTGATCGGAAGACTGTAAGACCCTATTGACGAACACCCAACACGGTCCAGCGTATAGGTCACATTAAGTGTCTCGCCCACGACCGCTACAACTGGATTTAATGACAGAGCCTCTCCGCTCTCAACGCACTGCGTCGCAGCAAGGAGTTGTGCCGAAAAGACCACCGACATCAACGTCACCGCAAGAAGGCCTGTCGATTTAATCCAGTTCACAATTAGCTTCCCGATCCTGGTTTGAAAACCCAAAAGCCGGCGAAGGCCGGCTTTGGTAGTACTCGTTGCTTAGCTGAGAGAGTGCGCAACCGGGAGGGTGGCGGTCATGATCGATTCGATAATGGTCGGCGTGTTGTACAGGCCAACCCCACCGCCCACGCCTGTCGCAAACGACATGATCGACTGGCGCACGATGCCGGAAACGATCCCGACCAGGACCATCGAGCCAGCTACAACCCGGCCCAGGGTGCCCTGCATCCAGTCCGTCAGGGTTACCCAGATCGAGTCGAAGCTGTCACCACCGGTGCCAGCGAGTGCGTTGCTTGCTGCGACGGTGAGCATCAGTGCTACACCGAACTTCATTACGTCCTTGGTACGCCGGACTTGGCTTGGGGTCATGCTCATTTGCATGGGTGTATCTCCTAGGTCTTGCTGGTTGGGGAATGTTTAAGTTGCAGGTGAAGCAGTGTTCTTCCTCGACTCCAGTGGTCGGATTGAAGGAGTGGGCTTAGGCGCTGGGGTACCGATCTCCCAACGACGCGGTTCAATTTCCGTGTAAATGAATCCAGGCACGTTCAGGTCGCCCGAATCGGACTCCCATGGAGCAACCCAGACACGCATGACGGTGGCCTGCGAACGAATCGGAATCGGGTTACGAGCTGGCTTTGGAACGACATAGCGTTCGCCCGCCGCGATATGGGGCTGCACCGAAGGCAGAACCTCATCCATCGGCTTACCTTCCTTGATCGCCTGATCCTTGGCAGCCTGGCGCAGCTCTACTTCTTGTCGAAAATTCTCGTTTTCGGTCAGCTGATATACATCGCGGGCAGACATACAGGTCACACCGTCTGGCATGCCCTTACAGGAGTACTCAGACTCGCCCACCTGCAAAAACGAGCAACCGGCCATAGCCGTGGTCACTGCTGCCAGGGCCAAAAATCGGAAAGCATTCACCGCTGAAATCGAATTCATGATTGAAGTATCCAAATATGTTGTTGGGTGCAGGAGCGAATCCGCCCCTGTTTCGGGTCAGCGCCGTGGGGCTTTAGTCATGAGCTTCAGCTGGACACCCTTCTTGACGACGAAGTCGACTTCACGGGCGGCATCAACCTCAATAACCGGATACAGGTTCTCAGCCATTTCCAGGTAGAAGTCAGCAATGCGCTCCAACGCCGAGCCAACACCACCGATGGCAGCGCCCTGAAGGGCCTGCGAGTTGAATGCCTGTTGGTAAACCGGATCAACAACACCTTTATTGCCGCTACTGCTCCCTGTACCCGTCACGTTAATACTCGGCACTTGGCGAACGCTGAACGCTTCACTGACGCCTTGCATGAATCCTGCTGCGAGGGAGCGTGCGAGGATCGCGCCCTGCTTCGAGATCAGGCGACCGCGCACACCTGCCTTACCGTCCTCACCCGCCGCGTACGCATCCATACCGGTCTCGATAACGCCACCGTCATCACGAACACAGGAGATGGTTTCGGCGCGCATGTAAGCTCGTTCTGAGGACATGTCGCCAAAGGCGCTGGCAATCAAGAAGCACTCGCGAACGTCTGCACGGAATCTGTTTGGTAGAACAGCCTCTTTCTTGATTCGCAGAAGAACTGGGAACGGATCCTGGCGAGCCTTGGTGCCGGTCGGTGCATCCAAACCTGTAATCAACGCACCGGACATGATGGAGCCGGCCGGCAAGAAGACCTCCTGCTCTTTTTCGTCCTTGCCGTCGTCCTCCTTCGGCTGCTCACTGCCAATGGATCTGATCGTCAGCTTCTCGTCCTTCTTCGGGGTCTGACCCGGTTTGACGGGGTCTTGAGCCGGAGCCGGCGCATTTGCAAAGAAGGCCGATTGGTTTTTATTCGGATCATTGCCCACAGAGTTGAAACGCTCTTGGGAAGCCTTTTCACGCTTAATTCGCTCTTCCTTTTCCTTGAGCTCGGCTTCCTGCTCGGGCGGTGGCGCCTTCGACTGATTGGTGCGCACTTCATCCGCAAGCTTCTGATTCTCAGCCACAACCTTGTCGGCCTGCTCCTTAGCGAGAGAGACCTGACCTTTAAGGTCGTCAACAGTTTGTTGGACGGTCTTCAGGCTGTCCTTGAGTTCCTTCTGGTTGTTGCTCTGCTCCATCAGGGTCTTGAGGTTGCGCTGAACTTCGGTGATGGTTTTCTCTTGGTCGCGCTGTTTAGAGTTGATGGAATCGATGCCCACGGAGCGGGGATCACCGTCATACAGAACACGGCCAATCGTTTGCTTGCCACCCTGCTTTCGCTGTTCATTTCCCCCAATCGAGCTCATCGCAAAGACAGCAACAAGAACCACGCCGATGGCGCCTACAATCGCCACAATTTTCTTTTTACTCGGGCTCAGACCCGACCACATTGACTTGATCATAACCCCCCCTTTAGTTCAGCAGGCTCGGCCTGGAAGACTCTTCTGCAGGCGCGTCACCAACTCGAGTCACGATGTATATTTCTGTCGCTTGACCTGGCTCCAGCATGTTCCGCGGCCATGCGGCAGCCGCGGCCAATGACGGATGCGTACAGGAGGTTTCGTCGAACATGACCGGGACATTCGAAGAATTGCGCGCTACACCCACTAGGGCTTTGAAGTTATGACCCAGAACAATTTGGGAGCGCGAGAAATCGAAAGCTATGCCCTCCTGATAGCAGGCAGGGAGCGTATCGGTGCGACTCAATTTGCCCATGGAGAACCCCTTAGGAATGCCGCCCAAAGCCAGGGATCGCATGATCCCTTTGATGGACTCCATATAGGGTTGCCCCTCCTCCCACTTCTTGGCTTGACCCGAGTAGCGGAATCCGCCCATGCCGCCCGGCGTAGCACGACCACCAGACCCTGGCACCTGTCCAAGGATCAGGTTGGCCTGAATTGGCGGCACCTTCCGCGGCGCGAGTGTCAGGCTGATCGCCACCGACTCGTCGTCCTTCGGCGTGATGTACATAGCGATCGGCGCTTGATCCTGCGTCGATACGTAAACAACGTTCCCTTTGATTTCAACTGAGCTCGATGAGACGGTTTGAACAATCGGTTTTTCGAAGGGCGTAACGATTCGGTTGAGGTGACCAATAGCTACGGGAACGATGGTGTTCACGCCTGGCTGGACAATGACATCCTCCAGGGAAGAAACCATCGCAACCGACTCCTCCCCCCCAGCGGTGGTTTTGGCCACAGAGGCAGGTACGGCCTGAAGGTCACCCTCACGGCCGCCACCGGACACTTTCATCATGTCGGTGTCTTTCTTCGCTGGCGGGATGGGCGCACTTTTTTCGACTGCGGGCGGAGCCGATTTCGCGGCAGGTTCAGGAGCCGGCTTCGGGGCTGGCTCAGGAGCCTTTTGAGCTGTCTCTTGATCCAGAGCAGCATGCGCAGCCGCCTCGCTCTCCTCGAGTCCGTAGTCAGAGGGATCAACCGGTTTCGGCATCGCATCGACCACGAGAGTCTCTGTCGAGGCCGTCGGCATTTTTGGAATATTCAACTCACGCGCATGAACCGTTTGAACAGCCGCAAACGCAGTGAGAATCAACGCTAGTTTCACCTGTTTACTTTTCATTATTGATCTGGTCCATACGCTTACGAGCTTGGGTGGTTTTCTCTTGGCGGCGAATAACATCTTCAGTTCGAGGTGGCCCTTCGTACGTGTCGATGAAGGTCAGTACTGGCTTGTAGTTTTTAATTCGCAAGTCAAGTTCATAGGTGACATTTTTTGGCTCAGGCTTTCCATTGGGACCGGTCATGTAGGATCGGCCGGTCACATAAAATTTCCTTGTATTGGACCGATCACGCAAAACATCTTTAGCGTTAAATTTCAGAGTCACCCTGTCTTGGCGAATCTGAAGCACTTGCGCCTCAATTTTATTAACAACATCCTGGTAAATCTCAGTATCGAGCAATGGCTCAATGGACTTACGAATCACTTTTGACGACGACGGTGTCACGTTGCCGAGTCGGTCAGCGATGTAAAGAGCCCAGCCTTCAACAAACTCATCGGATGCCGAGTTTTCGTCGACCCAAGCACGCTCCGTCAAGGTCGGTGGCTGCATATCGATAACAGTGCTTTTATTAAGCCAACCGACGATTGCAAACAGATCAATTGCAATCAACGCGACTACCAACCCCCGGAGAAATTTATTCTCCGAAACCGTTCCTCGGAACGTTTGCTTGAAGTTCTTAAACAGCATAATTGCCTCAATGGAATTCACGGATAAATGGATTCGGAATTGTTCTGGACTTCGCCCCAGTCAACCCGGTAAACCAATAAATCATGTGCACCATAAATCCATCAGGATGATCATCACGGTACTTTCTGTACCATCGGGTCAACAAAAAACCTCCGATAGTACAAATGGCCGCATAGCCGGTGAACATACCAAAAACAAGTCCAATGCCAATTGGCGCAACTTCATCAGCCTGCCAAAAGAGAAGATGGGGTGGATCATCTACATATTGAGGAATGCGGACAGGCTGCATTTAGTTCTTAGCTCCAGGACTTTGCACGATCTTAGACATACTTTTCATAATGGCTTCAGGTGTAACAGCGCCGTCTAACCTGACCTGCTGACCTGTTACGTTGTGGCGAACGATCGTTGTCGGGGTTTGGTTAATCCCAAGATCAATCGCTTCCTGAAAATCAGATTTGATTTTGGCGTAGAAGTCTTCGTTATCCATGCACTTGGAAAGCTCAACGCCGTCAAGACCAATACTTTCGGCGATAACACTGAGTGGCTTTTCCGTACCGGTGCCATTACCAGGTGTTGAACTAAATATGGCGCCGGCCATCCGGTAGAATGCGTCATTCCCACCCTGCGCTGCAGCGCACTCAGCTGCGTACGCTTCTCGACGTGATGCATCGCCATGGATAGGAACGTGTTTGAAAATGACGGAGATGTTCCCCCTAGATCCGTCGGCGAGCGCTTTAGGCACCGCAAAGTACTGATTGCAGAATGTGCACTCAAAATCAGAGTACTCGATAAGCGTAAATTGGGCCTTTGGATCCCCATAACGCCGATCAATCTGAGCCGGTTGCGCCTCTCGCACACGAGGCTTATCCGGTGCAGAAGAATCTTTTCCTCGAATCACCGCAGTGATCCTGTTCTCATCAATTACTGAATCAAGGACGTCACGCTTGAACGCCCAAGGCTTAACCTTGGAAAACTGCTCATTGACTTGGTTTGACAGGTCAACGGCCTGGCTAACTTTATGGTCAGCCAGGAAAAACGAACCCACGGCAACCAAAAGGGACAACGATGAAATTGCGAGAGGAACAACAAATTCTTTTTTCATGAGACACCTCAACCATTGAGCACATGGTGAGGTCTAGGTCGAGCGTTTTGGACTGAATCCGACCCGCTGAAAGGGTCAAAAGAGGAAGCCCCAGAAATCGGGGCTTTCTTTCAGTTGGTGCGTCAGAGACGCTTTGGCAGATTGCCAATCAACAAGCTGCAGGCGATGGGAAGCAGCGTGATGATCACCACCGGAATGACCATCGGTGGGATTGGCACCGGGGCGATGAAGCTAACGCAGAGGCTAGCAATGATGAAGGCGATGATTTTCGAACTGTACGTATTGAGGAAGGGCGAGGTATGGCGGAACGTGTATCTTTTGATGTTCCAACTCATATAGCCCCCCAGCACTGACGGCACGAGAATTAAGGCCATATAGGGCAGCCACATCAACAAAAGCAACAAGCGGTAGTAAATGTGGTACATCACTTTTGTCAGGGCTTCACCGCGATTTCCAATGAATGAAAACCATACCCGGCCAAGGCCTTCCCATGCTTTTGACTTCTCTCGCTCCTCCGCAGTCGGAACAAAAAAACTTTGAACTGTTTGATTGAGACCGGTTTCAAGATTTACCTTGCTATAAAGCTGATTCGTTTTATTGATCAGCGCGTCATGCTGATTTTTACCCATCAGCACTTCGCCCCAGTCTTGCTCTTTGAGAATCGCCATATCGATAAATTCATTCGGAACAATGCACACGATCAGAAGAATTTCGATACAGATAAACACCAAGGTCGCCCACAGCCCTTGGGGCATCTTTTCTTCGACGTCGGCCATGTTAGTCTTCCTTAATGTCCCGCCACACACGTCCGATAGAAGAACCTTCTGGCATTAGGATCTCTTCGATTTTGTTCCGCGCCCCCGCACTGCCATGATTTTTTACCACGCCATCGAGCAAGCCTTTAATTTCCAACACCGAGTCTTCAGGCGTGGGATCCTGAAGTAACAGTGAAGTAACGCCTGAAAGAAAAGGTTCAAGAAACGATACCAGACGAGCTCTATCACTTTTCCCCAGGTAGGACTGATAAGAGGATAAGCAATTTTTTAGCAGATCCACACACTGGGGAGTTGTCGACTCTAGTCCAGCCAACTCCAGAGCAGCAGGGACAATCTCCACTGCAGTTGGCCAGTCAGCCTCAAGAATGTTCAAAACCATTCTGGCCTTATCATCTTTTGGCAACATACGCGTAACTGTTTCAAAACGGGATCGCACGATTATGCAGCCTCTTTAACTAGCAATTTTGCACGCTCAACTGCCATGTCATAATTTTTAGGACGGGTCAGAACTGGAATTTTTCCTTTCTCAACTCTACCGCCAGCCAGAATTGCCAGGAACTCAAGATTAGGCAATTGCCCTAACAGCTGCGCAGGGAACAACTCGCCCTCTTCATCCATAAGGCGCTCACCTACGTTGAGCGAGTGCATATGTGGATCATCTTTAGTGGTGTTGCCCTGAGTCCGCATGACATATTTGTAATAGGTCGGCGGAATCATCTCAGCAATATACTTCTGAGTTTCTTGGTCTGTGATACGCAAGGCAATCACATGGTTAGTGTTACCCAATACTTGACGTGCCTTTGCAGGGGAACCCATTCGAGCTTCAAAGTCCGCAATAGTTTGCGTAGCAACATACAAACGCATACCAGCACCACGACCTTTGTTTAACAGTTGAACAAGCTGGTCGTTTACTGTTTCAGCGGCTTCATCAACAAAGATATTTACTGGCCTGCGCTTTAGTTCTTCCGGATCTTCGAAGTTATAGCGTTGGCCCGCTACTGCTGCCAAGTCGGCCAAGAAGATCGAACCAATAGACGATCCAACCATGCTATCGGATAGCGAATCCAGGCCCATGTAGAGCACATCGGCCCCTTGGATAATCTTGCCGGAGTCAGTGATCTCCCGCTCATCATCTGGATCATCCATGTTTGGCGATAGGATCGGGCCCATGTGCCCAGCTGTAAGCATGTTTAGAACTGGCAGCAGCGACGCAATCATTTTGCCGAAGTGAGCCTTGTCATGCTCAAACATCGAAAGCAGGCCCTCCAGGTCGGAGCTTGGCGCCAACGGCACGATCTCCGTTCGATAAAGCCCCAGCAGGGCCTTCGCCTTCATTTCATCAGTTTGGGCTTTGTTTAGAGCAACACGAGCTAGCGCTTCAAAATGCGGGTGGACTTTTTCCCCGTAGGCTTTGATCGCTCGTATAACCAAAGGCGCCAAACCACCCTCTAGCGTACGCCGCAATTCAACAAGGGTCGGCAGCATGCCGCACAGCAGCAACGCCTGGATAACGTTGTTCAAAGCCATCTGGGCGAAGGCCTGGAACGGATCGCCACCCTCGGATTTCATCAGTGCCGCAATGCGCGAGGCAACTTCGGTTGCACGACCAAAGTTTTTGGTCGGCGAAATCCGGACGCTCTTCTCTGGGAAGGCAGGGTGGAAATATTTGAACCGCTCTGGACGCCCAGAAAGCTCGCAGGCACGCTTGGCATTCTCAGCAAGCTCTTTGTCGCCCTTGGGGTCGAGTATGATTACAGCCTCGCCACGGAGGACGGCCTGGCTGATCAAAATGTCAAATTCCCGGGTCTTCCCAGAGCCCGTCGTCCCAACGATCAGGGTATGGAGCGACGTCAGGTCTTCCTGCATCTCGATTGGCCGATCTGGCTGCATGGAGATGCCATGAATCCACGGAGAACCCATGAACCCATCTGGAATCTTTGGCATCAGCTTGGTGATGTCGCGCTTGAGCAACTCAAATACCTGCTGGCCCTCGCTCTGCGTCCATTTGAACCCAGTTCCGAGGAACAGCTTTCCCCTGTTTTTGAGCATCTGCTCAATCAGTTCATCCTGCCCCATCAGTACAGCCGGTTTTGCCTTTAGCCCCTGCTTCACTCGGTAGAGGTGCACGGCAGCAGGGATGCGACGCAGAGCGAAGCCCCCCATCACAATCAGTGACAAATAGAATGGTTGCGGCGGCAAGTCGGTGAGCAAGTGCACAGCACTCGTAGCCGCCATGCCCAGCACCCAACCACTCGCCTCGAAGGCCTCAAAGTTGGGCCTCCATGGCATCTCATACGCCCATTCACTCATCGCTATCAGTCCACAATTTCGATGACGTGATTGTTCCTGACTAAGAGGTATTGGTGCGTAGCAATTAGCGCCCTCTTCAGGGTCGGTTCGTCAACTTGAAGGGCATTGGAAATATCACTTAGTTTTCTTGGTTGAATGGTCACAACACGCTTCCCATTCATCTCTGACTCCTTGCAAAGGGCCAGTGCAGCCGCAGAGATACGCCGAAAGTTTTCAGCCTCAACTTGATCCTTGGCGACGGCTAACGAGTGTCGGTATTTCCCCTTCGTGAGGTATTCAAAAATTGCCCCCAGGTAACAGTTCAGCATGACGCTCTTGGGCGCCCTGCGCGTCATGGTTCCGGTGAAATCGTCCCAAAGCCACATTGCCTTCTGCAGCTTCGGTAGATCATCGAAAACAAAACCCTCGCCGGCGAACTCGAAATTTGGCTTGTAGCTCACCATGGAAACGGTCTTGTCGATGTTGGATGCGTACCACCTCAAGGACTTCGACAGGTCCGGTGTCAGGGCAAGAAACTCTTCGTACTCGGCCGCGTCATCCAACGAACACTCATATCCGTTGAAACTCACATCAATCGCGGAAGATTCTTCTGGCAGCGGGAGACATACGACAGGGGAGCTTGGCAAAGGCTCTCGCGGCTTCCTTGGCTGCCCAACCTTGATCTCTGGGTATGGCGCACTACTACTCTTCGAAACACTGATGCCCGGCGCAACGCCCTGGTGAGTCGGCCTTCCAAGATTAGCCTTCGGCGCTTCCTTCCTAGCAGGAGCAGGAGCAGGAGCATCAAGCCAAACCTGAGCTTCCAGGTGTACATCCTGAAAAGGCTCCTCGCCCCAATCAGGCATCATCTGTGCCGGCGGGAAGAGGTCGGTAGGCGGCTCTAAGTCGTGATCGAAATCTACACTCGGCAGCATCACACTCGAACTCATCACCGGGAGGTCAAACTCGTACATCGGCTCCGGGTCGTCGAGATGTGTTAACGATAGATCCCCTACCATTGAATACGATTCTTGCTCAGTAGAGACCGGTGCTGACCTGAGGTCCGCCACATCGAGATCTGGAGAGTGAAGAACGCGCTCCATGCCTTTTGGAAGGCTCACCGAAATCGGGGAGCCTGCCGGCAGATCACCAATGAACTCCAGCGATATATCGGTTGGTAAGTCGTTGAAGCCAAACTCGTCCATCCCCGCCAGTTCCGGTGGAATGATCATTTTGACCTCGCCACCCTGCCGACTTGGCTTTACTTGGGGCGTGGCCATGGCTGGTTGCGGGTTTACGCGAGGGCGATATGGTTCAGCCTGAACATCCTCTTCGCTCTCCACAGGACCAGGTCGAACGGACGCTTCTGGCCTTTTGTCCTGCTCGGCATCTGCGGCTCGCAACGACCGATTAGGAATCGCCATGCCTGCAAGTTCAAGGACATCATCGTCAATGTCCGAATAGTTGTGGGCATATTCAGCATCACGATCCGTTTGATCACCAGACTGCCCCCCATTTCCATTGTTAATGCCCCCTGCCGCCGGTCGAGCTGGTGCTGGGTTAACCGGTCCTTTTGACGACGGAAATTCATCTGCAGCCGGTCCTGGGAACAGTCGCACATCATCAGCGAGCTCTGGCAGTGAAAATGCAGGATCGCCAGTTTGGGTCAGCCGCCCCTCTTTTGTATCACTTCGCTGCTGCTTGTCCGCACCACCTGAGTGAGGGCCTCCACCCTTATTCGGTTTTCCAACAGCCGTTGTCTTCGTAGATGGTGCGTCACGCCCACCGATTTTAATTCCCTCGACCGCGGCTTGCTGCTTACCACTTACGACAATTCCCTGCTCTGTAGTCGCGGTTTGGGAAGGTGCGCCGACGATCTTGATTTGAGGGGCGGATATCGAACCCGGTGCCACCTTCTCAAGAGTGGCCTTTGGCGCTTTTGTCCGCTGCGATGGCTGTTGAGGTGATTGAGCGCCAGGAGTAGCCGACGGTGCGCTGACCGATTGCGGTGCCCTTTCCGAGGGAACACGCGAGACGGGCTGCGTCGGTGCGATATTTCCAAAGGGGTCCGTCCCACCAGCGGGAGCCGAGAAATCTGGCACGCTTAAAGTGGGCGTGTTGAAAATTTCCGCAGCAGGTTTTGGAGCAAAGGCATCGACGGTACCGCCTCCGAGGGAAAACATCGGTTCCATGGTCGCCGGAGTGCTCGCTCCTGGAGCAGGGAAAGCCGCCAGTGGATCAGTGGTTTGCGGCGCCACCCCCCCTCCGGGCAACGTAACCGCTCCAGTGTTGGAGTTCGCTTCAAATCTGGTTTCGTGCTCGCCCTCACCCACCACACCAGCAATGGATTGTGGAACCGGCTCAAAGGGAAAAAGCAGGTTGGATGCAGCCAACCTGACACACTTCAATTTAATTGGCTTTGGACGCCCCTCACTGAGCAGATCAGGGAAAACCGACCAGTAAATTGATCCATCCGGCGATCGTTCGAGAATATGGTGGTCAAGAAGCACTTCACCCAGTGCATCCGCACTGCGTGGTACCGCCTTGACGCCCTTCTCGTTCAACTCCTCGGTAATGTCCTTAACGCCCTGCACCCAGGCAATATAGACCCCATCACCGATGATCCAAACTCGGTGCCCCACCTCATTAACCTGCCAAACGCCGATACTTTTGAGATGCCGCATCGTATCAACCACGAGCGACGAAACGGGCACGCCAATTCCCAGAGCTGATTGTCCGGAAGCGTCTCCGCCCCACTTCCTGAGGTCAGCCTCTACCGAAGTCGAGTCTGCCTTGATGACCAGGCCCGTTAAAATGCTCTTCTCGTCATCACAGGCTATCGCATTAACCATCGCAAAATAGAGGTCCTGTCCTGCCTCCATGAGCCACAACCGCAGCTCTTTTGGCAGAAGCCTATCGATCATCGTTGTCGACAGATGCTTATGGACATCGTGCCGATTTGGATTCCAATGAAAGAAATAGCGCTCCACACCATTCTCTTGCGCCCATTCTGGGATCGAGTTGGCGACCGGCTGCCAGACCTTTTCAGCCGATGCATCGGTCACCCTCAAGTCGTAAAGTGGCTTGCCTACGTCATGCATAAGCGCTGCGAGCACTGCCGCTGCATTCCATCGATCTCGTCTTTTGATGCGATCGGCCGGAAACCGGTCATGGTCAAAGCTGGTCACCTGACACGCATTCAGTGCGTGGACCGCGACCTCAAGGGAGTGCGCGAGGAGGCCACCAGCCCCCCGGTGGTGGTGCGCCTGTGACGCCGGCAGCATGTGCGCAAAGCTGGCGAAGGAATCGAGAACCGGCAAGATCAAACGATTGAACTCCCTGGGAGGGAGTCCAATACCGCTGGCTATAGAGCGCACCTTGGCTGCGTGCGCATTCAGAAGGAATTTGCCCGGGACCCTTGCTGGTAGGCCTACCAGAAAAGGTGGGTACTTGAGCGAGGCCTCGTCACCTCGCATCAAATACTTCTGCAGCTCGGGGTCTTCGAGTTCCAGCTCTTGGATTTGGTTGATGGTAAGACTGCGCTTGCCTTCACGCCCAGCATCTATGGGGGTGCGCGTAACGAGCCCCTTTAATATTCTAAGTAATTGCATGCAGTCCTCCTGATGCACGCATTCTGTCTAGATGTCGGAATGCCGGTGCCTGAATCGATACCACTTCGCGGGTCGGACTCACCACACCATCACTTTGCACCTCCCTATGATCCCTCTCACACACTACGGGAGGGCAATATGGTCCGGACAAAGGCAATCACTATCGCGGCTGCTGTATTTCTTACGGCATGCACAAGCACCCACAAACACCCCTATGACCAGATCACTGAAGACGCCACGGCGTACGTGCCGGTAAGGGTTGCGCACGAGTTTTACAGCAGCTGGGGGCACGATGGCCGCGGCGGCGCTGCGCTTCGCAAGCCAGCGTACGAACACGTGATGGGCAGCGAAGATGAAGTAATGACCACTCAAGGTAATTACGCGCAGTTGCGTTCGGGACAGGGCACTGGAAACAGCGTAGTGGTGACCGCACTCAATCACGGAATGAACAAAGCTATCGACCAGGCCCTTACCTTCACACCGCCCACTCAACAACCGGCACCCCGCTCCAATGCGCTCAATGCCAGCAAAGAAGAATACGAACGGGCATATCGAAAGCTGTGTCGTGGTGCTGGCATGGAAATGACCGAGCGCGAGTGGGAAATTGTTGCTCTGGGCGGCCCTCAGGGAGTCCCCGCGACTCTTCGTGGGAAGTGCCTTTCCTACAAATAGAACGTATGACAGCCATCCCGAGCACTCTGGTGCTCAGCACGAGAGGTATTAGCTCGTAATGGGATACCGCTTCCGAAATGGACGCGAGAACTCGTAGGAGCAGCACGCTATCGACGGCCTATAATTCTCAAACTACTTTCGACTCGTTGTCGAAATAGCTGCAACTGGCACCAAAAGAACACCATATGCGCTGCAAATCGCCCCGCCCAGCCGGGGCTTAACCTACGATGCAGCACCTGGGCAGGAAATCCAATGATCGCCGCCAACCTTAAACTTCTGGATATCTACTCATTGGTCACAACCTGCAAGCGGGGGTGTGACGGGATCGAGAACAAACCAGCGGAAGGCATCATCGGGCGCAGCTTCTATTGCCCCAGCGATGTGGCGAATATAACCATGCTGCTGGTCAGCAAGAACCCTGGGATATCCGACCCTCGAGAAAATGCCCTGTATGCACCTCTCGATGGTGCTGGCCGTGTCGCAGCGCACACCCAATTCGTAAGCGATTGCTTTGCCGGGAACAACCAGCTGGTTACTTCCCATTATCACGCTCGGATCATCAGATGGGTGTCCAAGATCCTCGATGTCGAAGAGACACCTGACGCAGTCTTTGCGCATGCGGCTTTAACCGCACTAGTGAAATGCCATTCTGGTGGAGCCAAGACAGACCGCTTACCTGATGGAACGGTGAGGACCTGTGCGGACACACACCTGTTCCAAGAAATCGAGGCGATCCGACCTCAGTTCCTGCTTGCCTTGGGTGGTGAGGCATACAGCTACCTTATGTTGCCTGGTGTAAGGGCTCGCCATGGCCTGCCCGTGGGCAAGCTTTATCATCCGAGCTGGTCGAACATGAGAGGCGGCGAAGCACGCTATATCAATGAAGAACTCCCAAAGCTACGCAAACAGTATCTAGACGCTCTCTCAAGGGGTCTTGCTGATGCCCATGAGCTATCCATGTGAGTGTGAACTTCAGGAGCCGGTAGACCTGCCCAATGCGGTTTCTAGCCTAGAAGCAGATGAACCATCCACCAATATGCGCGGGTGTCATAGGTGGCCATCCCCAGAATCATACCAATCATCGCCCCAAAGACGATCTCAACGATTAGCAGGTATTGAACCCGGACTCCCCAAAGATACTTCCCCTCCGATTGCTCCTTCAGTACATCAGGAAGGGCATGCAAGCGGTTCGATCTGAGCTGCAGATCCAACCCAATATTGGTCATGCTTCTTGAAGCGTCTGCCTTGTCCATTTCTTCGCTCTGCCCGTGGTTTGCATTGCTACCGGTGATTGCCTCATGAGCAGAGATCAACGAACTCAGGGAGGCCCGTTTGCGAAGTCGTTTTGTAATATGCGCGGCTGGCTCTGCACTGCCCATGAACGTCCCCTCACCAGTTGTGATTCAGGGACCGTACCAAAAATCAAGTCCGCCACAGGCCCTATTCGCGACCTTTGGTGGGTCGGATGCCCCCCATGCATAGCTACTGCCAGCGGTAAGGTGGTCAGCAAGAACCGAAGAAGCACTTCGATGAACACCCGCCGCAATAGAACGCATGACCGGGACTCGTTGAACATCGCTCTCGTGTTCGGGCCGGAGGTATCGCCTAAGTGCCCTGCCGCCGCTTCACACTTGCACAAGCGAATTACGACGATGACGGATCAAAATCAGTACGACGAAAACAATGAGGGCTCTGCCCACAGCCAGGCCCTAGCCAATAACCTGAGTACGTTCTGCGAGGTAGCTGTCGCGTCAGGAAATACCGGCAACGTCGGGGAGACCAATCTCACATGGTTGGCCCTTGACCTCATCGAGGAACAGGAGGGTTTCAACCTTCGTGACTATGAGCGTCCGGATACCGTGAAGCATATCGAACGTTTGGCGCTCGCCTGGGCACGAAGCGAACAGTTTCAACCGATCGAAGTCCAAGTCGTGGACGGGCATTGCTATGTACGTGATGGACATTGCCGGCTCCGGGCAGCTCGACTGGCCGCCTCGCGTGGCGCCCCCATCAAACGATTGCCTGTCATTGAACTCAAGGGGAACGATCAGCTCGCCTGCGTGCGGATTCTGACCTCAAATGAGCA
Source organism: Pseudomonas sp. PDM26 (assembly GCF_019219185.1). Lineage (NCBI taxonomy): Bacteria > Pseudomonadati > Pseudomonadota > Gammaproteobacteria > Pseudomonadales > Pseudomonadaceae > Pseudomonas > Pseudomonas sp. PDM26. The sequence goes on along the minus strand of NZ_JAHUWC010000006.1, from coordinate 245,885 downwards.
GCTCAAGCTCAGCATCATCCAGCGAGCGCATGGCTATCAGCGGTTGCGCGACTTTAATTGGTCGGATGAGCAGATCGCTACCCATATCGGCATGACAGACACTCACGTGCGTGAAACGTTACGCCTTCTCCTTTTGCCTGGGTCAATCCAGGTACTGCTTGAAAAAGGTGTCATCAAGCCATTCCTCGCACTTGATCTATGGCGAAAATATGGTCCTGGGAGCGAACAAATCATTCTCGATGCGTATGAGGCGCGCAAGAAGGAGCACGCTGAACTGGTGGCCAAGGCAGCCATTGCCGGGGATGAGCCACTGGCCACACCTGACCAGGTGGTTGATCAGGCGACTCCCGGCCCGAACCCCGAGCCAGAAATTCGCCTTACCAGTCGGCACATTTCAGCTCCGACAAAACGTATCGGTAAAAAGCTGATTACAAACATGACGTCGACAATGACCGGGATCTCGAAGCTCATGCGCGAGTCCGCGGTTATTGATGCAACCAAAGGAACCATTTCCGTCCAGATCCCGATCGAGGAGTACGAGCGTTTCATGTCGATCTCAAGCGAGGTTTCGAAGCATCGTCAGGACGATAACGCTGACACACCTGACAGTGATAAGGACCAGCAGGTACTCGGCTTGGCTAGTTAAAGCGCAGATGAGGAGAAACCATGCAAATCATCACAGCTACTCAAGAGTTCACCGCCGCTGACTGGGAGAAAGTTGGCCAGCTCTCAGCGAAGCGGAAGCAAACCGCTGCTTTCGATGAATGGCGCAAACGGCTTCGCCCAAATGATCGACTCCCACGCGGCCCATTTTTTAAAGGGAAGAATGCCGGTTCTGACCTGTTCATCATTGACGAATTTTGCCAGGCGTATGCCAAGAAGCCATTCGACTTGAGCCACATGAACCCGTTCGAAACATTCTCTTTTGGCATAACGCCCCGATCCCGAGTGACAGCCGAATCGCTGGCCCGTTTCATGATCATGGAAGGAATCAACACACCGCCACCGAGCGCGCTTGAATTCATGGCCTCGGTCGAGTCCCAGCCTACTCCGCAAAGTTGAGGAAAAGGCCCAGGTAATGCCGGAAAACTACATCTGGTGTGCCATTGCAGCCGATCGACCATTACATCTAGTGCCACAAAGGAAAAAGACCGTGCGTAACACATTTACTTTTCCGCATAACCCGATGGCCTCGGGTAAAGGCAAGACCCCAATTGCTGACGCTTATGAACAGGTCCAAACCGCTCTTAGCGCGTATCAAGGCCTGCTGGTAGCTGCATTGGGTGACGACGCAGAAACCTACGAGCTGGCCTGTGCTTCAGTAGCCATGGGCCGGGAGAACGTAGGCATTGCTTTCAGCGTGAAAGACCATCGTGTCTACGTTCTGGTTACCGACGATGGCCGACCAGATATGCACTATCTGCCGACTTGGTTGCTGGACTTGGCCAAGTACCTGACGGAAGCCTTGCGGACTTTCGTGGTACCAGATCAGGGGAGTGAATTCACCTACTGGAGTGACAGCGAGCGTGGGCGATTCATCGCATACAAATTCAAAATGGCCGACTCCCCGACGAGCATCGTGCCAGCGGGCACAGCGCCAAAGGAATCAGGAAAAACCATGCAAAAATATGACCTGCACGCAAAACGTCGACAGCTAAGCGCGATCGAGAACGCGGTTGTTAGTCTCAATTATGGGCGTATGTCCCCATGTGCCGCGGCGGCCATCGTTTCCGGTGGGGCCGCTGCCCTTGTAGCGGGACCGGTTTTTCAACTTGGCCTGACAGTCGCCTTTGGAACCGGTGCCGCTACAGTAGTCCTCGCATATGTGTTTTCTAAATTTCCGAAGTCGTGGGCCGAAGTCGTAGACAAGCGATTGGAAAACTATGAGCCTGTAGATCATGAGGCTTACGCCAAGTTGCACGAAAGAACAAAAGCGTATGGCGGGCTCGAATTGCGGGCTATGTTTGAGTGGCTGGATAGTGAAAACGCAGCCGTTCAGATGTGTAAGCCGGTGCGACTAGACGGCTCCGGGAAGCGCTTTATGAGCAAGGATGTTTCAGGTAACCGCGAGCCACACGAGTAGGAAGGAGAATCCCGTCCATCCGTGTTTGCTGCCTCAGCTTTCATGAAGGGGGAGCCAGAAGATACTTCTGTCGCCCCCATATTTATTTTCCTTCCTCATCGAATACGCCGACCAACCGGACAGTTCGCTCTTTTCGGACAAGATACACAGGCCCGTTCGTGCGGGTGCCTAGGTGCAGCGCGCAACCCCTCCCCTCGCAACATCCAATACCTGTTCCAGAGCGAAATCACTTGAGCACTGGAAAGCAGCGTCACAGGTTTGTATACGGTGCGCGTTGAGTTCGAAATTCGAATGAACCCGGTTCCAGACACTGGCAGATTTCGCCCAAACAGCGATTGCGACTGGCGTGCCAGGATGAAGGCGTAGACGCTCAACTGAATCACGTCCTTGATGTAGACCGACTCGCTTTTTCTGCGCTTGGTGTCTACGGGCACAAGCCAGCCATTAGCCAAAAAAACCTGATCACCCCGACCATGCAGAGGCACAGGGATTTCAGTCGCCAAGTCGCGCTCAGAAAGGACTACGCGCCCCCCTCTCAGTGCATCCGGGAGGTTCTCACTCCAGGCTCCAATTGCACGATTCATCTACTCACCTTTTCTTTTTTCACACCACTACAGTACCCCCGTCTCGGAAAGTGCAACCCCCCCTGAGGGCCTGGATTTGGGCTTGCATATCCCATGGTTGTGGGAGAATTCACGCGGTACTCGAGGCGTCACGTATCGTGGTTTATGACGCCGACTATGCCCCAACCATCCAGAAAGACTGATATCGGAAAATCAACCATGACCACCAAAGAACAGGCCGCCGAGTCGTTGATTCGCTCCACTGCCGCCTTGGGCAGCCTTGCAGGTCACATCCTCAAAGAGCGACCAACAAACAGCCGTGGTGGTGTCTCGAAAACCAAGGCGTCGCGCAAGGCTGCACGCCGCGCTCGACGCACACCCCGGCGCGGATAGGAATAGCTTTTCACCTGGTGCACATACCAACCAATCGCATGGAGCCACACCCAAAATGCCACAAGATGAAGCCACTCAGGCCAGCTTTGATGCCCTACACACGCAGATCAATGATGCAATCATGGCTGACCATGAGGCACGGTGGATGCAGACAGTCGGCGGGTTTTCGGGACGCCGCATGCCCAAGCAAGGCATGTTCGTAAAGACCGGCCCGCATGGCGGCTCGATGCGTGGCTCAATCGGTTGGGTTGTCCAGGTCCGTCTAAAGCAGGGGCAGTTCGGTTCGGACAACTATATCTTGTGTCATGCGGGCAACGGAGGATGGTTGATGCAGCACGCGAATAACGTTTTCTATCCGCTCACCCCTACCGAGGTTGAGCTGGTGCGACCGTTCTTCGCTGATCGTCTGCCAGAGAACGAGGATTTCAGTCGCGGCTATACCATTGGCAATGAGGAAACACGCGCTTTTGGCTTCTTGATCGATCCACCAGAAGGGTTCGAGCCGCGTGGCGGTGAAGGCGCTCGTATGCGCACTACCGTCACGGGGGCTGACGGTAAATCCACCGTAACCGATACCGTGTTTCTGTAGGTGACTTGTTCGAGGAATGAATAATGGATCAACAGAAAAAGCTCCTTCAGTTGAGCGAGTCCCTACAAAGAATTTGGGACGATCTAAAGCTCACTCCGTCATACTCAGAACGAGCGGAACCCATTGACCCGCGAGACGACGAGGTACACTTCACATTCACGTATGAAGAGGAGGAGTTGGCCGATCAGTTCATTCGTGCCGCACGCCGCACGTTGGCGAGCTTCGGCCCTGAGTACTGGTTGCCCGACAGCCACCCGCTGGCCGCACAGTTCCGTCAAGACGGGCACATCCAGTTCAAGGTTAGAAAGAGCCTCATCGTGAGTCACTTAAACTGGGGTGTGTCATTCATCCTTTGCGACGCAGAGGAAGGTTACTCGCTGGTCGAAGACACGCAGCCCTGAGTCAGAGGTAATTCACACTAATGATGCCAATCGACCCCATTGCCGTGCTGAATAGGCTTCAAGAGCTTTACGCAGGTTATCCCGGTGCATTTCAAGGCACAGGAATAGCCTTATCAATCCTATGCCTGTACTTCGCCGTGATTGAAATCGCAACCCGCGTAGCCAAGTAGGAAACGCCGCTCCACCCACAAGCCCGCCGTGCGGGCTTTCTTTTGTCGCAGCTATTAGCAAAAAATTCTATTTCTATCGAAAGCCAATAAAAGTTGCAGTTGGGTAGAACGTGAGAGGCTAGTGGCGTGAAAATGATAATCCATGAGGTGATGTATGAGCGGTAAACGTAACGGCCGCCATCCAAGGTCTGTATCGGCAACCGAACTATCCAAGCTCGGCCAGTGTGAATTGATGGTTGCACTCAACCTGCCCGACGCGGCATCGCAAGAGATGAAAGCATTGGCCCGCCAGGGTGAGGCTGAGCACGAACGGTTTCATCTGCGGGCTGTCCTCAATGCCGGCACCGCAGAGGAAGTTGCACGCCTACGTAAGTAACGCAAATAGGGGGCAAATTGCCCCCCTCCTTCCCAAGTTAGAAGGCAATGTTGCTCTAGGTTTCCCCAGGGCTAAGCATTGTGTTTGATCTCGTAATAGTTGAATCACCAAACAAAATTAAAAAAATCCAGAAATTTCTAGGGGACTCCTACAAGGTTGCCGCTAGCGTGGGGCACTTTCGTGACCTTCCACTCAGGAGGATGGGGGTAGACGCTCCAAACTTCGTACCTGACTATGAGGTAAGTGAGGACAAAAAGAAGGTCGTCTCCAACCTGAAGAAGTTAATTCAGCAGGCAAATATGGTTTACCTCGCCACCGACCTTGATCGGGAAGGTGAAGCCATCGCCTGGCACTTGAGGGAGGTCCTCAAGCCAAAGAAATACCGAAGAATTAAATTCAACGAAATCACCCAGAAAGCCCTGACTGATGCGATCTCCAAGGCCGGCGACATCGACATGATGGTAGTGGCCGCCCAGGAGGCACGCAGAGTTCTTGATCGCATCGTTGGATACACTGTCTCGCCGCTGTTGACCGAGCTTTCAGGGGCCGGTGTCAACCTATCCGCCGGCCGCGTTCAGTCTGCTGCCCTCTTGCTCCTGGTAGAACGAGAACAGGCTATCGTCAGCTTCGTCTCGGTTGATCACTACAAACTGAAAGTGAGCTTTCCCTGGCCAGGTAGACAAGCGGTCTGGACTGCAGAATGGCAACACAAGGCACTCCAAGCCGCTATGGGTGTTGAGCAAACCGACCTTTTTACACACGCCCCCTATCTACAAAGCCTCGCCGACGCCATTAAAGGCCAGCCAGCATTCATGGTTTACAAGCTTGATAGTCGTGAGGAAGACAGAAAGGCGCCGGCGCCATTCACTACCTCCACCCTGCAGCAGGCTGCAAGTGTGAAGCTGGGGATGGACGTGGATCAGACCGTGAAGAAGGCCCAGGCACTCTTCGAAGCAGGGCTGATCACGTACCACCGAACTGACAGTCCCAACCTTGCCGAAGAGTCCGCTCAAGAAATTCGTGCATGGCTCACTGGGCAGGGACATGCGGTCCCAGCAACCCGCAACACTTGGGCGTCCAAAGCTGACGCTCAGGAAGCCCACGAAGCCATTCGACCGACTGCCATCGGCATCACACCGTCCGATTTTGCACCTGACAGCGACGAGATGAAGCTCTACAAGCTCATCTGGCTCCGCGCCGTGGCCAGTCAGATGGTTCCGGCCAGGTTTCATGCGACCAAGGCTCTGCTCCTCTCGGCGGTTAAAGTGAAGGATCATAACCTGCAGTTCTTGGCAAAAGGTCGAGTCCTATTGAGCCCGGGATGGATGGCGCTGACCCCCGACGACGCAGTTGAGGACAAAGAGGAGCCAAACGATGATGAGTCCGACAAGTCGCTCCCTGAGCTTCAGGAACAAGCCCGGCTCCAATGCAATGAAGTACATGCCGTCACAACCGCTACGAAGCCTCCGCCGCGGCTGACGGACGCGTCACTCACAAAACTGCTCGAGGCCATGGGGATTGGCAGGCCCTCTACCTTCGCGTCGATTGTGGCCACGCTGTACAAGCGCGAGTACATCCGCAAGGAAGGTCGAAAGCTCTTCGCTACGCCACTCGGCATAGGCGTGATCACCATTTTGAAAGGCCGGTTCAGTTTCGTCAGCTACGATTTCACGAAGATGATGGAGGACGCCCTGGACCAAATTGCCACTGGAAAAGCATCGTACTTGGCCGTCGTTGGTTACCAACACCAGGTACTCACGGGCGAAGTGGAAAAGATCAAATCTGACCCGAGCGTCTCTGCAGCAGTGGCAGAACAGAAATCTGAAATGTTCGGCGACCAGGTCAGTTGCCCGATCTGCAGCTCAGGAGTTCTTCGCCGGCGGACGACCAGTTCGGGGGCCTTCTGGGGATGCACGAAGTACCCGGCCTGCACAGCGTCTTGCAATGACACTAAGGCGAGAGGAAAGCCTCCTGAACCTGATCTTTCAACCATTCGAACCAAGGATGCGTCTGCTGACAGCAGCACGCCCAAGCCGGAACGAGTCATTTCTGAGGTGAATTGTCCCAAGTGCAAGAAGAAAAAAATGTCATTGCGGCCCGGTTCGAAAGGTCCGTTCTGGGGATGCCTTGGCTACCCTTCCTGCAAGGGAACGGCGCCGGATGATGGTGGAAAGCCCTTAATTTCAGCGCCGCAGGCAACCTGAGTTCGTCCCTGCGAAGGGGGCTAATCGGAAGCTCCGTTCATTATGACATCCGGATAATGCGCCGATTGGACGGAAGCTTTTTGGGTGATTTATGTGCATCGACGGCGCTATCGCAGTAACCAGCTACTCCTCAGCAAACTCAAAGCTACCGGTTGAGATCGGGATTGCCACCGGCACCAACACCCTTAATGTCGTAATCGGTGTCGTACCCGGGGTCATCGAGCTTTACTCTGGTGATGAGGCCAAGGCTGGACTCAGCGCCCTTGAAATGGAAGCCGTGGGCCTCCAACCCACAAGAGCCTGCGAGCTGATCAACGATTTCCTAGTCGGTGGCGTTGTAGGCTGTCGGGAAGAGCGTGTCAAAGTAGCTTTGCAGCAGCTCTATAAAATCGCTGGCAGTGACATGGAGTTTTTTTTGGAGGAACTGGGTGACCTCGACATTGCGCCTCCGACCTTTGACCAGGGTGCATGCGCTGAAATGGAGGCTCGTAGGCTAGTGTTCCTCGCCAGGCAAAGTAAGACCGGGGGCGAATCACATGTTCAACACTGACGTCCTACCTCACGAAGTTAAGGAAAAACTGCAACGCCTACTGGACTTGACCGCGTCACTTGAGCGGGTCAATTCGAAGGTGTTGCACGGCCTACAGCCGACGACTGAGGATTTCCTATTACTGGGAGAAGGTCGCCGAGAATTTGGGGATCTAATCGCACTCTTCGGCTTGCGCCCGCCGGGCAATTCAAGCTCGTAGTTTCGTCCTGACAGTACAAGCCATTAAATAGGAGCACCAAAGTGAATAAATATCAGCTCGTGGAAAAAGTTTCAGCAAGTGCGGATGTTTCGAAAGTCGCTGCTGGAAAAGCTGTTGATGCACTGGTCGATGCCATCACCACCACCCTGAAAGACGGTGGCACCGTTACCTTGGTCGGCTTCGGCACTTTCAGCGTTGTGGACCGCCCTGAACGTGTTGGTCGAAATCCCCAGTCAGGGAAGCCGATGACCCTCCAGGCCCGACGTGCCGCCACTTTCCGCGCGGGTAAGTCTCTCAAAGAATCGGTCAATTGAGGGAAGGCTGACCTATGGACGAATTTGAACTCGCGCCCTTGGTGCTGGAAAAAAGCATCATCGGTGTTGTGATCCTCGTGACCGCGGTTATCGGACTGGGCCGTGGTATCAGCGTGCTGCAACGGCGGTGGAACCTGAGTAACGCGCGGTCCCTGGGCATGTTCTTCGCTACGCTCGCCATCGTCGTTGTGCTGTCGGGCTATTTCCAGCTCGCGGAGCGATTCTCGCCCGGCCTGACGCCGTTCATGGACTTGATCGGCGTGATTGGCATATTAGCCATGACGGCATTCTGGTCGGTGGGCTTTTACGTCCTACTGGGTGGCAAGCTTCCACGGAATCATCGTTAACGAAAAAACGGAGAAAGCAATTTTGATTACAGGGTTTTTTGTTTTCATCGGCTTGTCGGGTCTTACCATTGGGATGCTGTTTGCGGCTAAAGAAGTCATTGAGCAAATGACACGCCGCAATGATTTGCTTGAAGCAGATCTGCGTTCAAAAGGTGTGAATCTGGATAAGGCCATCGCTGATTCAGCCACAAGAGCAGCGGCTGACAAGTAACTGAACCGTTCTAGGAGCTGCACACATGAGATCACCAGTGACGATTGAACAGATGATTCTTGAAGGCTCTTGCACTACCGCATGGGCAGCGAACGCGGGTTACAAGTGGGATGCCCTGGTGATCGGCGGTGATGCGCTGGCAAAGCGCAAGTGGTGGCTTGCGGCGCAGGCTTTCAATCACACTCCAGACGCATAGGAATGGATCGCTGCACACCACCGACCCATGATTGGCGGATCAGCAATGCTGAAACACTGCAGATTCTTTCAGGGAATAAAAATGAGTAGTGAAGCGAATGTGGTTAGATCGGTCAAAGGTGTCCGTGTGCTCGCCTTCATTGGCCCCGTCGTTATCTGGTTCGCTCTGATAGCTTTTAGCGAGGGGTCCAAATACATCAGCGTGTTTCTGTATCTCATCCTGGCCGCTTACTTAGCGCGAAGCGCCGTTGGGATCGGCGCCACAAGCGCGGTGTGTGACACCGACGAAGAAATCAGGGTCAAGTTGGGGGCAAGCGAAACGAAGTAGCTGTGGTCAGCCAACCCGCGCCGGCTCGGCACAATCGTTCTCTGGACGCCCGGGCTAGCTTCATGGCAGTCGGCATGTGTTATCCTCAAAAAGATTCTTTCGCGTCCAGGATGGACTGGCGTGAAGTCCAGCTGATGGCAATTATCAGCACCAATTACCAGCCTAGTGGGGTCCATATCCCATTGGGGGACATGGCCTCCACACTTTCGGAGAACGCCATGTCAAATCAAGCCCCGCAATCAAAACTCTCCCAGACGATCGGCCTGATGGCCGCACGGATTGCAGAGAAACTGTTGGTGAGCCACACGATCACTCCTCCAGCAGACCATGAAGCCACGCGGACCTATGAGGTTCTCGTAACGCAAACCATGAAACGCACCATCGCAGTGACAGTTGAAGATTCAAATGTGCTGGCTGCAATGGAACAAGCCGCTGCTCTGGCCGCCACAATTCAAGACGCCGATTGGGATCTACAAGATGATCCCATTCACGTCGAGTGCAAGGTGATCAAGTAATCGAAAGGGCGGTAGGCATGGCCTGGTTCATACCTTGGCTATGCGTCCATCCATAATCGCCTTGTCTCCCGGAGGCAGGGCGTTTGGGGGTTGCCTTGGCAGTAGCTTCAGTTGCTGCCAAGGTCTGTCCTTTTCATCTGGGGGGTGTACGCCGTGATCACCTAGATGGACTTACCAAACTGGTAAACCGGTGAAGCACCTGTGGCACACCGCACTTGGAAATTCGAACGTATCCGAAAGGCCCCCCGCGCAATCCCTCATCCCCTGCTTGACCCAAACTAATGCCTAGCATCGAACCAACACCGACCCAGCCGGTCAACGGACCACATATTGCTTGGATGGTGAACACCGAACCATCCACGGTGCATGTTGCTCGACAGTAAGAATCGATGTGCCATTTCCCACGCACCCCTGCTACCACCGCGAGGTGCAGCATTGAGCCATTGACCAGCAAGTAACCTACCGCCTCATACCCGGGGTAACCTGAGGTATCGATCCCAAATGCCCAGCACTGCCCGCTGAAATCGTCTGGCAACGGTTGGACCGTTAGGTCCTGCATTACACCGTCTTGCGCATGGTCATGCAGTTGCGGAGCCATGGACCACAAGTGATTGCACCTGGCCTTGAAGCCGGCTCGCTTGGTTCCGCCATCAATCCAGGAGCTTGCCCATCGACCGACGCCTTGGACAACCATGAGAAAGCCAAACAGCAGCGCTAATCCATAGACCAGGATCAGGGGCTTGAACGTCGGCAGCAAGATCTGACAAAGGGCGTTGAAAAGCAGCGCTGCAGCGATGATGCAGAATCCCGGTTTCACATACCTAGCCAGGCTGACAAGGAGATCCTTCAACGGTTACACCTCGAGTTCGGTAGAGTTGAATCCAGCGAGCACCTCGCTGAACCCCTTCGGTTAAATCAGTACCAGCTGCGGCCAAGTTGACCAGTTGAACAACCACATCTGAAGCACCCTCGCCGTCGACGTATCGTGCAACCTTCGCCCACTTTGCCGCCTCCTGCAGTTCCTCAGCAGCAGCAGTGTTTGTTGCGATCGCGATCGCCAGGTCAGCAGCTGCGTGTGGGGCTCCACTCTCAGCCCCAAACCGCAAAAAGGGTTTCGCCTTTTCAAGGTCCCGTCCAAGCAGCCCGTTGCCGAAGAGGTAGAGTCGGCCGATCTTCGCCGCGGCCTCAGGATTACCGCTACAAGCCATTTCCTTGAGCTCGACCAATGCCACACCTGCAGCGTCCATGTCGTCTCGAGAGATGGCATCTGCAATGCTCCCCTCTAGTGACACTGGGTCACTTGCGGTCGCGGGTAAGGCCAGGAGCAGGGTCAGCAGTACGACAACTCGCATTAATGGCACTCGCTAATAACGTGAGAAGACTATATGCGAGCCTTGCCGGCGCACGGCCCCCAAACAGGCCCTACGGCCGGGGCAAACCCGCTTGGTCTGCAGGCACGCCGATTCCATTTGGTTCGCCGGGTGGGCCATCCACACGCTTAACAGGTCCTGGCGACGATAATTCCAATGTCCTATTTTCGACGGCAACAACGTTTACCGGCCTGCCAAGAGCATCAAGCCCAACGACCGTGCTGCTGCCGCCGGCGAGGTCCAGCCCTCCAGCAAGGTGATTTGCCTCTACCCTGCCGTTTCGCAAGCGCTTAATAACGATCGCGACAAGCGAGGGCACCACCAGCAGGAACGCTACCCCGGCAACAGCCACAGTCGTAACCATGGTCACCGCGTAAATAACCCACTCAAGCGCCCTCATGCCCATCGCGTCCGCCACGCTCTGGGCGTGAGCAAGGCCATTACGCACCACACTGGGAAGGTGACTCGCGATATCCATCTTGAGGAGGAATGACGCAGCAAGCGCGATAACCAGCAGCACGCCCCCTCCCCTTAAGGCCAAACGGATATCCGCCCAAGAAGGTATGCAGTGCATCGCGATGATCAGGGCGGCCAAACTCCACACGATGCCTGTCACGCCGGTGCTGAGGTTCCCGTAAACCAGAGACCATGCACCTGCCACACCGTCCAGAAAGACAGATGGATGGAATTCACCATCCAACCAGGGAGCCACGGCAGGGTTAACTGGAAAGAGGTACTCAAACAGCAGGAAGGCCATAAAGATTGGAGCCACGCCTTGCACCACCAGCCCGACAGCGTGAAGTGTTGAGGACGGACGATAGCTGAATGCGACATAGCCCAGTCGGCCCGTGGCTGCGTCGGGTGAGTAGAGTCGGATTTTGGTAATTTTCAAACCGAACATCAAACACGCCAACACATGCCCCATTTCATGAATGGGTGTACCGAGAACGCCTGTGACTGCGTAGAACGGGAAAACGCTCCGGACAAACGTCTGAACCAGCCTGTCCATAATCAGGATGACCAAGGGCGGCATCAGGAAGATGTAGGCCAGGTACTGTACGATCAGTTGCCAGTTTGAATCGTTGAACATTGGAGGCTCACGGAAGGTGGGGGGCCGCCCATTCTCACTTCCCTTTACCTCGCCGCGGGCGCCATTGATGCCCGCCCTAGGGCACCAACATCCTCCACACATCGAGCCCGCCTATTGGCTCAGTCTCGCCACCTGCGCCCCCCTCCCCTTGCTAGATTGGCCTGATCGAATCTAGGGGAACGGCCGTGGACATTAAATGGACATCGGAGCAGCTGGAATTTCTCAATTGCACGGCACCGCTCATAAGGCTCCGAGCATTTGCTGGTGCGTCCAAAACGACCTCCCTCGAAGGCTATTCGCGCAAGCACAACCGCCTCAGGTACCTGTACCTGGCTTACAACAAAGCCATCAAGGATGAGGCCAAAGAGCGCTTCCCTAAAAACGTCTATTGCGCGACCACACACCAGGTGGCGTACAAGGTCTATGGGGCAAAATACGAGCATAAGCTTGAGGGAGCGTTGCGCCTTGGGGACATGGCCAAGGTACTGAATACCAATGATTGGACCGTGGTAAGAGCCGTGGTCGAAACGCTAAATAACTTTTTGTGCAGCCCCCTTGAGACCTTTCATGAAAGCCATCTCCCGATGGTCAAAAGGATGCCTGGCTCGCAAATGCCACCGAGCTTCATCGACAATGTCTTCAAGTCTGCAGAGTATCTTTGGGAGCGGATGATCGACCCTGAGGACATGTCAGTACCCATTTTGCACGACGGTTACCTCAAGCTCTATTTGCTCAGTAATCCTGACCTCAGCAGAACCTACGATGTGATCTTGGCCGATGAAGCCCAAGACCTGAACGGCCTGACGTTGGCCCTGATCAAGAAACAAACATGCAGGAAAATTTTTGTCGGTGATAAACACCAGGAACTGTATCGCTTCAGAGGTTCTGACAACGCGCTGGATGATCCAGACCTCGACGACGCCGTTGACCTTCGTCTGACCAGGTCGTTTCGATTTGGGCCAGCCACAGCGGCCCTTGCCAACATCATTTTGAGCTTCAAAGGCGAGACGGTACCGGTGATAGGCGCCGGCGCCCGGACGAAAATTAGATCCACCCTAGACAGCAGCGCCAAACGTCCTGCACTGCTCCATCGAACGGTTATGGGCGTCATCCTTTCTGCGCTTGACTACACCGCCGCCGGCAAAAAAGTATTTTGGATCGGAAAAATTGACTCGTATCAGATCTCAAGCATCGAGGACCTGTATTGGTTCAGCGAAGGCCGCACTGACAAGGTCAAGAACAAGCGGCTGCTGAAGGAGTTCAGTGACTGGAACCAGTACCTGACCATCGCCGAGGAAACGAAGGATCGCGAGATGGTTCGGGCTATCAAGATCATCAACGCCTATGACGACCTTGAAGACAGGCTTGGGCAGATGAGGGCAATGACCGTAAAGGACGAGGACAAAGCCGACATCATCCTGGCCACCGCCCATCGTTCGAAAGGTCTTGAGTTTGACAATGTCGCCCTGATGGACGATTTCCCGGACCCACTGGACCCACAGATGGACCATGGGTCGCGTGAGGACGAGCTAAATTTGCTGTACGTCGCGGTCACCCGCGCGAAGTTGCAATTGGCGGTCAACCAAGTCGTGATCGGCCTCATGCGCGAACACGCATACCTAGCAAAAATGGCCGCCAAACAAGTGCAAGGCGCTTGAATTACCGGTGCCTCATATCGCCCGGAGCGGCACCAGGTGATCCGGTGACGCCCCGAATCGTTTGCAGAGAGACTCGTAGCTAGAGCCGAATCCCAAACTCGACATTGTGCATAGCACCTCGATGTTCGAGTCCAGCGTCGCGAGGCAAAGGTCTCGGCTATGGGGAACCATGCGAAATCCGCGGACCTTCAATTCGTGTTCGAGCTCCTCCCACCCTCTTGCCATCTTGGTGAGCGCCAGGAGTTCAACCTTTTTTGATTCACTTAACTCGCCCTTCAGCGGGGGAATAATTCGAAGGTCTTCCCGGGGGTCAACGCGAAAGCCTGCGAAAAGACCCTTCCCCTGCCAGTGGCATCCAGACCGAATCCATCTGACTCCTCCTACAAGCGTGTACACGGCGCAGGTCACTGAAATGGCCACACCAGCGCCAGATAGCACCGAAGCAGCCTCAAGTATGCCCAAGCGACGCATGACGGTGGGAAACAGGTCGCCCACGCCAAAATAGAAGAAGCACGCATAGGCAAGGGGTCTCATGATCGCCGCACCAAATGCAGGCCGGCGTGGATGGGAGTTGACCTTGTTCATCAAACGGTGGCTCCGGTTTCACCCTGGATCCCGCCAAGGCTGACCTGCCCCTTGGCGTCCATCAGATGGGCACGGTCAACCTCGCCCCCCTCTACCAGGGATTCCTGGATATGCTGGACCCAGTCGTCGATCGCCCCTTCAACCGTTTTCGGATATTCCTGGTTGCACTCTAAGGACTTCATCTGCAGCAGGATCTCGTCGATCACCAAGTCTGGCTCGACCTGAGCCCCGCACTCGCTGCAATGGCTCATTCCAATAGCCAGGTCAGGCATACGGTAGGGAGGTCGCCCTGTCTGCAGCTGAAACTCCGAAAATGCCCGAGCGTATAGGTCAATGGTTTTCGAGGGTAAGGCGCGGACCGGCAAAGTCCCCAGAATGGCTATGACGCATTGGTGTGGCATGATTTTCTCCAAACAAAATGGCTCCCCCAGAATTAACCGAGAGAGCCAATATGCAAGTCCTGCTACCGACAGAGCTGCTTAGAGCGCTGCCTTACTGCTCATCCGAGTCGGCGTTCTGTGCCTCGGACGGATTCGCCTCTGGGTCCGATTTCTCTACTACAGGCGCTGCATCGCCTCGAGCGCCGTAGCCCAGGATCTGTTCGCTCACAACGGCCCCACCATCAACCTGCTCACCCTTCTGCTTCTGCTCATCGGCTTGAGCGTCCGCTCGTTCGCTGACCATCATTTTCTTCATGATAGAAATGAAAGCGCTGGCCGGCTGAGCCCCTTTAACAAACTCCTTTTCCCCGGTGAGATTGTCGATGACCATCGTCGCAGGCGTGCCGGTGGCGCCAATCTTCTCGCCCATCAACATGTGCTCGTTGATACGGTCCTTGTGACGTTCACTCGCCATGCACTCGTTGAACTTCGCCTTGTCGCCACCCAGCCGTTTGGCCAGGGCCGGCAAATCCTTAACCCCGCCACCGTTGCCGGCGGAAAGCTCGAACACCTGGTCTAGGAAAACCCAAAAGCCCTTGTTCCCTTTTTGCTCTGCAAAGCACTCCGAGGCCTTTGCCTCATCGTGGGCGGCCGGGTTATGGAACTGCAACGGCAGATGTCGCCATTGCCAGTTAACGGCACCGTTGGAACGTTCAACAATTTCCTTCATCGTTGGGTGCAGGCGCTTGCAGTACGGACACTCCATATCAGAGAACTCGGCCAGGGTGAACCGCGCTTTCAGGTCACCGTACACGCGCGCGTCATTGGGCACTGCGTCTACTGCATTGGGGTACCGGGAGAACTGGGCATTGGCATACGCTTCAATTTCCTTAAGCTCGCGCTGGACAATAAGATCGTCGACTGCAGCGGCCACCTTGTCATCGAGGTATCGACCGCCCTGCAAGGCATTGAATGCCGCAAGTCCGCCAAAGGTTGCAAACTGGGAGAGGACGACTGAAATGGCAATAGCCGGGATGAGCGGTTTGAGCTTGAGCATGGCTGTTCCTGCTGTGGGATCTAGTGCAGGAGACGATACTCAGCAGAGGGAACCGAAAGGGGCTAATCAGCCCCTCAAACTGGCTCGGTTACCGGGCGGCAACAAGCATGAGAGATGCAACTGAAGGCAGTATCGGGGAGTGGATTTGGGTGGCCTGACGCACCTCTTTTGGAACCACTATCAGCTCGCCACGACACGCCAACACACAAGCCAGAAGCGGACCCATTTCACCGCGGCTACAAGAAGAAGAATCTTCTGCCTTGTACCGAGTCACTAATTGAACAAGTGAAGCCGTCGTCCACCCAGCACCAGGTAGGCTTTTCGCTTGAGCGCCAACGAGATCCAGGCGCTGATCCCGCGTCAAGATTGGTGAGAGTGCGTCCATTAGTACAATCAACCTGTGGCCATATGCGCCGAGAGTAACCGCCAGGTTACTCATTCGCGTGGCAATGAAGCGGCTTTGTGCCAAATGGCTTTGATACACAAAGATGTCATCCCTTGGGAGTCCCTGCCCTTGCCCTTTCGCATCCAGAATTCCCAGCGCGCGTTCGGCAGATCGCAACTTCTGGCGCTCCTCGACGAAAAGGTGAAGTACACACCGGGCTTCTTTGCGCATCAACAACAGCTCTGCCCTGAGGGCGGTCTGGTCTTTCAAGTTAATGGTCCCGTTGTCTGACAGTTGAATGGCCATTATCACCTCTGGGCGAGTTGCGCCTGTGGCGGTTCGCCCCTTTTGGACTGATGGTTGCGTTCACATCCGCTCAGAACGCTTTAGGAAGTGGGGGTTGAACTCTCCACCGATGACGGAAGCCACCCCCCATGCCTCTCAGGCGGCGAATCGTGCCCGATGGCGGTCTCGAGCCTCACGGCGCTCCTGCTCTTCCACGCAAAGTTTGGCGGATGGCAGTACCAGCAACCGGCGCAGCCCGATTTGTGGCCCGGTTTCACAGTACCCGTAGCTGCCTTCTTCAATCCGGCTGAGAGCCTCCACGAGCTCATCCAGAGCCGATGAGTCACGTCGGATCGAGCTGGTTACCTTTTGACGCTGCTCTTCGATTGTCGCGGCGTCGCCAGGATCGGGAACAGTCTCCAAACGCTCCAACTCCTCCCGCCAACCGCCGATACGCACCCGCAGCTCGCTGATACGGGCGTTGATCAGTTCGCGGAAGAACTGAAGCTGCGAGTCGGACATGTAGTCTTCGGCACTCATGAGCAAAATTTCACTTTTCGTCACATCAACCTCCAGAGTGTTTTTTATCACCTGAATCATGCCGACAGTTTGAAATATGCAACCTGCTAAATGTGGCCCTATGGTGGCCATGTACTGGGGCGGATTCGAATCCCTCAATGACGCGTATCAACGAATATTACCGGCGATGTTGAACGAGGCCCGTTACCCCAATCGGGTGCGCAATAAGACTCTTTCAGTTCGACCTAAATTTCGACACGACCATGGAGCCATGGTCGTTTCAAAAACAGGAGTACGCATGACAAGAAAGACAACGACAGACCCAGATGAAAAATGTCCAGACGCAAAGTTTCCTGCGCGACTGCCAGGGATGCTTTTCGAGCGGATCAGGGAGAAAGCACGAGCAAACAATCGAAGCATCAACCAAGAGATTGTTCACGGAATGACCCAGTACCTTGATGGACTGGACGAACTGGAGTTGCTCATTGCGAGCGTGAAGCGCCAGCTCGTTGCTATTCAGACCACGGAAGAGCTGCCTGCCTGAGCCATATTCTACCGACCACGTACCGCAGACCATTGCTGGCGCAGAACCACATCACGCGAATTTCGTCCTCCACTAGAGAGATGGTTGGTCAAAGTTTTCTAGCGCAAAAAAAGCCCTCACGAGGAGGGCGATTTTATTGTCCGAGATTGATTAGGGACCCAACAGCACGGCGGACACAGCCTCAATAGAACGCAGATGGTCCACGCTCACTGTCAGGCAGATAAAAGGCCGTGTCCTTCGGCAGGTTCTTGGAAAGCGCGGTTGCCAGTTGCTCAGACGTCACTTCACCACGGGTTTTGAGCACAACCGAGTCGAAGAGCGACCCAGAGGCCGAGCCGTTCGTGGTTTCGTGCCCAACAGGGATAGCCACGATTCGAGCAGGGTAACCACCACGATCCACTGGGGCATAGCCATCAGCAGCAAGGATGCCTCGGTGCCCCATGAAGACTTTGGCCGCCTTCAGGCCCGCCGGGGTTTCAATTTTGCCCAATCGGAATTGTCCGTTCGGGAGATCATACGATTTGGTAACGTCGACCACCGTCTTGGTAAACATCGCTTCCATCCGCGATCCGCATCCTGCCACAGCAACCGCCATGTCCTGGCCATCGACCTTAGGCATGAAGCAGACAACATAACCCTGAGTGACGCGAGGATCGAACTTTGGTGAGCCGGCCACCAGGCTAAGCACCATACCGGCACCACCTACATCACCACCGATAGCGTTTAAGCCAATGGCTTCGAGATCCTTGCCAGTCGAGCCCGGACGAGACGAGTCAGTCGACATGTAGCGGATCGTTTCCTCCTTGGTCGACTGCCGCAACTGAGTGCCTGTAAACGAGCCGGCCGGAGCGGCCTTTAACGACGGCATCCCCATCACAGCAAAGACCTTGTCGGTCGCCGTTGCAGTGCTGGCAAATTTCTGAGGCTCGCTGTTAGCGTGTTTGATGGTCATCTCGTCAGCCGCACGAAACTCGTATTGGACTGACGCTGACTGTGCGGTGTCCAGTCCTTCTACTTGGGCCTTTTTGGCGCCGTCATACGCGGCGCACCCACCCAGGGAAGCGATACCTGCGGCGATCAGTGTGTATCCGATGGACTTCATCCTTGGACCTCTCTTTGGTTTTTCTAAATGAGACCACAGGGCCGGTAAAGTGCAAACTGGATCTAGTCGAACGCTTTGCTCTGCTGATCAACAGGTACACAGAGATCGCTTACCTTTTTCAGATCCCGATGAGTAATTTCTCGCCCCTCGCGATTCGCATCAGCGAGCATTTTTTTCGCACAACCCGACTCGACAATCACTGCCCGAATTTCATCGACGGAGGCCACTTGATTCCACTCGTTTACTGCTGTGACCAATAGATAGGCCATAAACACGTAGAACGCTAAACCTCCAATCCATTTGCAGACCAGGAGATAGGTTCCGGTCCGGGCTCCTGGCTCGCTCAACGATTTCTCGCCTTCTTGCGGGTGTTCAGAGTCGGCAGAATTGCCCAAACCAGCATCTGTTTGATTGCTCATCATTATGGTTTCCATAGCTCAAAGATGACGCTTATGGTCTCAGGTGTCACAAAGTTGTGAGCTTGGGTTTGCTCCTTGGGGCGGGGCAAACACGGCCGATGCGCCTAGTGGGGGAATGTGACTATGGTGCGAATCCGAGTGCAGACGAACCGCCACCCTGCACATCCACATTACTTTATGGACGAGTACGAATGACGGTCAAAAATCACATAGCCCGCGCCTTGCCTGCTGAGCGTGTTGCGGCGCTGATCTACCTGCTCTACATCTCCGGGTATTTCTTCGGGATCACAGCTCTAGTCGGGGCAGTCATTGCCCTCCTCTACAAGAAATGCCCTGATGAAATTCTGGCGACGCACTTTCGCCACCAACTCCGAATCTGTTGCTGGAGTCTGCTCTGGGTTGGGATGGGTGGGCTTACCGTTAAGCTGGGCCTTGGCTACCTCGTCCTCACCAGTTGGTTCATCTGGTCCGCATGGAGAATCGGGCAGGGCCTGTTCAAGCTTGCTAAGTACCGGCCCGCAACCTAAAAAAAAAACCCCAGCCACAGACGTGACCGGGGGTTTAATTACTTTGTGATGTCAGACGCTACAGCAGACAGATTACCTGCTTCAGAGTAGAGCGATGCCACGCCCCAAGCGGGAAGTGAAACACCACATGGGTTTGAGATGTCATTTGCGGTTAGAGGACGATTCGAAGATCCGAAGGCCGCACGGGGATCGCTTGCTGAGGGGTCAGTTCAATCCACTGACACTGGTATGGGCCACCGTACTGCTGGCACACGGGAATGGTTCGAGAAAGGACGGAGGTCGACGAGTGCTCGGCCGGGGGCATGTCAACGCAACCGGACATAACGATCGCTGCCAAGACCAGAAATTGGGAACTTTTCATTGGGACTCCATGGAAATTCACGAGTCCCTCCCCGAGCGGGAAAGAGCCCGCAAGGGTTGATGGTTGCTGTAACACAGCTGGTGGCCAGGTGGCCTCATGTCGGCAGATCAATCTGCAGTCATGCATTAGGAGACGAAAGAATACTCTGGCCGCAGGGTAGGGTCCAGAGCGCTGGCACGAACCCACAGATGCGCCTTGAGCACTGCCCCCGCGGCCTTCATCTCACTATCAACCCGAAGCGACCCGTTGCTCAGGACCGCTTCAAAACCTGTGGCCATGATGGAGAATTTAGATTGGTCAACGACCGCTCCTACCCTGGACAGTAGCTCCAGGCGCAGCGCGGATATCACGCTGATGGTGCCGATCGTTCCATACAGTCCATGGCCCATGTAAAGGCTGAAATCAAATCGCAAAGCGTTATAGCGGTCCGGCCTGTACTGAACTTGCGAGAGGACGGAATCACACGAGATTAAGCGCTGTGAACCATTGCTGGTCGTTTTTACGGGCTCCCCACGATTGAGCTTGTGCTTCGCGTGAGCCTCCTCAAGAAACCCCTTAACAAGGGTCAACAGCTCTGGCGCGGAATCCGTGTAGTCAGGCCAAACCACAGGTGCGGTTGTGTGTTGTTCAAGCATGTTTTGCTTCCCATTCCCCAGCGAGCTCAGCGAGCCGCTCAAGTGAGAATTGTTCGCCCGGCTTACCCGAGTCGGTTAGCCAAGAGATGAATCCATGAATCGCCTTGTGGTGCACTTCTTGGGGCTTGTCCCGGGCCTCAGCAACTTCTCCAGAGCTCGGAAACTCAGGGCCGGCGTTTTCTACCCCAGCCATGAAGGGCGTCACGGCCGCGACCACCAACTTTGTCCACATGGGCACCTTGGATGCGAGCTCCGGTTGCAATGACAAAACCGCGGAGACGCATTGAGCCAGGTCGGCGTGCACAGCTGCTGGGCCCACATAATTAGCCGCCTGATCCGCCTTGCTCGAAGCACCAGCAACTGGCATTTCAATGCCTGCCGCCAGTCGTTCAAACACCATCACCGCCAAGGCTGCATACCGGTGACCGAGATCAGTAGACCTGCAGCGAAATACGGGGTCATTGCCGGCAAAGATTGCTGGCGCTCCGCCCTCAAGCTCGCCTGGCGTTAGATGCAGAGTGGGGACAGCTTTGACCAGGGCCGCTAGGTCATGACTGAGAGATTCGGTTGTCATAGAGCACCTCCAATATTTGGCGTCATGTTGACACCAGTTTTGAAAATGCAAGTTCAGGGGTAACAGCTTTTCCTTGAGCGATCTGTTGAAGGCGGCCGATCCCCTATCTGGTTGAAGATCAAGACACCATCGGCGGATCTATTTGCAGGTACTGGCTTTGACCTGATGGTTTGAGGGCGTGGTTTGGGGCTTGCATATCCCATTGCCGTGGGAGAATTGCCACATCGAGTTGAGGTTTGGCGATGTGCCGATACTTCGCCTACCAGTACTGAGGAAAACCCATGAGTGTTCAGCTGCGGATGTTGTTTGGCGATGAAGTGGGTATTCGCCCCTTCTGGGTAGATGAAGTCGACCGGCTGATCGAGAGTGGCGCGCTGTTTGTGGCGAATCATTCTGGAGGCAAGGATTCGCAGGTTCAGCTGATCCGCCTGCTGGAGCGCGTGCCAGCGTCCCAACTGCTTGTCGTTCACGCTTCGCTGGGAGCAATGGAGTGGCCTGGTGCAATGGAGTTGGCCCGGGATCAAGCGGCCGACGCTGCACTGCCCTTCATCGTGGCCAAGGCCTCCAAGACACTGCTTGAAATGGTCGAGCGCCGGTTTGAGAGTCGCCCCGAAGTTCCAAGTTGGCCTTCTGCCTCAACTCGCCAGTGCACCAGTGACCTGAAGCGCGGCCCGATCCAGCGTGAAGTGCGGCGATACGCCAAGGCTAACGGATTCAAGTCCATCGTGAACTGCCTAGGTCTGCGTGCTCAGGAATCACCTGGCCGTGCCAAGCGGGCCGCGTTCAGCCGCATGGGAATAAGCAACTCAGTACATACATGGTTCGAATGGCTACCGATCCATGATATGAGTGCGACGGAGGTTTTCGACGCCATCGCGGTAGCTGGCCAGAAACCTCACTACGCCTATGCCTTGGGAAATGACAGGCTAAGCTGCGTTTTTTGCATAATGGCTTCCAAGACTGACCTTCGTAATGGTCGGACTGAGCGTCCTGAGCTGTTTGAGCAGTATGTTGAGCTTGAGCAGCGCACGGGTTACACCATGCATATGAATCGCATCCCGCTCGTTGAACTGGCGGCATAGGAACCGACGCAATGACATTTGAAGCCCCCCAGAAAGGCAATCCTCGCAGACTAACGGTGAACCAGCACACGTTTCCCAGCGCAAGCATCGCCCGTTT
The DNA here is from genome assembly GCF_019219185.1 of Pseudomonas sp. PDM26. Lineage (NCBI taxonomy): Bacteria > Pseudomonadati > Pseudomonadota > Gammaproteobacteria > Pseudomonadales > Pseudomonadaceae > Pseudomonas > Pseudomonas sp. PDM26. The sequence continues at coordinate 223,777 of NZ_JAHUWC010000006.1, read as the reverse complement.
TGCCGGCGCCCGGGGAAGCGTCCAGGTTTTCCATAAGCGGACTCAAAAGGTTATCCCGGTGAAGCCAAAGGATCAGTTTTTCTGCGCCCAACGGGTGTGGGATCAGAAAGCTGAAACGGGGTTCATGAAGGGGGTGGAGGATGCTTTCCAAGAGCTGGCAGGAGAGATTCTCTCAGGGAAAATCCACCGGTTTGGGGCGAGCGAAGCGGAGGTGATCAACGAGTTCTACTGCCTATGGAACATCCGTGCGCGCCACAAGCAATTCCGCATCGCCGATCAAAGCCTGGCAGACTACGGTGCGCTGGCGGTCGCACGCGAGTACACGAAGGACGAGCAAGAGATCATGGAGCTCGAAGGTATTGGATGTATTCGCCCCGATCTTACAATGGCGAGTCGTTTGCTGGTGGCCCCCACCATTAGACTCAATCTAAGCGACTCGGTCCAAATGTTGCGTGGTGCACTGTGGCAAGTGCTCCGTGCCAGAGAGGGCGCGGGCGAGTTCATCGTGCCAGATAACTTCTACAAGCTTTGGGCGGTGCCGCTATCACCCACAGTGTGTCTGTGGGCCCATAGCAAAGAAACCAACAAGATGCTTGATCGTGCAGCACTAGCGGTGATCAACCGAGATGCTGTCGAAACAAGCCTTGAATACTACTTCGCACGCGATCTGTCTCAATGCCCACGCTAGCCCTACACGGCTCACCACATCCGCATCCAGGTAATGAATCGAAGGCTTCAAATCAAGAAGCTAAAAGGGTAACGCGCAGGCAGCACCCGTGAATCAAAGGACAATCGAAATGAAGCATGTTTTGCTGGGATTAACACTAGCTCTTTCAATGGCGGGCTGCTCTGATCCTACTGAAACCTCCAGCGGTTCCAGCAAATACGTTGGTACGTGGAGCAATGAATCCGGCGGCGGCGGATTGAAGTTGGTCATCGATCAAAATGGCCACCACTTTACCGTTAAGGAGCTTGCAAAAAATAATACAGTGCTCGGGGTAAGTGTCGGTGAGGTGGAGGACGGCTACTTAAACGCAAAGACAGGAATCGGCCCCAGGATTTTTTATTCAACGAAGGATGACGCTCTGATAATCGAGCCTTCACCGACCTTATTCTATCGCCAGGCCCAGTAACGGAAAATCCGTTCCACACCTGCCCGCACTCGCGGGCATTTTTGTTGCCGCCATATGCAACAGAGTTGTATTTTTTCTAAAGCTGACAGACTCAAAAGAATCTTTTCCAGTGCCGAGCGATTGTCGTGTGCGAGCTGATGATGAACAACTACAGTTCCAATCTGCGACGCTTATGTACGCAAACTAACCGATTGATCTCCTGCCCCAGGTGTAAGATTCTGTAAGAGAAGCCCGCCGACCAAATAGGTCGCTCTAAAACCGATCCCATTGCGTTTATCCCAACAACCTCGGTTTGAAGATATCTTGGAGAACTACGATGTCCCTGATCCACGAGTACCGTACAACGGAAGAAGCCATCAAGGAGTTGCAAAGCCGATTGGCACAGCTGAGCAACGATGACCGCCTGAAAACCGAGCTGGAGTTCGAAGAAAAGCTGCGCAAACTGATGGGTGAATATCAAAAAAGTCTGCGCGACGTTATCAACCTCCTCGACCCTCACCCGGCCAAATCCAGCCGGCAGCAGGCAGCACCTAAGATCCGTCGCGCCCGTGCGGTCAGGGTTTATCAGAACCCGCATACCGGCGAGCTGATTGAAACCAAGGGCGGCAACCACCGCGGCCTGAAGGCCTGGAAAGAGCAGTACGGTGCTGCCACAGTTGATTCCTGGTTGCGCGGCTAACTCTGGCGCCGACAAGCAAAACCAAAACCCCTGTCTTCAGGGGTTTTTTATGTCCGACGCTCACAGGGGGATAGCCAGCGAAACACTCGGGTCACCGCTTGCCTGCTGAGGGCCCCACTGGCATTATGCCCACTCATCCTCTGGTGCTTGCTCACCAGATCGGCGAAAGCCAAGCTGCTTGCAGCACCTACCTAGCGTTTTTTTCGATTGTTTTGGCCCCGTCCTGAACCTTCAGGATTCAGCCTCGCCCACATTCTAAAGCTGTTTGAACCTCGCCGCATAAAAGCCGCTTCGTTCATGCAGCTGAACCAACAACCCATATTCAAATGCCGTGACCTGGTCCGATTTCAGGTGCTGGCTTCAGATATCCAACATTTATCGACACCCTATTAGCAATGCCTCCAAGGTGAGTCATTGCTCCTGCTCACGCAGGAACAAATTCTAGACGTCCAGATGGCTGCCGCTGTCAGTAAGCGGGAACTCAACACTTCGGTGTAGTTCCGGGCCAAGGTTTTTCAAACTTGGTCAGCGAGGTCCGCAGTCGGTGCCTCGGGATGCTTTTAGTCCCGCAAAACAACTGCAGCTGCAGATGGTTCGTAGAGCTAGTTACATCAAGTAGGGTTCCCCCGAACGAAAGGACTAACTCGCCTCCACTCTGCACTGCAGAGTTTCCTCCAGGCGACTGGCGGACCAGGCTAAAGCACAGACCCTCGCGAAAGCGTGGTCGAAAAAAAACCCGGCAGAGATGTCGGGTTTTTTTTCGCCTGCACAATCTCAACTCTCAGCCGGCACCAGATCCTTCGCGGCTGATGCCACAAGGCTGCAATAGAACAGCCAACCGCAAATGCTGGCCAGTAGCAGAGCCACACCAAGTGAGTTCGTCGCAGCGTCAAGCCACTTCGCAGACGCCTGCAGGAGAACACCACAGATCACCAACAACCGCATGGGACCAAGAATCAACTTGTCGCGCTTCGACAGTCCTTCCTGCAAAAGCTTGGCCTTCTCCCAAGTGACACGCCCGGACATCATTGCCGCGACCAGGTAAGGCTCGACCCTGCCCCCCATGATAATAAACAGGGGCATGATGCTGAGCTGCTGCTCGACAGCACTCGTGTAAAGGATAACCAGGAGGTTCCTCTTCCCTTCTCCCAGCAACTGGTCAGGGATTTCAAACCGCGGGAGAGTCCCTGCCTGCCACGCCGAAATATCTGAACTAAGCATTGCCCCCAACGCTACGAGGTTTAGCAGACCGCCAATGATCAGCGCGAGGGGCGTGGCCAGCCTGAAAAAGTTCCGCCAGGGAGAACCTGGTCCGATTGCCTTTGTGAATACCGACGAGCTGGTGATGGAACCGGCTTTCCAACAGCACAGGGCCAGGACAATAAATACGAGAGGGCTCGCCAAGCTGAAGACGTGAAAGGCAGCCTTGCCCACTGTCAGCAACAACCCAATTGCAATCATCGCGGCCAGAAAGGTGACCAGGAAATAGAGCGGCAATACCCTGAGAAAAATGGGGAACGCGCCAGCTAACCAGGTTCGCCATTGGGCAATTGTGATCACGGCTGTCGGTCTCTGCACGAACGTTGTCAATCTCATATTCCCTCAAGTCGAAGGTGGTGTGGCCACCGACCTTTTCTCCATGTGCATGCAGGTACAAAAGGAGCTGCGCACATTCAATCCAGAGGCAAGACTACGGCCACAAGCGAAAAGCACAAGTGCCGCCGGCCAAGAGCGCCACGCTTGCATATTGAAAAGGTGTGAGAGCGTGGTTCCACTTACTACAGCTCAAGGGCGCCAAATCATGTCACAAACAGTCGATACCGCACTGCCTTTCACCACCACCCCGACCACTCCAGCTGCGCTCCATAAAAAACTGGGTCTGTACTGCGCAGCTTGGGAGCAGATGGTGCTCAACGTCATGACGTATCTCCTGGGCAGCGAGTATCAGGGTGGCAGCTATGAAATTCGTGAGTACCTCAATGGCGCCTTCGCGTTGATCCTTCCAGAACAGGGCCCGAAGAAGGTCGTCAGATTCCAGCAAAATGAGGAAAACATGACCCTCGAAGCCGCCTCGTTTGTCGCAAACCTCATTGCTTTCTCAGCTTGCAACTCCACGGCCTTTGAAAAGAAAGACGAGGCCGGCAATCAGATGCTGCACGACTACTATTTTGCGTTGAAAGATGTCGTCAGCGGCCGGTACGGCTTCATCATCGACGCAAGCACCGAGGATGGTACACGGCCGCTCAACGAGGATGAACTTGCCAAGGTCCATGCCGAAGCAAAACCTCACCCTGAGCGAGACGCCATTCTCCGCATGATCGACTGATCCTGCATCTCACCCAGTTTCTCAGCGGAGTATCGGACGGCGGATGGTGTGCCCTCCCCTAACGAAAGCACTGCTCCCTCGACCATAAATACGCCCGCTGCCAACAACGCTGCGGGCGTTTCAAATCTGCACCATCAGCCTAGTAATCCGAGGCAACCCCATGTCAGTTCCCCCGGCAAAACCCCAGCTCGATCTGTTCGAGCATGTTGAAAATGCGTTCAAAGCGAACCCAAACCGTCCTCTAAGCAACGACGAGCTTTATCAAATCGTTGGCCGCACGGCCGAAATTCCTCAGCATGTGATGATCGCACGTACCCCGATCGGTACCGCCGGCGATTTGCACTCCACTTCCCGTAGATCGATCCGCTGGCAACAGCAGACGCTCAAGGCTCTAGGAATAATCGAACGGGTCGAAGGAACCCGAGGGTTATGGCAGCTTGCCGGGGAGGCAAAAAAAGGCCTGAACAAGCCCACTCCAGGTGTCACGCTACTGGGATTTAGCACCAACCTCGGCCTTGCCCTTTGGGGTACCACTCCGGACGCGCTGGCAGGGCTCGAGGAGCCAATCGAGCTCGTCTTAACGTCCCCACCATTTCCGCTTAAAACCTCTCGAGCTTATGGCAATCCCACGGCGAACGAATTTGTCGACTTTATCTGCCAAGTTCTTGAGCCAATCGTGCCAAAGATTTCGGCTACAGGGTCATTGGTACTCAATCTGACAAACGATTCCTTCCTCGACAAATCCCCAGGAAGGTCAACGTATTTGGAGCGCACAATCATTGCCCTTGAGGATCGACTGGGGCTGACAATGATGGACCGTGTCCCATGGGTAAATAATTCGAAGGCTCCCGGCCCGATGATCTGGGCCAGTGGCACGCGCCAACAGCTCAATGTTTCGTGGGAGCCTTGCTTGTGGTTCGCCCGCGACCCCATTTTGTGTAAAGCAGATAATCGAAGGGTGCTCAGGCCACACACCGCTCGCCATACCCAACTATTGAGGCAAGGCGGTGAACAACGCAGCACCAGCTATGGAGACAACGCTTATCGACTCCGCCCTGGGAGCTTCGGCGGAACCACCACCGGCGCCATTCCAAAGAACACACTGCAGATTGGCCATTCCTGTGCCCGCGGCCGGGAACACCGAAAGGTCTTAACCGGCCTGGGTCTGACTCAGCACGGTGCAGGCTGGCCCTTTGCAGTGCCTGATTTTTTCATCAAGTTCCTGACAGAGCCCGGCGATTTGGTTGCTGACATTTTCTCTGGCCGGGCCATGACTGGCCGAGCAGCTGAGGAGAATCATCGTCGATGGATCTGCGTCGAGAGTGCTCTGCAATACGTCCGAGGCGCAGCAGAGCTCTTCCGCTCTTTCCAAGGCTTTTGGATCAACCCTGCATTGGAGGAGGCATTCAGGTCATCCCACGCCTCATAACTGGCGACCGATACCCCTGATATGGCTCAGATAGAGCATTTGCATCCAGGCCGAATGGGTAGCCTCGACGATGAAGATTCAACGAGGCCGCCGCTATGGTTACTAAAAAAACGATCGCAACCGGGATGGGCATTGCTGCGCTATTGGCGCTTGGGTTTGCCGCGACGATCAGCACCGGAATGATGGCCGGAACAATACCGGCGGCACTCTATGGTCAGAACGGTAGCGGCCCAGGTTGTCTTACGAATTTTAATCAAGGATCCGAGCAGTGGGCTGAGTTATCACGAGCCCAACTGCACTCCGAGCCATTAATGATAGATGGGACCTCCAGCGGATACTGCTTTAACCCGCCGACCAAATCCGGCCATCTCTGACGGTCAGATCCCTGCCACGCAGAGCATTCATCTTAAGCCCGCATAGCATCCCCCCTCTGCCCTGTCCACAGCGCAAAAGAATCTTCTGATCCCCAGTTTGCTCTCCAGCACAGCGTGCCCCGAGAGCATACGGGGCTCTCTTCTCTACGATTGACTCGTAGCCAATTGGCATCCCGTATTGAGGGACGCATGCGACTGGCCAAATCACCTTACTCCCGTACCCCAGGCCACCCTGCTCAAGAATGCCCTGACCGAGATGGGGATAGGCATGTTGGGCGCCTGAACCCTATGGGCTCATTCTCGACTGCTCAGTCATTGACCGAGTTAATCTGTCGCATCCAGTCCAAGACATGAACTTCAAGCTCTTTCTCGAAGTTACCCATGTACATGAACTGCACGTTGTCCTTGTGTGCAGTGGCAAGGAAGGCATTGGCCGCAAAGCCAAAATGACCGTCGTATTTCCTGATGAAGGGGATTGTGAAACTGCCGGATGGCTTTTTAACCTTGACCAGGTAACAGAGAAATTCGCCCAGAAAATTGACGCCCTCGCAATCATCTTGAACGTAGGTTTCTCGATACCGTGTGATCGGAGCAATGGTGAACGTCCGGTCATTTCTGGTTGTGTAACCCTCTTCCTCCTCGTCGTAGTGAATTTCCACGCTCCTGATTATGAGGTCCTCACCTTGGTAGGTGGACTTGAGCAGAAACTTTGGATCGTCGATCTGAAGAATTCCATCAGCGTCGAGCTCGGCCTCCGCATAGGCGTAAACTACATCTGGAATCTTGTGGAACTGGCCACTGTGGTACGCCACCACCTCGAACCCACCTCCAAACAGATCAGCAATGGTCTCGGACTGGAATTTTTTTTCGAATTCGCCAGTCAGGTGACGTGCAAACTGATCGAGAGCCATGCAGGTGCCCTGCACAACGATGTCCTCCACCGGAACATCGAACTCTTGAAGAGCGAATTGCTCATAGTGCTGAACGGCGTGTTCTAACCCAGATCCTCCCACGTGTAGCTCAAAGTGCTCGTTGGAGATTCCATACTCCGCGCAGTAGTTCGTGATTTGGATTTCATCGTTCTCGACACTCATAGCGATAGCTTTCAAATCAGCTGTTTTCAGCCGGTCGTCGGCAAGGAGGGCTTCCATGAAACGCTTGCCGGTCAGGTTAGGGGCTTGTGCCTTGAGCTTATCAATCAGCCGTATAGCGTCCTGGATGTCGGGAACACTCCCGGCAAAAGCGACGGCGAAGTGTTCGTTCACTACCAGGATCTTTTGGCAAAGCCCGACTACGGTATGAGCCTCCAGGTCGGGGGTGTCAGCAGTGGTTTGAAAAGATGGGATCTGCGAAGGGGGCATCCAAGTGCCCTTGGGGCTGGTGAGAAGAATGTCGGCCGTGAGGAAACCACCTTCCTTCAGACGAGAGCCTGTGATCATTGTCATTGCTATATCTTCGGCGGGAGCGGCTCAGTAAGTTAATCTCTATGCGTGTAGAGCGAAACTCATTTCTTGCGCTGAAAGTACCGTCCTAAACACGTTTTCTACTGCCCCGTGCCAGGCCTTGATCAGTCGCAGCCAGCGTCGACTGTCGTCTATAACGACCGGTGTCGCGCTCAATTCGACTCAATCAGCACTCCTTTACCCGGGCGCCCAATGACCTAGCATTTAACGCAGCTCGCCATTCAAGCTGGGTTTCAGAGTATCAATTGGTTGGTCCAACTGGAGGTTTTTGTAGAACCTGCTCAGCTGCAATGGTGCGGCACAGAGGCTTGTTAGACTCATCTGTCAGAGCAACCAGGCGGGGAGCTTTCTCCCCCTCCATGACACTCCACAGGCAGCCGCGGCGATCCTGCAAGATTGCACCCTTGCCAATGGGGAGGGAGATACGTTCAAGCCGATCTAACATCGCGGCCTCAGGCACAGGCTCAACTACCGGAGTCTGTGGGGCCGGGGCCGGCTCAGCAAATGCAAAGACCGGCAACAGAGTTAAAAGCGCGATTGGTAGAGTTTTCATTTTGCTGTCCTATTAGGCAATTGAGCACCAGGCCCAGTCGTTTTGCGTTTCACCCTTCATCTTCAGCTGAACCAGCATCGTCTTGGTCGAGGTCACCCATGCCAATGCTTCTTCTCGCAAGCGCAGCTTTGTCGCGCTTGGCCGCCAGTAGATCTCGTCAATACCCAGCACAATCTTGGTGGCCACAGAAGCGACGAAATCTTCGGGGAAGTGGGTTGGACTTTGCGAAGCGGCCACGAGCATCACGCCAAACTTCCGTGCCTCTTTCGCGATGGTGTTGATCGGATTATCAGGATCATCGTCGGCGTAGATATGGGCTTCATCCAGGATGATCACGTCCTGAATATGGTCCTGAGGCCCCCGCTCCACCGCGGCCATGAATAGCTCCTCGAGCTTGAACAGGACGAACAGCTTTCGCTCCTCCATGGACAGCGCATGGATGTTGTAGCGCCAGATCGGGTTGCTCATCTCGAACGGTGGGGGCGACGGTTTGAAAATCCCGATCGCATCAAGATTCTGCAGGCGGTCGACAACAGACTTGAGCACGTCAGTGCTGTCGTACTTCATCAGGGAGTTCAGCTCACGGCCCGTGGTGATGGATTCCACGTAGGTAGCAAATGCGTCGATTGCCTTCTTCTTCGCCTTGTCCAGTTCGAGCTTGCCGGCCTCATCCTCAAAGTTCGCCTCACCCTTGCGAAGGGCTTGAATCGCCTTTTTTCGGTAGGACTGAGCCGATCGGTTGGCAAGTTCTAGATAGGTGACAGCGTCGGCACCGGATCCCAAGAACGATTGCTGCAGGATGTTCTGGGCCATTCGTAGGGCGTCTTTGATCGACGGGTTTGTTCTGGCCATCAGCTTTGGTGGCCATCGAGTCACTGCCCCCTCATATTGGTCCTGATTGATGTACCAGGAGTAGAGAGGCCCACCGCTCCAACGGGCACCCAAGGCCTTTGCCTCGTCCTTTTCCGCCTTTGGTACATCAAGGAACAACCGATCCTCATGACCATCGCTCATCAGCACCGCGGTCTCGTCCTGGACATACCAGGTCGAAGGATCATCTTGTTTGAACCCGTACTGGGCATAGACGTCGGTCAGGATATTGCGCAAGCAGGCCTCTTGCTTGGGCCCCATCGTGCGCATCGTTCGATTCATGGTGGCCATGAAGGACTGAATACGCTTTCGCACGCCGCCAAAATGCGGATCAGGGTTCACCTTCAGCGGATTCAGCCCCCAACACGTCTGCTCGGAGAAGCGGACCTCGGAAGCACCAGGAATCTCCAAGTCTCCATGCACATCAAAGAGGTGAACGCGCGGAATCTGATGCCCGGCGGTTCTCAGCGCCTGGGAGATCATTTTTCGGAGCGTGAAGGTTTTACCCGAGCCGGACATGCCCACGATCAGGGTATGACCGTTCACAAGCTTTGAACTGTCCCAGAGAACAGGGACAGTCTTGCCTAACTTCAATTGCTGGGCGTCGAGGCCGAATCGAATCTGCATCTACGAATTGCCTTATCCACTCTTTGCCTAGCGACGCTAGGCCATTGATGGGAGCAACTGTAAACACCCGGCCGAGCCTGAGGGGGCAGGTTTGTACCAGATCAGGGGGCAAACAGGTGGTTGCGGGAAGCGGATGAGCCGGCGTGCCTGCTCCCCACCTTAACCAAACAAAAGAATCTTTCTCGCGACTCAAGCGGCCGTGACAAGACGTAGACCTCGCTGCATATGAGCCAAGCGCACCTGAGATTGCGCCAGCGGCTCACCCGACGCCGATGAAAGCCTGACCGCATCAACCAGACCCGCGCCGGAAATTCGTCTCATGTCATCCGATGCCTTCATAAGTGCAACTGCGCAGGCGCGCATGAGATCAGCGAGGGCCGCCTCGGAAAGCTCGCAATCGGTGCCGAGAAAGGCCCCCTCTACATCCTCAGCGTCAACGCACAGCAGATCGGCTACACGCTCAAGCCACGAGGAGTGAACTGCCATGGCCGCAAATGGGTGCACGTAGAGGTGCCCATCGCTGATTCGATGAAGAACCTGGCATTCCGCATCATCCAAGGCCTCCACGAAAAGCCCTTGAAGCTCACCAGCAGATACCGTCATCACCTCCATGGACAGCGAAGCGGACAAGGCCGACATGTGGGAGGCAAGGTTCAAAAATGGCGTCATCGTTAAAGCTCCTGAAAGGTTTGAGTTCACGATACGACGTAACCCCAAACTGCAACCTTGGATCGCGACCTGCTGAGAAAAATGTGGCGCTCCGCAGTGGGGTGGCATCAGCGTTGTGAGCAGCTACCAACTCAGCACCAACTGCTCACTCAGGGATTTCCTGACTGGCATCGATTAGTGCAGCTGCGAGCAAGGAAACTTGCTCCCGGTTTAGGACAGCAAACTCACCCTCCGTTCCCATCTGGAGGTGCACCGCTTTATCGACAACATCGACCCTAACAACTGTGGTGGTTGATGCCTCATGGTCACCGGTCGCCTCAACTGCCACGGGACCGCTCAACCGCCGACGCGAACGAACAATCGCCTCTTCTGCCCCAAGCGCTGTCGGCGTGAGGAGGTACTGCTTTGTTGCTTCGGGGAGCGATCCAAAAGCGAGCTCATTGACGCCGAAACGCTGCCGCATCTGCCATCCTTGCACATGAGCCCGATGCTCGATGAACGTTTCATCAATGGCCATACCCGGTAGCCCGACCAGGTCCCTCACCGGTAACCAAAGCCCTTTCGTGAGATCAAGCCGATATACCACTTGGGGATCGCGGTGCTCCGGCCCCTTAGCCCGAGTCCTTGCCTTTGGAATTGGTCGCCCCAAGGCGTCATAGCGCTCAGGCCAAATCTGCTCTGGCCTGACTCCCAAGCATCTGGCAACCAAACGCTGCAGGTTATCCAGCCTGGAAGAGCCCAAGGTATCCAGAGCAGAGCGCCTGATACCGAGGAACGTGGTAAGGCTGATCAAAACGAAACCTCGATTTCGCAAGGCGGACTTAACCCACGCCAGGCGCGCAGGCTCTTCACTTGGCAGCCCTTCCAGTTCGATTGGGATACCCGAATGATTGTCCATGAGATCGCTGAACTGCTGTCGCGCAGGTACCGCCACAGGGAGGCCAAAAAGCTCAGGTAACGTGACCTCAATTTTCGCCTGGAGCTCATCGCTCCAGACGACATCGTAACGCTCTGGGAAAAGCGTACCCTCCGTTACTCCGAGCGCTTTGGCGATTTCGGTTTGTGCCGCTGGGTAGTTACGATTTCCAGCCGAAGCGATGCCGGTCACACCTGAGGACTTGGAAAGGGAAGAAAGGGAAATTCCCTTCGCCAACAGCGCTACCTTGATTGCATGCCATCGAATAGCCAATGGAAAATCAGGGTATGTATCTTTAGTTGTCATACCAAACACCTCGCGTCTTTGGTACGACCCTCTCATGGACTTCTTAATGTGCAAGACCGGGCTCCACTACGGTGAAAAGGCCCTCCATTGCTTTCCATGCTGGTGGCTCGGCATCACATTTTATGATTAACAACAGGCTCCGCTGCAAGATATATTTTGCCTGTCATATTTCACCTTGTTTAGCGATATTTCAGATAGGACTAAATGATTTACAACCTATTTCAGGAACAATCGTACGATCTCCCTGTGATTAACCTTTTCCCCAGCAGCGCCTTCAATGAGTCGATTCACGCCATCTGTCTTGCTTCGCGAACCGTATTGATAGGCGCATGGCACAACAATAGCAAAGTGCAATTAACCAAAACGGACTATGGCCAGCATTACTATGATGACTGACATACTGAGGATTTTTTCCCATATAGAGCAAGGCGTAGTGGCATCTTGCGATCACGTCGCATACCACAGTCTAAAGGGGCAGCCCGTATAACGAGTGATAAACGCGACTTATAAGGCCGGTTCTGCAACTGACATCACAGAATCGCCACCTAATTTGGCGCCCACGATGGACGTCTCGGCTACAGGATATCCAGATCAGCGTCGGAGCAGAGTTATTAACCATGTAGACCGATAATTCTGTTAAATAACGCTCCACTCGGTATCAACTAACTATCCCCAATAACGGCAAATTTAAACATTAGATTTTTTCTTGCGCCTGCGGACCAGGCCAACCATTACGCAAAGAACGGAAAGAGTTCCGGCCACGCTGCCATACACTAACTTACCTTGAATAAGAGAGTTTATTGCATCGATTGCTGAGATGACTGCCATAACAAACAATACAGCTGGCGACGGAAGCCTCCGATAATAGTCGGTATATTTTTTATTGCTCGCCCTAGCCTCCACAAGAACTTTCCGCGCCGGCCCAATTAGTTCTCGCAAGTTTTCCAGACTGCGTTGGTCATCCGCCAATACGTTGTTCGGTAGATTGTAGAGAGCATCCGATATTGACTCGATCAGTGCTGGATCGCTGCCGGCGGCACCGCGAATTCTAGCCAACCCTTCGTGCATCAGGTTAGCCGCTTCTGCACGCAGAAACGCACGTTCATCGCCATTCGTGAAGGCATTGTCAAATGCAGGGCGGTGGTAGGTTTCGACCGCTTCTTCGCCCCCCCATTTCCGAAGACATTGCTGGACCTGTAACTCAGTCGCCCCAGGCAGGCGAACAAAATACCCACTCTTCCGAGCTGCCGAACTCATATCTTCAAGTAATGTTTGATTGCTCAGGCTTCCGTCAAGCACTGCACTCAAGCAATTTTGGTCAATTACAACGGCAATAATGCCAGCCTCATTGAGATCATTGAAAAGCGATCGAATTGACACGTCTTTGCTCCAGGGGACTTTCGCAAAGAATCACAGATCGCTGCTTTGTCTATGACAGCTATTCGCCCCAGCAATCGGGCTAAACACGTTCTGATATTTCGGCAAACGCTCTTTTCCTAAGAGAACCTAAAGACCGGGCTTGCATATTTCGCAAGCGCGAGAGGATGGAGTCTGAATTCTCTCAGGTACTGCGCAATGTCAGTCTCAGATACTCCATGGAAGTACGCATTCCATTCCGGCATGTCCTCATCAGCTGACCTGCGGGCCGCAACTGATCTCGGCTTACCCGTAGGCGTGGTCGCCACACTACTTACCACTCGCCAGATCTTCCTTACCCTGCCAAAACACCTGAACGCCGGCGGGAAGCTGTTCGTGGATTCCGGTGCGTTTAGCGCTTTCCAGAAGCGTACAAGCATGGACTGGTTGAAGGTTTTTCAAACCTACGAGACGCTGATTAATCAGACTGTTCAGTCTGGGAATCTTTCTATCGTTGCTCCCGACGTTGTTGGCGACCAGGCCTCCACGCTTGAGCTTTGGGCTGAGCATGCCCAACGTGTGAGGCGCTGGATTGAGGCGGGAGCTCGCGTCATTGTCCCACTGCAAGTTGGCCGCCTTAACGCCGGGGATCTTCTTGAGGAAGCGTTCAAGCTCTTTGGCACCCGCAAAGTCTGCGCAGGGGTGCCTTCTAACCTGGCAGCGATGTCTGCGAACGATGCCGCTACCATCAGGCATGGCGACTTCCACATCCTGGGCCGGGTGGTGCTCACCCCTGATCTGGCCGAAAAGGTATCCGCGATCCTTCAATCAAATCCGGATGCGCTACTGACAGCCGACGCTAACTGGCTCCGTGCAAGAACCGCGCGCATTTCCACCCTCGCTCGTGATCTCCCCCGGTCCAACCTGCCCTTTGACTGCCGCCGCTCGAGAGCAATTAAGGAGTTGCTGGTAGCGGATGGGTACCACCTCCAAGCCCCTCAGTTCGGTTCAGCTCCTCGAGTGCGGTCAGCCTGTTGAGGGACCTCCCGATTGGATTTTTAGACGCTCAAAAAAAGCCGGCGCATAGCGCCGGCCTTCGTTTCTTCAGAAATACATTGGTCGCGATAGCTATTTCACGCAGCTGGTAGGCCGTCGGCTATAGTCCGCCCAGGCGGCTGGCCACCCGTCCTGATGGTTCGCATGGACAGTGGCGATCTCGACGCACAGCGTGCTACCCAGCTCGGACAGGTACGCCGAGGAAACTGCCCGCGGGACTACATCGTCCTGATCCCCAACCAGATGGCGCTGAGGAATAGTCCTGAGCTTGTCGGCATAGTTCGCGGGGTCAAGCGATCCAATCATCGGTGTCACACCATGCAGCTGCGCCCAGGCCGTCACGGCAATGTTTCCTGCGAGGGTTTGCACGGAGGTAACGTCGTCCCTTTGGCTCGCCAGGAGCAAGGCCACCGCTCCGCCACCGGAGTACCCCACCAGCTCGAAGCCCGTCGCGCGGTAGCGTGACTTTATGGTGTCCAGCGCTGACGACATGGATGCAATTACCTGGGGACTGAAGCGCTGATCGGTCCACGCCTTGGGATTGCAATGTTCGTTCGTGACAAACTGGCAGGGCCTGGCCAGATACACCGCACCGACAGGATCGGTAGCAGCAAGACTTGCTACAAGACGTTCATGGGGCGTTGGATCAGTGCTGGGCTGACTGGCCGTCGCCCAAGCATGGCCATCGCCTTCGATGTAAACCCTCAACACCTCGCTTTTCACCGCCTTAGGGAGCACCGCTTGAACTGGGTAGAACCCATCGGTGTAGAGCTCAGTCATTCGGCCGGCAGCATGGGCATCGCCTTCAAGCCGAGCAGTGTAGTTAACACAACCGGCACTCAGGGAGGCCCCAACCACTACGAGGCTGATCTGTGCATACAGTCGGAGTTCAGCGAAGGGCATCGGGGGTTCTCAGTTTCCAGTGATTCGAAATTCAATGGTACCTGAGGGTTTTGGTATGCAAGCTGGGCGCCCACTCCGAAAGTTACCCCATAATCAGGTACGCATTCCCACGATGGGAATGGAGAAATCCCTATAATTCAATGAGTTGGTAATTTTCTACAGCCAGCGACCCTCGCCTTCTGAGCGTTGCTTGTATTGCCTCACCGCTCGGCTTTCTCATCCAAAAAGTCGCGGATTCGGCTCCGCCGAATTCCAAATGGATGACTGCCTCAACTCGATGGGTCATTCCAGCGTTCTTGTAGATGCGATCAAATCGTTGCACCCGCGCCGTCGTCGAACCCAGGCCCGCGCGTGGACTGCACTCACCGTGTGGCACCATGTTGGCTGAGTCCTGCAACGGCTTGCCTCGAAACCCATCAGAAGAGTCTTCTGGCCATAGGCAATTACGGCGGGTTTGGGAGGTCCAGCGTTGCACGAGATCGAACACTGCCCTTATAGGGTGAACTGACAAACCTCTCTCGAGATTTGAAGCCCTGAATGTCTGTCCGGTGCCTGTAGCCGTTTTGGCCGGGCTGAAATTACTGAGGTCTGGCATGGCAGCATCCTGCTTGGCGATTTGTTCCATTCTGATGACCCAGTTGGTCATTGATCCGTCAATTTGCCCCAAGACCCAGGGCATTTATGAACACCATTAATTCTTGAAGAGTGCCGGCCCTTCCATGGTCAACGCTCCTACTCGATCCGTGCTGGTGCATTCTCCTTGGCCAGCAGTGCCGCTACGACTATCAGGTAAATTCCAGTACCCAAAAGCACAACAATGGCCGAGGTAACTGCCAGAAGGTTCAGGCTGATCAGCAAATCCAAATGGCCGGCCATCGCATACACACCAAGGTAAATCGCGTAGGCCAAAACCACCATCAACAGCAGTTTCAGGACAGTCAGGATTTTCGTTCCGGCGAGAGTGTGTGCCAGGTATAAGCCGGACATGATGACCAATGCGGCAACTAGGTACTCAAGGAAACCGGCTGCCATATACGTCACACCATCGAGGCCAGACTTAATCGCAAACAGCTGAATCAGGATGTAGAACGCGGAGCAGCAGATGATCGGTTTGATGTACTTCATGGGACGGACCCTCGACTCGTCTTTGACAGGTGAAAGGGTCGCGCATGTGTGTAGGGAAAAGGCGTCTATTCGCCCCAAAGCGAGGGTGCTAATGCCGGGGCCAGTCGCTCAGAGCAAACGAGCCCCTGAAGTATCAATCCAGAAAAAGCCTTCGACCAGACGCAGGAGTGGGATCTGGTGGCAGCAGGGTCGATGAGGGCATCACCGTCGCGGAGGGCATTGGCTGTGCCGATGGCTCCAAAACCAGTGGCGGGGGTGTATCAACCCGAACTGTAGGACGCTGGGATGCCTGCTCATCCCTCAACTGGGCAAAGGTGTCACTGCTTTCAGACACGGTCGGGGACCTGAGTTTGTCTGGGTCGAGCACCACCATTCTGAAGATGAACAGAACTACAATCCCAAACCCGACTCCAAAGAACCAACCAAGGGTGGATTTGGCAAGCTCGTCCGCCTCGGTGGGATTACGGGTGGCAATCGAGCTGAAATCCGTTAAGGATGCCACCCGACCACCAGTAGCCTGGTATGAGAACTTGATCTGCAACCTGTTCTGGTCGCCGTTCTGGGTGATATCGAGAACCTTGGCAGTATCCCCCGCCATTTTTTTGATCGCGTCCTGAGCGGTCATGGACTCACCTGTGACCATGCCACCCAGGAGCCCATTGAGACCACCATCGGGCACTCGGCACCGTATCTCCCCATCAATTGAACGAAATCGCCCCGGGCAAACTTTGAGTTCGCTTCCTGCCTCATTACTCCACTGATCCCCACGTAGATTCAGCGTCTTGACCGTCGTAATCTCTTGCTTTCCAGGCTGAGTCGAGGACGCGCCCTCCTCTGCAGCCGCTGTCCCAGCGCCGCTACCCAATGAAACCGCCAACAGAGCAACCGCGATCCGCAAGAAACGATCAATCAACACTTTCATCACTCCCACCAAACTGCACAGAGCAACCAAATTTTCCTTGCCTGTAAATGAACTCCTTCTCGAAGAGAATCGCAGCCGAACGGCTTTCGAATGGCCCAAACGAGTTGTTGTCGATCTGGACATTCCACTGACAGCGCCAGAGCCGAGTCCACGTCGCGGCTTTGGACTCATCACTTACCACCGCACGAAGCACCAGGAAGCAAACTCGTTGAAACCGCCCTGTAGGAAGGACACGGGAGACGCGTTTCTTGTCGAGCCCCGTTAATGTAAGGCCCGCAAAGTTGACCTCATCGGCAAACCCGGTAACGGTTCCATTGCGTATGACAATTCGCCTTTTATGAGTCATGAATGCCCCTCTCAGATCGGTCATCATCGGAGTCATCCTCCAAAAACAGACGCCTACCTACGGAAGGCCTAACGTTCCCTTCTGTTGTTGCGGGCAACAGGGATTCCTCGGGCAATACCCGCGCGACAGGCGCGATGGAAGCTATTTCCGGAGCAACAGCACTGCTGGTGGTTTCAACTTCCCCGGCTGCACCCGAATCGCCGAACACTCCAAACGAGCCGAACAGTCCCAACAAAAGGGCCAAAAATAGAAGAACTCCCCAGCCAGTTACCACCCAACCAATGAGTGCCGCGACTGCACAGATGGCGAAGATCCGTTGTGCGATGTTCATCAAAAAACTCCGTTGACCTTGCTGCCAGAATCCGTCTTCATCGACCCATAACCCCAGACCAACCTCGCGATCCAGCTGCAGTCGATGCTCAAGCTTTGCTTGGTAAGGTTCTGGGGTAAATCAGCCGATTAGGATGAGACGTGCTCTGCCTGAGCGTTTTCGCTCTGAAAGTCATATTCAGGTTTCCGTTCGACCTCCTGCAGTTCGAGCCCTTCGGGGCGCAGACGCTGCTCCAGTGTTTCGCAGGTCTTGCCGTGGAAGCCCTGGAAGTCGCCGTTGATACGGCCGCCCTTGATCGTGATAACGACTTTCTTCACCACACAACCTCCTCGGCAACAACCTCAAGCGTGCCATCGGCCTGGGTCATCACCGTCACGTTATAGTTTTCAGCTTTGAGTTGTTTTTCGTAGTGGTACGCCAGGTAGCGATCGACGATTTTGGTGCTGGTCTGGGCAGTCCAGGTCCCATAGGCCCCATAGTCTTCCTGGTACTGATTGAATACGCCGCCCTCAAGACGAAACCCGATGCGGCGTTGATTGTCATTGGGGTCCACCAGTACCAGGGAGTAGCGCTCATCGGTGTAGCCAATACCCACTCGATACAGCTTTTCCTGCTCACGAACTTCGCCGAGCCCAGACAGAGCTTTGACCAGCACATCCAGGTCCGTATAGGACACCGATACCTTTCCTTTGACGATATGACTCATTGGTATTTTCCTTGTTAGTCGACGTTGAGCTGCCGCCCCATCGTCGAGCCGGGGACTTGGTCGTAGGTGTTGGCTGGGTAGAAACCTTGCTCACCCAGGCGCCGGATGCTGTCGATATCGGCCTTGCGCGTTACGCTCGTTGGCGTGATATCTCCCAATGCCTCCAGCAAAATAGCCTGGCTCAGCGCTGTATCCTTGGCATTGGCGATGTACAAGGCATCAACCACTGCTTGTTCAATTTCAGCCCCGGTATAGCCTTCACTTCCCTCGATCAACGCCGGCAGATTGAACTCGGCGGGGTTGGCCTTGGCCTTGTTGATGTGAATTTGAAAGATCGAGGAGCGTTCCTCGATACTCGGTAGGTCAATGAAAAAGCACCGGTCCCATCGTCCTGCTCGCATCAGCTCAGGTGGTAGCTGACTCACGCGGTTGGCTGACGCCACGATGAAGATTTTGCCCTTTCGCTCTTGGAGCCAGTACAGGAAGGTACCGAGGAGACGCTTCGAAACTTCATGCTCCCCTTCGGAGCTACCAAAGAACTTTTCGATCTCATCGATCAGCACAACAACCGGCGCGATCTGCTCGACGGTCTGCAGCGCCCGTGTAAATTTGGCCTCAGTCTCGCCGAGGTATTTCGAGTAGAAGCGGCCCATATCCAGGCGGACCAACGTCGTGCCGAAGACGCCCGCAGCTGCTTTGGCCATAAGCGTTTTACCGCCGCCAGGCACACCGGCCAAAAGCAGGCCTTTGACTGGAAGATTCTTTTCCCAGCCAGCCTTACGGATGTTAAGAAAGTCCTTGAGCGGTCCCAGTCCACCTACCGTGTCGATGGCCACTGGTTCCAGTACATCCAGCCCCACATCACGCAGGATGTGATTCTTCTCCCGGCGGATTTCACCAAGGTATTCATGCCCTTTACGCTTCAGATAGGCCGAGTAGATGAACACGTTACGCATTTGGCTGTGAGACAGTCCCATCGCGTGGTTCGCGATAATCGCGCGTTCTGGCCCACTGAAGATCGTCGGCATCTTCACTGCCCGGCCGACCAGACTTTCGCTCGCAAACTGAACGTCCCGCTCAGCACTTAGGAGTACGTCAACGACCTCCTGTTGATCCATCGGCGGGAGGTCGATGTGGTAAACAAACTCCTCCGATAGCGTATCTCGGCCGGCGATAACGTAAGTCACCCCCAGCTCCTCGATTGTGGTTAAGGACGCTTTCAGACTCGGCAGGTTTTCAGGATTGGACTTACTGCGGTCAAAAAAGTACTGGTCAAAAATCACCAGACCTCGTCCGCCTTTTTCAGCCTTGCCGGCCAGGCTCTTAATGTAATCGGGTGAAGGCACCTGCTTGAAGGGCATGGTTTCAAACGCCTTTTTTCGCTCCTTCGCTGCCGCCACGACGACTTGAACAGCCCGGCTCATCTCAAACGTGTTGATGGCCACCACGGGGAACGCGAGCATTAGCGGGATGCTGATGCGATCGTTGTTGGTGTCAGGTACAGACATCAATCTCATCTCCTGATGAAAAATCTATGGGTTCAGTCTTTCACGAGGCCATGGCCAACTGGGGCTTCATCTGAACCGGAAACTGGGGCAAACCACGCTTGCACTGGGTGGGCTCGCTCCTGCCAAGAGATGAGCCCGGGAAGGCATTGCGAGCATGCCACCCATCTCAGAAATGCAAGCTTGTGCAGGGGGTGCCCATGACTGGAGGGGCATCAGGAGAAGAGGTGTTGCTGCAGGAGGGAGTCGGCCACTAAGACGCACGGGTGTTTGCTTAAGCTGGGCCAGACGCACATCTCCTGACCAGAATCGCCGGGAGGGTTTATCGATCAACTTGGATTCAGAGAATTAAAACTGTCGCAGGAGGGCCATGAATTTCGCGGTCTTCAGCCTCATTGAGAGGAAGCGCAAAACTGTCGCGATCGCCCAAAACGCCGGTTTGGGCAGATGCGCTAGAGAATAAAAGCTGACGCAGCAACCACTTTCAGATCACCTCAGATTGACAACCCGTATGAGTGGGACTAACACCAGTAGAGCAAGCGGTTCATCATGAACCGACTCGACAATCGATCGTCCAGCGATTTATCGGTGGTTTGCTGTCCCGAGCGTGGATGACATTGCTCAAAGGGGATAGCTATGCGTGTGATTAAGCTCAATGGCCGTCGGCAGCGCCTGGCCGCCGGAATCGCCTCATTTCTCCTTTCATCATCGGCCATGGCATGTGGTGGTGTCTTGGACGTTGCCTGCAACTTGCAGAATGGCGGCATGAGCCCTGAGAACTTGGGTAGACAAGGTGAAATCATCGTCCAGGATGCAGGTAATACTGTTCAGAAGGCCGGTCAGGATGTCGCGAATGCCGTGAACGAACTACAAGCCAACTTATTGACTGGTCCGATCCTAGAGCAAGCCATACGGGCTTCGCGGGACACGGCAATCAATGGCTCTGTTCCTATACCGGACTCCATCCGGCGGCAGCTGACAGGGTACGCGTCGGAGGATTCCATGAATCAGGCCAGATACAAGATCGGGGATAATGGGTTTGTGAACTTAGCCCGCCTTCTTGAACAGGGTGGCGCTGCACAGGCAGTCACCTTGATTGACGTCATAGTGTTCAGAGATCCAACAGGCGCTGCTGACCCTTCGTTATGGGCACATGAGCTAGCACATGTTGATCAGTACAGTCGCTGGGGTGTCACCAGTTTTGCCGTGCGGTATGCCCGTAATGCCAACAGCGTTGAGGACGAAGCTTACGATAAAGGGGATGGCTTCTTCGCTTGGGCCCAGCAGGTGCGCCCAGGCCAAGTGGTGACTGCCACGGTGTCCTCACCTACGATACCTCTCCCCGTGCCTAATCCGATGCCAATGCCCGTCGGCCTGATGCGTGGCGCGGTAACCCAGCCTTGCGGTTGCTGGGGCCCTACGACTGGCGTTAACCCAAACTCAAACTGCGCCAGCGGCACAAACATAGCGGTGGCATGCTCAGGCTTCTGCTACGCAGGTGGTAGACCTTACGGATGGGTTTGCCAATGAAACGAAATTAGAGAAATAGAACTGTCGCAAGAAAACCGCGCGGAGGTGCAAGCGCAGGCTTGTGACCGTGTCCGGCGCTACGGGAGCATGGGCAATAGCACCACGCGGTACGCATTGGACCGGGTGCCTGGCAACGCCTCCGGTGCGACAGACTGCCGGCGTGGCCATCCAAAAAACCGCTGATCAAATGCGGCAGCACCGGAAGGTGCCGGTGGAATAATGTGTGTATACCCCATCATCTGTGGCTGGGTGCGCAGCTTTTAAAGGTCTGCGACAGTTTTAATTCTCTAAAACCAAACTCGCGGTGTGATCCATCGAGCCCTCGCCTTTTTTACCCCATAGTTAGGTAAGACGCACCTGGCGGACGTCTATGACGAGCCTTTCGATAGTAACGAGCTCTAAACCTACTTTTTGCCCTATAGAACTGACTTAGGGGTAAAACTCAATCGTGTAACCGAGATCAGTCCAAATGCAGCTTCCGCCCCACCCTCCCTGGTTGGTCCGGTTGAGTCGGCAGTAAGGGTTCAGTCTTGGTTATCGCAACCTGGTCGGCCCCCCCTGAGGTCTGCTGAAGGCCATCCACGGAGGACGGTATCGATGCTGGTATGTCAGCGCTCACTTCCTGTTCTACAGATTGCTCTGAGCCTCCTGAGATACATAGGTGGGATATGCCCCATAACAGAAACGCTGCGAGCATGAGCGAAGGCAGGAAGCTCGCATATGCGTCGAGGCTGTCGGTCATTTTACTGAGGCTAGGTTCAGCTGCGAGCGTAATCGCCGGGAAGATCGCGAGTGCTAATAGGAATGCAATCCCACAATGTTTACCGCGCATGAGGCATCTCCGAGTAGTGATGCCCCATTCTCCAATCAGCCCCAGTTGCCAGGGCTCTAATTGGGCCTCCGTACAGGGGCGAACCTGACAACCTCCCTCGCACAAGACAATGCGGTTGGAAGGTGCGTCTCGCGTTTACCGTACCGCTTAACTGATGCTCACATCAGGCAGTTACGCAGAGACTTTTTCAGGGTCACTACTTGGAACCTGAGCGGCGATAGATTCCTTCAGGTTGTCCCTGACATAGGCAATCGCTTCCTGCGCAACGGCTGGCCGAGCCTCCAGCCAGAAGCCAACTGCCGACGGGCTTCTCTGAGGGTTGTCCTGGCATTGGGAGCCACGAAGCAATAACGAAACATCCCCTTGCAGGGAATACCAACTGTAATTTTGCTTTTCCACATCCACCCAGTAACTCGCGCTGGGCACTTGGAACATCAACTCCAGGACTTTTAGCACCACACAGGCCAAAGGGTCGGTCGATACCTGCAGGTGACTCATCAACGGCCCCAGAGTACGCAGACGCTCGATGCGGACACGATTACCCCAACTGATCAGGCCGGGCGTACGCCCCTGTAGCTTGGGGAGGTCAATCTTATGGAAGCCTTTGCCCCGAAAGGCTAGCCAATCGGTAACTTTCTTACCGCACGCCCCGCACAAAGTAGCGCGGGCGTAGTTCAAATCGCTGCGCAGACCACTTTTATTCCTGTAGTGGAACGTGAACACATCGGTGTGAGCGCACACGCGTTTTGACGGAGCGCCATGATGATTCGAGGCCATAGGTTCACCACTGATTACGATAGTGAATCCAGTGTCACTCAACTTTTTAAAGTGCAAGGGGGGCGTTTTATTGTCTTGAATCACACTGAGGGGGGCACAGCCAGCAACTTTGCGATACCACCCAAGCCCCTGAGGCGGTCCTCAATGAGCCGATTCCTTGCACGAAAAAAAACCCGCCGAAGCGGGTTTTTCTCTTTGAGCTGGCCGCTAGAAATCGTATCGAACCCGACCAAGCACCGTTTGGCCGTCGAAGTCAGTTTTGGTTTGGTAGGTGTAGCTTGCACCCACGGTTACCGCACCGATTTTGTAGTTGGCGCCAAGGGTTGCTTCGTAACTGTCACGGACCGGCGAAGCACCCGAGGTGACAAATGGGCTACCGCCCAGGACGAAAGCGGAAGTCGAGGACACTTTGTCACCGATGAAGTCGTGCCAAGCCATCACGGTAGCCTCTGGTTCGAGGCTCCCCATACCCAGTGGGAAGTCACCGGCAACGCGAACCCCAGCACCTACCTCACCAACCTCAAAGCGCTGACCACCGACTTGCAGGGAGGCCGAGGAGCCGTGCTCTTTGAAGCCGTCAATCTTCACATTGGTGTAGCGGGCACCGGCGCGAGGCTCGACAACCAGATTGTCAAAGCGGAAGTCGTAACCGCCCAGGACACTTGCACCCAGCAGGTCAGAGTCATAGCTACCCTTGGCCTGAGTCCCCACGACGAAGCGCTTGGAATCGTTGTCGTTCTTACCGGCAGTCATGCTCCCGTCCACAAACCAGTTGCCAAGCTCGTAGCTGCCATAGAGGGTGAATGCGGTGCCCTGCACCTCAGTCTTATCGCCGCTGTCGCTGGTCACGTTGGTGTTCAGGTAGCTGAACGCGGCACCGATAGTGGTTTGATCATTGATCTTGCCGTCGGCGCCAATCGCAACACCAGCACTGTTGGACTGAAAGCCATCAACACCACCTCGGCTATTCTGGTCCGAGTTATTGGACAGCGCCTGAGCCCAGATACCGGTTTCCTTCAGCACATCACCCGACGACAGGCCGGTGCGCAAACTGCTCACACGATTGCTTACTGCCCCGCCAACAATGGTTTGCCCAGAGAGCGCAGCCGCAGTGCTCCCACCGTTAACTTCAGGGGTCAACTGCTTGGCGATCTTGAGGACTTCCTCACGAGTTTGTGCATTGCTCAACGCCTGGAAAACCGGGTCGGTCGGCTGCAACTGGCCGAGGATGCTGTTTTTCATTGCCAGAATGGCGCCAGTGGTGCCATTGAAAACGGTGCCGTTGTCACTGTTGCCGGTATCGCCGCCGGTATTGCCGCCGGTACCGCCGCTGCCGGTCTCACCACCGGTGCCGCCATTGCCGGTCTCACCACCGGTACCGCCATTGCCGGTCTCACCACCGGTACCGCCATTGCCGGTCTCAGCACCGGTACCGCCATTGCCGGTCTCACCACCGGTACCGCCATTGCCGGTCTCACCACCGGTACCGCCATTGCCGGTCTCACCACCGGTGCCGCCATTGCCGGTCTCACCACCGGTACCGCCATTGCCGGTCTCACCACCGGTGCTGCCATTGCCGCCGCCGCTCGGTTCTTCGATATCACCGATTTCATCGTCGGTCTTTGCCCGAACGACTGCTTTAACAGTCGTACCATCGACGGCAAATTGTTTGACGTTCAACAGATAGGAGCTGCTGGACACGGCCACGCCGTTATCGGCGATAGAACCTGCTTTCACCAGGACATATTCAACGCCGTCTTTCGTAGGTGTGAAGTCGAACGGTTTGGCCGAAACCGTCACCGCCGAACCCTTATCAAACGTTGCTTTGCCAGAGACATCCAGGAAGGCTGTGTTCGGGTCGGTGGCATCGGCGAGCATCAGATCCATGGCAGATCCACCGGCAAGGTGCAGATCACCCTTCAAGCTGCTTTGGGACGTCCGCAGATATAGGTGAGCATTCTCGCGAATGTTCATCGAGCCGGCCGCGATGTTCTTTGCTGTGACAATACCGGAAGTGTCCTGCAGGACATTCAATTGGCTAAGACCCAGCACGTCACCAGTTACCGACCCGCCCCCCAAGTTCAGGGTTGTGTGATCGCCACCGTCGATGGCCGCGATATTGCCCAGAATTGTGCCTCGGCCGCCATTGTTGATTACCAAATCAGACGCGCCGGTGTTGAGAATGCCAACGCCCGAAGAGGAGATAATTGAAGTGTTTTGAATGACAGCGGCACCAAGTTTACCGTCGTCGTATCCCTGAACGTTGTCGACATAGATAGCAGTCACACCCCGGTCTGGGACGCCTTGTGCGCCTACGGCGTTAATCACACCGGAGTTGACCAGCGGCCCAAATTTCGAATTTTGGAGCACAACCCCTCGGGCGCCCGAACCGTTTGCGTTAAGGGTACCTGAGTTGGCAATACCGCCTTTTACATCTGCCCCTGCCAATTTAAGGGCAATGGACTGTTCTCCGCTGACCGAAATCACTCGGCTGTTGGTTACCGAGCCACCGATCTGGTGCTGGCCGTCATCGACGATCCCCAGTCCCACAACGGTGTGACCGCTGCCGAAAATTGAGTTGGTGTTTTCAATGTTGCCTTCGATATCCGAGTTCTTCACCAGAATCCCGTAAGTGGCCGGGGTACCTACAGGAAAGATGCGACCTGATGCATTGATAGTACCTGCGTTCGACAAGGAACCGCTGACGGTGCTCATGTCGAGCAACATCCCGATGCTGTTTGCACCGTTGGTTTGGATTTGCCCGGCATTGTGCACATCGCCATCAACGATCGCATGATCCAACGCGAACGAGACACCACCGTCGGCAAGAGCCCGCAAGTTACCCTGGTTGGTGATGGATTTTGTGTCGGTGCCGTTGACTTCGAGTAGGCGCAGCGGACGGCCACTGATGTCGACAAGCGTCAAACCACCGGTGACAGTCAGGTCTTCAGCGATACTGGTATTCCACACTTTAGGTCCGGCATTGACCGCATAGTTTTCTGCATTGGCGAAGCTGGCCGAGGTCGCTACTGCGATTGCCAGCAAGGAGAGTGGAAGCGAGATACGATTCATGTGAGTCCTTGAATATGCTTTGTTTTTTCACGCTGGAATGCGTGGGAGCAAATTCAGAGTACCGACGCTTCGTAAACTGCAACCCCCCAATTCGACCCAATTCTAGAACCATCTGCCACGCCTAATTGGCTGGCCAATTCAACTACCGCAAGAACACGCAGTGCGCGAAGCGGACATCATCCATGAGGCAATCCGAAGCAAAACTGCGTAGCCAGGACACTCAACGACTCCCATAGCAACAACCGGTACCCCAAGCTAGAATCGGGGCCTCAGGCATTCCAATCCCTTTGCAGCGCACGCTCTTGCAATCGGTGATTACTGCCTTACTTTCGCCTGACCAGGCCGGAGATGCTTAAGCAGTCCTAACCCATGAACCACATCAAACTACTCGCCATATTCGCCTTGGCA
Organism: Pseudomonas sp. PDM26; assembly: GCF_019219185.1. Lineage (NCBI taxonomy): Bacteria > Pseudomonadati > Pseudomonadota > Gammaproteobacteria > Pseudomonadales > Pseudomonadaceae > Pseudomonas > Pseudomonas sp. PDM26. Next base: position 197,563 of record NZ_JAHUWC010000006.1, on the reverse strand, counting down.
ACCATCCTAAGTGCTTGCCAATCGGGAGAAGATGATGCACTTGTTGTGCTCGATCAGCATGACAGGGCGACCATCTCGTCCTCCGTCAGTGACGAGCCAGTCATGTTTTTTGGTACATACAAAATTGAGCAAACGAACCATGGCCATTTTGTTGTGATTACGGCGCAGTGCGGTACCTTGAGGTTCATCTATCAGCGCACCCAGGGTTTGCGCATATTGGAGGACGAGGTGACCAACGAGTCAGCCTATCTGTGCGGTCTAGGCACGCAGGCAAGTAGTAAAGTTTGGCATTTGGCCTTGAAGCCTTTGACTGGCCCATCCATGATGCCACCAAGCGACTGGCCTAATTAGCTCGGCGATTCCCCAGGTCAAATTACTAAAGCAGGCAACCAAAATCTGGATGCAGTCCTGTATTGGCACAAAAACAAGAGATATAGATGAACGTTAGAAAAAATATTGAAATTGAATATTTGCGCGGGATCGCCATCGTTATGACGGTGGTGACGCATTCAAATCAGCTCTTGCCTTTCCATGCAGGATTCATGGAAAAGTTTTTTAACATCTATTCTCCCTGGACAGGAGTAGATTTGTTTTTTTGCATATCGGGGTACGTCGTCAGCAAGGCATACCTTGACTACTTCGATAGAAGTAATGCGCAAGGAAAATTCGGAATTGCAGCGGCATCCTTCTGGATCAGACGTGCTTACCGTCTTCTTCCTACTGCATGGCTATGGGTGCTTATCCCTCTCGTCTTTTCGATATTTTACAATCAATCGAATGCGTTCGAGTCCTGGTTTTACAATCTACGCAGCTTCACAGCCATTGCTACATTTACCGGCAACCTCGCGAACCAATACGGCTTACTTCTAGGCCCTAACTCTGTTTATTGGAGCCTGGCGCTTGAGGAGCAGTTCTACTTCGTTTTCCCTCTTTTTCTGCTATTGATAACTTCCACTCGATGGCGAGTAATAGCCCTGATCGCGCTAATAGCTGCCCAGTTTAGTTTAGATCGACAAGCCTTCAGCACTCCTCTCGCAGGCATGCTTTTCTCATTTCGCCTGGATGCCATGATGTGGGGGATTCTGTTGTGTTTGTTTACGCGCACGACTTTGTACAGGGAACTTGAGCCCACTGCACTCGGCACCAGTCTACTCAAGCGATTTACTTTGACCGCGTTTCTGCTTTACATGCTTGGTGCTATTGCCGGCCAACTAATGGCGATCCCCATAGCCGTAGGTCTGATTGCAATAAACGCTTTGATCCTAGTTTGGCTTGCGAGCTACCAAAAAGGCTACATTTACTGCCCATCGATGCTGAGCAACCTACTTCAATGGCTGGGTTCGCGCTCCTACGCTCTATATGTCATCCATATGTTTGCGTACCACTTAAGTACGGAAATTTGGAGCCGGGCAGCCCTGAAAGAAGGGCTGACGCTTGCCCAAGGCTACACCACTGAACTTTTGCTCACATCAGTAATCATTATGATAGTGCTCAGCGAATTGAACTACAGGTTTGTCGAGGTTCCATTGCGTCGGAAAGGTGCCGAGATAGCGCGTCAGAAGATGGAGAGCGTTTTCGACGATGGTGTGGCCAGCAACCACCAGGTAAAGACAAGGACACAACTGAAAGAATTTTCATAATCAGAAAAGTTAACGAATTATTGAAAAACGACTAATGAAATAGTCGAAAACTGGTGACCAATTAAATCCCGCTTCGGCGGGATTTATTGTTTTTTACGTATTTGTTCTGATTGCGAATGCGGGAAACGCAATATTGAGAATCGCAGCGTTGGGCTGTTTTCAGACCGTCGGGAGAAGCAGAAAACGACACAATTCAGCCGTAGGCTGAAAAGTCGGACAATAGCGCTAAGTAATTCGGCGGAGACTCATGATTCATAACGGCAGCGTCCAACAACTGCCGCAACCTTTTCGACCAGACCTATGAATTTTTACTGGTGAGGGAGGTATAACTCTCGATTTTTATAGCCGCCCAATTTGCAAGGGCTGCACGAATCAACTTAATACATTCGCGGTACCGGTGTTCGGACATTCTCTTTGAGCTTCCACTATAGATATTTAAGCGTCTCGTCTGTTCAAATTCGCCAAATGGAAACTCTCCAGAGTGGAAGTGTGCCGACCTAACAGAACGATGCATAAAATTCAGTAAGTGATCGATGTCGTGCGTTGGCATTGCGTAGTGGCGCACAAATGAACTTGGGTCTCTAAACTCGACCTCGGCTTTACACAGCGCGTCGATAGCAGCAACTAAATAGGATAGCTTCACCGTGGGTAGATATTTGCCTGCGTTCAGCGCTAGCTGATAGAGAAAGGCGCAATTATCGAATGCTGTTGCGGTGCGACTGTCGGAATTATCAATGGCACTTATTAACCTTCTGGTTTCAACGGGGAATTTAATTGTTCCCCCAAAATATGGAATCCTGTAATGCATTGAGTGTTCAAATTTTCCTAGCTTACAGATATCTCCCTTGCGCGGTAGTTCTGCCAGCAGCGGTCCATTATATCGATAACCAAGCTGTCTTCGCTCACAAGGCGACTCATGATCTTCAGGTATTGTCCATCGATGCTCACTTGAAGGGCTATATATTCCGACGTTCAAAATTAACGAAAGTCGGGCAGCAATGAGATTCGCGCGATTATTGGCAATCACGATTGCGCCATGAACGTCAATGGCTTCGACATTCATATCTATAGAGATGTAGCGCTCGGAACTTGCAAACTGAGGGTTTGGGTCTTCTGGATCTACCGGGGCTATCCGGATATTACTACCAAGCCAGTATTCACCATCGAGATGCTCACCAATATAACAAAACCAAACCCTTCTGAAGAATGGTTTCTTTTTGGCTCCCAAAGCGTTACCGAGCGACTCTATTATCAATGTGTTGGCAAGCTTTTCTGTTGCTTCAGAATCAGGACTCTCATATTCGATACTTTTTAAGTTGTCATCGTCGGCTGCAATTATTCTAATGTGAAGGGTACCAGATCCTTCTTGGAGTTTTACGTTGAGTGCAGTTTCGTCGACATAGTCGCCATTCTCATCATAGTGATTACTTCCTCCTGAAGAGTCACTGTACTGTCCTAGCGCTGCATCTAGATACTCCAAGAACAATCTCTGTTTTGCTGGGTCTTCAATATTGGAAAGTGAGATTGTATTTTTAAATGATTGGCGCATTTGTTGCTCCTGCATACTCACCCTCTCTTTTTCTGGCGGGGCAGCATAACGAACGGTTTCGTAACGCTCATTGCCACAATGCTCAAATCATAGAGTACCGTCGAAATCGTCGATATTGTGATTATTTCTCCTGGGCAGCCGTATCATGAGACCCACCAAATGCAGTCACTACCTGGTCAGCCTCCACAGCCCTTACAAACTCAGTAGTCTTTTCAGAGCACCGGGTTTTAGATCATTTTTTGCAGAGACAGGCGGCAGCGTCGCGCGATATGCCACCAGCAAATCCCTATCTCGACGCAGCATGCGAAGTACAGTCTGATTCGCATCAGGCGTCTCCTGGTTCAGCGTATAACCATAGGTCTCGCAGATGAATTGCGACACGGCCGCGCTTCGAGAGCGACCTGCCTGGCAGTTCACGACAATGTCCAAGCCAGAAACGGCCAGCCGACTGATGGATTCGCGTAGACGATCTGCCTTGGGAATCAGAAAATAGTCGCGAAAAAAATGCTCAAATTTAAGGGAAAACATCGCCATTTTTTCCTCATCAAAATCCCCATCAACGAAATGGTGAAACTCAACACTCTGCCAATGGCTGGCCTCGACCACAGCTTGATCATCCTCCCCGTCAGAAATGGACAATAAATGCGCCGGGCTTGCCGGCCGATACCGTTGCGCGTCGATTCGTGACATGAACTTCACTGTGGGCATACGCTCTCCTTCGGGATTGTCCTGCGCCTTAAGACCAGGCATGTCAGGATCACAGATTGGTAGCATGGTTTGGGTTGAGTTCGGCCCTCACATCAGTAGCCAACTCTCTGGAAGTATCCCGGCGGGCACGCTTCAGTCCCAGCACCATCATGACAAGGACCCTAGGGGCAAGGCCTAGTCTGGGGACTCGCCTCTTGCACAGGTCGCCCCAGACTTGCGGTTCAAAGAGTCCGTGGGAAATTCGGATAACCCTATTCCGAAGACAGGAGCTGACAATGAATCCCTCCCTCACGCGAAACGAACATACCGAGCTCGGTGCAGCATCCCATCACGATGAAAGCTACAGCGCTCCTCTAACACCGGGCACACCTCGAAAAATCTACAAGCGCATCCCCTTCTCCCGCCAGCCCGGCCTGGGATGCTACAACGCAACGCGGGAGGAGTGGCAAGGTGCATACAGAGAAGCACGCCAGCGCGCACGCCAAGCGATACTGCCCGACGCAACTCAGAGTGGCATTGAGTGGAAGGCTCAACTCATTGTCACCTTTGAGCGAGGCCTGTACGTCGATCGCCTGCAGTCGCCGGTGAACAATCGCTTAGCTGAGAAGCGGCTGATTGATGAGATCGTAGGGGAATAGACCCGCTGCTGAGGGCAGTTGGCGCATGGAAAAGCTTTTATCGCGCCAATTGCCCGATTTAAAACAACCCGGTGAGGTAATAGATTCGCTACCCGCTGCCACAGCGTCAGGCACTGCTCTGGGCGCACAGCGGTGATAACGCAAATCAGGAAACTGGAAGGCTCCCTTTTAAGGTCTCTTCGCAGCGCTTGCTGAGCAGTTCCAGCAGAACCTCAGCATCGTTCGCTGCATCGACGCAATCACGTTCCAGCGCCCGGCCAAGGGCCTCCTTGAGCCAGTTGCTGGCAACTGGCGAGTTGAGTACTTCTCGAATCTCTCGGTCGATATGCGTGCTCATTTTTCTCCTCGCTGAACCTACGATATTCACTTCAGCAAATATTCACACAAGCACCGATCAGGGATTCCCCTATTCACCCCCAAATACGGCTCCAAACCATGGGGCTGTCTGTATGCTTCCAAATTAGATGCGACAGAATCGACACGAGGTGCGACCTGCAGAAGGGACTACAGAAACACGCAGAGACCTTGTCGCAACGTTCGAAGAAAAGTTATCAGTTCGAGAATTAGTAAAGGGAAGCCAGCTTGGTGCTGGTTTCGGGCACGTTATTTACATCACAACAGGGATTGGTCGGGGATCAAGATGAACAGTAAAACGGCGTACTCGAATGAAAAGGTTTCAGGCTTTAAGGGCTGCAACGAATTGCTTGATGCAGCTGCCCAGTCCGTGAGAGAGAATCCACAAGGTTCAGTATCACTGCCGTGGTCGGTGGGGTCGCTTGGGGTTGAGTCAAAAATACTTGTAAGTCTGGCGAATCGTTACGGCGCCCTGGGCGTTGCATCGAAGGGCGAGGGTGCCCAGCGGAAGTTCAAGTTCTACTTCAGCCGGGAATCGACTGGTAGCTGGTTCACCGAGGTCTGGCCAATGTGGAAAGTGGCGCTCTCGTTTGTCGCGCTGCTGTTCTTCTCGGTGGGGTTCTACCAGATGAAAACTGGTGCTGGGTGCTTCATCGTAGGTGTCCTGTTGCTCCTGGCATTTGGCCCGCGAGCAATTGCAGCACATCGCAATTCGGCCGTCGCGGGGAAATTATCGGGCTACAACTATGCGCGTGAGACCTTCCCAATGTTGGTGGCCGGCGCGGTAATCGGGATTGTGATGCTGGAATGGGCGTATGTGCTCCCATGGAACGCTGGTAAAGCAGTCGAGGGGGCCAGTGGTGTTGCAGGCCTGCTGTTGATGCCTTATGGCTTTGGTGCATTTCTGGGCCACTTGGCTAACGCCGCTATCACCCCTGCCGTGTTTGCGGTGGGCTCGGTGTTTATTTATCAAGCAGTCGCGGTAAATATGATGGTCGGATGGTTGCAGGCTGCCGATCGTGACGGTTTTATATTTGCACACCCAGAGGCGGGCACTTGGTTCCATAAACTCATGGTGACCGGATCGAACCCTTACGCGGGGCTGTTCAGGCTGGCATTCCTCGTGACGGCAGTAGGTGGGATGGCAATGCCGCTGCTGAAATAGAAGCTCTCCCCCTGCATCAATTACAAAAAACCAGCGATTGCTGGTTTTTTTGGCGCTGGTAACTATCGGCCAATATCGGACGTTCGGCTTCGTCCGCTTACTCTTTGGGGACGTTCAGGAGGTCTGTCCCGGGTGCTGCCGGCGCGGTGGCTTCGGCACCTCCTCGGCTGTACACTTTGCTGGCGCAACTCAGTGTTGCTGAACTAGCAATCGGGGACCTTCGACGCGCTTCAAGCCCACCATAAGGCTGCGTGGAACCTGCGCCCCCTGCTTCTTGCCAACAAATATGGCACAGCTATAAGCATTCGGAAGCTAATGGCCCCATCTAAGAACACATCAAATCCGAAAGCGCCTCGCGGCGGCAGCGCGAAAACCGCGTCCGCGACGCTGCGGTCGACGAGCGGCGCCGGGTTCGAGTTCGAGGACCTGATAAGCGCCTGGCAGTTGGTGAAGGCCCTGTCAGGTGAGCAGGCACCAGGTATCGGTGGCGTGGTCACGCAGATACAGGCCCAAGTCTCGACCTTGGGGTGGGGCATTGACGACCTGTTGCTGACGGCCCAGGCCACCACCGCGCCGCGGCGGCTTGCGATCTCGGCGAAAGGCAATTTGCAGGTGACCGCGGCCGGCCTCCCCGCTGACTTCGTGATGCGCGCTTGGGAACATTGGCGTGATCCGCAGGGGCCGTTCAACCGCGCAGTCGACGGACTGGCCTTGGTCACGCTCGGCACCCAAAAGACGTTCGACCCGGCGTGGCGCGAAGTGAAAAACGCGTGCAGCGGCACAGATACTTCGCTCACTATGAGCCGTATCCGCAGCAACAAGAATCAGTCGGGTGTCTTCGACAGCGTCCAAAAGCACGGCGGTGCGTCCGATGAGGAGACAATCGAGCTCATTCGACGCCTGCACGTGCTGCCCACCGACTTGCAGCTCGCACACTCCGAGAACAAGGTCCAGGCCATCGCGCAATGCCGACGCTTGCTCGCGTCTGGCAGCGACGGCGAAGCGCAGGCTCTTTGGGAGGGCCTCATCAACGTCGCGAAAGAGGTGCGCCTTCGCAGCGGGACCATCACCGTCCCGGATCTGTTGTGCTTGCTTCGAGGCCAGTTTGGCCTCCGCCATCATCCCGACTTCGAGCGTGATTGGGAGACGCTCTTCAACATTACCGCGGACTACAAGGCGCGGATAGAGACGGAGCTACCGTCTGGCTACGCCGTCCCGCGAACAGCGGAGAAGGCGTCGCTCCAGTCAGCTGTCGCCGATCACCCAATAACGGTGGTCTTCGGGGAGTCGGGCTCCGGCAAGTCGGCGCTGGTCAAATCTGTGTTGGACGACGCGTATCCGTCCTGGAACCAGGTGTGGTTCGGCCCGGAAGAACTGAAGACTGCGCTTAGCGCCGCGCGCCGCGGCACTCTTCCTCTGACGCACGAACTCTCGCTGGTGCTGAATGTCACGGTGAAGCCGCATAACGTGCTGGTTATCGACTCCGCGGAACGCGTCGAGGCCCGCGAGTTCGTCGTCATCCGCCAACTGCTTCAAGCTATTCTGCCGAGTGATAGCGAAGAGAACGAGGGCGCGTGGCGTGTCGTCATCGTCACGCAGACTCAGAGTTGGGTCGAAGGCGAAGAGACGGTACTCGGCGGGCGGAAAGCGCATCCTGTTGAGGTCGAAACGCTCAAGCACAATGCTGTGAAGTTAGCGCTTCTGCCTTCACTCACCTTGGGCTGGTTGGCCGCGCATGACGACACCATTGCGGCGCTTACGAACTTGCGGACATTGGCGTGGGTCATCAAGGCGGGTGCGGCGCTGGGGGCGAACGCTGGTGGACTGGCGTCTCACACCGCCATTGCCGATCGCCTCTGGAAGTATTGGACGAAGGACCGCACCGACGTGAAGGCGCTGATGATGCGCCTCGCCCAGCGAGAAGCATCGTTCGAGCGAAGCTTCGCGCTAACTGACCTGGAACCGGCGGACACGGCGACGCTCACGCCGTGCCCAGACGAGCTTCCGCTTCGCTTGAACGAGCGGACCAACCGCATCGAGTTCGAGCACGATCTCGCGGCGGATTGGGCGCGCTTCCAGTTCTTGAAGCAGATTTGGACAGACACGCCACAGTGGGCCGCCTTGGCCGGCAATCCGCTCTGGACGAACGCACTCCGAATGCTGGGCCAGTTCCTGCTACGACAGCCGGCCGAGAATGGCACGGCCTGGGACCTCGCTTTCGGGGACGCGGAAGCCGCAAACAACGACCTGGCAGGCAATATCCTCCTTGATGCGCTCTGCTTGGACTCCGACGCCGAACGCTTCATGACCGAACACGTCGACCTCCTGCTCGACAACGGCGCGAAATACTTCAACCGGCTGCTCCAGCGCTTCCATCACATCGCGACGGTGCCGACCGGCGGCGGAAAGGGGGTGGACGTGGCAGTCGGCTTGTACATGGAAGCGCAGTACCGCTCCATTGTTTTCGGCCGTTGGCCGCCCGTTCTACGCTTCCTCATCGCGCAGCGGGAGCGACTGGCTGGGCTGGTTTCATCCGCACTCGCGAAGGTTATCGAGACTTGGCTGTCGAAGACGCCACGCACGCTAAGCAATGGCAATCTGATGCCTTTCCGTCTGGAAATGGCGGAGATGGCGCTGGCAATGGCTCGGACTGTGCAGGTCGAGAAGGGCCGCGGCGTGATGTACCTGACGCACGAGCCGTTGCTGTACACCGCGCCACTGGCTGGCGCGGCCGACCTGCCGACCGAGGTCAAGAACTGGGCGCTCGAACTTGCGGGACGCCGAGAGGTCGACGCTGACGTCAAACGGCGTATCGACGAGGTTCAGCTACAGAAGGCGAAGGCGCATGCCGAGCGTCTGAAGACCGATATCGATTACAAGGCGCGGCACGAAAAACGGAAACAGATACCGCGCACCCTAGGGTCGTTCCGCGAGAGATTGCAGCCTTGGCCGCTAGGGGCCAGCGACAAGATCGACATGGATTTTCGGACCGCCTGCATCAAGGGTAACGGCATCCAGTCTCTGATGCGTGCGCAGCCTGAGCTAGCAGCCGAAGTCCTGCTCGCGCTCATCATCGAAGACCAGCCGGAACGGGAGTACGGGTCTGGGCGGTTCGAAATGGAGCTCGGACTCGAATACCCTCAGGACGCGTACCCGACGGCCTTCTGGAAAAGCCCGTTCTTCCCCTTCTTCCAGCTGGCTCCGAAAACGGCGCTCACCTCGCTCATCGCGCTGGTGAATTTCTGCACGGAGCGCTGGGTCGCCAAGGTCATGAAGGGTCGGACCGGTGAGGCTCTCGGGGTAACACTACAATTTGCGGACGGGTCGGAGAAGAGCTTCCCTGGCTGGTGGCAGGTATTCGGTTGGCCGCAGTCCAATGAATCGATGCGCAACGGAAACCTGTTCTGCGCTCTCGATGCGTTGGAGCGCTGGCTTACGATGCGGCTCGACACGGGGGAGGACATCACCGCTGATATCGAGAGAATACTTCGGGAGGGAAACTCAGCAGCGCTCGTCAGCGTGCTCCTCAACATCGCTAAATATCGGCCATCGCTTCTGATGGGGCCCCTCGCTCCCCTGATTACGTTCCCGGACCTGTTCTTTTGGGATAGTGTCCGCGTGGAGCAGGTTGGCCATAACTTTGTTGGTTGGAGCTGGCTCAGGGACGGCCAGACGATGATTGACTTCGCCCGTGATTGGACCCTGGCTCCCCATCGCCAGCAGAAGTTCGTCCATGTCGTTGTCGAACTCCTACGGACAGACGACAACCTTGCGGGGCGTCTTCAAGCGCTACTGTCCACTTGGGCGTTGCCTGAAGATCCGAAGGAGGCGTTGGAGTTCAAGCTGCTATTCGCTGCGCTCGACCGGGCCAACTACCAGACCGTCACTGACCCGGCGACGGGCGCGGAAACTGAAGCTCTCGTGTACCCTGATGAACTGCGCCTCGCAATGCAGTTGTGGCAGACCGAAAGCGCACCAACCCTTGCGTATCTACTCGTGCCGGATCGTTGCGAGCAGCGGCTTCGGGGCGGCGAGCCACTCTCCGACGATGAGGCCGCGTACCTCTTTAATCTGTTCCAAGAGTGTAAAACCGGAGCAGAAGGCGAAGATGAGGACGCGAAGTCGAAATGCCGTCTCGCTGCGGCCAGTACGCTTGTCGTATTGGGAGGCGCTTGGCTCGCCCAGAACCCCGAAGCGCAGAAGCACGCGCTCGAAGTCGTGCGCGTCTGTATAGCGGCGGTCGCGTCGACAGTAGAAGAGATTCGCGCTCAACGCATAGGGAACCTCCGTGACGAGCTGAAGTTCGTCGCCTATGCAATCATGCACCTGTGGCTCGCAGGTGGAGATGGCGTTCAGGAATGGGAGACCGCCGTCCTGCGCCTTCTGACGAGCGGCGAAATGCGAGCAACCGCCGTTGTGGTCGGCGTCGCCTACGCCAATCGAGAGCAACTTGGCACCGCTTGGTGGCGGCTGCTCCGCGCCGGCCTCCTCTGGTCGGGCCTCATCCTGCTCGCTCCACGCCATGGCGATGGCGACTATGCTGAGCGCGCCTGGAGGTTGTGGCTCGCGCGGCTGCGGCGCTTTCCACTCCGTGGACCGAACGCGACCCTGGATGAGCTCGATTTCAAGCGTGTTGCCGCGGGTCGAGAGCGTTTGGACTTCCAGCGCCGGACGCGGCTCTACAATGCCGGCCACCAGACTTGGCGCGGAAAGCCGGAGCGCGAACGAGGTGGTTCGCTAGACGGTCAGATCCTCGAAGTCCTGTTTAACTGGCTCATCGAAGGCAGTGGAACTGGCGACCGCGATCTCGACACGCGTTTGGCGCTGCGCATCTGGGATTACGACGCCACGCGCGCTAAGGCGCGCGCGAAGAAGCATGGCGAGTACGACTTGCCGAGCCAGGACCTCGGCTACGACATCCTTCTGAAGCTCGGCGCCCTGTCGATCGCGGCGCCCGCAGGGGAAGAACGCGCGGTTTGGGAACCCGTTCTCGCCCACGGTCCGGCCGCACACTCCGCGCTGCAGCACTTCATTCGCAGCTTGTTCCTGCGCCTCGGGAAAGGTGACGACCCGGTGGCGTTTGAGCGCGTCTGGCGGGCTACCGCGGAGTACGGCCTCTCAGCCGATTGGTCTCAACCTGGCCTCTGGTACTACGGCGAGCGCTTGACTTGCGACCTGCTTGGCTTCGGGAACGAGGATGCCCTGTCCCGGCTCCACTCTGGCGCAGCTCTGCGGATGATAGATCTCTATAAACGCTGGGCCGCTACGCACCTGGCTCGCAACGAAGAATGCGTCACCCGTTTCTGCCACTTCCTGACGACAAATTTCGGAGCCCCACTTCGGCTTGACGGGCTTCGCTGGCTCGCCGCCACGCTGAAAGAACACGAGTCCTCCAATCGCTGGTACCGCGAGGGTACGAGCGACGCATTAGTGGAGCTGGTGGCGGCGGCATTGGGTTCCGACGCACAGGCCCTGTCACAATATGCTCAGGCGCGGCAGGCGCTAATCGAGATAGCGGCCGCACTTGCAGCCATGAACATCCCAGTCGCCCTGGCTCTCCAGGAGCGTATTAAGCAGCTGCGATAGGCTTGGTCGGCGTGACGAAAGTTCGCTACCGCCCCAATCTAAATGTCTGTAATTGGCCATTTTCTGCCCGTGGCAAAGGGCGCCCCCCGGACCCACTCTGAACACGCCTTCAGGGCGTAATTTCAGCGTCCTCGGGAAGGACCATGCCCATCATTTCCATGAATAGCATCTTGTTCAGGTAGTAGACGATCTTCTCAGCTGGTATGAAACTTAAAAGGCCTTTTGGGTTGCTTGCGAGTGTGACCATTCCGCCGAACTTCCACTCACCGTCCTTCTCAGCTATGACCATGGAACCGCTCATGCCACGAAACTCAGCGGGACGCTTACTCACAATTCGCACGGTAGTAAGTCCAGGAAGCGCCGGCTCGGTTAGCAGGCCACTCACGCACCACAGCTCTGCCGTGAGCGATTTCTCGTCGTATTCGTATCCTCGGTCTTCATCTGGATAGCCGTAAATGTGAAAAGCATCGACATCCTCAATCTGTTCAGTTGGTATGCAGTCTGTCGCACGCACACATGAGAGTCCTGCTGCGAACAAGGCTTCGTGCTGAGATTCCACAATCCGCATGATGACAAGGTCGGAGTCCGGGTCGGGATCAGACTCATCCCGAAAGACAACGCGTCGGTCGAAAATGATTGAAATAGGGGCATTGCGAAGCCGAATCAGCAAGTCCTCATGCGTCGCGCGTTGGCTGTTCAGCACATGCTGGGCCGAGACAACAAACAGCTCCCCCGCGTGCTCCAGCACGAAAGCTGTGCCTACGCCATGGTGAGAAATGTACTCGTCCTTTTGTTCATTGCTGAGTATCACTGGATGAATCTGACCTTCCAACAGATCACGAAATTCTGCCGGTGAGATGAAATCCTGCGGCTGTTGCATGCTGAACCTCGTACGTTGGGCCAACATTATGGCTACTCCAAGGCTCCAGCACGAGCCTGCTCACTGATCGAAAAGATTCTTTTTGACCTACTCCTGCCAGCAAACAGGCCGTCGGCATGGCCATGCAGATGAGTTCGGTAGGCGCACGCTTGACCCGGATATGTAGCCGGATTGAGGCCTTGCAGTTCTGCGATCGTGAGTATTCTCGAATCATGAAAGGCACATACGCCGAACAAGATCCCTCATAGGAACGAGACCATGACCGAACACGTAACCACCCTCAAAGAGACCGATATCCCGGCCAGCGAGTACTCCCTCGATTTCATGTTCGGTTCCATTAAGGGCGCTATCGAGCGCGGTATGGGAGCAAAAGCGCGCGACCTCTGGATGCCATCGGTCAAAGAGATCGACAAAATACAAGTGATGGATGGTCTGAACGTCCGCGTCAACGATGCCGACTTGCAGGACCATATCCGCAAAATTGCAGACAGCATGAAGGTTAACGGCTTCAAAACCTCTAAACCTCTTGAGGTCTTTGTCGTCGAAAAAGAGGACGGTAGTTCAGTTTGCTACCTCGCTGACGGTCATTGCCGACTAGCAGCATTGCGCATCGCGCTGGCCGAAGGCGCAAATATCCTGAACATCCCGGTTGTTCCACTGCCAACCAAAGGCATTGGCCTGCACGACATCATTGCAGGGTTATACACCAGCAACACCGGCAAGCCGCTGACGACGTTTGAAACCGCACTGGTGTGCAAGCGTCTGGCAGGCTTCAACTGGACCCCGGCTCAGATCGGGGAAAAGCTGGGTTTCGGCGCTGAGTATGTGGACCAATTGCTTGAAGTCGTTAGCGCTCCAATCACCATCGTGACGATGATCCAAAACGGCGAGTGCTCGGTCGGCCTCGCCTTGGACATGCTGCGCAAACACCGTGGCGGCGCTGTTGATGTGCTCAAGCAAGGCTTGGAGAGCGCCAAGCGTGCCGGCAAGAAGAGCGTTACGAAAAGCTTCATCGCCGGCGCCAGCCTGGAGAAAGTCGTCAAGAAGCAGGCCAAGCCGCTTTACGACGCCGCCAAGAAGGTCATCGAAGACCCGGGCTTCGAGGGCTTGAGCCCTGAGAACCAAGCCTTGATGAAAACGCTACTCGACGAAATCAGCCACAAGGAAAAATTGGCAGACGAGAAAGCCAAAGTTCAGGAAGCAAAGGTTGCCGCCGAAGCTGACCCAGCCGCCGCTTAATGCCAGCCCCGCCGGCCCCTTCGGGGGCACGGCCTCTACCGCCCCCATCCCCCCAAGTCTCCCCTTCCCATAAATGCCACCGTTGAAGGCTTGCATATCCCAGCCTCGTGAGAGCCTTCCTTCAACGCAACTGCAGGAATGCACTCATGTCTGAGCCTCAGAATACCCAAGTAACCACCCGCCGCCCTCTTGAGGATTTTGAGCGCGTGGAGAAATTCCAGTCTCTTCAGGCCGGCCAATATTGGCGAGCAACCTCCGCGGTCCCGCAAAAGGGCATCAGCCTCGACTCGGTTCTGTTGCTGCAATCCATCAAGTGGGTCGATAACACCGCGCACACGATTGTCCTGCGAGCGGACCCGTCAAAAATTGGTACTCGCGAGGAGGTTGAGATCCCGCAGCCCGACGGCTCAACTCGGTCAACCTATGTGAGCCATGGCACCTATGAGTTCTTGCTGAAAGACTTCCTGCTCCAGTTCGAGTACGAACCGGATGCCGACCGAATTCGTGCCGAGGAGACCGCCCGCATACACAGCTCAATGCAGCAGCTGCAGTCAGAGCTGATGGAAGCGCAGTCAAACCCGGACATCCTCGCGCGGGTGGTAGAGGAACAATTGCGCAAAAGCGCAGAAGCGGGGGGTGAACCAGGAAACGAGGGTGGCGCCTTGGTGCTGTTCGACCACTCAGTGCGCCATGAGATGTCACAGCTGGCAACCGGCAGTGTTGCCAATGCCTTGGGCAGCGGAATCACAGCTGAGAAGGTTCAGGCAATGAAAGCTGTCGCGGAGCGCGAGTACCAGGTGGCCACGATCCAGTCGCAATGGATTCAGGGTAAGACAACCGAAATTGCGAACGTAGTTCGAAAGCTCACCCCCTACTTTGAGGAGAAGGCCGCGGCGTCCCTGGCCAAGACGGAGGACATCCGTTCATACGTCGCCAAGCTGATCGAGGGCATTGAGTCCCTGGACCTCTACGTCGGCAAGGGCGTCGAGGTTCAAACGATCCGCACCGGTAAGCAGGCCGCCACATCCGAGCCGCTGAGTTTCATTCAGAAGAAGCTGATGGTTGACGAAGAGTTGGCCGTTTGGGCAGATGTCAGCGAAGACTTTGATTTCTCCAAAGAAGAGCTTTTCTTTGAAGCACTGCGAAATCACGATGAGCTGGTCAACCAAATATTCCCCACGGAGCGTTGCGTCCTGGTGATGGCAACTACCCGGCGCGATATTGATTACGGTGATCGATGGACCAATCAAGCCAAGAACGATGAGAACCGCAAGGTCTTCTTGATGGTGCGGAATGGCGAAAATATCTATCGGGTGTTCAGTCCTATCGAAAGCCACTTAGGCAGCAGCCGGCTCTTCCCTTCCAAGGACGACCAAGACAGAGTTTTTCGCGGCGTAGACGGGTCACAGATCAAATTTGAGGACGTGGCCTACACAGCTCATCTTTCCAGCCATGAAAGGTACGCGTTGCACTACAAACGCTTCCTGCTCCTGATGTGCGGCCTGGACCACAGGGTGAAGTTGTTTGGGGATTTTTACGACGGGCCGGAGTCTCTGCACTTTGTCACCCTGGCATTCCAGGAGCGGTTTTGCCGGTTCATTCATGACGATGACGGGGCAGGCCTGATCGAGTCCAGGCCACGCCAGCCGGTTGCAGAATGGATCAAGGAAAGGAACGCTTACCTCCGCTCTGGAAGCCGGGTTCTGTGCCTGTGGCACGAGCTCATGAATCCTGACACGGCCCCAAGCGCCTGTAAGGAACGACAAGGAGACTATTTTGATCGGGTATTCAGCCCCTCTAACCCGATCGACTTGAAAATTGCCGCAAGGATTGCTGATTCACTCTGCGTCAAAGTCGATGTGAGCGGTGGCTACGGCTCCAGAACCCGAACGTTTGCCTGCAACGTAAATCTGACCTCCTTTGACCGTCGTACCTGGGCATCGGACAGTCTTGCCTTCCTGTGCCTTGATACGGTCGAACCAGACGAACTGCGGTGGTACATCCACAACCGTGAGGCTCGTTGCAACCACCTACAGTTCATCCGTTTCTTCAAGCTGGCGCTGGTGCATCTCGAGCAGGAGAGAGCAAGCGAGCATGACGCCCGTAATCGGATGCTCCAGGCGCTTACCGATGGTGCCATTGCCCACGGCGAAGAAGCCCGTGGAGTCATCAGCCAAACCGTTATTGCATGGCGTGCAGCAAACCGTGGCAAGGCACTCCCACAGTTTGTGGATGGCAAGCCCCCCTCGGCGTGGAAAGGCCTCCTCGACCAGATGTACGCTCTGGCCGGGAACGGCAAACGTCAGGCCCAAGAAGTTGAAGCCTTCGTTCGACAGTCGGGCTACCAGCCGTTGAGAATTGCTCTGACAGGTAACAGCAAATTCGTAGTCTACGCCGCCCCAAAAGCCAACGAGCTCGATAACCGACTTGAACCCCATGCGTGGGTGCACCGTATGGTTGTTGAGCACGGCAAAGACAAGTATGTCGAGAAGAGTCGACGTTGGGTGATCCTGCGTCAGGTCGACGCTGCCGAGACTTCCTTTGCGGAATGGTGCGAGATCAAGGAGTGGTTTCGAACCTCGGCATTCGAGTCCTACGAGCTCAAGCAGGAGGTTTTGGGTGAGGTCATTGGCTACGCCGGCAAACTCGAGCCCCTGCTAAGTGGGCAGGATGTGGCAAGGCACCGGGTGCTGGTCGAAGATTGGTTCGAAACACGTAGCGAGATGACTGAAGGTTCCAAAACGGTCGCCAGTCCCAATCTGGTGGTACCCGTAGGCGCCTACTTCTTTCCCAGGACCAGGAACGTTTGCTACATCGGCGTTGGAATGACAAATCCCTATGGCTGGCTGTACAACAATGCCCATGACGACAAAATCCGTGCTGAAATGCGCCGCCGCTTCATTCGTGCCTACCTCGATGAGGAGGATGCCGCCTCGCATCATGACCAACTGATAGTCACCAGCTCACAATGGGCCCTCGCGCAATTGTCGGATGATCACCGATTCGAAGGGATGAAACCTGTGTCCGGTGCCTACATGCGATTTATGGGCAGTGGATCGACTCCTGACCCGCGTCTGGCCCCGGCCTTTGCGCGCTGGCTCACCCGAGATGGCCGAGATGCTAACGTTTGGTTCGCAGATGGTTGCGTCGATGAAAATGGGGCACTCCTGCTGGATTCGCTGCTTGGCGTGTCCCTGCCAACTGACTACGATCCCCGCGATGTACTTGAAGTGCATGCATCGACGGCCGATGGCAAAGAAGTGCCTTTCGGAAGGTTGCTTGAAATCGTTCCCGCAGGCTCTGATTACACGGCAATCAACCGCAATGTTGTAGGGGCAAATGGTTACTCGTTTACTACCTCGCATTTTGCCTCACCCGCTGAAGCGCGGGACTTTGTTCGACGCAGGGCTAAGGCTGCTGGTGTTGAAGTAAAACCTGCAGCAATGGTGGAAGGAGCGCCCCTACCTGCCGAGGGCTGTGAGCGGTGGATCATGCTTAAGTGATCAGGGGCGAGGGTTTTCCATTCGCCAATTGAGTATTTCAAAGCCATCGCACACCATCGCATCCGTCGAAGCAACCGTGTGTGAAGGCTGCAGCTGGACCAGTGAGGAGAACAAATGACGGAAGAGATGCTGGCGTCCTGGGAGCGCCTAAACGCCACTGCGGCGCGAATTTCCCGAACGCCGGCGCAAGATCTATCCGCCGCCATCGAGGCGCTGGAACGCGCCCGTATAGCGTTCAAGATCATGGTTGATGCAGGCCGACCAAAGCCGCCGGTGGAAAAACACCCCGAACACGCCCAGGACTATGTGCAGGCGCCCGACTGGGTAACCCATATCTTGGAGGGTTGGCCGGCTCCGGGGGTATTCGTGTATGCCCGCGCAGATGGTGACCTGTACCGCGGTTCCCCTCATCTTCGCACCAGCCATTTCAGCAGCTTTGCCGTACTCGTGGTTGATACAGACGCAGACGACGAGCCGAGTTGGCGGGTGGTGTCATCGCGGCCGGCGCTCGCGCCACCCCGCCTTCGATGATCAGGAAAAAAAAAGCCCGGCTTAAGCCGGGCTTTCTACATTTCACATCCAGGAGCAGCGACAACACTGCACCTCAAGAGCAATCGTTGCCTATAAGTGGAGGAATGGTGTTAAGCCAACGAGGAACCCCATAACACCAAGGATGCCACCCATCACGCCGAGCCGAGTCGAGAGCCGAATACCCAGATCAGGATGGTTCCAAAACCATTGGTAGATCTCGAAGGTCGACGCCCGCCTGATTTCCAGGTCTACGTCGGTTTTGAATTTGATACCGAGAACGTCGACAGCATCGTAATCCAGGGCAACAGCACGCTTGGTGATCGAGATGCCGCCTGGTGTACCCATCGCGTACCGAAGTACCCGTGAGCCATTTTTTGAATTGCAGATGACCACCGCTTCACGCCGGAAAAACCTTTCAGGGTCCAACCGTTTTGAATCGATGTTGCTGTTGTGCAGGCGGACGATGGAATGTTGAAGACCGCAGTCCTCGGGGAGAAGCTGAACGACCGTTTCCACTTTCATAGTCACACCAGCCTTCCGGAGAGACCGGAAATCGAGTGGTGCGCCAGGATGACCGTAGGAGTAAAGCGGTAGTGAAACCAAACAACCTCACCGGTTGTTGCCTCGAAGATCCACCCTCCTGCCGACTTACGGTGGGACCGCGCAGCCTCAATGGTTTCAAAGCCGGAAAAAGTTGGTTCTAGTGACATAGTGCGTACCTCCAAATTAGCTTTGCAGGCACACCCACCCTACCGGGAGAGTGTGCCCGGTAGGCGAAGAACCCGGGCAGAGTTGCCGGGCGTTTGAGATGAGAATCAGGTCATAAACGGACCAAGAATTCCCAACGGTGCGAAGTGCTGGCAGAAGGGCCAGCTACCCAATTGGTTGCAGATCATTCTGCAGGCCAAAATCAGGTTCTAAGGTAGCTTTGGGCCCGGTCAAAAACAAGCATACATACCGAGCAAAGGCTCAAATGAGTGAGGAGCCCTCAGGACGAGATCTACGGTACCAGCGTCAAAGCCAGCGTTGCCGCTGGCTTTGCTTGTCCCTTGCACCGGGCGGTGAGCTAGGGCCTGAACAATGACTCAATGGCCACCGGACGCTTACTCGTCATCATCGAAGTTGTAGCTGCCCGGCGCCAGGTTCTCGAAGCGGGTGTACTTACCGATAAACGCCAGACGAATGAAGCCGATCGGGCCGTTCCGCTGCTTGCCGATGATGATCTCGGCAATGCCCTTGTGCTCGGTCTCCGGGTGATACACCTCGTCGCGATACACGAACATGATCACGTCGGCGTCCTGCTCGATCGCTCCGGATTCCCGCAAGTCGGAGTTCACCGGGCGCTTGTTCGGCCGTTGTTCCAGGGAACGGTTGAGCTGCGAGAGCGCCACCACCGGGCAGTTGAATTCCTTCGCCAAGGCTTTCAGGGATCGGGAGATCTCGGAAATCTCGTTGGTCCGGTTGTCACCGCTGGAACCGGGGATCTGCATCAGCTGCAGGTAGTCGATCATGATCAGGCCGACTTCGCCGTGCTCACGCACCAGACGCCGGGTCCGGGCGCGCATTTCCGACGGGCTGATGCCGGCGGTATCGTCGATGAACAGCTTGCGGTCGTTGAGCAGGTTGACCGCGGAGGTCAGGCGCGGCCAGTCGTCGTCCTCCAGCTGACCGGAACGCACTTTGGTCTGGTCGATCCGACCCAGGGACGACAGCATACGCATGATCAACGATTCGCCTGGCATCTCCAGGGAGTAAACCAGCACGGCCTTCTCGCTGCGCAGCACGGCATTCTCCACCAGGTTCATCGCAAAGGTGGTTTTACCCATCGATGGACGGCCGGCGACGATGATCAGGTCGGACGGTTGCAGGCCGCTGGTTTTCTCGTCGAGGTCGGTGTAACCCGTGGACAGCCCGGTAATGGCGTTGTCGGTGTTGAACAAGGTGTCGATGCGGTCGATAGCCTTGGTCAGCAGGTCGTTGACGCCCACCGGGCCACCGGTTTTCGGTCGGGCCTCGGCGATCTGGAAGATCTGCCGTTCAGCCTCGTCGAGAATCTCGGTGGCAGTGCGACCTTCAGGGTTGAACGCGCTGTCGGCGATTTCGGTACTGATACCGATCAGCTGGCGCAACGTCGCCCGCTCACGAACGATCTGCGCATAGGCCTTGATGTTAGCGACGGACGGGGTGTTTTTCGCCAGTTCGCCCAAGTAACCGAGGCCGCCGACCTGTGAAGTCTGACCTTCCTTGTCCAGTTGCTCGGACAGGGTCACGACGTCGATCGGCATATTCTGATCGGCCAGCTTGGCGATCGCACGGAAAATCAGGCGGTGGTCATGTCGATAGAAATCGCCGTCGGAGACTTGATCGAGCACGCGCTCCCAGGCGTTGTTGTCCAGCATCAGACCACCGAGCACGGCCTGTTCGGCTTCGATGGAGTGCGGTGGGACCTTGAGAGCTGCAGTTTGTAGATCGTATTGCTCAGGAGCGGTCATATCGTTCATGGGCTCGCTTTATCTTCATCTGGTGAAATGAAAACCCGTTACCTGCAGCCCCGGTCGAATCTGCACAGGGCCCGGCTGCTTTTGACTGCACGCAATTGACCCCAGACAGGGCCTACACGTCAATCAGTGAATTAGGTGGGTTGCAATCCTACAGTACCCTTCGCGGCCGGCTACGAAGGCCATGGGACGCTTGGCCTTGGGGCACAGCAAGCCGTAATTGTTTCACACTTCCAAATTCCACAAGCTCCCCTCCCATCGGGCCAGTCATTTTCCGTTGTGGGGCGACCTTAACCTCGTATTGTCGATCCTGCATGGCGGCGTGTAACATCGAGGCTCCTTACAGCCGCCGGCTGTCCCCTCGGGGCAGGTCAAGCTGGACCTGGGTTCGCCGAACAAAGCACATCAATCCACCCACCTGGGGTTTCATGCCCCTGTCGGGACGTGGAACCTCAATACGCATGAGGTCTCCATGGAAATTTTCCTTTGGTTTATCGCGATGATCTGCGGCTCTTATCAGTACGAGCCGACATTCCTTCTGCTGCTCGCTTGTGTATGCCTGGCCACCGCCTTTGTCCTCTCCCACCTCTGGGGGCGATGTACAAAACGGTCCAAGGACATCCCCTGAGATGCCGGACTTGTACCGGTTACTCTTGGCGTAAAAGAATCTTCGCAGTGGTCCCGTTGGGAAAAACCACTTCGATGTGATGTTGATCAATGCGTAAAGCTCAGTTGCCAGGGCTTCGTCTAAAAAACTCAACCGCCGGTGGGGCAATGTCCCCGCGGGGCATCGCCTCACTCCCCCTGCAGGAGCGAGAAATGCAAGATCCCATTATTGTGTGCGGCCAAACCATTGGCGTAGATTCGTATCTCGGCACATCTGAACAAGCAGAAATTGTGACCCACGCCTTGATCAGCTTCGGCCACGTTCTCAAGGACGGGTCAGCTCAGGTCAAACGCATCAGTTTCGAAGGCTTCGCTGATCGAATCGAGCAGTGCTACTCCCCCACCTCCCGTACGGCTGAGGTGGTTAGGACTTTGCGCTCGGTTCAGCTGCTTCAACTCAACTAGGTCGTACCCAATAAAAAACCGGCGCAAATGCCGGTTTTTTATTGCCCAAAAATCAGGTCGGTCCGCTAGCCGGCCTTGTGAGCCAAACTGAGCTGAATATCGCCATCGGCAGCGAGGCCCAAAGCGCGACGAATCAACAGGTGTTTGCGGTCGGCAAAGTAGTTTACGAAGCCGAGCTTCAGGAACCCGCAAGCGGTACCCAGGCCGGCGGCGAATCCACCAACCAGGAGTGAATTGTAAACGCCAACAACCATCAGTCCCGCGGCGTTTTCCGAGAGTAACTCGTTGAACCGGTCCGGCGAGTCGATAGCGAACAACGTCCCACCCGCAATCAGGAGAAAGGGCGCAACTTGGACGGTAGTTGCCACACCACGCAGAATGCAGCCGGCGACGTTAAGCCCCTGCACCCAATATAGGCGCTTGTCGTGTTTGGCCTCCAGCTCGAAGGCTTCAATCTGTTGACCGTCCAACTCGCCAACAGAAACACCATTCATACTTACCACCCATTTAGCCGGTGTGCTTTCCACATCTCATTCCTCAGTCCGAGCTTCCGGTCGGGGCGGGACGCATAGCGCCTCATCGAAATGCCAGATCGTGCACAGCCTTATGGCCCGCCAAACTGGCAACGTCATCTGCTGGGCAATAGTCATAAAAGGAGGTTCACTCAGGGGGATCCCCCGGGCACGGCCCATCACCAAACAGATCGAAATGGTCTCACCTGATTGAAATGGGCAGTGCTCAATCCGCCCCAAGTTGCAGGGACGAACTTGCTACGTGGCGTTCAGGTGTGCTGGAAAGCCGGCCCAATGAACCGGCATGAACAAGAAGTGCTGCTGCGAACGCCTACTTCTTGCGTGGCTTGCGCCGTGACTTCTTGAAGTTGTCGACGGTGGCGACTTCGGGGACATGGACGCGCCCAACCCGCGGCGATACCCGTGGGGGTTTGCGCCCCATCTCAAGCTCATTGAACTCGTGAGTTCCGGCCTTCAGATTTTCGAATCGGCTGTATTTGCCGACAAAGGCCAGCCTGCAGAACCCGGTGGCGCCTTCACGTTGCTTGCCAATGATAATCTCGGCAGTGCCCTTGTACTTCGAGTCGGGGTAATACACCTCATCGCGGTATACGAACATGATCACATCCGCGTCCTGTTCGATGGCGCCCGACTCGCGTAGGTCTGAATTGAGAGGGCGCTTATCCGGTCGCGACTCGAGGCTGCGGTTTAGTTGTGACAGTGCAACCACCGGGCATCCGAACTCTTTGGCGAGTGCCTTCAGGGATCGGGAGATCTCAGAAATTTCGTTTGTCCGATTTTTCCCACTTGAACCTGGAATCCTCATCAGCTGCAGGTAGTCGACCATGATCAGGCCGATCTCGCCGTGCGCTCTGAAAATTCGTCGTGTCTCGGCCCGCATCGCCGATGGGCTTACCCCGGAGGAGTCATCGATGAAGAAGCGGTTCGGCTGGTTGAGCAGGTCCGCTGCCTTAACCAGCTTCGGCCAATCCGTATCCTGCAGTTGACCGTTGTTAACCTTGGTCAAATCTATTTCGCCAACCGAGGCAATCATCCGGTTGACCAAGGAGATACCGGGCATCTCAAGGGAGTAGACGATCACCACCTTGTCGGTCTTGAGCACTGCATTTTCAACGATGTTCATCGCGAAGGTGGTTTTGCCCATAGAGGGACGACCCGCGACAATGACCAGGTCAGCGGGTTGCAGAGAATCGACAATTTTGTCCAGGTCATCGAACCCCGTGCGCAACCCTGCTACTTGGCCTTTTGAGCGTGATTCGATCTTTTCCCGGCCTTTGACCAGGAGCTCGTTGACCCCAACGGGGCCGCCCTCCTTCGGCTGCTTTCCAGAGACCAAAAGAATCTTTCGCTCGGCCTCTTCAATGAGGTCGGACGCTGACCTACCCTCCGGATGCAGGGCGTGTGCCTGGATGTCCTCGCACGTGGCGATGATTTCCCGCAGCTTTGCTCGCTCCCTGATGACGCTCGCATAGGACTTTGCATTTGCGTCGGACCAAGTGTTCTTGGCCAGCTCAGTGATGTAATCGAGGTCGGGGGAGCTTTCATCAAGGCCTTCCAGGGTCAACCGGTCTCGCACCGTAACCACGTCGAACGGATGCCCACGTTCGGCCAGCAGGCTGATCACCCGAAAAATATGACGGTGATCGCTGAAGTAGAAATCACCTTCCGACACCACGTCCGAAAGCTGTTCCCAACCCAAGTTCTCACGCAGCAATCCGCCCAGAACAGCCTGCTCCGCTTCCAGAGAATATGGGGCCTTCCGCAGCGTTTCGCTGAGCGAATCATCCGGCAATGTGGTGAGGGGATTGTTCAAGGGCACCTGCTGGGGTCTGGAGGCAGGGTACCCGGCCTCAGTTCTTAACCTCCGGTTACCACCGAAAGCTGCTCGCGATTTTGCCACAGTTGAACGAAACGCAAGCATTTGACGATTGCCGACCGCTGATCCGCCGACTGCCGGACGCTGAGCCTCGCAAACAGCTCATAGATCCCTTCTGTGGGTTGGGTCTGAGTTTAGGGGCCGATCTGGGCCTTATCAGCTGTTCCTTGGGGCATCCTCACCCAAAATATCAGAACCCGAATGAGGATTTGTATGACCCAACCTATTGAGGTGCTCGACAAGCTGGTCCACGAGATGCTCCGCGAACAACGAAGCCGGCGCCGTTTCAAGTACGTGATGTGGATAGGCACACTGGCGGTCATCTCTACCACGCTGGCGGTCGAACACTTCAGCGCCGACGGCGCTGACGCCAAGGAAATCACGGCACGAATCGATGTAAACGGCCCTATCGCCGAAGGCGAAGCAGCCAGTGCAGAGGCTCTGAAGAAAAGCATTGGCCAGGCCTTCGGCGATGCTCGCACCAAAGCAGTAGTGCTGAAAATCAACAGTCCAGGTGGTAGCCCGGTGCAGGCCGGCTATGTGTACGACGAGATCAAACGCCAACGCGGTTTGCACACCAACACCAAGATCTATGCCGTCATAACGGATCTGGGTGCCTCAGGCGCGTACTACATTGCCAGCGCCGCCGACGAGATCTACGCGGACAAGGCCAGCCTGGTCGGTTCCATCGGCGTCACCGCTGCAAGCTTTGGCTACGTCGGCGTGATGGAAAAATTGGGGGTCGAGCGCCGGGCCTACACAGCTGGCGAGCACAAGGCGTTTCTGGACCCGTTTCAGCCTAGGAACGCTGACGAAACCGCTTTCTGGGGCGAGGTCCTGAGGACCACCCACAATCAATTTATCGAGGCGGTCAAAGCCGGCCGCGGCGACAGACTGAAGTCAGCGGACCACCCAGAGCTCTTTTCAGGGCTCATCTGGTCCGGCCAACAGGCACAGCAGCTTGGCCTGATCGATCAGTTGGGGGATGTGGACTATGTTGCACGCGAGGTCGTAGGCGCAAGCAAGGTTGTGGATTTCTCGACCAAGGACAACCCCTTCGACCGATTCGCCAAGCGGATCGGCACGTCGGTGGCTCAAGAACTCTCTATGACTCTCGGTTTCTCTGGGCAAAGCCTTCGCTGACGACCATTGACCCGGCCCAGTGCCGGGTCCCCAGCGCCAAACGAATCATGGGAAAAGGATGGAAAAATGAAATTGCTGATCTTGTTTGTGCTGTTCGCTTTAGGGGTAATAGCCCTTTCTAGCGGGCTATGGGGAGGGCATGGTTGGTTAGTTTGAAAGCAGTAACCATGTTGAAGCAAACGCCTGCCGCACACCCTAGCCTTTGATTGGGCCCAGAGGAAAACCTGCAGGCATTTTTGTCACAGCCATTCGCACAATGTCGCGTCTATCTCAAAAGGCGACACCACGCGACCTTACGCGCTAGCAACGGCCATTGCCCGGCGTCTGCGGAGAAAGAGCACCGTCTCCGGAAGAAGCAGCAAGGTTGCCAACCCCGCGAACAACGCAAACTCCGTAAGCCCTCCACCGGCGAGCCTCGACTTTGCATAAGCGAGTGGGTACTTGCCCTGTTCCAACTCCACCCCCCGCCCTGCCTCACTGACAACTTCCCAGGTGAGTCGCAGAGTGCCTTGTAACTCCCCGCGGAATTTGCAGCGCGCCTTTTCAACTGGAAGGTTGAGGGTTTGGCAGATCTCCGGCGGGATGCCGATGATTGTTCCATCCTCGATTACAACCGCGGCCGAATAGACGCGTGGAAATGCCCAAAAAGCAACGACCCAGAACCATAGAATGAAACCCAAAAACCTGATGCTGCCCACTGAAATCACCTTCAAAAAGTTCAGGCCGGTATTCTCGCACCCGATGAAATATACGAAAGATCTGATTTGCCCCAGGAGCATGGTCCAATCGGGACCCGCCGCAGAAGAGCATTGAAGTTGCAGTTTCGGGAATGCATGGAAGATCTGGATCAGAAACGGGCGACGCGCCCTCCTCTGACCTGGAAGCGGTGTTTACAGCATGAGTTCTTTCCCAAAAAAATTCCCGACCATCGATTTTTCGACCCAATACGGACTCGCTCTCGACGACTCTGACAGCTGGATCATCGTCGACCTGTTCGCCGGCGGTGGCGGCGCTTCAACCGGGTTGGAAATGGGTTTGAACAGGCCGGTGACCATCTGCGTTAACCACAATCCGACCGCCATCTCGATGCATGCTGCAAATCACCCACACGCTGAGCACTATCAAACGGATGTGTGGGGCGTCGACCCGGTTGAGGCATGCCGCGGTCGGAGGGTAGGTTTTCTTCACGGCTCGCCGGATTGCACGCACCACTCCCAGGCCGCCGGTGGCCAGTCGCGCAAGAAGGAAATCAGGGATCTCGGCTGGGTTCTGATCAAATGGGCCGGCAAGGTCCGACCGATAACGATCAGTATGGAAAATGTTCGTCAGATGCAGCTATGGAGCCCATTGGTTGCGAAGCGCTGCGCTAAAACCGGCCGGGTCATCAAACTGGATGGCACCATTGCCGAACCTGGCGAGCACGTCCCACGTCACGAACAGTTCCTGATACCCGACAAAGGCAAGCTCACCGGCAATGCGCTGCATCGTCGCAAGCAGCGTCGTAAGTACAAACGTCACGGCAGTCCGGTGAATCGCACTTGGGACCATTTCGTCGCAAGCCTTCGCCGTCTGGGATACGACGTTGAATGGCGCGTTTCGCGAGCCTGCGACGATGGAGCACCGACAACTCGAGAACGCCTGTTCCTGATGGCACGATGTGACGGCCACCCAATTGTGTGGCCGGAGGCGAGCCATGCGGCCGAGCCGAAGAAGGGACAACAGCCTTACCGCACCGCTGCGGAGTGCATCGACTGGACCGATCTTGGCCCGAGCATCTGGGCTCGTACCCGGCCGCTGGTTAAGACCACAAATGTGCGTATCGCCACCGGCATCGAGAAGTTTGTCCTAAACGGACGACCATTCATTGTCCCGGTCACTCACCAGGGTGCGGTTCGTCTGCACAGCATCGACGAGCCAATGCGCACCGTCACCGGCGCCAACCGTGGTGAACTGATGCTGGGCTCGCCGTTGCTGGCCCCATTCATCTCCGAACACGCGAATGCCACCCACCAACGAAATATGCCGGCCGACAGTCCACTGCGGACCATTTGCGCGCAGGTCAAAGGGGGGCATTTCTCGCTCGTGGCCCCCAT
Source organism: Pseudomonas sp. PDM26 (assembly GCF_019219185.1). Classification (NCBI taxonomy): domain Bacteria; kingdom Pseudomonadati; phylum Pseudomonadota; class Gammaproteobacteria; order Pseudomonadales; family Pseudomonadaceae; genus Pseudomonas; species Pseudomonas sp. PDM26. The sequence goes on along the minus strand of NZ_JAHUWC010000006.1, from coordinate 170,556 downwards.
CATTGTCCAGGCCAACGGCGGCAAGAACACGACACCCGCACACAGCGCCTTGGCGCCATTTAGCACCATCACCAGCGCAGGCAGCCAACAGCAGCTGGCCACCGCATCCCTGATGCACCTTGCTTCCGACCTCGGCCTGCAAATCACCGAGGAACAAATGGCCGGCGCCCTTCGTGTGGCCGACTTTATGCTGGAGCACGGAAAGGCCTCTACCCTCACCAATCAGCCAACCATCGCAGAGAAGCTGGCGCTGGTAACCCTTGATGTTAATGGCACCAAGTACCTGATGGTCGACATCTGCCTGCGAATGCTCAAACCACGCGAGCTCTATCGAGCTCAGGGTTTTCCCGAAAAATACATCATTGATCGGGGCCACGACGGGCGAGAGTTGAATAAAACTCAGCAGAGCCATCTGGTCGGGAACTCTGTGAGTCCTTTGCAAATGGCCCGGCTGGCTCGGGCGAATGACCCATGGAAAGCTCGACAGCGTGGAGCCATCGCCGCCTGAAGCTGAGAAATATCTAGATGGAGCCCGTGGTACCGATATTCGGTTCGGTACCAAACGCCCTAACACAGGTTCTGCGCCATTCTGCCACTGTCAATTGATACTAACATCACCTCTGGCAGCGTCTGAATACTCGGAGGTTCCACGCACGTTACCGCTCCGAAACCTGGCCGAGCGAGCCCCCCCATGACCCCAAGCGCTGTGAAGCACAATCGCCTCGACAGTCGGATTCGGAAATGCCCAGTCTCTGACCGCGCTGGATACAGCCCGTGCCAATGGCGACCTGTCTCAATAAGAATTCCTACGTGAAGTGAAGCGCCAGGGGCATCGTGAGTCATGACCTCTCGATCAAAGAAAACGCGGACAGGCCCGCGATTGAGTACATCGCCGCCTGATTTGATGTCAAAAGGCACAGGCTCTCGGTATGCTCGCCGATTTTCCGGGAGTTCAGGCATGACACTTATTATCGCTGGTCACACGCTAGAGCAAATAAACATCGACGGTATCAAAAGCACCCATGGTCACGGTGTTTTCTTCGCTACTGACAGCAGCATCACCCAGAACGGCGTGGTGGTGGTCAGTGGGTTCAAGAAAGTCTATGAGATGCCCATCCGCGTCAACGGAGTGAACCTGCTCGACAACTGGTTCAATGGCTATCACGGCTTTATCTACGAGGGCGGCTGTGCTGTCGCGTTCGCAGGCAGCACCCTCGTGTCCCAGCACATCATGAACTCGATACGGAACCATCTGGGAGAGCTGAAGCCGACGTACCGGGATGGCATGTACCAACTGGCCATGCTGTGTGAGACCCACAAATTCATCAGTCAACACTGCGACGGCGACATGTTCAAGCGTAGCGACTACGGGCCTAACTACCTGCTGACCGCTCCGTTTATTGCAGGTGTCGTGCAGCACGCGATCCAGTGCGTGCTTGACCGGGCGAGCCAGCACAAAGGGATGAAAACGAACTTCGCGGCTTACCAGGCTGACTTCATTCTGACCGTATGTTGCCCGGACACTGGCAAGTACCACATCTACCGGTATGAGATCGTGCCAGGGCCTGACAATGGTGATCAAAGCAGTGCTGACTCTGTTCCCGCCGTAGCCAAGATGGAAGAAATTCCAGAAGGAAAAGTCGCGGTGATCGGCATGCGTGATAATCACGAAGAAGACGCCAACGCGGCTTTCGCCGCAGCCGTCGAAGCAGGGCAGCGTACTGATCTCGCGATGCACGAATTCATAACCACGGCGATTCGGAATCAAAACGAAATCGGGGTTTTTAAGATCGGTCTTCCAGCCTTTCGGTATGAACACAGGGGAATCCGCTTGGAGTTGCAGGCTCGCAATGACTGAATTTCCTGATCCCTAGCTAAATGCCTGTCTGCATGACGGGTGAGATGGGCCTTGCTCGTGTAGGACTGTGCTTCGACCGGCGGTGGCATGGCCCATGATCATGCTTGGCGCATCACCTATCTGACGCGCACCGCAACCGCCGAGTCGAACATGTTAACCAACCAACCGGAATAGACCCGCTATTTCTTGCAGGATATTGGTCCCCCGCGCCGCGCCCAACCGCTCAGTGATGATCACCAGGTCCGGTACCAGGACGCCTCCCGATCGGAGATCATCAAGCAGGCCGCAACTGCCATCAGGGCAACCAGTGCTCCTCAACCGCCCACAAAGGCTTGTCCTGCTGCAGGGATTGAATTGCCTTGATGTATGCCTCATAGGTGGATTGCGAGAAGATCACCCAGGAGTCCCCCAAAGCTTGGGCGTCGAGAAGATTCTTCCGAAATTCCGCGTACTCATCCTGGTCTGCAACCACTTCGCAGAATGCGCTCAAGCCAATAAGCAGTTTTCTGTCAATTGGCGGATGCAGACGCTCAACCCGTTCGTCATCGTGGTAGCCGCCACAAACCAGTTTTGACTTCAGATAGACGTTCACAAGCTTCTGCGCACGGCCATAGGTGCAACGAAACGTCTCATTCTTTCCGGTTTTGTGGTGCACATAGGTCGCCGGTCGCGCTGCACGTACGGCCTCGATTCGCTCATGTATAAACGCGTCAATTCCCTCCTTGCATGGGAGGTCCTCCGGTGTGTTGATGTCGCGCATGCCGGCAGCTTCCAGCATCCGCTGTGCGTACGGAACGGAATACCCTCCACCGTCGCCGCCACTGCGCGAGTAGGCCCGCCCAGCGGCCCACACGGCGAAACGGTGGGCATGCTCCGCAAAAGAATAATTGGACATCCGTGGCTCCTTCAATGCCCTGGCTGGTTATTGGCAGGTGCAGAACTCATGCTCATTTTACTTTTAGCCGGAATTGTTTTGGCCGTGGGTGGACAGGTTTACACACGGATCAAGTCGATTAAAAAGCCATAATCAGCCGGGTATAGGAAATTCCGCTACACCATCAGGCTGCCTCAGTCGGGGGCTTCGGCAGCCGACTGAGCATAAAGCCGCGTCAACACCTTTTCGCGATTGACGCACTGCTGTAGTGGCTGACCGTTGCTCGGCACTTTTACGTCACTACCGTAGTGCGTCTAATCTTCAAGCCTTCTTGCTATTGATTGGTCCAAGAAAGCGTTGTTTGTTCCCTGCAACGTATTGCTCAAGGGACTCGTTAATCAGGACAGTGATCAACGAAACCTTGGAAGGCTCTTCGGTGATGAATCCGAAAGGAATGGGAACCTGCGAAAGTTCAGGAATTACAACATGGTAGAGCACAACAGCACACCGACCCTCGACGATTATGGCCTCGATCGGGGCCAGTGTTTCGCACTCGATGAAACCATGAAGGAGGTCCTTTGCGTCGGAGCAATCTGACTTTGCTCGTTTGACGCCAGGCATATCCCACTCGTCTGCAAGCGGGACTAACAGTTTCACGTCAAAAATGTTGTGCTTGTCCTTGTTATTTTTTGCTTTGGTATTCGCGAACTCTGCGAAGGCACTGCATATCTCTCCATGGCGCGCAGATTTGCCCCACAGTCCGTGTGCTGCAGGCGCGAGCCATGTCAGCTTAAGTGACCTATCCAAGGGCGAACGTTGAAGTTCCTTCAAATGCTTCCGTAGCAATGAAGAGACCTTGTCCCAGTTTCCTTGCAGGTGAATTGACCCGAACACCCTGTCGTCTGACAGACTTGAAGACTTAGCCGCTCGGTGAAGAGCGCTCAGATCTACACCGTTGGATTTCAAGTATTCATAGGAAGCCGAGTCGCCCAGATGGTCAGCTAGGGCTAAAACTTGGTCCAAATTGGTTGTCGCAACTTGTCTGCGCAACTGCTCGGTCCGTTGCCGAATGTAGTACTCGTTTTCACGCAGTCCGCCTTTGGCAATGAACCGCACTTGTCGCGCATCCGGATCGATTGCAGCACGCTCCTCGACCACCTCCCACCCTTCCTGGGTCTTCTGCGCATCAGCTACCTTGTACAGTTCGGGAGGCATACGCTCTTGGCCGGATCCACCTAGGTCGCCTGTGCGATGAATTTCGTAGATCTGATTCATGAACGCACCAACAGCCAGTCTGCACGAATCTGTCAGCGTGGCTGGCGCAGCCTGCAGTTCAAGGGTACGCCTCGACTCCCTGGATTTCATGCGTCGCCCCAGATAGCTGAGAGCCACGAGGTCAAAGGCGAACGTCTGCTGGCGCTCCTGCTTGCGCTTGACGATGGGCGTTTCGTGGCTTTCAGAAAAAAGCCTGAGCCCCATTTCAGTAAGTTCAGCCCTGCCATCTGGGCGAATGCGTATTTCTCGGCTCTGGAGGAATGGGGACAGGGCTGTACTGAGTTCCTTTTGGGACAACCCAAAGTATTTAGCTATCTCCGCTGGTAGTAGGGCAGAGATCTTCAAGAGGCGTAGTAGGAACTCTGGCACTACAGGAAGCCCCCCCTTGTCAACGAGGGTGTATTCAAAGCGGAACTGCTGAGCCGGCACCGCGAAGTCGATTTCAAAGAGAACAACAGGATTCGTATCCATTACACGATCCCCTTCTCGCCGGCAATGTTGGTTATTTTGTAGTGGTTTGTTTTATCAAGCCTGGTCTGGATGTAACTGGCGACCTTTCCGAGGGGAAGGCTGGCGTTACGGTCACTCCACATTTTCAAGCTCCCAACAATAATAAGCCGTTCCTTTGCGCGAGACATCGCGACGTTGATCCGGTTCGGTATAGACAGGAATCCTGGGTGCTGATCAGGCTTCGCCCTCGTAAGCGAAATTATAATTACATTATTTTCCTTGCCTTGATACGAGTCGCAGGTTTCTATTTTAACGAGCTTGCGGAAATCTTCGGACCAAGATTTCTCCTCGAATCTTTTACGAATAAGTTTTCGTTGATCTCGATACATACAAATCACACCGATCGGTGGTTCTTGTGTGCGCGCCATTTCGTCAATCATACCGGTGCAGAATTCAGTCGAAGCCTCGATTTCCTGCAATAGCTTAATGATGGCGTCGGCCTCAGCGCTGTTGGAAATGCTTTGTCCGCCGCTATCAAACGCCTTGTTTCCAAGGCCGCTAGTGTCCAACCAGGTGACGATGTGAGAGAGGCATGCAGGAACACTCTTCGCGTAATAAGCAGGGCTCGGCCTGAATCCGTTGGAAAGCCTGTTGTTGTAAAAAATCTCACTAACAAGATCGCCGATCGGAGGCAGCATTCGATACTGAGTCTTGAGCTCAGCACGAGCAGCCTGGCCGTAGGGTGATTCGAAGACCCGTTCGAAGTCGCTACGCATTACACGCTGAAATTCAGTTGAGTTCACAGAAATACCCAACGCTTTGGCGATGGCTTTCTTGTGTTCGTCCTCATAGGTGGGGCTCAGCTGGAAGTGGTCACCGACCTTAAGGATGCGGGAGCCAACTTGCATCGCGATCGCCAGCTCGCTCGGGGAGGATCGTGCAGCCTCATCAATGATGACCCAGTCGAAGTGAGTCGTGGCCAAGTTGAGGTGTTGTAGTCCTATCCCAACACACGTACCGCAAACGAGCGTCCGGGAGCGCATGAGGAATTCGTCGTAGTTCGCTCTATTGCTGGACAACCGCTCCATGAACTCCTGCGAGAGTTTGATCAAGTCCTGGCACTGTTTGAATTCTGGTGGACGGACACCGTGGGCAGATTGGATGCTCGTGTACACGCGCTCTAAAATATCTTGCGGGGGTACATCGTCTAACGGGCATTCACCGAGATAACCGCGAGCCGCCTGCTTCAATTCATCAGCAATGGCGTCCTTGAGGGCTTTTAACGCCTTTTTCTCGGCACCTTCCTCGGCTGACTCTATTTCTTTATCCAGTGTTCCAAGGGTTTTGACCTGTCGCGCTATTCTCTGGTTTACGTCCACCATGAAGTTGACGAATTCCTGGCTCAGTCCGAGCGAGGAAGCTAAATTGGAGACTCGCTCTTTCAGTTCCGCGCTGAAGCTGTTCCTCTGTCGCTCGATGATATTTCCGGAGTAAGCATCAAGTAGCTCCTCAGATACAACTTGGCTACGGTTACTAAACCGGACGACATCAAGGTCAGTTCCCAAGCGCCGGCAGTGAGTTCTAATTCTCTCTGCCGCTGTATTCACAGCCTCATGAGACTGGCTCACAAGTAAAATATTTCGGACACCCAATTTTGCAAGCAAGTAATGTACAAACGCAGCGATGAACTCAGTCTTGCCAGTTCCGGGAGGCCCCTGCAACAAATTGATAGGGCCAGTTGTAACTATATGGGTAAAAGCTTTCTTTTGTGCATCGTTCAGACCAATTACGGTGCCATCGGAAGTTGTTCTCTCGTAAAGCGCAAAGTCTTCTTCTGTGGGAGCCTGATCATAAACTAACGGGGCTAATTCGCATCTTTCGTCAAAGTACTGCAGCAAATCAGGTATCACAGATTGGCGATTGATGATCCGGTCCATTGCGCTTCGCCGGCGGATCAAAGAGGTCTTGTTCTGCTGGCTTTGAAGGTAAAGCACTGAATCTGCCTTCACACGCAGAGACTTCTGGGACGCGGGGACGTAAACCGCGTCGCGCAGGCTCTTGCTCAAGTCAATTGCGCCAATGTCGAAGTCGCGATCGCCCTCTCTGAGAATCAGTCGGATACTGTCGTCAGCTTCGAAGCCCTCAAGCGCTTTCGATTCCATGGAATAGGGGATCAGTAACCCTACGTTGTCTCTATGGAAGCGAGGTTCCGCAGCCACCCGGAAAAAAGGCTGAGCTTCCAACTCGGTCGACGTGAAAGTTTTCCAGATCTGGCTGACAGGAAAGACTTTGACCGTCACACCCGCTAACTGTGGGTCATCAACTGGTAGGCCGTTATCGGTGTCCTCACCAGTGATCGACTCTTCTGGTGTCTCGCTCTCTATCAGGACGGCCTGTTTCCGTTGCTCGGTTTCCAGGAATCTAGCCGCAAGATCCGTGAATGCCTCGTCTTGGCTCAGGAATGCGCCGAGGGCTGAGGCATCGCTCACCGCGCCGGCCGAGATGTCGAGCTTTACATAGAGGTGGTAGTCAGCGTTTTTTTCAAAATAGTGGTTGACCCGTTGTTCCAGGTGCGGTTTGAGCAGCTTGGAAACAGATTTGGTCCTAGGGTCGAAGAAGGCAGAGAACTGGCCTCCAATACCTGCGAAGACGATCTCCAGGCTTCCAACCGGGGCTTTTGGGTTCGGCTTGAAGACAACGTAGACTTTCCCGTTGTCCGGGAGGATTTCAAACGATGTGTCGCCCTTGACTGTGACATCGATGGTCCTGAGTGTCTGCTTGGGTTGGAAGGCTGCATTGAGCGCGTCCGAAAACCTGTCCAGCGACATGAAGCCCGACTCGGCCTCGGCTTCAACTGCCACGGCGTTTCTCAGCTCCGCAACGTCACTCTCTGCTGGCTCGTTCCAGTCCATCCCTAGTAACTCAAGCACCATTCGCATTACGGCGAAATTGTCGCTCTCAACCGGAGTGCAATTCTCTACGAGCGGGCTGTATCTGGTATTTGCAGGCCGCTCGCCAGTAGGAGAGAAGTCTGGGTAGTCGAGAAGGTACAGCTGAGTCGACTCGTAGTTCTCGCCCAGCGCGACCTTTATGTTTTGAGGGTGGAGGTCACCGTGGCTGAGCTGCAGTTCATGAAGCTCCTCTGCCGCCTCGATCAGGCGCTTGGCAACGGACAGTGCATCAACTGCTTCCAAGTCCTTCAACTCGCTCCAGTGAACTCCCTCAACGTACTCGCTGACCAGGAAGGGGTTGCCACTTCGGTCGTAACCGAAATGATCCAGCTTGGGAAGAAAGTGGGGGCTGCTTGCTTTCAGGCGTTCGAGGGTTTCGAAGAAGGACATGAGCATTGGTCCTTGTCCGTCTTGTGGATCCCTGGCATTGAGAGATGGCCAGGACTTCACAATCCACGGGCCCGAGCGGTACAAAAGCTTCACGGCTGAATCCGTGATCGGCTCATCATCTTCGCGATAGGCAGAGGCCAGTCGCACATCTGTGGCAAAACAGTCGAGCTGGCGCTTGTCGAATGCGAAGCCGGCAGAATCGTCAGGGGTGGCCTGACTCAATGCCTGCAGAAACTCGTTGGCGTTTTCATACCGGTCTGCGGGGCTGTGGTGAAGCGCCTGGCGGATTGCCGGCGCATACCACTCGCTTGACGCTGATATTTCCCCCACCACGCTATTGATGTAGGTGTCATCCAGCTTGAGGGGCAGAGGCTTGGCCTGAGCTAAATGCCAGCTCAGCAGACCGAGCGCAAAGACGTCCCGCTTGAAGGGTGTCGAGTTTAGACTGGTGTTGGGCTGGTCCTCTGGCAGCGCGATGGTCCCGATGCTCAACAGGCCTCGAAGGTCTCCCACCGTGCCTATGGGCTGGTGGTAGGCGCTGATGAAATTTGAAAGCGCGATACCTGAGCCTGGTGAGAACCAAATGCTGTGATCACCAATGTCACGGTGAGCGATGCTGTGCCCATGGAGGCCGGAGAACTGAGCGAGTAGGATTTTCAGAAGATGCAGGCGCTCGCTGCTCTCCTGACGAACCACAAACCTGTTGATGAACTCGTTGAGCCTAAAGTGGTTATCCGGCATCTCGAACAGTTCGGAATACTGTTCTGTGATGGCATCCCGGCTCACGTTCCCCTTGAACCGAGCGCAGCGGTTTACGAGGTCCTGGTCTAACCGCTTCAAGTAGACGAGGATTTCGCGCTCTCGCGAAAGAATCTTGAATCTTCCCTCGGTGGTTCGGGCAGTGGGGGAATCCAACCTGGAAAAGTCCCACAAGCGCAGCATCGCGTGATCATCTTTGTTGTTGATGTTCACGGAGTCGAATTCGCTATATACCTTGGTGGGGTGCATGAATACCGCCGGCGTTTTGGCGCGGTAGTCGTCGACGACCAACTCTTTGGGCTTTACCGAGCCTTTGCCCAACAGAGCGTCGAACACGTCAAAATGCTTGTTCAAACTCCCACGCTGACTCCTCGGGTACCGCTGCTTGAAGCGCTGCTCATCAGCAAGACTGAGGAAGTCGTCCAGCCGCATGACGTAAGGCTTTTCGTTATCTGGCAGTTCGAAGGTACAGTCAGCACTGAGGACAACGCAGAATTCGACCCAAGGTATTTTTCCCCCAGGAAGTTTGGTCTTGATGGCCTCCAGCTTTTTCTTGAACTCGAATGCCTTCCGTCGAGTTTTTTCAACCGGAGATGGTCCTTGCTCCTTCCCGTTCTGGAGCCACTTGCCGGCATGAGAGGTGATCTTCCCTTTCCAATGCTTGAGTTCGACTACAAGCACCATGCTGTGCAAGACAATGACGAGATCAAACTCACCTTCTGAGCCGCGAGAGTTGGCAAACCGAAAGCCCGCATAACCCTTCCACGGGTACATCGATGCAGTAGGCTCAGGCTTTTTTAGTCCCTTGAGAACATCGAACGAATTTCCTTTCGCAGGCCCCGCGACAGGCTGCGCTGGCGCTTCATTGGCCTGGAAAGCTTTAGCCATACTCTCGATCGCTTCGACTTCGAAGGCGAACAGGCCTCCTTCCCAATACCGAACTTCCATGCAGCCCTCCACTGAGCCTTTAGTTCCGTTGTTACCGTTTAATGGCACAGTATATGGCTGTGCACCAAAAAGGTAGCCAAAGGCCATTTTCACTGTGGTGTGTTTGATATCATGAGTGGCGGGGTGCGGGAAGCGGAGGGCGATAGGGGCTTTCCGGCATGGCAGCGGTACGCTGGGGAGGTCGATTGAGGCTAGGAATTAGCCATCTAAGGGCTCAAGCGACGCAAACGATGGTGTGCCTTTGATCCTCCAGCACCGCTGGAAAAGCCGCACCCAAAAGACAGTGACCGAAGGGAAAAAATCGACGACGCAGAATCACATCGTTGTCTACGGCTATCGGCTTGTTCTGACTCCCGAAAAGCTCGCGCCCGGCCAGTTCGAGAAGTCGCACAACGTACACACCCAGATCCAGCTTGAGCAAATCGTTGAAGGCCAGGACGGCCAGCCAAACCCGCAAAGCGTTGTGAAGGATGTGGCCATGGCTGTTGGTGAGCCAACCAACCTCGACTGGTCCATCAATGGCGAGCAGTACCAACTGACGTTGTGTTTGATTTCGCCAGAGCCCTCAAGCAGTAAGCCGGTTCTGCCCGTTAAGGGGGGCAGACTGCACATCTTTGACGGCAGCCTCTCGCTACTATTGCCCCATCACGCAACTTGAAAGACGTGGTCTGCGCCGCCGTCCGCTCGCATGATCCTTCGACTCATCTAACCGCAAGGACGCCCCAATGACCGCACTATCCATTGCTACCACGGCCCACGCTGCTGCCCTACCCCCACGACCTTGCCGGCGAGTGCGAGACTCCCGTAAAGCGGATAAATTTGTCTTAAGCACCCACACCACAATCATTGACGCCCTGGATGAAATCGCGAGAAGCCATTGCCGGAGCGTCAACTCAGAAATAATCATGGCGGTTACTGAGGCCCTGGACGGAAACCAAAGGACTACGTTCGACCGTCAGCTCTACGTGAACCATCTAGGTGAAGCCCGGGCCAGTTTGATCCTTGTTGGTGTCCCTCATGTCGACCTTTCCGCAATGCGAGGGGACCACACGACCACGGTCCGTCTTCCAGACGGCATTCGGGAAGCTGTAGCGATGGAGGCAGGGATTATGCATTTGTCCATGATGGCGTGGATGCTGAAGGCGCTTCAGTGCTGGATCAATGACCAACGCGATATTCACGCACTGCAAAACGCCTGTGTTGAAACTCAGCATCAGGACAGAACGAACGTTGCGTGACATAAACAGAGCACATGGGAAGATCCCTCTCCCTGTACCACGTGAGCCTCGCGACGCAGGCCTCACGCAGTTCAGTACTGCCAAAGGCCACGCAGCGCGGACAGAGGCAGTCTGTTCAATTTCGATATCGCGCAGGCAGCGTGTCCGGCATCCTGCTCGAGACCTAGGTGATCACCTGGCTTCTAAATCAAGGCACTTGCACCTGAGCCGGACTCGCTGACGTGCGGGATGATGCCGGTGGTCCAATAAGGCGGTTTGGCGATGGGGGCTGATAAAAGCCCTTGGTATCGGCAAGAATTTCCTTCACTTCCTCCTCGATTACCTCCCTCGCCCTCTCCGTCAACATCTGACGGGCTGCCGCGTAGTGAGCGCCAAACAGCTCATATGAACTGCGTGGGTACGCAAGAGGACGCCAGTAATATCCAATGCTGCGCAGCACTCTCGATGACAGGAAATAGCCGGCACCGAAGAACGCCGCAATGCCAAATACTGGGGTGTGCATGACATCCAGGTATTGTTTGTATTCCACAAACAACGCAGCAATTTCCTGGGTCTGTTCCAGGTCATTCAGCATCCAGAAAACCATCGGTCGTACCCCAAAAGCAATGCCAACCCCTCCCAGGGCGGCGAGCGTAAGCAAGCCGACCTCTTTCATTGTCTCCTGGTGACGATCGTCTTTGACGTTGAGGTAGACTCGCAAGATATGGGTGAAAAGCAGGCTGTTAAGCATCAGATTTGGGCGATCGAGCGCTGAGGTGTAAAAGTCCAGAGCAAAGTACAAGCCCACAGTCCCGATGACTGAGAGTACTGCCCAGAAAATTTGACGTCGTAAAACGTCGTTTCGTTGGTGAGTTGTCTGCAAGGCTGTTTTTCCGTGTCTGTTGCGGACGCGAACACCGCGCCTCGCTCTGCCTGTGTCGATATTGTGTTGAATACATGCCAGCGGTTGAAGCGTCTCATTGATCAAGAGGCATGCAAGCTCAAGTTCACCCCGCGCCTGTGGGTTGGTCTGAGCGCACAAAGGCCTTCGAAAGAATCTTCTTTGGGAAGGGAGACTTTCCAAAAAAGACTCTCGGCGGAGTAACCCGCCGATGTCTTAGATGTTGGAGCTGGTGGGAATCGCATCAAGTTCGTCGATGCAGCTAAGTCGAAATGCGGCTCCTGCAAGCAGGACCTGGCGCAGTTCGCAAAGCATGTTCTCCAGCAATGCTTGCTCATAGCCAATTCGGCAGTGAGCGAACGAGAACTGCAATAGCTGCTTTGTCTGATCTGGTGAAAACAGCATTGCGTCTTTCTTGCTAAAGGACCGGTTGAAGTCGCTGTACGGCCCACCCTGTAGCGCGCGTTCATCCTCCTTGTCGAGAGGGTGAAGCTTGTAGCGGATAGATATCGCTCCCCGCTTCTTGCCCACCATTACGAACAGGTGAGCACCGTCTGTATCGATTACTTCCTCCTTGTCGATCCAGTGGCGGATAACAGGCTGGTTGGTAGCGATGTCGTAGCCCAGGGCAACGGTAACCCGGCTGATTGCGGTAATGGTCATGGTCCTCTCCAATTGAGCGAGCCATGCCCCCAGCGGGGCATAGGCCCGCTAGGGTTTAGTAGGTTGTGGCTTCAGTTCGGTTGAACGATCAAGCCGTAGATTTGATCCGGGTTTATAACGCCGGACCCGATCGGGTCTTGGAATCTATTCAGCGGGACTCTGGCGCATCAATCGCATCGGCATCGTATCGGCGATCCGTACCTCAGCATTTTTTGAGAACTCGATGGCGCCGGCGATGAGATCTTCTGTCGTCACCTCGCTCCGTGGATTGAGGCTGTACCAGACAAAGAACCCTGTTGTACTGAGGACGTTGTTGCCCTCACTCGTGTATTCACCACTAAGCTTGCAGCACTCGTCGGGAGTGTCAGTAAAGTACGCCAAAGCGGTTCGCTCGCCCACCGCAGTTTGAAACGACTTCTTTGCCACTGCAGAAGTGTGATTCATGCTGATCTCATCTACGGCCTTCCAGCCGGAATGCAGCAGTCCCTGCAGGATTGCCTGTTTCATTTCGTGGTAGGTCATATTGGAATTTGACATCTCGAAGCTCCATTTGGACGGAGCTTGCCCCGGCAGGGACATAGCCCCGCGAAGGTTGATGTGCGCAGAGTTGCGCGTTGAGTGCTGGTGACCAGCTGACTACATACCCAGACATGTAGGTACGTGAGAGGCTCAAATGTTGCCTTAACCATCTAACCGCGGCAAGAGCCTCTATCAGGTGCGACAAACAGATGATGGAGGCAGCCGCTGGCCACACCTATGACCGCCGGCGGCCGATAGCCTATCAATCGCTATCCGTGCCGAGTTGAGGGTCAATTTCAACGAAATTCCGACGCAGGTAACTTTCCATGAAGACGTCCTCAATCGCCCACTCACCATACCCAAGGTTCCCAACCAGGTCGCGGCGTTGCAGGCGCTTCAATGCAGTCTGAACGGTCGCGGCGCTGGGAACGTTGCCACCGGGCATCTCACTGCCGATCCACTCACGGCCCTCGGCGGAGAATACCGAGATTCCCTTCACAAGCCCGACAAGGACAGTGAAATCCAGAGGAGCCATCTCCAGGATCAGGTTCTCGAAGTTGCCTTCGTCCGTCATGGTGTTCCAAGCTCGTTGGTCTGCATCTCCCACGCTGAGCCCCTCTGTGAGGCACAGCAGGAACACGTCGCGAATGTACTTTGGCATGTAACCCCGGGCAGCAAAGCGCTCGAAAGCGGCATTGACGTTCCACTCCCTGCCGGTGATCTCCAGGAACCGCTGGCCCAGATGCTGCACGAACTCCAAGCCAAGGTTTGGAAATTGAATCTCGTGGCTGAACTGGTAGAACGGTGCTTTGGTTTGACGAAACATGCGATGGAGGCCGTCCTGAGAGGACCCGGTGAACACTGCAAAAACCTCACCGTGCGCCTGCTGCAGTAGCGAACGGAGCGTAGCGGTCAGATCCTCGAATTCCTTCTTGCTCGCCAGGTGCTGCACCTCGTCGATGATCAGCAGCGCCTTGCCGTTACCGAGTATCCGGAAACGCTCAAAGAGCTCGATCAAGTTCAACCCCCCCTCCTTCGCCAGTTCGGCCTTCACCGTCACTCCGTCAGTGCCGGCGCCGGCCTCCACCGACTGGACGATAGAGCCCGGTCGCATAAGCTTCAGCCAGTTGCGTCGCAAGAACCCGGCACCGTGAATGGCTTCATACAGCGCACCAGCAATCACCCGCTCAGGGTGCGCCTTGTCAAACCACAGGTCTGCCGTGGCAACGATAAAGCCGTGTGCCTTGGCAATCGGTATCAGGTCGTTGATGAGGAACGTGGTTTTGCCCTTTCGCCGAGGTGCGAATATAGTCGCGGCATTCTGCAGACGCGACTCGAACGTGGCCAAGATTCCTTCGGCCAGGTGGGTGCGGGGGAAGAGCAGCGCGTCCTTGGTTTCTGGGGTCATTATGGGCCTTTATGCCGAAATTCATAAATTAGGAATTTCCACATAATTACGCATAATTTCCAAAATTGGAAGAGGTTCGGCGTTCCGAAAATGATCGCGACAAGGCGCTGACCTTGGCCGAAACGGCTGCGCGGTACCGGTCAATCGATGCCGTGCGCGAGGGTGTTGCAGTTTCACGACCCCATCATAACCTCATGTCACTGACTTAATGAGGTACTGACCAATGACCACTCAAACTCCGAAAGCCCAAGCGACACGCGCAGCTAAGCCTGCGACCAAGATGAACACGACCCAGCGCAATCAACTGATCACCAGTGCGATCTTGGAAGCAATCACCGCGGGCAAGGGCAATTGGATCACCGGTATCGTCCCGGCCGTGACCGCTCTCAACGTCACCAAATCGAATGATGGCCTGAAAGTTCGTAGCTGCCTCAATACCCTGATCGACAAAGAGCTGGTCTATCGCGTTTCGTTCACCTCTGAAGAACTCTACGACTTGACCGAAAACAAAGTCAGGCCCGTTGAGCCTGAGGGCGGGTTCACTATCCATCACGCGTTCGCGAACGGTGACTTCATCAAAGCCATTTCCGCCGCACATTGCGCTGCGTACGAAGACGAGGAAATGCCTGAGTCTGTAACCTGCAGCGTCACCGGCATTACGGTGTACTTGAAAGTCGAAAAAGGTCAGTTCGTCGTGTCTCTTGCAGACGGAACTGACGTTTCCGGACTGTTTAACGCGGCGCTTGATAAAGCAGTTGGCATGGCGTGACGAAGTGAAAACTGTTGAAATCCAGCACCAGCATTGAAAAGGACATTCACGTGACCACCAAAGCCCAGTTCGACGAAGCTGCTCAGCGGCTGCTAGGGGAAGAGAAGTACGCCAACCTGCTCAAGTCCGGCTATTCCCGCCCGGACTTCTGCCGGGAAATTGCCCAAGACGCGTTCGTGGACAACTTGCTCTGTCCGCCGACCAAACTGGACGACTTGGACCGCGTTCGCCGTGTCGCCAATCGCCTCTGGAAAGGTGATGGCGTCACTGGCTTGGACGATTAGCAATAGACCACCACCCACCGCCCGCGCCTGCGGGATTTGTAGAGGTAGCGGAGTTTTACCGCCCACCTAAATTAATAGCCCAACAGAGAGTCGAGGAAGCCGTGAAGGCAAGCGAAGAGATCACCAGCCAGATCTGTGATGCGATTCCTGAGGTCACGCCAGAGTTACTGGAAGCTGTTTTGACGGTTGCCGGACAAGATAGCCAGATCCTTTTCATTCAGGGTGAGGGGCAGCAGGTCATTGAAGGCAAGACGTCCTACCCGGATTACCTGCAGGTCGAGATCACTGATGCGCAAGAGGCCATGAACTTGGCGCAGCAACTTTTGAACGCATGCTCCGCTGCAATCAGCAACGGTGGAAAATTGCGATCCCCTGTGACACTGCTCATTGCCGGGCAAGCCTTACTGAGCGAGTAAGCAGGAAAACCAGAATGAAGCGCCGAGTGCATTTGGAAGTTATCACCTGTGCAGCCACCGAGGCAGATCCCGAAGGCGATTCGGAAATTGCGTGTGGCACCCAGGCCGATTTTGATGCGGAGCATCTTACAATTTACCCGGATCACGTGACCTGCAAGCGCTGCTTGAAGCGCATGCAGGCCGAACGCCGGCCAGCATAGAGATAGACCATGAAAATCAAAGTGGAGGTCTCTGACGCAGATCTAGGGGCCATGCTGTGCGAATCGTTGGGAGAGTTCGAGCAAGAGTTTCGTAACCAGCTCGATAATGGCGTCGTTACCGACGATGGCGGTGCAGGTTCTGACTGGATGAGCGAATACAAACTGGAAATCGTCAAGGTCTAGGAAGAGATCGCTGCCACCCTCCGGCCCTTGATTGGGCCTTTGAAGTTACAGGTCGCGGTTTTCGCGCTCGCGAAAAACCAAAAGGAATCGGTCCTATGAGTCAGCTTGTCGAGGCGCTACACGCAACCGTCGCACAATGGCGATTGAGCAATCAGGATCGCCGTGGCGGCGTTGTACTTGTGTGGCAGGGCGAAGTCTACGGCTGGAAAAACTGCTTGCGGGATGCGGTTCACGAACGCCCAGGGGCCTATGCCGTTGACGAAGCCGGCCACGTCTTCATTGCCGAGGGTGGTGATGATCAAAACGGCGCGAAATGCTGGGTTGTTGTCGACCCAGCCAGCTAAGGGAAGTGAGCGATGCCAATCAAACCGGACACCACGTCCCGCATCCACCGGCAATTGACCACTGAGACGAACGCAGGGACTACTGCTCATGTCGATTGAAACCTACAGACAATACCGCCGTATTCTGAAAAACACCCCGTTTAACGGGAAATTCATGGAGTACAACTGGGGAGAGCTCCCGGAGAGCGTTGACGCGATGTGGATGCCCTACATCCAAATGTTCAACGAATTTTCTCGCGAGCTTGCTAACGTGGTGAACGAATTTACCCGTTACACCCATCAACTGGCTGCGTGGAGCGATTTATTAGCGCCTCTGGATGATCGCAAGAAGATGAACGCCATCTTGGAGTTTATCAACCCGGTGGCCACGGTGGCCATCAACCTGCCTTATGTGATTCGCTCACGGTTTATCTTTGCCACTGCGCACCTTTCCCACCAGGCTAATCGAGAAAAGCTAGGCACTGCGTGGAAGGACACGTTTCCGTTGGATGATGAGGTCTTCTTCGACGCTGCAGATGCTCACGCCAAAGGCTGGCGACGGTATAAAGTTCTCAAAAAAAGGATGGAGGGAATTGGGGCCAAGAAATATCAGAAGGCCACCAACGATTTCAGGAACGCTTACAACCACCGTTTCTCGCCCCGAATTGAGGTTGGTATTACTCAAGTGGCTACCCGTCACACCAAGCCGGATGGCACTATTTTGTATAGCTTTGGTGGCGTTTCCCCACTTCCATTAACCAGTATCGTCACCCTTCTGGAGGCCCAGTGTCAGTGTTGCTATCAGACTTTTGAGGCCTTCAAGCTATTGATCAGGGAGCACGAAGAAGCCATCAAGTCATACTGAATCGGGTTCAAAGATGAGATTGCAAAAGCCCCGCCAATGGTGGGCTGAACAACATGGATTGATGAGGGGAAACATATTGAACACGAAAATTATTGCGCTAGTTGGGGTCATCCTTTGCATCATCGGCCGAGTCACTTTGGGATCTGACGCTGCCACATGGTTGGACGCGTTGGGCATCATCATCGGGTTTGGCGGTTTCTGGATGCTTGCCCGCAGGCCAACTCGAAGTGCATAGGGGAAACGCGTGGCTATCTACGAAGAAATGCAAGCTCAGCTCCAGGAACTGGTGGACTTGGTGATGCAGGACGAGCAGTACACCGCTGCTGTCGCCTACGGCGCGATTCAGGCCGATCAGGACAACGCCCAGACCCACCAGCGGCGTGCAGCTCGCATCGTCGAATTGAAGCGCAACTACGGGCTCAAGTGAACTCTCGCTGAACGACACAGAATCTGATTAAGGAGTTGAACACGAATGAGCGAAGAGGATTTGAAGCGGCAACTGGTCGCCCAGGTTAAACATCAGACGCGGTGGATACGCAGGGCACCGATGTTGATTGGTGTTTTCGGTGGAGGGTTAGCGCTGTTGGGCCTTTGGCATGCTTCAGGGTCACTTATCACTCTTGGCACTTGCGCCGGGGTTGCTGGTTTCGGTGCGCAAGCGGTTCTTTGGTACGGTCTTCATGACGAGGAAAAATTATGAAAGAAGTTGCACTTAGCTGTTTAGCGGTGCTGGCCTCTATGGTGTTTTTTAGTTTATTTTGGGCACCTTGGGTCGAGTTGATCACTCAGTCGTCGGCGGACCTTGCAGCCGTGAAGGGTTGGATCTGGTTGGCAGGATTGATCGCGTTCGGGGCGATTATCGCATATTGGACTTGGCCACCGCTTGCAGCCATAAAACTCACTACCAAGGACCACGCATCGGACTGACAGTGGTCGAAGTTCGTCCCCCCACGGAGCGACATCAGAAAGCGTTCATTGCCCAATACTGCTGGTCGGGGACAGTCCCTGAACGCTTTACCAATGTGGCTACGAATCCTGCTTGCCAGCCCCTCGCTACGTCATGCTTGTGTGCTGAATAACCGCCTCGGTTTCGAGCGGCCTGGTACCCCGGCACGAGGGAAAATTGAGGCACCCAAGAAACACACTGTTCGCTATTCCACCGTTGGTGGAGCGCGGGTACCGGGCCGTCATACCGCCACCGCACCGGGGGCAACTGGGTGAATTGTTGGAGTTCGACGAAGGTGGGCACTCCTTCGGTGCATCACCAGATGCTGGCGCAACTTGACTGACGATTTCGCGGTCGGCCTCTTCCAAAGAATCTTCTGCCGGAAGAGTTACCCTGCCCAGGTCAGGCTGCTTGAACCACTGAATAAGCCGCTTCCCGTCGATCAGCTGCAGATTGGTCCCCTTCGCAAACTTCCAGGCATCATTGGTATAGGCGCCAGAGGTGACCACAAACCCTCCAGTCGCGCCACGCGCTGACATCACGCCATAAAGCTCGCGGACGACCTGTACTCCCACTTTCGAGGCTCGCCACTGTTTGCATTGGACAAGGAACACCTCCCTGCCCTTACGCAGCACCAGGTCGACACCACCATCAGGCCCCTTATCCGTCTCCTGAACAGTGAAACCCTGTTTGCGAAAGGCTTCGCCGACCATGTTCTCGAATTGCTCCCAGGTGAGGTTGCGGATAGCAACGCCAGGCTCCTGCGCCGACCCAATGCGGCTGAATTTTCGAGCCCTCACTTTGCGCTGAATCCACCCAAGGATTCCCCCCAGCAGAAATACAGGTGGGATGGCGTACTGCCCGATATAGGCGACCAGCCGCAGGATTTGTTCCGCGATCGCGGGGCCAAGCTCACTCCCGGGCATCACTGACAACGTCTGTAATTCCGTACCACCGTAATACCGTAGGAAGGCAAACGAGCCACCGGCAATCACCAGATTCGCCCAGAGCGGCATCTTCATCGCGATATTGAGCAGATCATCAAGGGTTGAGGTTTTGCGCCGGCTGGCCATACGTTGCTCCATTGAGGGAAGAAGCAATCATGGTCCCTTGCAAACGAGCAAGGCCGGCAATCAGTGCCCTGGTAAGGGTTGCGAAGAGAGACATCGGCTACCGATTCAGGAGGCAACATTGGTGGCTGGAGTCGGGCGTCAACGACCAGGTTCAAAGCCGCCGTGGGACATGCAGCTGATCCAGCTCGTTATTTCAAGAAGGGCTTGAAGCGTTTGTTACTCGGGTAATGCAGGGGTTGGAGCAACGAGTCACTCTGCTGCGTCCATCGTCGCCTGGACCTCCCTGCTAAAAGCATCGCTATCGTCACTGGAAAGCACCCCAAACGACTCTAACTCCAACAGTCGCCCATGGATCAGGCCCTGCCTCCAAATACGAAGGTCCGGCTGTTTCTCCGCTAGAGCTCGGGCAAGATCAATGCGCAATTCGGCAAGCTTGCGTGCCTTAAGAGCGTCTGGCGTTTCGATTCCACTCATGAAGGTGCTCCATGGAGTTGGTGTCGGATCCGTGGTTCTGGACTAGCTCTAAGCATAGACCCGGTGCTCGGCCGGTTGGCAGCAATTTTCAGTCATCAAACCGGTCATCGTCGTCCTTCCAATGGCTGAACAGATCGTTCCAGTCATCATTGGGGTCGTCTTCAATCACATAGGATTTGGTTGGAGGCGCATCAGCACTCGGAAACAGATTGAAGAAAAGCACCGCTGGAATCGAGGCACATACCAGCAGTACGAGAGATAGCGCAATGGCCCACCCCGGGAAATGTTTCAGGGCATACACCGCAAAAAATGAGGCGGAAATAGCCAAGGCGATCGACCCAAGTCCCTTACCAATCAGTTTTACAGCTAGGTTCATTGTCTCGCGTCCATTCCCAGTGGCCCCTAATTCAACGCTTAAAGCGCGTGCACCACAAGACAGTTCCCAAAGGTGAAGTCTTGTTGATCGATGAGTCCATCTTTCATTGATCTGGGACAATGCAAACAGGTCATCCGCCCTGGTATTCAGCACCAACTCCTGCTTCGCTTGGAAGCCCTAAATGTAACGAAGAAGATGCCAATCACCAGAGCCAGCCGGGGGCAACTTGACCCTCATGAGGGTTTCCCCGGGCAGGCTTGCATTTGCGCTAAGTCACGGACAATGCATCACACGTTTCGCCCTCAGGACCCTGTGATGCACCTATGTGAAGAACACACCACCGATGCTGTCATCTCTGCGGCCATTGCGTACCGGAGATCCAAAGAAGAGCGACCCCGGCCAGGTGACGGTCGCGTTGAGGCTTTGCTCGACGCAATCGAGGGCTGCTGGTTCGAACTGCCGGCGGGCCGGAACCTGTGTTACACCCACAGCCAGCATCTTCGGACAGCAAATTTGGTCCAACATCTGCCTGCCGTGACCAGCGTGCAAGAACGATCGCGCTCCTGGTCAGCAATGAAGCGCCATCAATTGGGCGACAGGTTCACTTTCGTTTTCGGTCTCCCAAACACCCTGCCTGACATTGTGCAGAGGGCAAGAGGTCTCCCCTACGGAGGGCCGAGACGCCCCCTCGAATTCACCGCGGGCAAGTATCGAGCTATCGACTTGCTCCAGTGGTTACAGGACGCTGTAGCAATCACAGACCAGCTGAACGCGCTCATGGATGCTCTTGAGCCAGAGTTCATGTTTGACACCCAAGCGGACATAGAGCAACAAGTGGCCCACTTGGCGGCGCATGGGCAGATGCATTATCTGGACAAGTACCTCTATGCGCTGCGGAGGAGGTTTCTGTGGCGAGAGGACGAACGATGGCTGCGGGAGGTTAAGGCGGGTGCGATCAGCATCAGCGAGTTTGACGCACGAGTGGCGGCCCGCGACGGTCAACGGGAGCAGGACAATCGCTTGCATTGGCAGAGCGTGTACGAACGGATCCGCCAGCTTGCGAGCTATTTGGAACACACAGGCAGCTATCACCATGGAACCCTAACAAGGCGTCTGCGTGAGCGATTTGGCCGCTCAGTCCGGCTCCTCCGTGAGCACTCTTCAGGAGGGTTGATCCTCGAACTCGATGGCGGCCCAAGTGTTGGGAGTGGTCAAAAGCTCGAGGACGGGTTGGCCCTTGTCAATTTTGTCAGCGCACTGGCTGATGAGGTGAAGGAAACCCCTCCAGATGTTCACTGCTACTTTGCTGCAGTGGATCAAGCTTCGACACGACTCAATGCCGCCTCCTCCCCATCGATTCCGACGTGTCGGCGCATCGAGACGATCGAGCTGCAGGATGCCGGCCTTATCTGACTTGCATATTTTCGTTCGTGCATACCCTGGAGGGGTTCTTCACCTTCAGGGCTCTGACCATGCAATTGATCGCCTCCACCCTCTTCCAGGATGCCGTCCCGGTAGCGTCACCCATCATCGAACGCTCGTTTCCGGAGAAGGTGGCCGAAGCTATTGCAGTGATCAAGTCCCTGATCCTGGCCGGAAAGCGACTGGTCGTAGCCAGTTCCTTCGGAAAGGACAGTTCGGTAACTCTCGCCATTGCACTGAAGGCGATGGAGCAACTGAAGGCTGAAGGTTTCGAGGTCCCGGAACTGCACGTGTTGAACAGCGACACTCTCATTGAGAATCCAAGGGTCCATTCGTACAGCAAGGACGAAATCCGCGCACTGAAGGCTTACTCCGAAAGGAACGGGCTGCCTGTACGCATCTGGGTTTGCAGCCCCAACCTCTCAGAAAATTGGCTGGTCTCCATAATCGGTGGTCGCACCGTCGCTTCGTTGCCCGGGAACTCGGCCAAATGCCAACAGCAAATCAAGGCATCACCGATGGATCGAACGAAGCGCCAGATCAAGGCAGTCATCGAGCAGGAGATGGGAGGCGACTTCGCCAGCGATACCATCATTACACTGATCGGCACCCGCCGGGATGAGTCGGCCGTCCGTGGGCGCAACATGGCCACCCGCGGCGAAAGCGCCTTCTTACCTGTGAACATGGCAAAGCCGGGGGAGAAAAGTAACTGGGTCCTCAGTCCCATAGCGGACTTCACGACCATGGATATTTTCACGTTCCTTGCCGAGGTCACCAATGGCCGTCTGGACACCTACTCGGACTTTTCTCAACTGACCGAGGTGTACCGGGACTCGACTGGGGACTGCATGGTGAACGTGATGATTCGGGACGGGGGTGTTGAGCGCAAAACCTCCTGCGGCGCCCGTCATGGCTGCTGGATATTATCCGCCCAATGAGCGTTTTGTTGACTATTGATGTATTTCGCACCTCCAACAGCACCGATGGGATAGTGAGTCAACAAAACATAAAAAAATGCATAGTCAACATAGCAATTATTAGGAATATACTAAGTGTTGATTACTGATTTAATTATCCGACTCACGAACTCACTGTTGCATCAGTCTAGGTTTTGTGCATAAATAGCCGCAGCAGCAGACCCAGCGAAGGTCTGTTTGGTCCATCAGCTAGTTCGGCTTGATACACTTCAGCCAATCAATAATTCGGCCGTGTACGGGTGATCAGCGTTGACTTTGATGTTTCATAATCAAGGAAATCGTTGATATGCCTCATACACTCGCTTCCCCTGTGAGTTATCGCTCGCTTATCCCGCTCAAAAAAATTGCTGTCAGCCCATTAGTTGTTTGGGACAAATTAAACCAGCTTAAACCACAAAAAATCATATCAAAATCATGCTGCCCCTCATCATACATATTGAGGAAAGCAGTATGAAAGTCCGTGAATTTAAAAATGCTGACGGAATACCCACAGCATTAATCTTCGACGACAACAAACCTGTGTTTTGGGCTAACTATTGGCTTATAAATCTAAAAAGACAAGTCAGACCTAAATCATTAATTACCTATAGCTATGATATCTGCATAGTGATGTTATTTTTTAGATATAAAAAAATTAACTACATAAAAAGATTCAGAGAAGGAAAATTCCTTACCAACGGAGAGTTATCAAAATTACGTAACAGCTTGATGGAAACCAAGAACACTATCGAACGCCGAATTTCAGGATTAGGCTTCATCAATCAAAACAATGTATGTAACTCAGCATACGATAGAAGATGCCGACTCGCAAAACCTTACTTACTGTTTTTGGCCGAAGAATTATTGATTGACACCAAGGCAGAGAAAGGAACGGCAATTGTTGATTTTTCAAATCGACTTGAGAAACAACTTAGAAGCAGTAACTCTAGTGATGATAATTGTGTAGAGCCTTGGACACAAGATGACTACACAATGATGGATCGTGCAATTAAACAAAACTTTAATCGCAAATCTAAATTTTTATTGCATAGGGACCTTGTCTTATTTCACCTACTACGAGAACTCGGGGTCAGAAATAGTGAACTACTTGGAATAACCATTGATTGTTTTGATCGAAAAAAGCACGGATATGTAACAGTAAGAATAGAGTCAAACTCAGACTTGAGCACGGACCCTAGATCTTCGCCTGCCACCGTAAAAACATTAAACAGAGAATTAAAAATCTCTGACGCCTTATGGACCCTTATCGAAAGATATATTATCGAAAGAAACAAAATAAAATCATGCATAAAACATAATTTTTTGATAATTGGAATATCTGGCGCTCCATTATCGAATGATGCAGTTGGTAAAATATTCAATCTATTGAGCAACAAAACTAAAAGAAAAATAAATCCGCACAGCCTTCGGCATTCGTGGGCATGCAACTTTATATTTCGAGAATATGAAAAGGCCGATGGTTTCACGGGACGCGATAGAGAGAGAATTATTTCCAACGCTCTAAGTATTCTACGAGTTCAGATGGGGTGGAGCTTGCGTTCAAAGATGCCAGAGCACTACGCCAGATACGCATTTCAAAAAATCGGGAACGACCGATTGTTTGCAGAGGATAACATATTAAACACAAAACTAATGATGGGTAATCCTCATGAAAACCTCTAAGAAATCTGACTACAAAAGCGAAGCTTTCGAAGAAATAACTGTTTACCACCAAAAAACCCAGCTCACCTTTAATGTTGGGTCTACACTCATTATTACACACGAGTCTCTTCGTAGAAAAGGATATATCGAATTCGATCCGATGCGAAAATACCTAGAATTCGAAATTATAGAATCATTTCGCAACGAACTATGCTCTAGGATTGCAGAAAGTTACTCCCTATCCTCTATTGAATCTTACTGCAGCAAATTAAACGAACTTTGTAGAAAGCTTGAAGACTTCAGCTTACTGAATAACAAAATTATACGAAAAATAAATGAAACCAACGAATTATGGTCAATCTTCATAGAATGGCTAAATAAGAACCAGAACTTAAAAGGTTTTTTATCTTCATGTAACGGTGAGGATGGAGTGTTATGGAGCGAAGAGTACAATTTAGCAATTGATATGATCAGCAGCGCGAATTACAAAAAATTAAGTCCTGTTAGAGCGGCAGATCCAACCAATGGCGCACTGACTGAGCTTGAAGTTAGAGATGTCACATTTGCGATCTGCAGTGGATATGAAAAAGGTTTGCTACAACTCGAGCATCTAGCGATTTTCTTTCTTGCTTTAGTACTTGGATATAGACAAAGTCAAATCCTAAAGATCAAGTTAGACGACTTGACTTACAGTCAAACCCAAAAGAACTGGATATTAAAAATCGAGATCATCAAACAAAAACTCAAAAGCAAATCTATTTATAGAAATATAAGACTCCCACCCTTAGTAAACACACTGATCAATTATATGATTCCAATCTGCCGGAGCAGAAATAGAACTTACTTAATTCACAAATCCGTGGGTATTGCTGGACTTGTGATCCCCGAAGAAAAAATCAAAGAACTACCTGATATCCCATGCAATGCTTCTGTAATACTGACAAGATTGAAAGATGTGGTTTACGATCTTGGTGTTAGGAGCGACAGAGTTTCAGACGGAAAAATAAACTTAAACTTCATTAGATTCAAACATACACTACTCACGCGCGCTGCTGTCCATGGAGCAAGTATACATGAGTTGATGTTTTTAGGATTACACAGCGATGCTTCGTCAGCCAGTTCATACATTGACTCTATTCCAGAATCTCAGGCCCGAATCAAAGAGGAGTTAGGCTCCTCGCTCGCATCTATTGCGAATTTATTTCTTGGCGGCCCCTATGAGGGTGGATATGAACGGGCAATTATGGAAATGCCCGACTCGATACAGCGCCATTACGGAATTGCTCAAGCTAAACCAATAGGAGTTTGTGGCAGTATGAAAAACTGTACGGATCACGCACCAGTTGCATGCCTACTTTGTTCTAAATTTGAACCTTTCCGAGATGCGCCATTCGGGGAATACAAACAATATCTAATTCAAGAACACCAAAATCAACCTGACATTAAAGTAAAAAAAACTGTTATGGAATATATCGATGCTTGCGACATGTGGATTACCAAACTTAGCATTAAATAGGAGCATCTTTCATGAACAAACAAAATCCCCAACTGAATTTTGCCTGGTTCAAAGAAACTTTTATCCCCCAATTCAGAGAACAGATCATAAAAAATAACACCATTGATATGTCATTAAAATATAAATTACCCCACAAAATGCTGTTAAAAGCCGACCCATGTGACTTTACGCATGCCCTCCCTTCCACTTTCGAAAAAAAAACTCCTATATTCGAACAAGTCTGCTCTGATGAAGACTGGATCATCGCCCTCAAACTATTTCACCTAATACGTTCGCTCGAGAACAAAAAAAAATGTCGTGACGTCGCTACTGGGTTTTATTTTCTCATTGACACGCTTCCAAAATTCAAAAAACCTTGGGAATTAGTTAATTCAGACTTTGCCAGAGCCTCAAACAGAACCGATTTATCACCAGGACTTACCTATCGATTAGGAGCCGGCTTGGCGTGTATAGGCAAGACGTTAAAAAAATATAACCTCTCACCGGAGAAAATAAGATATCTTCAAAACCCTCATATTAGGCCTCAACGTTCAGCCAAAACTTTTTTACCAAATCTCGAGGCATGTAAAGTTCTTGCCGAATCGTTTAAATCTCCACTGAATGGGTTCGAAATTTTAGTTTCATCGGCGTTTGCACTGCTGAACTATGCACCGTCCAGAGGTTCAGAAATATTGACGTTAGATGTCGATTGTATAACTACACTTAATGGTTTTGGGCTGTGTTTTCCTAGGCCGGCAAAGAATGGAAAATCGACGGTTAAAAGAGCGCCATGTATCGAATTTGAGAAAGTAGTAACGGAGGCATGTCGAAAACTTAACGAGTTTGGCGAATCGGCAAGAAATGCTTCAGCGTGGTACAAAACTAATGAAAGCATCTACATACCTGAAGACCTCGAACATTTGAAAGGCAAGAAGGAATATAGTATTCAGGAGGCATTAGCAATAATTGGCTACAGAAGGAGTGACAACAATTACTCACAACCGTTGTATTTTAACAGGCCGAAATCTCCACCTGCTGCAATGATTCCGCCGGGACTAAATAGGTTATTTCAATCAAAAAGCGGAGTTTACTACCAAGATAATAAAATACGACTGGATGATGAAAGCTTCATAAGCGCCTCTAATCTTTATAAATGGGCAACAAATAACCTATCACCCACATTTCCTTTTATAGACGGTGTCTCTCAGGTTGAGTACAAAGATTGTTTATTTGTACATCCATATGCTTCTCGCACTCCCTATAAAAAAACATATTGGCAATGTGAAAACGTACCATGTTTTTTTACGACTACGAAACTTCAGCATTGGTTTGGCAAACTTTTTTTCCGCGGTCGTAACAGAGAGGATCTTTCATTAGGCACTCACGCAATGCGGCATTTACTCAATACCTTGGCGCAAAGCAAACATATAGATCAACGCTTGATTGCCATATGGTCTGGCAGGAGCTCCGTAGACCAAAACAGCTCATACGATCATCGTACGCCCACAGATAAAATTGATCTCGTCGATGAGAATGCGAACGGATCAGGATTTGAGTTTGGTGGCTTTCTCGATGAGTTATATGAAGATGAGTATAAGCCGACGGGGGTGTCAACGGAGGATTTTTTCAAGAATGTTATTGGATCTCTTCACGTCACCGAGCTAGGTCTATGCCGGCACGATTACAATTCTGGACCCTGCCCCAATATATTTCAGTGCATTGATTGCACAGAACACTGTTTTAAAAAAGGTGATGAGAGATCATTGGCCGTTGCGCACAGAATGATCGAAAAATTAACACCTGTTATTGAAGCTTCTCAAATAGCAGTAAATAGTGGAGAACCTGGTGCGGAAAAATTTCTTAACTCTCATAAAAGAAAGATATCCAGATACAAAAAACAAATAGATATTTGTTCTGACCCAACAATCTCCAGTGAGGCGATATGCGCCTTACCGCCATCTACACAAACAGACAATATAGTTTCAAAGGCACTTGCCCTACGCGATAATAACACAAAGCAACTGAGACAAAACTTGTATGACAGGGGCAGAATTAGTCATTGCGACATTGATTGCGAGACGGTAAGTTTGTTCAAATCATTAATGACTTCCTGGACGGTCGATAGAGGGCTTCCTACTTGGGATAATGTTTGTGAGATCTTCAGGGATAAACACGATATACAGATAAAACATCAGGTTATTAAGTGCAATAAGGAAATGGCACGATCCTACGAAAACATGAGCGAGCGACTACTTGAGAATAACTTAGTCAAGCGAGACTCTTCTTCAAGATGGCATTGGAATATTGAATACATAGTTTCACACATCTTGAACAACTGGCACTTCGAATCTCTTGGCTCGCCCACTCTTTCTAAAGTTGCACAGTACATACAAGAGAAATATCCATTTGCAAAAACAACCCCTATGGCTCTTCAACAAAATCTCAAAACACGAAAGCTTCTTTCAGACAAGTTACTGGATCTACATGCCAAGGGAATAATATTTCTTTCTGCCAATGGATGGGTAATTTGTGAGCGGAAACTGACTTCACAAAATAGTACATACTTAAACATTCATGAATCTTTCGCTATTTTTGCGGAAGATTGGGGAGTCAAGGATGGACTTCCTTTCGTGGACATTATTCTAAAGAAATTTTCGGAGAAAACTGGATTTACGTTTAGAAAATCACACCTTTTTTCTGATAAAAAACTTCTTGAAAGCCTCAACAACATTAAAGAAAGCGCTCTCAATACGGGCTTCGTAAACTACGGCAGATCAAATGTACCCTCCTGGAATGTTGACCATATAGTTTCATCTTACTGTATTAATACTAATGAAGCCTTAAAAACCGATCACACAAATGAAATATACAACAATATTATATCCCTCTTCCCTGGCATTAAGCTCAACGAACGCGACTTCCTGAGAATATTGAAAACTCGTTTGCATGAGGATTCCGAATGAAGCGCAGAAGAATCACCGACGACGATGCCGCAACATTTATTAACATCCTCAAAAGCTGGGATACTAATAAAGACGGCGAACTAAACTGGAATAGTTTTATCGCCAGCATTCAGGTGATAACAGGCTATTTATACGAGAGAACTTCACTATACAAAACAAAAGAAGGAGCAGTTTACAGAGAGTTTGAGGCTGCTAAAACCCAAATAAAAACAGGAGCAAAGTCGAAGGGAAACTCCATGTCTAGGAAGCACTTATTACTAGCACATTCCAAATTGAAGCTTGAGATTGAAATACTACGCGCCGAAAACCTCAGCCTACTTCAACTACACGCCGGGTATCTGAAATTATTGTATGAAAATGACATAGCACCGGAGTTTGATGGATTGTGAAGATATCACCTACATTGGATACTATTGCTGCGGCAAAATTAATTCAATTGTTGAGATATTGCCAAACCAATTTACTTTCGAAATAATCGCCAAACGAGGCTACCTGGTGATTTTTTCGCATAAAGAAATTGACATAATCGTTGGTTGGAAACATATCTACTGGAAAGCAAAGCATTCCGGCGACCGGCAAAGACAACTGCATAAAATGGATAAACCAATTACAAAATGGCTAGCAGTTGCTGGCGATAGCTTTTCGAAAAATATATTCGATAAGTCGATTCGGAGGTCAGATCGTCAGCCTGTAAGATCTTCTGTACTGAGGTGGTAAGAGCTTGGCTGATTGGCTTATTTAGTTCACCGTTCACCGAGCTATCAAACTTGCCGTCTATCGAACTAGCCTCAGTTGCAGGTACACCTACTTCGCAAACGACAGCCAAATGTTCCGGCAGATCATCGGCGATGCGCTGTGAGAACTGTTTCAGCGTCGGCTCCGCCAAGACGAACAACCATGCTTGATCGTCAATGTCGCCTATACGGCGAAGGACCCTCCCTAAAACCTGACGATAATGCAGCTCAGTTCGAATTCGGCTGAGATAGCAGCAAACCTGTAGCCGAGGTATATCGGTTCCCTCGCTGATCATTCCCACAGCAACAATCCAACGGCAATCGCTAATTTTAAAACTGTTGATTACCTGCTGCGCATCTAGTGTTCTCGTAGTCACGACTTGGAAGCTTTCACCCTTGCTTTTTAGCGCCAAAGCTACTTGGTGGGCATGATCGATATTAGTAGCAACAATCAGTCCCGCAGCATTCGGTTTGAGCATTCGCAACTCATCCAGTTTCCTGCTTCCCAAATCGAGCAACTGGTTGAGCGCGTCTTCATGATAAACCAGATCCTGGTATGAGACCGGAGATTCACGTAGCAGTTTAGCAATGCTGGGGAAAAGTTTGACGGTGCTATCATTCGCGAAATCCTCTTTGAATCTCACCATCTGGTTATCTAGCAGAACAATGCGAGGTGACCGGCACACGCCATCGGAAATGGCTTCCTTGAGCCCGTAACGATAATCGCAAATCAATCGGCCTTCCGGATTGGAGTATCGAGCCAGAGCAATGCCTCTGTCATCTGAGCGCCATGGCGTACCCGATAGAGCCAACGTATAAGCAGCGCGGTCTTGCATTTTCAAAAGAATTTGCTGCCCCCAAGCATTGCTCAACAGCGGATCGTATCCTGAGCAGTGATGGATCTCGTCGAATACTGCAAACACGCGGTAGTCATCGAAGAGCCTCCAGAAGGCATCATCCTGATGCTCCATCGATTGATAGGTACTCGCGGCTCCTACGGCACCGATAAGCCCATCCAGACGCTTCCCAAGTACAGCGGAGAATGTCGAGCGAAAGCCGTCGACGACTTGGCATGACGGAGCAAAACAAAGCACGAGATCAATCTTGCCTTGCTCCAACAGTTGTCTCGCCAACTCTGCGGCCATTCTTGTCTTCCCGGCCCCTGGAGTGGCTTGACAGAAGAAGTGCGGCGTTGTGGTGTAGTGCTCCAGCGCTATTTCAATGCATTGGCTCTGCCATTTTCTCGGCGATGCTTTCATCGTGCGGACATGACTGTCTTGAGCGTCTTTTCGACCGCTCGGAGATGTCCTAGAAGACGAGAGCTTCGGTCTCGAGCTTCGAGAAAATCACCTTCGACTTGGTCTTTCAGATGCGGCATTTCGTCGAGCAATTGCTTATAGCGCTCTGTCTCTCCCATGGAGGAAAGGAAGTCGAGCCGAATCTCTTTGAGTATGGATTCAAGGTGTTCGACCAAATCCGGCCCAGGCTGCTCTGAGTCGATGCTTTGCGCGGACTGTTGCAGCGGTTTACTCGCCGACTTGAGACGGTTCTCGTACCCATTGTCGATGAGCTCCACCTGTAGATTCGCTGGAATACTCTGCCAGTGATAGATCTGACCCCGCTTTTGTCGTTTTTCATCCTGAATAACCCATCCAGTACGCAGCATCCGTCTGATTTGCTCATAGACATATCTGCGCAGGTCGCTGCTGTTGAACGAAATACCCGCCAGTTGGGTGGCGTAAGCGTTACGTAAGTCATTGGTCGTAAATTGGCGTAGGTGCTCCTGCTGAAACAGGTCGTACAACCGCCTGTCGAAGATAAATGAATCGGGTTTCATGCAGGCACCTGGAAGGGAAATTCGCGGAACGGTCAAAATGCGGATTATAGTCCGTGGCCGATTCATCCGCAAACGCAAGATAGTGCCGCCTCAGTGGAGACCGAGGCGGATATGCATCAGCTTGCAAAGGCATTGGGCGAAAGAATACGGACACAACGGAAAGCCAAGGGATTTTCCCAAGATGCCTTGGCGCACTCCTGCACCGTCGATCGAAGCTATATGGGGCGTATTGAGCGCGGCGAAGTGAATATCACCGTAGAAAAGCTATATCGCATAGCCAACGTTCTGGAATGCGAGCCTCAGTCCCTCTTGCCGGAAACGCTTTCTCTCCACGAGCTGGCTTCTGATCTGGCGGTAAGCGACTAAACCCAAATTAGCCGGCACTAATTGACCAGAAGTGACAAATTACTGATTCAAATGCGCAGCATCACTTGACAAGGGTCGGCATGGTCCCTATCCGGCACGAACCAGCCATCATGACTTTTCACTTCGATTGGAATTCTTTTCATTAAGAATGGAATCGGCCAAATATAGCCAACCGTCGCGCGGGAACGTTAAAGACCGGCATGGGCGCCGTATATGAAATGATCATGTAGTGATGCCGAGTCTTTGCTAGAGGAGCATCCAAGCCGGGTACTGACCAGCCGAACTCCGAGCGCACCTCCAGCCTGGAGACATTCTAGGTCCCGCAATTGGTATTGCTCATGCATCGAATTGCCCTGCCGAAGAGGCGGTCTCGGGCACTGCGCACCACGCATTCGATACACCAAAAGGTTTACATAGTTATCACTAGATACTTTTGGTTTACACAGTCTATTGCAATTACTAGCTAACTACCCTTCAGTGATCATTAGAAAATAAAAGGAAGTCAATAGATTTTAAATCGGGCGAGTATTCCCCCACGAGAGAGCCTCGGAAAGACTCAACGGCACAGAACCTGTGTGCGGGCTTGCCCGCGAAGGCCACACCTCGGTATGGAGCCAGAGCAGCGCAAGTGGCGCAATTGGCCAACAACGTTCGGGGCGTCATGCTGGAGCGCTTGGCTCCTGTTGTTTGGGAAAGCTCTGCCTCGAAAGCGAGCTTTGCGCTGGAAGATCTTGAGGACACAGCAAAGCTTTGGATGACGAGCAATCCTAAACCTGCGCCACTATGTAAAGACACTATTGAAGGTCTACGACAAGTATTCTCTATTAAGTGGTAACCCTGCCCAGGGCCAAGACAAGGTGTCTCAATTCAGCTAATGCCTAGTTTTCCAGTGCAATTTCAATGCACTGGCTCTGCCAATTTCTCGGCGATGGATTCATCGTGTGGTCATGACTGTCTTGAGCGTTTTTTCGACCGCTCGGAGATGCCCTAGAAGACCAGAGCTTCGGTCTCGAGCCTCGAGATACTCACTTTTTACCTGGTCTTTCAGATGCGGCATTTCGTCGAGCAATTGCTTATAGAGCTGGGCCTCACCCATTGAGGAAAGGAAGTCGAGCCGAATCGCTTTGAGTATGGATTCCAGGTGCTCGATCACACCTGGCGCTGGTTGCATCGGGTCGACGCTATGCAAGGCTTGAAATTCAATGACCTATAACAGCAATTTTGAAAAATCGCAGTTTCTCACTGCCAACTGTGCGACGTTTTGATTCAAACCAAACTGCCGATCAGAACGGTGTAACGCGGCGTAGCTAATTTTTGGCAGCTCGGGTGTTGTGACCAATGCACGTAAGGCACCATTTTCGATCAAATGGGACAGGCACGCCTTAGGGAGATAGCTGACTCCGACCCCCGACAAAGTGAGCCCTACCTGCACGAGTAGGTTATGACTGGTAAGAGTTTTAGGCATGTGCACGTTAAAAGAGGCCAGCCATCGCTCATAGATCAAGCCAGTGCCTGATTGTGATCCTTGGGTTAACACAGTGCATCCAGCCAAGACTTCAATTCTCACTGGGTCCGGATCGGAAATCAGACTGGGAGCACACATCCAAGCATTTTCAACGCTTTTCAATGGTGTACTGACAAATCGA
The DNA here is from genome assembly GCF_019219185.1 of Pseudomonas sp. PDM26. Classification (NCBI taxonomy): domain Bacteria; kingdom Pseudomonadati; phylum Pseudomonadota; class Gammaproteobacteria; order Pseudomonadales; family Pseudomonadaceae; genus Pseudomonas; species Pseudomonas sp. PDM26. Next base: position 137,353 of record NZ_JAHUWC010000006.1, on the reverse strand, counting down.
GCATCGTTGTAAACATCCGGTACGATGATCAAGTCGAGCTGATCATTTTCCAGCTTGCGAAATAACTCGCTGCTCAATTCTACCGATGGTTCGATCTGCACTTTGGGATATTCCAAGCGTATTGCTTCGACTAGCGCGGGGAGCCAAGTCAGCGCGGTCAGTTCAGTGACACCCAGGCGTAGTCTTCGCACCAAGACTTCACGCGCACTGACACGCTCAAGCAAATAATCGCGACGTTCTAACAAGTCTTTAGCGTAATCCAGTAATTCACCGCCCTTTTCGGTCAGTCGGGCATTGCGCTTGCTGCGGTCGAATACTTCCACATCGAAGGTTTCTTCCAGTTCTTGGATGCGCTTCGAGATAGCCGACTGAGACATGTGCAACTTGTTGGCCGCTGCTTCAAAGCTGCCCAACTCGGCTATCCAATACAGCGCGTCGATTTGCTTGAAGGTAATCATCACTACATCACATGAGAAAAAGCGATGATAACTCATAATAAAATATCGCTAAAACTGTTTTCTGATCACTCCTAATATCGAGCCACAGCCCTGAAGGGCTAGTACCTCAACCTTTCGGAGATCAGCCCATGGCCTTGCCCGGCTCTCGCATTCTTCCCAATCCACCGCTAGCCGATGCCGAAGTGCTTGAAGCCTTCGCCAACGTGGTGACGCCACATATTAGTGACAACCTGGGTCGCCATATCGGAGCTCGTGGCCTCACCCGCTACAACCGAAGCGGAAAGTTGGTGGGCACTGCCCTAACCGTCAAAACTCGTCCTGGAGACAATTTGCTGATCTACAAAGCCATGAGCATGCTGCAGCCAGGCCATGTACTGGTGGTAGACGCGCAAGGCGATACTAACAACGCGGTGATTGGCGAATTGGTCAAGCTTTACGCCCAGCAACGTGGTTGTGTCGGGTTCGTCATTGACGGCGCGATTCGCGACGTCGCCAGTTTTGATGACACGCCTTGTTACGCCCGAAGCGTCGTGCACTGTGGCCCCTACAAAAGCGGTCCAGGAGAGATCAACGTACCTGTTTCAATTGGCGGCATGTTGGTTCAGCCAGGCGATCTGCTAGTGGGCGACGAGGACGGACTTGTGGCCTTCTCTCAAGCGGATGCCGCTGAGGTTCTGCGCCGCGCCGCGCATCACGCAGCTCACGAAGAAGAAGTAAAAGCCGAAATCGCTACAGGGGCTGTCCGCCAGAGCTGGATGGATATGGTCTTGCAGCAAGCTGGCCTGGCCGATTGAGGAGTACGTCATGAGTACTGCATTTTTGTCGAATCGGGTGCTTGGTATCGAGCCTTCACCGAGTATCGCTGCTAACGCATTGGTAACTGAGTTACGCGCCCAGGGCCGGGACATAATCAACTTCACAGTAGGGGAACCAGACTTCGACACTCCGGAGCATATTCTCCAAGCTGCCAGTGCTGCGATGCAGCGTGGTGACACGCACTACACGGCCACTACTGGTACCCTCGCCCTGCGCAAGGCCATCAGCCATAAGCTTGAGCGCGACAACGGGCTGGTTTATGGACTAGACGAAGTTGTCGCCGGTTGTGGCGGCAAACACATCATTTACCATGCCCTCGCCGCGACCTTGAACCTGGGCGATGAAGTCATCGTGCACACACCGTATTGGGTGTCCTATCCGGACATCGCCCGACTGAACGACGCCACGCCGGTGATCATTCCGGGTGACGAAACCAACGGCTTCAAGCTATCGCCTGAAGCTTTGGAAAAATCCGTCACTCCACGCAGTAAATGGGTGATTCTCAATACCCCGAACAACCCAAGCGGCGCGGTCTACAAAGAAGACGAACTGCTGGCTCTTGCCGCTGTGTTGCGTAGACATCCGCACGTACTGATCATGGCCGACGAAATATATGAACAGTTCGTGTATGGCGATGCCCAGCATGTGTCTTTGACACGACTCGCCCCTGATCTGAAGGATCGCACACTGATCGTCAACGGAGCCTCCAAAGGCTATGCCATGACCGGGTGGCGGCTGGGTTTCGGTGCAGGTCCTGCTTGGCTGATCACAGCAATAGCAAAGTTATTGTCCCAAACCACTACCTGTCCAAGCTCGGTAAGCCAAGCAGCCGCCGTGGCGGCGTTCGCAGGCGACCAGACCCCGATTGCTGGTATGCGCGAGGTTTATCAGCAACGCCGCGATCGCATGATGGAATTGTTGGCACCTATAAAAGGGCTGACTTTCACACCGCCGGATGGAGCCTTCTATGTGTTCGCCAATGTCAGCGCGCTCATGGGCAAAACCACCGAAAGTGGCGAATCCATACAGAACGATTCGGAACTAGTAGCCCACCTACTCAAAGAGTACGGACTGGCCACAGTAAGCGGTGCGGCGTATGGAATGTCGCCCTATATCCGCCTGTCATTCGCCAGCTCAATGGAAGTAATCGAAGAAGGCTGCCGCCGCCTTAAAGAAGCATGCCAACGATTGCGCTGACGGATTAGTAACACGCGGCAGCCAACGGACGGCTGCTCATTGACTGCCTAGAACAACACTCATAAGCATTTCATCAAATGAGGCATCTCCATGCATCAGCCCCGTATCACACTGGTATGGCAAATAATGATTGGCCTACTCGTCGGCATCGCCATCGGCGCCCTGCTGCACCGTTTCCCCGAGTACCGCCCTTGGTTGGTCGACAACCTCTTGCAACCGGCTGGCGACATCTTCATCAAATTGATGAAGATGATTGTCGTGCCGATTGTGTTTTCCTGCATGGTGGTCGGTATCGCCGGTCACGGTGACGGTAAATCCCTTGGCCGTATCGGAGTCAAATCGCTGGCCTATTTCTTCAGTATCACTACCTTGGCAATCATCGTCGGACTGGTGATTGGCAACCTGTTAAAGCCCGGAACTGGCACCGACCTGGCAAGCCTCAAAGCCGCTGCAATCACCTTACCAACCAGTAATGGAACCGGTCATAGCCTTGGGCAAATCATTGTCGGGATCATTCCTGACAACGTGATCAATGCAATGGCGCAGGGAAGCCTGCTTTCAGTGTTGTTTTTTGCGGTAATGTTCGGCCTCGGTGTTTCCAGGCTTAGCAACGAACGAAAGGAGCCGGTAATTGCACTTCTCCGAGGTGTATCGGATGCGATGTTCAAGGTCACCTCGATGATCATGGCTTACTCACCTATAGGTGTGTTCGGAATGATCTCCGTGACTGTGGCCAATTTCGGTTTCAGCGCCCTTCTTCCACTGGCCAAGCTAATCATGGTCAGCTATGTGGCCATCGCTTTCTTCGTGCTGGTCGTTCTAAACCTAGTGGCGCGATTCTGCGGCATCAATCTGTTCGCGCTAATGCGCCATATCAAGGACGAGTTGATCCTGGCGTTTTCCAGCGCCAGTTCGGCAGCAGTGATGCCGCAGCTGATGAAAAAACTGGAAACCTACGGTGTGCCACCTTCGCTGGTCAGCTTCGTTGTTCCGGTGGGCTATTCGTTCAACCTTGACGGTGCTTCGCTGTTCCTCGGCATCGGGACCTTGTTCGTGGCACAACTTTATGGGATCGACCTAAGCGTCGGTGATCAGGCTTTGCTTGTGGTCACCATGGTGCTGACGTCCAAGGGAGCTGCCGGTGTACCGGGGTTCATGTTCGTGATCCTTTCAGCCACCTTAGCCAGTGCAGGTCTGCCACTGGAAGGCATTGCATTCATTGCCGGTGTATACCGACTAATGGAAATGCCGACGACTGCTCTGAACGTGCTTGGCAATGCCTTAGCTCCGCTGGTAATAGCAAAATGGGAAAGACGCACTGCACGCTGCTTGAAGGCTTCGCTAGCCTGAGTTAAGAAATGCATCCTTAGGCACTATCAAGGATAGTGCCTAAGGCAGCTATTTCAGAGTGCCAACCCAAAGCACCATCTAACTTAGGTAGTCCACTCGCTGCTAAAAATAGTTCAGCTTAGCCCCACATAATCATTTTTAAAGGCTGAGTCATGTAAGCCCTACTCCAAACCCCTACCACAGCTATCAGTCTAAAGCGGGTTTAATACAATAGTTTAGGGTCACTTACTTCTAACAAGCTTACAAGCTTGGTCAACGCAAACCGAAGCTCCGTACGGTTGGTTGGAGACATCAATACAATTCTCACAGCAGAAACCCCACCACTTCCCTCGCCCTCAAACTGACTGGAACTCATGACCATCACCCCATTAGCACGGGCAAGTGTCGCGAACTCGTCACTGCGCCAAGGCTTGGGTAGCTTCAACCAAGCATGGTAGCTAAAAGGCTGACTGATCAACTCCCACTGATGGAACACCTCACGAGCAATGGTTTGTCGAGCTGATGCCTCCTCCCGATGTCGGGAAATGATCTCGTCGTGCAGGCCGGTGTTCAGTACATGACTGGCGATATGAGCTGTAATCGGTGAAGGCATCCAGACCGTGCTGCGGACCATGGCCGTTAAGCGAGGCAACAGACGCGCAGGGCTATATAGGTAGCCGATGCGCAGAGCGGGGAGAATAGATTTCGACAGACTTGTCAGATAGATTGAACGATCAGGTGCAAAACAGGAAAGGGGCCGAGTTTCACTATCAGTGGCAAGAAAGCCATAAATATCATCGTCAAGAATTAGGAAGTCGAACTCTTCGGCGATCGCGGCAATCTCAGCCCTTCGATTATTAGGCATGATAGCCGTCGTAGGATTCTGACAAGTTGCTACACAAACCAACATGGCTGGACGTTCACGCTTGCAGAGTTCGCGAAGTCCATCTGGGATGATTCCATACTCATCCATGGGTACTGCTCCTAGACGACGGCCAGTACCATGGACTACCGAAATAATACCCGGGTAGCAGAGCGATTCACACAATACGAGATCTTGGTTACCAGTGAGTGCACTGATAGCAACCATCAAACCGTGCTGAGCACCACTTGTCAGCACCACCCGTTGCCAATCCGCTCCGGGAATCCATTGATTCAACCATCTAGCTGCAGCTTGGCGGTGTGCAGGATGCCCCCCGTCTGGAACATAATCCATTGCAGGACCAAGATCACTCCCGTCCGCAAGATCTATTAGCGCTGATTTCAGCCATTGCTCCTGCGCTTGTCCTTGAGGTTTGATGATTGAGAGATCAAGCATGCCCGTGCGCAATACGCTGGCCTGTTCTGCGCCCGGTATGACGGATATCAGATCAGCATCTGAATCGAGCTCAGCAAGTACATACGTACCCCGGCCCACTTCACCCTGTGTGAGCCCTCGACGGGATGCTTCGTTATACGCGCGACTAACAGTCCCAGGTGTGACATCCAAAGCGTGTGCTAGCTCACGGAGGGTTGGTAAGCGCTCTCCGTGCTTCAACCTGCCACTAGCAATATCTCGTCCGAGCGAATCCGCGATTGAAAGGTAAACGGGTTGGTGATTCTCGCTGAGGTGAGGTACCCACATGATCAGCTTCGCCTAGAAAACAAGAAAGCTAGATATTACACCAGTTCATTGATGCAAAGCGTATCGGTTGGCGAGGTCCTTCACGTACGAGGGATCAGCCAGGATAGGCGACAGCTTGCTATATGACGAACGGGAGGTTGATCGGTCAAATGTAACTTGATTTGTATCCGCACCGTACATTAGATTGATTGAGTCGATTCACATTGAGTCGATTGAATCGATCAACAAGAGTGCATTGAGTATGTCTAGACTCAGAAAAGATCTATCCCTGTCAGCGACCATTGCGGGCTTTGTCGCAGTGCTCATCTCGTACGCAGGCCCCTTGGTCATCGTATTCCAAGCCGCCCACCAAGCGAATTTGGGAAGTGACATGATTGCCTCCTGGATTTGGGCGATCTCAATCGGCAGTGGCGTCACCGGGATCTTGCTGAGCTTCTGGCTCAAAGTGCCAGTGATCACAGCTTGGTCTACACCAGGTGCCGCTTTGCTGGTTTCGACACTGCCCGGGGTCACGCTGCCGGAGGCCGTGGGTGCCTACATAGTTGCTTCGGTAAGCATCACTGTAATCGCACTTAGCGGTGCCTTCGATAGATTGATGAACAAACTCCCAAAAGCAATCGCTTCCGCTATGTTAGCGGGCATACTGTTCCGATTCGGCGCAGACTTGTTCGGTTCGCTTAAAATCCAACCAGTGCTAGTGCTGTCTATGCTTGGAGTGTACCTTCTAATGAAGCGCCTCAAGCCACGCTACGCGATTCTTTCAGTTTTGGTCGTAGGCTGCGCAGTGGCTGCATCCCTGAATCAATTGCATTTTGGGACGGTCGTTCTAGAGACTGCTGTTCCGGTCTGGATTACTCCACAATGGAACTGGCAGGCAATTGTAAGTATCGGTATACCGCTGGCCCTAGTCTCGCTCACTGGCCAATCCGTCCCGGGTATAGCGGTTTTGCGAACCGCTGGTTATCAAACACCCGCTCGCCCTATCGTTGCATTCACGGCAATCGCGTCGTTCTTACTCGCTCCATTCGGTGCGCACGGCGTTAACTTGGCAGCAATTACTGCTGCAATCTGCACCGGCCCCGAATCACATAATGACAAAAGCAAAAGATATATAGCTGGCATCGCATGCGGCTTTTTCTACGTTCTAGTAGGGACGTTCGGTGCGACCTTGGCTTCGGTGTTTGGGGCGCTACCCAAAGAACTTATCGCCACCCTTGCTGGCTTAGCGTTATTTAGCGCAATCGCCAATGGTCTCACGGGCGCGATGGCTGATGAAAAGCAACGAGAACCAGCGCTAATAACATTCTTGGTAACCGCGTCAGGTATGAGCTTTATGGGCTTGGCAGCTGCATTTTGGGGGATGGTTTTCGGTTTGGTAGCTTATGCCGCCCTTGTCTACTCTATAAGAGTACGGACAGTTCAACACACTCCCATTACTTAGATTTTGAAATTAAACTTACGGGCAGTTATACTTATCTGCCCTTTTCTAGTACTAAATTCGATACAGCTTCACACACTCACGCACTATGCTTGCAAGCGTATAGCCTAACGCCTGTTGGTCGTGCCTCATAAAGGCAAAATGATAATCGACCCGCTTTACATCGGATTCTAATTTCACCTCTTGAAAAAGTCCTCGCTCAAGATCTGACTCGAATAACACTCTCGGAATGCAGCTAACCCCAACTCCAGCTCGTATTAATGCCGCAAGCGCAAATAGACTATTACTCCCGAACACTTTCACAAATTCCAAGCCAGCCTGGGCAAAGAGATTTTCCAAGCGAGTAGTTATCCCAGACTGAGGCCCCTGGACTATGACAGGAAGTCGAGCAAGGTCTCGAAGGGTAACAGAGGCTCCCTCTTGGAAAGAGCCAGGAGGCGCGAGCCAAGCAAATTCTACGGAGTCAACAAGAAGAGACTCCATTTCCCCACTTACATAGTCAACTGGAACCACTATCATATCTAGCTCCCCCACTAGCAACTTTTGTTGGAGCTTAGCAGATATATCAACATCGGGTATAATCGAAATATGTGGATAAATACGTTTGGCTTGCTCAACAAAGCTTGAAAACCAAGTAAGCGTCACAAGCTCAGAAATACCAATTCGAACGGTACGTATGGTTCGCTGTGCTGATGCTCGCAACTCGTCGAGCACCTGCAGACTGCTCAACACGCCATCAGCAGCAATCAGAAGCTCTTCACCTTTAATGGTCAGTGCTGACTTTTGTGCGTTAGATTCAAATAAAGGAATCGATGCACACTTTTCTAACTCCTTAATTCTTTTGGTAGCTGCTGACTGCGTTATAAATAATTTCCCGGCTGCACGCTGGAGCGTACCAAGCTTAACCGTCCAATAAAATGTTTCTATTTGCTTAATATTAGTCATGTTATTCAAAACCTTGATAGCAGGCGACTTATCAACTACACCAGCGAACTCGAAGTACAAACTTTCGAAACTATATCTGTTATTCGTTGCAATATTGGTGTAAATGAATCAGCTCGCGCCATTGCAACATACAGAATATCTGGAGGCGCGGGGTGAAGAGCAACTTTAGTCAACTGCCCAGTTTTCACATAACTATCAGCGATCAAAGGCGGCAAAAAGACAACTCCTAACCCTGATATAGCGAGACCAATCATGGCCAGCAGACTACTGCAAGCGACCTGACTCAATAACTTGACATCCTTTGATCTAAGCCATTCATTAATGAGAATACCGGACCCGGATTTTTTAACCTCAGACAGAAGAGCATATTTTTCAAATACTTCGAGACCAACATCAACCCCCCTCAACTCCAACCCTGGCGAACAATATAGACCAAAATTTTCCGAGTGGAGAGAAAACTTAATTATGCCCTCATTTGCAAAAGCATCTGGAAGAACAACGACATCAAGGCGACCCGCCAATAGCTGAGCGCTGAGTGCTGACCCCATATCAACGACAGGTAAAATCGTAATATGGGGAAACTCTTTCACAATCGCCTGAACAATACCGGGAAGCCACTTAAGCGCTGTAAGTTCAGTCACACCGATCCGTAATTTCCTCTTGACAATTTCATTACTCATTAAGCAGCTATCAAACACACCTCGCTGAAGCAGTACATGCCTCGCTTGAGAGATGACTTCCCTCGCCATCGCATTAGGCTTGCCTGACCGACCGCTGCGATCAAAAAGACTGAAACCGAACCATTGCTCTAACTCCTGTATCTGCTTGGAAATAGCTGACTGCGCCACACCAAGATGTCGAGCTGCACCGTCAAATGTTCCGTGATCATAGACCGCGATGAATGCTTCGAGCTGCTTGAAGGTAACGCGCATCTTTCATCTCGCCTTGGAATGTTTTTCATTCATTTATTATCACTATGCGTCCTACCGTGTCTTCTGTAAATTTTATTCCATACGAGCTCACCCTTGATCGCCATTCCAGGGCACCAGCTCCAGCAAAAAGCCTTCATTCATAAAAATCGCGCCTCAGGAATCGCTTATGCAACCGCCAGAGCTGAACGCCTTTAACGACATAGTTGTAATCGGTGCAGGAATTGTTGGGCTTTCAGTAGCGCTGCAGCTGCATCTGGATGGCTATAAGGTCACGGTTATTGACCAGTCACCACCTATGGTGGGGTGCTCAGCAGGCAATGCGGGCTATCTATCTCAAGCCAATATCTTTCCACCTGCTACACCAGACCTACTGCTGAAAATGCCAAAGCTGCTGATGGATAAGCAAGGCCCTTTGGTCATCAAGCCGAGCTACTTCGGAAAAATGGTTCCATGGGCTCTCCGAGCGGTCTCGACCTTAAAGCCCGCTCCCTATGCGAAAACGGTCAACGCGCTTTCGAGCTTGATCACACGCTCGCAAGACAGCCTTTCAAACCTAGCTGGTCAAGCAAATGCCGCGCATTTGTTGACCAAGGAAGGTGGACTTATAGCGTTCCGTACTCAATCGGCATTCACAGCCCGGCAGAAAGCCCTACCGATCTGGCGCGACCATGGCATCGATGTAACGACCCTTAGCCGAGAGGAAACCTTGGGATTAGAGCCAGCACTAGCCCCTGACACCGTCGGCTCGATTCACTTTAAGAATTCAGGACGATGCAGCGACCCCCAAGGTTTAGGCCTGCTCTATGCACAGCATTTGGCAAAAGGCGGAGCGCGATTTATTCGGGATAAGGTCATTAGCATCAAGCAAGCCGAGATGGGGGGCTGGAAGGTTGCTATGACGACACAAAACTTACATACCCCCAAGGTAGTGGTTTGTGCAGGTCATGCTTCCGATGAACTACTTGCTGGCTTTGGTTACAGAAAGGCGCTTGTCAGTGAGCGTGGCTATCACCTGATGCTTCCATCTTCAGGTATCAGTTTGACCAGGCCAGTGGTCTTCGGCGAGCCCTACTTCGCAGCAACACCGATGCTACACGGACTTCGGCTGGCTGGAACTGCTGAGTTCTGCTCCGCAAGCGCGCCACCCAATATGGATCGATCGTACATGCTAGGCAATCTGGCTAAGCAGTACTTGCCAGGACTGAATCTCGAGGGTGCTGAGCCTTGGATGGGGGTGCGCCCGTCTCTACCCGACGGCCTCCCAGCGATAGGTCAAATTGAAAGAAGCGCCGGCTTCTTCTACGCCTTTGGACACGGCCACAACGGCCTAATGACTTCCGCGATTACCGCCAAATGTGTGTCAGAACTCATAAGCGCGCGGCAGACGACGGTAGATATCACCCCGTTTGATTTGAAACGGTTTGGATAATTTGTAGGAGTTTAAAGTGACTAATTTCGCTCGAATCAAACATAACGAACTGATGAGCAAGGCTATACGCGCTAACGGATTCGTATTTGTCGGCGGTCAAACACCAGATCAACGTAATGAGGACGTCGCGGGCCAAACGCGCCAGGTACTAAAAAAAATTGACGAAAATCTCGAGGCCATGGGCCTAGACAAATCTCACCTCGTGAGTGTTTCCATTTGGCTCAAAGACATCACACGAGATTTCGAGGCGATGAATGCGGTGTGGGCGGAATGGGTAGATATGGAAAACACACCTACTAGAGCAACCGTCGAGGCCCACCTTCGCACAGCCGATATGCTAGTTGAGATTGCAGCAATCGCAGCCGAATAAGCAGCAAATTTCAGAACTCTGACAAACGAGTGTAACTAGCTGTTTTCCGAACACCAATCGTGAAATGGCTTTAAAAACTGCCGCAATAAATCTTATAGCAGCGGCATGGCGTAGTACTCCATGCCGCTCATGTCAATCACTACAAGAAACAGACATCGATTATGCGCATTCAAAAAATACCGTTGGTTTGGCAAATACTCATTGGATTCGCGCTGGGCGTTATCGTCGGTGCGATCCTGCATCACTTCCCGGAATCACGGGACTGGATGAACGCCAATGTCCTACAACCAGCGGGTGACATTTTTATCAAATTGATGAAAATGATTGTTGTCCCGATTGTTTTCTGCTGCATGGTCAACGGTATCGCCGGTCACGGCGATGGGCATTCGATTGGACGCATTGGCGCCAAGACAATGATCTATTTCATGAGTGTTACCACAACGGCAATAGTTTTCGGGCTCATTATGGGAAATTTGACCCAGCCTGGTGCAGGCATGGACATGTCCAGCCTTCATGCCACGAATGTTGCGATTAACACTGTACCACCAGGGAATCACGGCTTCGCTGGCATCATCTTAGGTATCATCCCAGAAAATATCCTGGAGGCCATGTCTCAGGGCAAGCTTCTTTCCGTACTATTTTTTGCAGTGATTTTTGGTGTAGCTCTTAACAAGATAAGCAGTGAGAAGAAGGCACCTGTTATTGCCTTGGTTTCAAGCATCTCCGAGGCAATGTTCAAAGTCACTCACATGATTATGGCCTATTCACCAATAGGTGTATTCGGCATGATCGCTGTGACAATTTCTACCTTTGGCTTCTCTGCTCTTATTCCGCTGGCCAAGCTGATCGTTGTCGTATATGCCTCATTCATTATATTCGCTGCAGTGGTATTGGGTAGCATTGCCAAGTATGCCGGCTTCAGTCTTATTTTTCTGATCCGTCATATCAAAGATGAACTGATTCTGACTTACTCAAGCGCAACTTCTGCTGCTGTAATTCCACAAATCATTCAAAAAGCGGAATCCTTAGGTGCTCCTAAATCGCTGACAGGATTTGTAGTGCCGGTTGGGTACTCGTTCAACCTCGATGGAACCTCGATCGTTCTTGGCATCGCAACACTCTTTATTACACAACTTTACGGCATTGAACTTAGCTTAGGTGAACAGTTGATGCTTGTTGTGACAATGGTTCTCACGAGCAAAGGCGCCGCCGGTGTACCTGGCTTCATGTTTGTCGTTCTTTCCGCTACGTTGTCGAGCGCTGGTTTGCCGTTAGAAGGTATAGCTTTCATTGCAGGCATCTATCGAATTATTGATATGGCATCGGCCACCATGAACGTTCTGGGCAATGCTCTAGCTCCACTGGTCATAGCCAAATGGGAAGAAAACTCCCAAGCGAAAATGCGCCTTGCCGAATCGACCTAAATCAGCTTTTTAGTTTGGGAATAGGTGTATTCACCACACCTCTTCCCTTCCAACTTACTCGAGAGGAGTATCCAGCAGCAATTCGTTTCAAAATGGCGCTGAGCAGTGCCGCCCGTAAATGAACTATCACGCTCTTATGAGCCAAGTAAATAAACTGATATTAGGTGACCTATGTTTTCCTATGAAGATATCCTGCAGGCCCGGGAGCGTATCAAAGGCCATATTGTAGAAACACCTGTGCTTTCCTCCCCTATGCTCAACGAGATGGTGGGTGCCGAACTCTACGTGAAAGCTGAATCGCTGCAGTTAACTGGATCATTCAAGGTGCGAGGCGCACTTAACAAAGTAATGTCGCTGACCCCAGCGGAGCGTGAGCGCGGTGTACTGGCCTATTCCTCCGGAAACCATGGCCATGCAGTCTCAGCAGCATCCAAGATCGTTGGCACCAAAGCTACTATCTGTCTTCCATCATTTGCTCCGGCCATCAAGGTAGCCAATTGCCGCTGGTGGGGCGCTGAAGTTGTCTTCTACGATGCCGAAACGACCGACCGCGAGGAGTTTGGAGCGGCACTCGCTGAAGAGCGCGGGCTGACTCTCGTTAAGCCATTCGATGATTATTTAGTCATGGCTGGTCAGGGAACTGCCGGACTTGAACTTTGTGAATTTTTGAAATCCCGTAATATCGAACTTGACATGATGCTTGTCAATTGCAGCGGCGGTGGTCTGACCTCCGGCGTCTTCGCAGCAGTTAAGCATCACTTTTCAAACGTTGAATATGGTGTTGTAGAGCCTGTGGGTTACGAGAAAGTCGCCAGGTCACTGTTAACCGGGGTTCCACAGCGCAATGACGTTATTCGTCCAAACGTGATGGATGGAATCCTCGGCCCAGTAATGGGTGCCTACACCTTCCCAGTCATTCGAGATTGCCACCCTACCCCTTACGCAGTGACTGAAGAGGAAGCATTGAACGCAGTCAAGGTTGCATTCAAAACTCTAAAGCTCGTACTAGAACCCGGTGCAGCAGTTTCCTTGGCAGCAATCCTTTCCGGGAAAATTGATGTTCGCGGAAAAAAAGTAGCCCTGATTGGCTCTGGCGGTAATGTGGACCCAGAAATGTTCACTAGGGCGCTTGCCGTCTAAGCGTACTAGCTCCACTACACATCTTGACCACGCATCAAAATGTGTATTGGCTTTCCAGTTCCGCAACTTCCAGCTTGAACATACGTACTCTATGGCGTCCTTGGAGGGACATGTCTTGGAGTGGTTAAACCATTAAATGGTCTTACTCATACTTCCTCGGAGTTACCATGAGCAAAGTTCTAGACCGCTTACAGGCATTAGGCCTGAAGCTACCCGAGTTCAATACTCGCGGCGGAACCTATGTTCAATTCAGGCGCTTTGGTGACCTGATCTTCGCCGCGGGTCAAGTTGGTTTAATTGATGATATCCTGCAACACCAGGGCACCGTGGGTTTAAACATCAACATTGAGCAGGCGCAGAGCTCAGCACGTCTATGCGCTCTAAACCTGCTGGCAATCGCCAACGCTGCTTCTAACTTCGACTTGGATCGAGTCAGGGTGCTGAAGGTGAATGGGTATGTGAAGTGCTTACCGGAATTTATACACCAATCAAAAGTAATAGACGGGGCGTCCGACTTTTTAATTGACATACTGGGCCATGACCGGGGCGGGCACGCTCGAGCTGCAATTGGTGTTGCTACTCTTCCTCGCGGCGCCCCCGTGGAAATTGAAGCAGTCTTTGCGATCGATTGAAAAGATATACACAAGCTAAGTACTCATACAATTCAAGGAGTTTATGATGTTCATCAACGTCCCTACCGATAACGTTGCTATTTCCGAAAACTGGGAGCGTGTAGACCTTACATTACTTGAAGAAATAGCCCACTACCCGGTTGCTTTAATCGGCGATGTAGTTGAGCGCATGGGTATGATGGCCTCGGCAATCCATCACGTCGCAGGAAAGGCCAACTTCTTCGGCTCCATCCTTCCCGTCCTTACTCGAGAAGGTGACAACCTGGCAATTCACCGTGCACTTGATGAAGCCCAGCCCGGAGACGTACTGGTCATTAATGGAAACGGTGAGGTTAATCGGGCGGTCTTTGGGGACCTGCTTGGTGAAGTCTGCCTAGCAAAAAAAGTAGCGGCAGTGGTCATAGACGGCGCTGTTCGAGACATCGAAGAGCTCTCTACTATGGGCTTGTCTACATTCGCCAGAGCGGTCAACCCAGCTGGTCCATCTAAGAATGGCCCAGGCCAGATAGGTACACCGGTCGCCTGCGGGAATGTGGTTTGTAACCCAGGAGACGCCATTTTCGGTGACCGCGATGGCGTGATTGTCATTAGCCGCCATCTGGTTCCAACTCTAGCTCAAAAGCTCCAAGTACAAAGCGATATTGAGTCCTCCTTCCGTGAGAGGGTACGAGCCACCTTACGTTAATCTAGCTAAGTACACAGGCTAACTACAAAGGAGCCTACCGGCGATTGCGCTCTGCATCATTGACTAGGGATTAAGCGTAATTGCGGTAGGCCTAACCATGCGATTGGCCACGCCATCACACGACGCGAGGGTCAAAACACAGATCGTTATGTGGGAACGTGGTAGCCATCCGTATAGAGTCGGCATACTTTATATAAATGCCTTAAACTTCTGCTTTCAAGAGCCTGCATTCCCGGAAAAAGATGGTCAGTAATCGCGAAGGGCTTTCGCTGGGTAATCCATTCTATTCATTCCTATTGGTCTGCCAAGCGCTCGCATGCTCCCTGCCCCTAGCAAATACCGAGGGCCAATGAACTCTGCAAGCCTTGTAAAATGCGGGATCGAGACGCAGATTCGAGCCGGAGCGAATTGCTTGCTCAAGGGACTGACATTCCTACTATATTGCAGATCAAGGCCGTCATATATTTGATTACGCCGAACACGGCGATATCCCCGGACTTTTTCCTGCACTGCAAATAACTGTTGAGAGCAGCAGGTATCGCTGGCACCGATTATGATTATTCCGCAAGTGCCAGAAACTCATGATTGTATTGGCAAAGATCGGAGCGTTCAGCCTCGCGTGTGCGAACTGGTGCATGGTCGTAACCATATACAGCGCCTCTCACATGCGGATTGCCCCAGAAGAACCAGTTTGGAGCCGTTGAATGCATATCATGGTCTCCAACGAATTAGTCTGTGACCGCCTCCAGCGCTCGGGTAGTACAGTTAGATCGAACGCAGAAGCTGCTCCAGTCACGTCCTGATCTATCGGGAAAGTTTGTCGATGGATTGGATGCCAGAAAGGCACAACGGGTTCATCACGGCCTGCACAGATGATGATGCAATTTAGCGCCGTTGAGCACCTGATAGAAATCACCCTAGGATTGACTCCTGATTTTGGCAGCAATAGCCGTAACCTCAACACGCATGCCTGGCTTTCCTAAAGCTGCAACGCCAATACATGCACGGACTGGCCATGGCTTGGAAAAGTAGCGCCTGTAAACTTCATTGAAGCCAAGTCGATCTCCAGGGTGTGTTAAATAGATAGTCAAGTGCAAGACACGATCTAACGAACTCCCCGCTTTCTCGAGCGACTTCTTAAGCGCAAATAATGTACATTCACTCTGAGCTTGGATGTCGCCTTCCTCCATTTCGCCATCGGAGTTCAAAGGAATCTGGGTCGAAATCAAGAGATCGCCAAAGATCGCCACATCTGATGAAATTGAGTTCTGATCTTCATCTGGAATAAATTCGATATCAGCCTGCTGCATTTCACCATCCTTATTAATCAATAAAAAAGCGAAGCTCCACACTTGTCGGAGCCTCGCCAAAACTTTCAAAGCGTCTCCTTCCACGAAGGAAAAGCAATTCGATGCTTACAACATTTAACTGACTAGAACGCACATCTATTAATGCGACCTCAGATCTGAGATAAAAGTCTTAGCTCGTGGATGCTGCGGAGCTGAAAAAAAGCTTATCGGATCATTTTCTTCCAAAATAGCCCCCTGATCCATAAACCAAATTCTGTCAGCAACTTCACGTGCAAACCCCATCTCGTGAGTTACGCACATCATGGTCATTCCTTCTTTCGCGAGGGATTTCATGACGCCCAAAACCTCTCCTACCATCTCCGGATCAAGCGCACTAGTTGGTTCGTCAAAAAGCATCACTGGAGGATTCATAGCTAAGGCTCTTGCAATTGCCACACGCTGCTGTTGCCCACCGGATAGCTGCTGGGGATATGCTTCAGCTTTATGAGCCAGTCCAACTCGATCCAAAAGCTCCATTGCCCTTTTTTTGACCTCTGCTTTACCCTGTCCACGAACAGTAATGGGTGCCAGGGCAACGTTGTCGAGAGCAGACATGTGCGGAAAGAGATTGAACTGCTGGAACACAAATCCTACTCGAGACCTAAACTCATTGATATCCACACCCTTAGCGTGAATATTTTTTCCGTCCAAAAATATATCCCCACGTTGGATTTCTTCTAGACGGTTAATTGTTCGAATCAACGTCGACTTACCTGACCCCGACGGACCACATATAACCACCACTTCGCCCGATTTCACCTCGGCATTAATATCAACTAATGCCTGATACTCACCATACCACTTACTAACCTTGGAGAACTGGATCATTTGCTTCACTCCGATTAACACTGCTGACACCGAGGCGCTTACGAGTAATACGCTTTTCAAGAGTTTGCGCCAACTGAGTAAGACAGAAGCAAACTACGAAATATACAAGCGCCAGAATCATGAAGACTTCAAACGGCTTTGTTAGTAGCTGAGTATTGATCTGATTAGCAGAAAAAGTCAGCTCTTGCACACCAATAACGTAGCCTAACGAAGTTTCCTTTATCGTCGATATGAACTGACTGATGAGGCTCGGCACCATATTATAAAGAGCCTGAGGCAAGATCACTTTCAACATCGTTTTCCTGTAACTCAGACCTAAAGAACGTGCTGCCTCAGTTTGCCCTTTTGGCAATGATTCAATACCTGCTCGAACTACTTCTGATAAATAAGCCGCCTCATAGACAATGAGTGTACATAAAAGCGCGGTGAAGCCGCTTACCGTATGACCCACCATTAGCGGAACCAGGAAATAGCTCCAAAAAATCATCATCACCAGAGGTAGCCCTCTGATTACATATACAAGAATTGTCGCCGGGATGCGAAACAGCTTGAACGGTGAAATTCGGCATAGCGCAATCAACACACTAAGAGGAAATGAGATTAGAAGCCCTAGAACCGATAGAATCAGTGTTAGCGCTACGCCCCCCAGCACACCTTGCGGGTATTGACCCACCAGAATTTGCTGCCAATAAACTTCTATGACTTCCCACATAAATCACCTCGCCGGGATACGGGTATGATGGGCGACCACACTTCCAACCCACATCAGACTCAACGATACCAACAAATAAAACAAGGTAGCGATTAAGTACGCTTGAAAAGTTAAAAATGTCTGGTTTTCAATATCTCGCACCGCATACGTCAGTTCAGCTGCACCTACGGCCATTGCCAAACTCGTATTTTTGAATAGCAAAACGGTGTGATTTATGAAGGGTGGCGCGCAGATCCGAAGTGCCTGCGGCATTATCACGTGGCGCATTGATTTTAGGTAGCTCATTCCCAATGAACGTGACGCCTCATGCTGCCCAAAAGGTATCGAACGCAGTCCGCTACGAATATCTTCACAAAAGTACGCGGCCATGCACAGGCCAATAGCAATTGCAGGATATATAAACTCGCTTCCAAGCGCACTCAAATGATCCTGAACACTGACGGGTAATATATTAGAGACCCCAAAATACCATAGCAATATATGCACAAGCATAGGGACGTTACGTTGAAACGCCACATAGGACGCTACAATTTTTTGAAAAAAAACGATCTTTGATTCACGTACAATTGCTAGCATTGCGCCTAAAGCAACGGCCAAGATCCAACTAAATACGGTCAACTTCAATGTTAGTACTAGCCCT
The DNA here is from genome assembly GCF_019219185.1 of Pseudomonas sp. PDM26. Lineage (NCBI taxonomy): Bacteria > Pseudomonadati > Pseudomonadota > Gammaproteobacteria > Pseudomonadales > Pseudomonadaceae > Pseudomonas > Pseudomonas sp. PDM26. Next base: position 119,405 of record NZ_JAHUWC010000006.1, on the reverse strand, counting down.
TCCAACAACAGCACATCATAGGGCGGTTGAAAAAGCGTAATAAAAGAGCTTAGGAAATTATGCATGTGTCGACTCCAGCCTGGCTGGCTTTGCCAGCCAGAACTCTAATACGTGATCTTTAAGGTACGATTGGTTGTACCTTAAAACCCCGTTCCATGCTGTAAATCGTGCCTTTACCCATCCACTTCTGGAAAATCTGGTCGGCTTCGCCTGAAGACTCCATCTGACTCAAAGTATCGTTGACCGCGGCTAAAAGCTGTGGCTCGCCTTTTTTAACACCTAGCCCCCAGTATTCTTGGCCAATAGGCTGATCTAAGACAACAATCTTCGAGTTATCACCCAGCTTTGCAATAAAACGTCGCAACATCGCTTCAGTTAAACCAAAACCATCCACCTTCCGCTGAGCAAGGGCCATAAAAGCTGATGGTGCATCGTCATAGCTTACGACCTTCGCTCCCGGGATGGAGGTGCGAATCATGACCTGTGTACTGGATCCTTTGATCGAGCTGATGCGTTTACCATCCAGCGCGTCAAGGGACTTATAGTTGGCGCTCTCCTGGACAGCCAGTTTCATCTCACTGAGGAAATAGCTGTTTGAAAAATCCACCTGTTCAGCTCGAGCAGGCGTGTAGCCTAGTACCGCAGCTAACAGATCTACACGGCCTTGGGAAAGCTCGGGGATTCGTGCATCCAGAGAGAGTTGCCGGTAGTCAGCCTTGACGCCGAGATGTTTCGCCACGCTTTTACAAAAATCGACGTCGTATCCGACCAACTCGCGACTGGCAGGATCGACATAGCCAAACGGCTCGAGTGTGCTCAACACACCGCAAATCAATGTCCCGCGGGCTTTGATATCAGCGAGCTGATCGGCCTGCGATTGGAGGGAAGTAACGCTTATCAACGCAGAGGCTGTGAGTACGCCTAACATCTTAATTTTCATCATGTTCCTCGCTTTTTGTGGTGAGCAGTTTGAAAAAATCCATCGCTCGAGCTTTTTGTTTTCGAGGGTCGGCTCGTGTTATGGCGATTCTTACAGAAGCCCTCCGCGGAAGCATAGTGATAATATCTGAAGGAAAAATATTCCAAAATGAGATTAATTGCATTTGAAGATATGATTAAGATTAGACGTTATTTTCGATGTACATTTAAAGTGTCGGATTTCATTGGTCTACGACGCCAAGGAATACCGTTGCCATTAATTCACGACAAAACGATCAACATACGTAATCTGGCAAGTTACTTGTGAGAATGATACTCTAGGTCTTAAATGCGGACCAACACCACTCTAGCAATAAGATAAAAGCACGCAACACAACGAGGGCACTCTACTGCCTTGAGTAGACCATACGACATCAACAGACAAAGCTAAGGAAGAGTTTTATGCTGCATGAAACTAATTTCTGCGGTAAAAGTTACAGATTAATAATAACCAAGACTCAAAATAATCGACCTAGTCGGATACAGCTAGATGGTCGAACCAGCGAACAGATATTGAAAAAGCTCATTTGCACCCTTAGGGAGATTGGATCGCAGCGACATTGAAAGTCAATAGCCTATCTAACTTTTCCTGCACACTCCTACCTTTCAAAAACTGCCAACACCACTCAACACCAACAAGCTCGCGGGACTTAAAGCCACATTTAGCTGCAGTTGGTAAACAAATGGATTTTGGCGGTTGGATTGGTCAACACATAGATCTTCGGCTGTCAAAACACTCATCCGTCGTTCAGCCCATAAGCTCACATTGGCTACCGTTTGGGTGAATCAGACTTAACGAATTCATCTTACTCATTCTGATGGGCGGCTGCACGCTTGAGGGATCTACGCAACGAACACCACCCATTGCTGCACCCGATGCATAAATCAAGTGCAATAGCCGCTACTAGTGCTTTAGATTAAGTGATGAGAGTCTGGTCGCATCCAAATGTGGCCGGAGCCCAACAATGTTAAACACGGTTTTGATTAGTGAAACGGGTGAACCTCAAGTAATGCGGTTCGAACAGACTATTCCTCAATCTCCTGGAGCTGGCGAGGTTTGGCTAGAGCAGGCAGCCATTGGAGTCAACCCGCTGGATCTAAGCCAGCGTAGCGGCGCAGTACTTGTGCCACTCCCCTCCAAGCTGGGCCTTGAAGGTGCTGGTTACGTTACGGCGATAGGCGCGGGTGTTACAGAAATCAAGGTTGGCGACAGAGTCGCGTATGCCACAGGCCCCCTTGGCGCTTACGCGAGCGGTCGCATTTACCCAGCAAACCGGTTGGTAAAGATCCCAGAGACTCTAGGTTTCGACGAAGCTGCGGCTACTCTTTTCAAAGGCATCACAGCGCACTATTTGCTTACAGACACTTACCCCGTTAGCAAGGGTACTACAGTGCTGTTATATGGTGCCGCAGGGGCGTTAGGGCAAATAATGGTGCCTTGGGCAAAACATCTGGGCGCCTTCGTGATTGGCGTTGTCTCTAAACAGGACAGTGTTGAGCGTGCCAAGTTGGCGGGATGCGATGAAGTGATTGTGTTCAACGCTGACACACTTCCCGCTCAAATATCACAAATCACCGATGGGAAAAAAGTTGACGTTGTGTTTGACCCAATCGGACGCGCTTCCTTTGAGGCTTCTCTTGACTGCCTTCGTCCACGCGGTTTGATGGTGTCTTTCGGTGTGGCTTCAGGCGCCCCGTCAGCTGTCGAAATTAGTACACTCAACGCTAAAGGCTCGCTTTTCCTGACCCGGCCCTCTCTGGCCGCGCATACCTCCACTGCGCTTGAGTACCAACAACGCGCAAGAGAAGTTTTGCACATGGTTGACGCGGGTATCATTAAGCCTCGAGTCTGGCGTCGCTACCCTTTATCTGATGCAGCCCAAGCCCATGCAGACCTGGAAAGCGGGTTGTCGCAAGGCGCAATCGTTCTTATACCCTAGATATTGCGAGGTTAATCGTTGTATGGATCTGTTCGACAGCCGACAGGCAGATGAAATTGCCACGATTTTGGCACTGTCCGAGCACGGTTCATTTACCGCCGCCGGGCGGATGTTACAGCGTCATCCTTCGGTGCTGTCAAAGCGTCTCAGTGCTTTGGAGACACGACTTGGTATTCGTCTGATAGAGCGCACAACAAGGCAACTCCGCTTTACGGATGAAGGTGAGCGGTTGGTTTCGCGGTTACGCCATGCCATCACTATGATCGAAGAAGCCGAGCAAGATGCTGCATTGAGCGCGGTGCAAGTCAGGGGTCGTTTGCGAATCGCTTTACCCGCAGCGATGGGGCGTATCTGGCTAAGCTCAATGCTGTCAGAGTTCGCTTTGGCCCACCCAGAGGTTTCGATTGAAGTTGAGTACTCGGAACGCTTCGTAGACATTGTCGCTGAAGGCTTTGATGCTGCTATCCGGATTGGTGAGCTGCCTGATAGCCGACTTGTGGCGAAGAGATTGTGTGATCATCGCCGCATTCTTTGTGCTGCACCTGCTTACCTGAAACGGGAAGGCATACCGAAGACTCCGGAAGAGCTAACTAAACACGATTGTCTTGGCTTCACGGGATTGCACTCGTATCCGGAGTGGAAATTGACCACGGATGGTGAGCATAAGACCATCAGAGTGCGCAGCACCATGATTAGTAACGACAACGAAGCTTTATTGTCAGCAGCTCGGATGGGACTGGGCATCATCGCCGGCGGTGAATGGCTGATGACAAAGGACATCAAATCCGGGCAGCTTGTCCGAGTTCTCCCTAAATGGCATCTCGATTCAGACGCTGGCGTTTTTCTGGTACGTCCATCGGCCAAGCACAACACAGCCACGACGTTAGCGTTCAAACAATGGTTCGAGGCGCAATTTGCCATAGGTGCGCCCTGGAATCTTAGCTGATTCCGCCACTTACCTCCGAGTTTCTGGCCGCGTTCAAAAACTCATCGGTGGCTTCGCTGATCGCCCTGATGGAACTGCTGGCGCAAGCCAAACAAACAGCTGAATTCACCGCCAACCTGTTCGAAGCCTTGACCCTGGCCACGCTCATCTACTTCACGCTGAACATGGGCCTGATGCTGCTCATGCGCAAAGTCGAGAAGAAAGTCGCCGTACCCGGCCTGATTTCCATAGGTAGCAAATGATGGAATTCGATTTCAGCGACATCACTTCTGCCCTTCCCGGCTTGTTGAACGGAATGGTCATGACCTTGGGACTGATGGCGATAGGCGTCGTCGGAGGGATTATCCTCGGTACGATCCTGGCATTCATGCGCCTAAATATCTCGATACAACTCAAGCACAATCTCCAGCGGATGCCTCAAGGCTCTGCTGGATATGCGTTTAACTTGGCTGCGACACGAGTAGCCGGTAGCAAGTGGCTCGCCTGGCATGTTCGCTGAGAGCTTACGATTCCATGACTGTTCAAAAATAACCCGCGATGTCTGCTGATTGCGCGACTCATGACCATAGGTACCGGACATCCCGCAACACCCCGTTGCTTCAACAATCAGCTCTAGATTCACACGACGGAAGACCTCAACCCATTGCTTGCTGCTCGCAGGCACATTGGTCTTCTCCGTACAGTGGGCCAGCAAACGAAATGTCCCAGGCATCTTGTGAGTAGGAGCTTGTCTCAAACAATCCAGTAACCACTCTTGAGGCAACTCAACCGCGGGAGGCTCCGCCAGGCCCGGTACTTTTGAGTACTCCTGGCGGTATACCAATGTCATCGCAGGATCCAGACCGACCAAGCGCACACCCGATTCACTCAAGGCTTGGAGCTGCCTGGCATTGCGCACCGCAGCCTTGTTGAATGCCGCTAGAAAGCCCTGTACATGAAGCGGCTTACCGTTGGGGCTGTACGGCGCGACAAAGACTTGAAAACCCATGCGCGATGCCAGTTCGATAAACGAGGCCAGCAAAGGCGTCTCGAAATACCGTGTGAAAGCATCTTGCACGATCACGACACTTTTATCGGCCTGAGCAGGACTCAGCATTGCCAGTCGTTCGGGCGTTGCCGATTCGACATTCCAACGGTCCAGCACAGCTTGGAAGTTGAAGCGACTGAGCAGTGGGCTGTCGACCATGCCTACTTTTTCGGCCAACCAGCGCTTCACAAATGGCGAAATCATCAGCTTATTGTAAAAGCCGGGAACCTTCGCAAAGTACGGGATACTGAACTCCAGCGAACCAATCAGGTAATCGCGCAAAGGTCGAAGGTAACGGCCATGGTAAAGCTCCAGAAACCGTGAGCGAAACTCCGGCACATTGACCTTGATCGGACACTGGCCCGCGCATGATTTGCAGGCAAGGCAACCGGCCATGGCGTCATAGACTTCATGGGAGAAATCGGGACTTCCCTGGCGCTGCGCCTGGCTGTTGCGCCAGCGTTGCGGCAAGCTTTTGAGAAAATGCGGGCGCCGCAGATGGGTTGAAAGAACATCGACACCTGCGTTCCCCTGTAGACGCAACCACTCACGGATCAGGGAAGCACGCCCCTTCGGTGAATGTTGTCGCTGCCGCGTAGCCTTCCAGGAGGGGCACATTGCATCGTCCGGATCGTAGTTGTAGCAGGCGCCATTACCATTGCAATGCACCGCAGACTCGTAGCTATTCCAGACGCGCTCGTCTATCTGTCGATCAAAATCGCCACGCATGATGGCCTCATCGATTTTGATTAATGATTCGGTGCTCTCCAGCGGGGTGGCAATTTTTCCGGGGTTGAATTGGTTGTAGGGATCGAAGGCCGACTTTACCGCTTGCAAGGATGGGTACAGTTCACCAAAAAATGCCGGGGCATACTCGGAGCGAATTCCTTTCCCATGCTCTCCCCAGAGCAAGCCGCCATAGCGCTGCGTCAGCGCTGCCACGCCATCGGAAATAGGCCGAATCAATGCGGCCTGCCGTGGGTCCTTCATGTTCAGTGCAGGGCGCACATGCAGGACACCGGCGTCGACGTGCCCGAACATTCCATACTGCAAACCAAAGCCGTCCAGCAATGCACGAAACTCGGCGATGTAATCCGCAAGGTTTTCAGGTGGGACTGCCGTGTCCTCGACAAAGGGCTGAGGTCGAATTTCGCCTTGTACATTACCCAGCAAGCCGACCGAGCGTTTGCGCATCGCATAGACTTGCTTTACCGCCTCGTCACCTTGCGCCAACGTATGACCGAGACGCTCTACGGTTTCATCCGTATGCAAATGCTCAACGAACGCTGCCACCCGACTTTCAACTTCCGAAATGTCGTCGCCACTGAACTCGACCAGGTTAATGCCCAATGTCGGTCGATCAGGGTTCTCTGGAAAATATTCAGCGACGCTGTGCCAGACAATGTCTTTCATTGCCAGCATCAGCACTTTCGAATCGACCGTCTCAATCGACAACGGTTTATGCTCGATCAATGAGCGAGCATCCCGCAAAGCATCCATGAAACTGACGTAGCGCACATTCACCAGCACCGAGTATTCGGGAATGGGCAAAACGTTCAATAGCGCCTCGACCACAAAGCCCAATGAGCCTTCGGCACCACACAGCACACTATTGAGGTTGAAACGCCCGTCTTCGCCACGGATATGCGCAAGGTCATAGCCGGTGAGGCAACGATTGAGTTTGGGAAACCGGGCCTCAATCAGATCGGCCTTGTCGGTGTGAATCCCTCGCACGACTCGGTGAACTTCTCCAATCCGATCATCGCGAGCACATTCGCCTTCCAGCTCATCTTCATCCAAAGGCCGGGAGTGAAGATGTTCACCGCCTAGCAGGATACTGTGCAGTTCAAGCACATGGTCCCGGGTCTTGCCGTAGGTGCAGCTGCCTTGTCCACTTGCATCGGTGTTGACCATTCCGCCGATAGTCGCCCTATTGGAGGTGGATAGCTCAGGAGCAAAAAACAGTCCATGAGGCTTGAGCGCAGCATTGAGCTGGTCTTTGACGACACCTGCCTGAACTCGTACCCACCTGCTCAGCGGATCGATTTCCAGAATTTTGTTCATGTGCCGCGAAAGATCCACCACGATCCCATCGGTCAGAGACTGCCCATTGGTGCCCGTGCCTCCGCCCCTCGCCGTGAGTTTTATTGCGCGATAATCAGGCGCAGCCAGAAGCCGTGCCACACACGCCACGTCGTCTTGATCCAAGGGAAAAATGACGGCTTGCGGCAGACGCTGATAAATCGAATTGTCCGTCGCCAGGACCGTGCGACTGGCGTAATCGGTTCCTACCTCACCTTTGAATCCTTTCGTTTTCAAGGCCGCAAGAAAATCACTGTAGTCAGGTGTTGTCAGGCTCGGCGGGAGCTGGGCAATCATTGAAGAAGTCTCACGAAGACGGGGACGACAACGCCACCACGCCAGTACAAGGGACCAAATGCACTGGGGTGGATGACATCCGTTGGCTTTTAGAAAAGTGTTCCGATTATTCGCCGAGGTAGGCTTTCTGCACTTGCTCGTTATGCAGCAATTCGTCCGCCTGCCCTTCCAGCGCAATGCGGCCACCATCAATCACATAGGCACGCTGACAGGTCTGGAGGGCGAGTTTCGCGTTCTGTTCCACCAGCAATAGCGTGACCCCGCCCTTCACCACTTCGCGAATGGTCTCGAAGATTTTTTGCACAATGATCGGCGCAAGCCCCATGGATGGCTCGTCGAGCAAGAGCAACTTGGGTTTGCCCATCAGCGCACGGGAAATAGCCAGCATCTGCTGCTCGCCGCCTGACATGGTGCCGGCAAGCTGGAACGCCCGCTCTTTGAGTCGGGGAAAGATGCCAAACATGCGCTCGATGTCGGCTTCGATGGCTGTCTTGCCATCGGTGCGTGAAAAGGCGCCCATTTCCAGGTTTTCGTAGACCGTCAGCTTAGGGAAAATGCCACGCCCTTCAGGGACCAGCGCCAAGCCTTCGCGTATCAAGTCGAAGCTCTTGATCTTCGAATGGACTTTTCCATCAAAGGTAATTTGTCCTGCGGTCGGCGTCAGCAGCCCGGCAAGCGTCTTGAGCGTCGTGGTTTTACCGGCACCGTTGGCCCCGATCAAGGCGACCATCTCACCCTCACCCACATGAAAGTCCAGCCCTTTGATCGCCTGAATGGCGCCATAGGAAACCTTGAGATCGTTCACCTGAAGAATATTTTTCATGCTCAAGCCACCGTCTCTGTGCCCAGATAAGCCTCGATTACCCGAGGATCTTTTTGTACCTGCGCAGGCAGGCCGTCAGCGATTTTCTTGCCAAACTCCAGCACCGTGACGTGATCGCACAGGCCCATCACCAGCTTCACGTCATGCTCGATCAGCAAAACCGTCTTGCCATCGCCTTTCATCTTGCACATCAGCTGACGCAAGCCCTCGGTTTCCGAGGCATTCATACCGGCAGCCGGCTCATCCAGGGCGACCAGCAGCGGCTCCGTTGCAAGCGCTCGCGCTATCTCCAGTCGACGTTGATCACCGTATGAAAGGTTTTTTGCCAACTCACCTCCGAACCGCCCAATGCCGACATAATCGAGCCAGTAGCGCGCCGATTCATGAATCTCGCGCTCCTCCTGGACACAACGACGGGTCCGCAAAATAGCGCCGAACACACCGCTTTTCGTCCGCACATGACGACCGATCATGACGTTCTCCAACGCCGTCATGTTGTGAAACAGGCGAATGTTCTGGAAGGTGCGGGAGATGCCGGCCTCAACCACTTTATGGGGTTTGCTGATCCTCAACGGCTTGCCATTGAAATTAACCTTGCCTTCCTCGGCGCGGTACAAGCCGGTCAAGACGTTGAATAACGTCGTCTTGCCTGCACCGTTCGGCCCCAGCAAGCCACGTATTTCACCGCGCTTGATACTCAGGTCAATGCCATGCAAGGCCTGTAGCCCGCCAAAAAACTTGCTGACTTTATGCAACTCCAGCAGTACGTCGCTCATACCTTATTCACCCCTTTCAGTCTGAACTCGGCTGTCGCTGGTTCCAGATGTTCTACGGTGCTATCCAGCACAGGTGCAGGAACCAACGGTTCGCCTTCATCTTCATGCAACTCGGCACGACGGCGGCTCGATGGCCAAAGTCCCTCTGGCCGGAATCGCATGACCAGGATCAAGGCAAGACCGAATACCAACATCCGCAACGTTGAAGCATCGAGGATATTGCGCAGTACTTCGCGGCTGATGAAGGTCACGTTATCCATGATGAAAGGTTGCACCCAGTTGACCAGGTCGCGGAATACTTCGGGCATGATCGACAGAATCAACGCGCCCAGCACCACGCCGCGGATTGAGCCCATCCCACCCAGCACCACCATCGCCAGGACCATGATCGACTCCATCAGGGTGAAGGATTCCGGACTGACAAACCCTTGGTAAGCGGAAAACAGTGCGCCGGACACGCCACCGAAGGTCGCGCCCATGGCAAAGGCCAGCAGCTTGAGGTTGCGCTTGTTCAGGCCCATGGCCTCGGCAGCTACTTCGTCCTCGCGCAACGCCATCCAGGCACGACCGATGCGCGACACTTCCAGACGCTTGGACAAAATGATTGCGAGGATGACGACCGCCAAGAAGAACAGGTAGTAGCTGATCACCGGTGAAACCTGCAAACCGAACAGACTCCACTTTGTCTGCAACGTCAGGATGGTGTCCGGCGCATGCCCGCTCGCGTAGCTCCAGGCGCCGGCATCGATGTGCAACGGGGCTATTCCTGAAATGCCCTGAGGACCGTTGGTGATGTTCACCGGCTGGTCCAGGTTGTTCATGAAGATCCGGATGATTTCGCCAAAGCCCAGCGTAACAATCGCGAGGTAGTCACCGCGCAACTTAAGCACCGGTGCACCGATCAAAACACCACATATCGCGGCAATGACGGCAGCCAACGGAATAATGATCCACAACGGCCAGTTCAATACCCCTTCAGCTAATCCCGCCATGTTCAGGTGAGGAGACGAGAGCAACGCGTACAGGTAGGCACCAATCGCATAAAAGCCGATGTAACCCATGTCCAACAGACCGGCGTAGCCGATCACGATGTTCAGCCCTAGCGCCAACAGCACATAGAGCATGGCAAAACCAAGTATTCGTACCCAGGTCGGTCCGAGGAAAGGAATCGCATCGACCACAAACGGCAGAGCAACGAATGCCAGTGCGAGTAGCGCGTATTGAGCGTAATTGTTCTTCATGGCGAAGCCTCCTATGCGCGGTCGGCCTGGCGCTCGCCCATCAGACCGTTAGGCCGGAAAAGCAAGACCATGATGAGCACCATGAACGCAAAGATGTCCTGGTAATTCGCACCGAGGAATCCTCCGGTCAGGTGGCCGGTGTAGCCTGCAGCGAGGGACTCGATCAGCCCCAGCAGGATGCCTCCGGCCATCGCGCCGAAGAGGTTGCCAATGCCGCCCAGCACCGCCGCCGAAAAGGCCTTGAGCCCCAGCAGTAATCCCATGTAGGCATCAGCCTGGCCATAGTTGACTGCCCGCATGACGCCAGCGACGGCACCCAGCGATGCACCGATAACGAAGGTGGCTGAGATAACCCGATTGATGTTTATACCCATCAAGCCAGCGACTTCCTGGTTCTGTGCCGTGGCCCGCATGGCCTTGCCGAGCCGGGTTTTGTCCACCAGCACCCAGAGGGCAAACATGATGACGACCGAGATGATCATGATGCTCATCTGGATGTTGGTAATGGTGGCGCCGAACACTTCGACAGGCCGGGTTTCAACAACCTCGGGAAAGGTCTTGTAGCCTCGCCCCCAGATCATCATCGCCAGGTTCTGCAGAAAAATTGAAATCCCGATCGCCAGGATAAGGGGTGTCAAGCGCGGTGCTTTGCGCAACGGTCGGTAGGCGAATTTCTCCATACCTTGTGCCATCAGCATGCAGACGACAGCCGCAATCATGATTGCGAACATCAGCGTCAATACACCTGGTGCAAATCCAAACCCTGCCAGCATGGTCAGCACCGAAATCGTCACCATCGCACCGACCATGACGATCTCGCCATGGGCGAAGTTGATCAGACCGATGATGCCGTAAACCATGGTGTAGCCCAGCGCCACAAGGGCGTAGATACTGCCGAGCACCAGACCATTGAGGATCTGCTGCAACAAGATACTAAGATTGGCGTCCACTTGGTGAATCCTCAAAGCTGCGTTGTATTCACCGGCGATCTCTTGCGAGAGCACGCGATGAAACTCATGGCAGATCAGAAAAAATATCTTCTTGTTGTTGTCGCGGGCCGTGGGGGCCCGCTTATCGTTCTAGATGTCGCTAAATCTTTATTCGCGTTCTACAGCCAAGGTTTTCCATTTACCGTTTTCGAACTGGAAAATTGTCGCGGCGGCATTTTTAAGATTGCCAGCCTCGTCGAAGGCAATGGTTCCGGTCACACCGTCGTAACTGGAACTTTTCAACACCGGCAGGTAAACGGCAGGATCGTCCGATTGCGCCTTGACCATTGCATTGATCGCAGCCCAGGTAGCGTCGTAAGCGGCCGGCGAAGATTGCACGACACCCATGCCATACTTGTCCTTAAGCTTTTGCTCGAACGCGGCGCCCTTCGGCATTTCCTGCAAAGGCGTTCCGTAGTTCCAGGCATAAGCCCCTTCAGCTGCGCTGCCGGCCATCTTCTTGAACTCGTCGTTCGGCAGGTTGCCGATGTTCATGAACTTGGCCTTGATACCCAGGTTTTTCATCTGCTTGGCCATGGGGGCCGCCTGGTAATCCAGGGCGGCAAAGAACACCGCGTCTACTTGTTGTGCTTTAGCGGTGGTCAGGATGGCGTTGAAATCTGTGGCCTTATCGTTGGTGTATTCACGCACCACGACATTGCCGCCAGCCGCCTTGACCGCCTTGTTCACCTCATCGGCCAGCCCCTGGCCGTAAGCGGTACGGTCATCGAAGATCGCAATGCGTTTGGCACCGAGTTTGTTGACCAGGTAATTGCCGGCGTAACGACCCAGCGTGGCGTCATCGTTGACCACACGGAACACCGATTTGATGCCTTGCTTGGTCAGCGCTGGATTGGTGGCCGAAGGAGAGATTTGGGGAATGCCGGCGTCGCCGTATATTTTCGAAGCAGGGATACTGGTGCCCGAATTGTAATGGCCGATGACGACCGCCACCTTGGCATCGACCAATCGCTGGGCCACCGCGGTACCGGTACGAGGGTCAGCCACGTCGTCCTCTGAGACCAACTTGAACTCGGCAACCTTGTCGCCAATTTTCAGTTTTTGCTGGTTGGCCTCTTCGATGGCGATGCTCACGCCATGTTCAACATCCAGGCCCTGGTGGCCGGAGGGGCCGGTCAGTGGCCCGGCAAAACCGATTCGGACCAGCTCGGTCTCGGCAGCAGTGGCGACCCCGACACTGAGCGCCGAAGCCATGGCCGCAGCAAGTGCTGTGCAGATCAGGTTGTGTTTACGCATATACGCCTCCCAGAAATCATCGGACAAACGAATTGAGCACGTTGGCGTGCAAGTCTTCTTTTCCACGCCCGGCGCCCTGTCACGGCAACCAGACCTTATTCGGGACAATCTCACTGCATTGCAAAGTCGCATTGGCGACTGCACTTGTAAGATAACAGTCAGCAGGCAACTGTCAATGGGTGTATGCTAGGTGTTAGCGAAAATGAGAAAGAAGAATTTCTGGCGGCGGGAAAAATGCACAAATCCGACGCGCACCCATCGCCAAGATGGGACGTTCGCACCATGTGAGGTCAGTTGTTTGATAACATACGGGTATCGGTCAACTGGCAGGAACATCGGCCAAATGACGAAAGAAACAAAGACTTTGCATTTATTTGACGAGGTCCAGTGAGCTGTACAACCATTCATCTTCCGTGATGAGCATTCAGTTTCAGGAGCAACAAAATGGACGCGACGACTGGTACGCGCAGGGAAAATCTTGCAGAGACGGTGATTCGTGAACTGTCCAATCGTATTGATGTAGGCACATACGGTCCTGGTGAAAAGCTGCCTTCCGAACAGGCGCTGTGCAAGGAATTCAACGTCAGCCGACCGGTGATCCGCGAGGCCGTCGCTTCGCTACGCCTGGGTGGCCGCCTGATTGCACGCCAAGGTGTGGGCGTGTTTGTGGTGGAGCAGGACGTAAAGCGCATCGGCTATGCACTCAGCACCGCCGTGGATGATGTCCGAGCAGCAGCCCAAGTGCTGGAGCTTCGCCTGGGCATTGAAACCGAGTCTGTTGCCCGGGCCGCCGAACGCCGAAGTCCCACCAGCATGGCCGACATCACCCAGGCTTTCGATCGCTTCAATGCACTGGACGGCACCGACCTCGAAGAAGAAGCCAAGGCCGATTTCGAGTTTCACCTGGCCATCGCCCGCGCCACCAATAACCCACATTTCACCCAGCTGCTAGAGGCATTGGGGCCGGACATCATCTTTGACCTGCACCTCAAGCACGGGCAATCCACAGGCAAGAGCCGCCAGGCACACATCAAGAAAATCGGCCGGGAACACGGCGCGATTCTTTCGGCGATCACCATGGGTGACATCAACGGTGCCCGCAATGCACTGCGCAAGCACCTTGAAGAAAGCCTGTCGCGCTATCAGCGCCTGGTACAGAGCGGAGAGTGATCTCCGCCCTGCGGTTCCAACTGATCAGCCAAGCCCCAGGCACAAGTATTTGATCTCGACGTAGTCTTCGATACCGTAGCGCGAACCTTCGCGCCCCAGGCCAGAAGATTTGACGCCGCCAAAGGGTGCAACTTCCGTAGCCAGCACGCCCACGTTCACACCCACCATCCCGTATTCCAGCGCCTCAGACACACGCCACACGCGCCCCAGGTCACGGGCGTAGACGTAGCAGGCCAGGCCGAACTCCGTGTCGTTGGCCAGGCCGATCACCTCGCTCTCGCTACTGAAGCGGAACAAGGGCGCCACCGGGCCGAAGATTTCCTCCTGCGCCACACGCATATCGGCGGTCACATCGGCCAGCAGGGTCGGCTCGTAAAAAGCGCCGCCCAAGGCGTGACGCTTGCCGCCCGCCACCACCCGCGCGCCGGCCTCACGCGCATCGACCACCAGGGCCTCGACACCGGCCAGCGCCTTTGCGTCGATCATCGGACCGACTTCGATACCAGCCTGGGTGCCGTCGCCGACTACCAGACTATTGATCCGCGCAGCAAATTTCTCGACGAATTGGTCGTAGATGCCATCTTGGATAAAGAAGCGGTTAGCGCACACACAGGTCTGGCCTGCGTTGCGGAATTTGGCAATCACAGCACCTTCAACCGCTGCGTTCACATCCGCATCGTCAAACACAATGAAAGGTGCGTTGCCCCCCAGCTCCATCGTGACTTTTTTGACCGTAGCGGCGCATTGCTCAAGCAGCTTGATGCCAATCGGCGTAGAGCCGGTGAACGAAAGCTTGCGCACGATGGGACTTGAGGTTAGCTCTCCGCCGATCGCTCCGGAATCACCCGTGACCACGCTCAGTACACCTCGGGGAATGCCCGCCCGCTCAGCCAGCACGCAGAGTGCAAGCGCGCTGAAAGGCGTCTGTGACGCCGGCTTAAGCACCAACGTGCATCCCGCCGCCAATGCTGGTGCAGCCTTGCGGGTAATCATGGCCGCCGGGAAGTTCCACGGCGTAATCGCGGCACAGACACCAATGGGTTCCTTGGTCACGATCAGCCGTCGATCAGCGTGGGGTGACGGGATCACATCGCCATAAATGCGCTTGCCCTCCTCCGCATACCACTCCACGTAAGCCGCAGCGAAGGCAATTTCTCCGCGCGCCTCGGCCAGTGGCTTGCCTTGCTCGGCCGTCATGATCTGCGCGAGATCTTGCTGATGGTTCATGATTTCGCGAAACCAGGCTTGCAGGCGCGACGCCCGCTCTTTGGCGGTGAGTGCACGCCAGGCAGGCAGTGCGGCCTGGGCAGCGTCAATCGCGCGGCGGGTTTCACTGGCGCCCATACGCGGCACACGCCCTATCACTTCACCGGTGGCCGGATTGGTGACGTCGATGGTTTGGGCATTGTCAGCCGCCACCCATTGACCATCGATGTAGCAAAATTCACGCAGCAGTTCAGGATCGGCAAGTCTCATGATGAGGCGCTCGTATAAATTGAAGGCAAAAAAAAGGCGGGACGATCAATCCGTCCCGCCCGAGGTCAATCAGCGCGAAGCGAGGGCTTTTTCGCGTATCTGGCTCAAGGTCATTCGCGGTGTCAGCGCTTCCGGATCGACCTGGATTTCGATCAGTGCCGGCTTCTGCGAATTGACACACCGCTCGAACGCCTCGGCGAACTGTTCGGTCGCCACGACCGTCTCGGCATGGAAACCGTAGGAACGGGCCAACATGGCGAAATCCGGGTTGTGCAGTTCGGTTCCGGAAACGCGACCCGGATAGCTGCGCTCTTGGTGCATGCGGATGGTGCCGTACATGCCGTTGTTCACCACGATCACCACCAGACGGGCGTCGTAGTTGGCAGCCGTTGCCAGCTCCTGACCGTTCATGAGGAAACAGCCATCGCCAGCAAATGCCACGACTGTACGATCTGGAGCGGTGATCTTGGCCGCCACCGCCGCCGGCACCCCATACCCCATCGAGCCATTGGTTGGGCCCAGCAGCGTACGGAAGGTGCGGTGCTGATAGCCGCGATGCACCCAACCGGTGTAGTTGCCCGCACCGCAGGTGATGATGCTGTCGTGGGGCAGGCGATTATTGAGCCAGGCAATGACCTCGCTCATTTGCACAGGACCCGGCGAAGCTGGGCAGTCAAAATTGGCGCGGTAACCACGGTTGAGTTGTTCCGTCCAGTCAGCCAGCCCTTGCGGGTTGACGGCTGGCAAGGCTGCCACCTGCGCCGCGAAGGTTTTCATCCCGGCATTGATCGCAAGGGTGGGTTGATAGACCCGACCCAGCTCTTCAATACCCGGATGCACGTGAACCAGCTTTTGCTTGGGAACCGGAATGTTCACCAGCGAGTAACCGCCCGTGGTCATCTCGCCGAGACGAGCACCGATCACCAGCAACAGATCCGAATTTTTAACAGCCTCAACCAACTCAGGTCCGGCAGCCAGCCCTAAGTCACCCGCGTAATTGGGCAGCGTGTTATTGAACAGATCCTGGCAGCGGAACGAAGCGGCTACCGGCAAATTCTGTTTCTCGATAAACGTGCGGATATTGTCAACCGCCTCCCCGCTCCAGCCGCCACCGCCAAGCACCACCAGCGGACGCTGCGCCTGACCGATCAGGCTTTGCAGTTGTTCGAGCGAAGCAGGCGAAGCGGCCGGCTCGATGGCCTGCGCAGGACCGGCATCCGCAACATCCACCAGATCCGTCAGCATGTCTTCCGGCAGCGCCACGACGACCGGACCCGGCCGACCGTTGGTGGCGCGATGGAAGGCCTGGCTGAGTAGTTCCGGCAAACGCGCAGCGTCGTCCACTTCGACGACCCATTTGGCCATTTGACCAAACATGCGGCGATAGTCGATTTCCTGGAAGGCTTCGCGCTCTACCTGATCCCGGGCAACCTGACCGATGAACAGGATCATTGGCGTGGAATCCTGGAACGCCGTGTGCACGCCCACCGAAGCATTGGTTGCGCCCGGACCACGAGTCACGAAACAGATGCCCGGCTTGCCTGTCAGCTTGCCGTACGCCTCGGCCATGTATGCCGCCCCGCCTTCCTGACGGCAGACGATCAGTTCGATATCGTCCTTAGCATCATGCAGCGCATCGAGTACTGCCAGATAGCTTTCGCCGGGCACACAGAAAGCACGCTCGACGCCGTTGATGCGCAATGCATCGACCAGCACCTGACCGCCTGTGCGGGTCGCTATGGAATTGTTGTTAGTCATCGTTGTTCTCCATCAGGCCTCGCGGTCAGATGACCGAGTCTTCCAAAAAGGGACGGTTTTCCACCACGCGGTCGTAAGACAGCGCGCTCAGATCCAGGCTGCGGTATTCACCGTAAGTGATCAGTTCACTCAGGCCGCGACCAATCGCAGGCGCCTGTTGCAGGCCGTGACCGCTGAAGCCATTGCAGAAAAGGAAGTTGCGCACCTCATTGTGCGGCCCGACGATTGCGTTGTGATCCAGCACGCAGAAGTCGTAGTGCCCTGCCCAGGAGTTCACCACCTTGATCGCCTCAAACGCTGGGACACGTTCAGCAAGGATCGGCCAGACCTCTTCGTCGAATTCGTCGTGCAAGACCTCGAAGTCATCGAAATCCACTTCGGGATCGACTTTGGGATAAGTGCCGCCGAGGTACAGATGGCCTTCCGGACGAAAAAACACGCCGGTCGGATCGATCGTCAGCGGGACCACACCTTGCAGCGGTGTGTGGCAGTCGAACACGAACAGCGAGCGCCGACGCGACTCGACCGGGATCTGCAAACCGGCCATTTTTGCCACTGTGGGGCCGCGGGTGCCGGCAGTGTTGACCAAGTATTCACAGGTGATGCGCTCACCACCGGCCAAGGTCACGCCAGTGACCCGATCGCCCTTGCGCAAGACTTCAACCACCTCGTTCTCGATGTACTCGACACCCATCGAGCGCGCTTTCTTGCGAAAGCCGTTCATGATGCCGTAATTGTCGAACCAACCCTCGTCCTTCTCACCATAGGTTCCGCCAGCCAGGCTGTCGGGGTTGACCCAGGGGAAACGTTTGATCAGCGCTTCCGTGTCCATGAGGGTCACATCGGCGCCGTTGTCCAGCTGTGTCTGATGCAGACGTTTGAGCACGTCGAAGCCCTTCTGGTCGGCCAGGAACAGATAACCGTTTTCCTTGAAGGCCAGGTCAGGCTTATCGCCATTGACCTCCATCAGTTGCGGGAAATCCCGGATAAACTGGGCACCAAACCGAGAGATCTGAATATTGATCGGGTTGGAAAACTGCACGCGGATCGAGCTGCTGGAGAGCGCCGTGGCCGACTGCGCATAGGTCCAGTCACGCTCGATGACCAGCACCGACCCGGTGAAGTCCGGGTTGTTGGCCAGGAAATAAGCCGTCGCACTGCCGTTCACCGCGCCGCCCACGATCACCACGTCGTAGTGTTGCTTTGTAGCTGTCGAAGCCATGGTTCGGACCTCTAAGAATTCGATAGGGAAACGTTACTTCGGATCTTCGAAATGACCCGCGCCGGCAAAGTTGCCACCGTGGTAGCGCGCGGCAGGCTCATTGGGGTCGAGGGGCGGGAATTTCGCTTCGACTTTTTCCCGGTAATCATCGGCGCTATCCTTTGGCACGTAGCCAATCGAGGAGGCCGTGCGGTTGTCCCACAGCGATTCTCGGTTGGCCGACATGCCATAGACGATCATGTGCGCAACGCGCGGCGCGGTCAGCGAGCGCTCCACCAGTTGAGCAAAGTCGGCGAACGACAACCAGGTCGCCAGCATGCGGCGATCCAAAGGCTCCTCGAACGAGGAGCCAATGCGCAGATTCACCGACTCGACCCCGAACTTGTCCCAGTAATAGCGACCCAGATCCTCGGCAAAGCATTTGCTCACGCCGTACAGGCTGTCGGGACGATGCGCAACAGTGGAGTCGATGGTTTCGGTACGGTCGTAGAAGCCAATGGCATGGTTGGAGCTGGTATAAACCACTCGCTTCACACCATGCTGACGCGCGGCTTCGTAGATGTTGTAGGTGCCGACGATGTTGCCATTGAGGATCGCGGCGAAGGTATTTTCCAGCGGTACACCACCGGCGTGGATGATCGCATCAACACCCTCGGCCAGCGGTAAAACATCGGCCAGGTTGCCCAGATCGCAGCGCACCAGCTCCTCGTGCGGTGCCGCCGCGCCCATGTCAGCGATATCGGTCAGGCGCAGCTCATCGGCGAGGTCCCGCAGGTGCTCGCGCAAGACCTTGCCCAGGCGGCCGGCAGCACCGGTGATCAACAGTCGTTTGAAAGGCTTGCTCATCAGATCAATCTCGAATTAGTCAGTGACTGCAACGCTTAAACCAACAGGGCCAGCGCATCGCGCATCTGCACGATGGCCTGCTCAAGCTTTTGCCGGGACGTTGCGAAAGACAGACGGATGTATGGCTCAAGACCAAACGCAGAGCCCGGAACCGTTGCAACCTTGCCGACCCGCAGCAGGTAGTTGGCGAGATCGGTGTCGGTCTCGATCACTTGCCCATCGGGCGTACGCTTGCCGATAAACGCCGAGCATTTCGGGAAGGCATAGAACGCCCCTTCCGGCATCTGCAATTCCAGTCCGTCGATTGCCGCGAGACCTTCGACGACCATTGCGCCTCGGGCCTGATACTCACGGTTGGCGTCACGCACGAAGTCTTGCGGACCGCTCAACGCTGCCGCGGCTGCCAACTGCGAGATGGCCGAGGGGCATGTTGTGGTCTGCGACTGGGTTTTGTTCATCGCGACGATCAGTTCTTTCGGACCCGCTGCATAACCCAGGCGATAGCCCGTCATGGCGTAGGCCTTGGACACCCCATTGATCAGCAGGGTGCGCTCACGCAACTCAGGGCACGCAATCACAAATGGGACGAAGGGCTTGTCGCCGAGAATGATGTGTTCGTAGATCTCATCGGAGATCACCAGGATCTGCGGATGCTTCTGCAATACGGCACCCAGTGCCGCGAATTCTTCCTGGGTATAAATCGCCCCACAGGGATTGTTCGGCGAGTTGAGCATCAGCCAGCGCGTCTTCGGCGTAATGGCCGCTTCAAGCCGTGCAGCATCGAGCTTGAAACCGAACTCGGAACCACAGGGAATGACCTTCGGTACACCACCGTTGAGCAGCACCATATCGGTGTAGGACACCCAATAAGGCGCAGGCGTGATGACCTCATCCCCTGGTTCCAGGGTTGCCAGAAAGGCATTGAACAACAACTGCTTGGCACCGTTGGCCACGCAGATTTCGTCCAGACCATAGTTCAGATCGTTTTCACGGGAGAACTTGTCGACAATGGCCTGACGCAACACCTCGTAGCCGTTGGGCGCGGTGTAGTGGTTGTTGCCGTCAAGCATGGCCTGGTAGGCCGCTTCGATGACGTGGGCCGGGGTGTTGAAATCCGGCTCGCCCAGGCTGAGGTTGATCACCGGCTCGCCTTGAGCGAGCATTTTCTTGGCCAGGACCGACACCGCCATGCTTGGCGAACTCTTGACCGTCCTGACCCGCGAACTTTGAAATTCCATTACTTGGTCCCCTGCCCGGCCTCATAGCCATAATCGTCACGTGCCTGCTCGGCACTGATGTAGCCAAAGCGCAGATCGCGCTCGACCTCTTCGCGAGGGCGTTGACGCGGATCGCCGTAACCTCCACCGCCCGGCAAGCTGAGAATCAGACGCCGATCCGAAGGCACGAACTGCTGCCCTTTGCCACGCAGCAGCGTGCCATCATCCAGACCGACATAACCCTTGGCGCCCTCCTTGCCCCCCTCAAGACCACGAGCCGGATAAAGAATGCGGTCAAACATGGCGCTGAAGCGGAACGAATAGCCCTCTGCGGCGGACACTTCGATCTCTTGCCCCAATCCACCGCGCAACTGTCCGGCACCGCCAGAGCCATTACGCAGCTCTTTACGCCAGACAATGACCGGCCCGGCATGCTCGGTGGCCTCGACCGGCATGGTGTGCACGCCGCTCGGGAACGCCGTGGCACTCAAACCATCCTTTGCCGCGCGCGCCCCCATACCACCACTGTTGAACATCAGCATCTCGGCATTGCGTCCATCCGGATTGCTTTCCAAAGGACGGACACTCAAATGCAGATTCCACAGCGCACTGGCACCCTCGGCCGGAACCTGCCCGTGCAGGCACTTGTGCAGTGCACCGAGCACCAGATCAGGAACAAAGTGACCGAGCACGTGACGAACCGAAACCGGAGCCGGGTGCTTGGCATTCAGAATGCAACCTTCGGGAGCCACGACATCGAACGGCGCCAGGGACGCGGAGTTGTTCGGGATCTCGGGAGCGACGATGCACTTGAGGCCATAGCAGGCGTAGGCCTTGGCATAGCCCAGCGGTACGTTGATACCGAACTGGCTCATCCCGGAGGTGCCATTGAAATCGGTCAAGATGCCGTCCGGCCCGACCGTCAGCGTCACCGACAAGGTCACTGGAACGTCGTAGCCGTCCAGGGTCATGCTGTTCTGGTAAGTACCATGCGGCAGCGACTTGAAGCACTCCAGCGTCGCACGACGACTGTGCTCAAGGATGAAGCCGCCGATGTGCTCCAGGTCTTCCAGGCGGAACTCTTCAAGCATACTCAACAGGCGCTTGTGGCCAGTCTCGTTGCAGGCTGAAAGCGCATAGAAGTCGCCCACCACCCGATCATTCTCACGCACGTTATTGCGCAAAATGTTGATCAAGTCGCGGTTGACCTTGCCACGCTCGAACAACTTCATGATCGGGATGAACAGGCCTTCTTCGTAGACTTCGCGAGCATCCGGGCCAAAGCCACGGCCGCCGATGTCGACCACGTGAGCAGTGCTGGCGAAGTATCCGATCAGCTTGCCCTTGTAGAACGAGGGCGAAACGATGGTGATGTCATGCAGGTGACCGGTGCCCTTCCACGGGTCGTTGGTCACGTAGACATCACCTTCGAAGATGTTGTCCTGGCCGATTTCATTGATGAAATGCGCCACCGCCTCAGCCATGGTGTTAACGTGCCCGGGGGTACCTGTAACAGCCTGGGCAAGCATGTTGCCGGCACGGTCGAAGACGCCGGCGGACAAGTCGCCGGCTTCACGCACGCTGGTCGAGAACGCGGTGCGGATCAGCGTCAGGGCTTGCTCTTCAACCACCGAAATCAGGCGATTCCACATCACCTGCATTTGAATATCGATCAAGGTATCGCTCATGGGAAAATCGCCTTGTATGCAAGTGACGCTTAGCGTCGAACAACCAGCAGGCAGCCATCAGGCTGGACCGTGGCGGTGAAGGAGGACGACACGAAGGTCGATGTTTCGCGCTCGGCGATGATGGCCGGACCATCGATGCGAGCCCCCGGTTGCAGCTCCTCGCGCTGGAAGATGCCGGCGTCGACGAAACCGCCACTGACAACGTCGAAGACCTCACGACGCGACACCTCGTGGGCGCGGTGCGAAGCGCTGATCTGCTCGACCGGTTGCACCGGCAACAGCGGCGAACTGGCCTTGACCGACCAACTGACGATCTCGACATCCGGACCTTCGATTGGGCGACCGAAGAACTGGGTGTAGGCGGCTTCAAACAGGGCCTTGAACTGCGCGGTGTCGCTGTTGCTGAATGGTTTGAAAGGCAGAGAGACGGGAATTTCCCAGCCTTGGCCGACATATCGCATGAATGCCGTGCATTCCAGCTCTGGCTCGCCTTGAGGCATACCTTGGCGCAGGAAGCCAATGGACTCGGCCGTCATGTCATCGATCAACGCATTAACCTGCGGCGCATCGAACTGCGACAGGCGCACAAACGCACTGCGAACCGCCTCATAGCCGAACGGCGCACGCAGGAAGCCAATGGCCGAACCAACACCCGCGCCTGCCGGCACCAGGAAGCGCGACACGCCCATTTTTTCGCACAGGCGCGCGGCGTGCAGCGGACCACCGCCACCGAATGTGATCATGGTGTATTCGGCGATGTCTTTGCCGCTTTCGACTGCGTGCACACGACCGGCGTTGGCCATGTTCTCATCGACCACTTCACACACGCCGTAGGCAGCGGTGACCGCTTCCATGTTCAGAGGTGCACCAATGACTCGCGCGGTGGCGGAAGCGGCGTTATCGATGGAGAGCCGCATGGCTCCACCGGCGAAGTTGTCCGGATCGAGGCGCCCCAGCAAAAGGTTGGCATCGGTGATGGTTGGCTCCAGGCCGCCACGACCGTAGCACGCCGGACCCGGTTCGGAACCGGCGCTGTGCGGCCCGACCCGAATCTGGCGCATGCTGTCGATGCTGGCAATCGAGCCGCCACCGGCACCGATCTCAACCATCTCCACAACCGGGATCGAGATCGGCATGCCACTGCCCTTCTTGAAGCGGTAGGTCCGCGCAACTTCAAAGGTCTTGGCGGTCTTGGGCACCTGGTTTTCGATCAGGCAAATCTTCGCCGTGGTACCGCCCATATCGAAGGAAACCACCGAATCCAGCGAGTACTTGCGTGCGATATCGGCAGCGAAAATCGCACCACCGGCCGGGCCAGACTCGACCAACCGCACGGGGAACTCTGCCGCACTCTGCACCGAAATAATTCCGCCACCTGAGTGGATCATGAACACCGGACAATCGGCACCGGATTGCTTGAGGGTCACCACCAGGCGATCCAGATAGGACTTGATCAACGGCTTGACGTAAGCATTGGCACAGACGGTATTGAAGCGTTCGAACTCGCGCATCTGCGGCGAAACTTCGCTGGAGATCGACACTGACACCTTTGGCAAGCGGCGCTGCAAAGCATCGCGCAGCAAACGCTCGTGGGCACCGTTGACGTAGCTGTGAATCAGGCCGATCGCGATGCTCTCGTAATTGCCTTCGGCCACTTGCTCAACCAGTGCATCGATATCAGCCTGCTCCGGGGCGATCAACACATCACCGTGTACATCCAGGCGCTCGCGCAGGGTGTAGCGGTGCTCTCGCTCGATCAGCGGCGGCGGCAAGGTGATATTGATGTCGTACTGTTCGAAGCGGTTTTCCGTGCGCATTTCCAGCGTGTCACGAAAACCTTCGGTAGTGATGAATGCAGTCCTGGCCCCGCGTCGCTCGATCAATGCGTTGGTGGCCAGCGTGGTGCCGTGGATCAGTTGATCAATGTCGGACAGCTTCAGGCCGGCGGCCTCGATGACACTTTTCACACCGGTGAGAATGGCGCGCTCTGGCAGCTCATAGTCGGTAAGAATTTTGGTTGAGTGCAATACCCCGCCTACATCAAGCGCGATATCGGTAAAGGTCCCACCTATGTCCACGCCGACCCGGCATGAAGTAGCAGTCATCGTCGTATCCCCTGAAATTCCTGATTTCATGACAAGAGGCAATCAAGCCCGCTTATAATGTAAGTTATATGTTGTCTTACAGGTAGTCAAGCATTGTCACTCAGTATTCGGCTGCTTCAGACACTGATAAAAGTGTCGGCCGGGATCGATGAAATCCCGGCCCTCGGTCATCACCCCTTGGTCTTGACCATACGTCCACCGCCTACCGCTTGAGAGGTCGGGAAAACCTCAAGGCGCGACACATCCACTTGCTGTGGCAGGCTCAGCGCTGCCAACAGCAAGGTCGCGATATCCTCCGGCATGATCGACTCATAGCCATCGTACAATTCGGCGCCAGCGGCCTGCATACCCATGGCGTTTTTGTACAGTTGAGTCTGAACCCGTCCGGGGGCGATTTCCGTCACCCGCACCCCGCTACCGAGCAAGTCGCAGCGCAAGGCGTCGCAGAACAGGCTGATACCAGCCTTGGACGCGCCATAAACCGCAGCGCCTGGATGCGGCGCCCGCCCGGCACTGGAGCCAATAAAGAATAGATGGCCGAAGCCACGCTCGATCATTCCTGGTAACGCCAGGCGCGCCAGATGCAAGGGTGCCTTCAGATTGATATCGAACATGTTGTCGATTTCAGCCGGATCCATCTCCTGGAAGGACGAGCGCGTCGACAGCACCCCGGCGTTGTTGACCAGCACATCCACCGGATAGCGCGCGAGCACCTCTGCGAACGCTTCGACCTGGCGTACATCAGCCTCGACCACTGTCACGCCCGGCTCGGCGCGCAACTCCGCCAGCGCCTCCGGGCTGCGACCAACAGCAATCACCTGCAATCCGGCATCACGCAATGCCAATACCACAGCCTTGCCGATACCGCTGGTGGCGCCCGTTACCAGCGCTCGACGATAAATCGCCGGCACCGACACTGAATCAGGCATAGATGTATCCCCCGCTGACAATCACGTTTTCACCGGTGGCGTAGCTGTTACGACTGCTACCCATCATGACGATCCACTCGGCGATCTCGGCAGGTTCGGCGGCACGTCCCAATGGGTTGGCCGCAGCCAGTTCACCGAGGAAGCCCAACTGCTTAGCGCGTTCGGTGGCAAACCCGGCCGGCGCTACGGAATTGACCAGAATCTGGTCCTTGGCACACGCCTGGGCGAATGACTTGGTCAGACTGACCACAGCGGCTTTGGTCGCGGCGTAGTGGGCGTTTTGCGGGTGGGCTTTGAATGCATCAACCGAAGTGACGTTGACGATGCGACCGGTCACGGCGGGGGCCGCCACATAGGCCTGCATGTGTTTCACCGCGGCGACCATCATGTGGTAAGTGCCTTTGATGTTCACCGCGTTTTCCAGGTCCCATTCCTCGTCAGTTATCTCGAAAATGTCCTTGCGCGGATAAATCGCGGCGCTGTTGACCAGACAATGTACGCGTCCCAGCGCATCGACGATTTGCTGGAAAGCGCCATGAGCGGACGCCTGGCGTGAGATGTCA
The DNA here is from genome assembly GCF_019219185.1 of Pseudomonas sp. PDM26. Lineage (NCBI taxonomy): Bacteria > Pseudomonadati > Pseudomonadota > Gammaproteobacteria > Pseudomonadales > Pseudomonadaceae > Pseudomonas > Pseudomonas sp. PDM26. The sequence continues at coordinate 94,075 of NZ_JAHUWC010000006.1, read as the reverse complement.
CCCACTGCCGTGGCAACCTCGCAACCATCGGCACGCAAAATCTCCGCTGCTGCTGCCATCAACTGCTCATTTCTATCGATGATGCCGATTTTTCCTGCGCCGCGCTTACGCATCAGCTTGGCCGTTTCCAGCCCAAGACCCGAGGCGCCACCGACGATTACGACCGTTTGCCCATCCATAAAACACCTCCGCGATTAGTCTTTACGTAAGATGCCTGTTGTCTTACATTTGGTCAAACCGAATTTGCCCGACAATAGTCGGCAAGTTCCCAGATCAAGCACACAGGACAGCACAATGCCTGCGGCCGCCGTTTCCGCGAAACCAGTATCCAACAGCGCCCGTGACCGCCTTCTGGATGTGGCGCTGGAACTCTTTGCCACGCGCGGGTACCAGGCCATCGGCCTGCGTGATCTCGCCAGCCAGCTGGGGCTGCATGCGGGCTCGTTGTACAACCATATCGAGAACAAGCAGTGTCTATTGTTTGAACTGATCGAAGGCGCGGTATCCGACCTGTTGACCGATACCAAGCGCCGAATGCGCGGCGCCAGAACTCATCGCGACCGCCTCCAACGCTTTGTGCATGCATTTGTGGTTTTCAATCTGGCCGAGAAGCACCGGCTGCTACTGGTAACCCGAGAGTTCGTCAATTTGAGCGATGAACAACAACAGGAAATCAACCAGCTCAAGAGCAGTTACGCCGCCCTGTTGAAAGCCATCGTTTCCGCGGAATGTGGCGAAACCGGCTGTATCAGTGACCGGACAGGCCTGATCACCGAGGCCGTTATCGGGATGCTCTACGGACAGTCCCTCTGGCAAAGCATTGAAGTCCCGGAGCAAAAACTCACCGATGCCCTGACCCACTTTGTTTTGGGCATCATTACCTGCGGCAAAGACTCAGCGCTCAAGGCATAGTCACCATGCACCCGCTAAGACATGCGCTTCACAACGAACTGCACGCCCGCCCTTCCCTGTACTTCAGCGAGCCGGCCCATGTATTCCATCTGGCCATCATGGGCAGTGAAGCCCAACGACAGGTACTGCTCGACAGTCTATACACCGAGCCAGTTGGTGATGACCTACCCCAAGGCATCATCAGACTCGATGGGCATTGGCTGAAATGGGAGCGACATGCTGAATTCTTTACCCTCACTTACGTCGTCACCGCAACCACGGATAAGCCGGGCTGGAGCTCTTTGCCCGATGCCTTGGCAGCAAAAATCAACCCTTACACGCAGTTGTTGATCAACAGGGTACAAGTTGTTGTTCGCAACAAGCACTCCTGGGAAGGGGATCACACGGAATACGGGTTCAAGGACCCTTGCGGGTCATCCATTGGCGGCGGCGATGCTGCGGTATGGAGCGATTTTCGATTAAACGAATGTGGCGAGAACAGGTTTCTATTCATCAACCATCACCTGAATTCCTACCGACAGGGGCGAATGATTCGCCGACTACTCGAAATCGAAACTTATCGCATGATGGCCTCGCTCTCGCTTCCAGCAGCAAAACAATTGAGTTCGCAACTCGATACTTTCGATGGAACCCTGGCCGAACTGTCGGAGCGCAACGCCGCTCCCGACACGAGCAATGCAAAGGTACTGCTTTCAGAAATTGCAGCGTTGTCGGCACAAGTCGTCAGTCTCTCCGCCAGGCACCGTCACCGCTTCAGTGCCACCCAAGCCTACGCACAGCTCGTATTCGAACGACTGGCAGAACTGCGGGAACATCGCGCGGGTCACTTCCAGCGCCTGGGCATCTTTATCGAGCGGCGCTTCAAACCGACGGTCAGGTACTGTGCCGTGACGGAACAACGACTAGACGTGCTGGCCAAGAGCGTGGCTAACCTGGGTGAACTTTTACAGGCCCGCGTCCAGGTCGAAATGGAGGAGCAGAACGCCGAAATCCTCAAGAGTCTGAACACCCGGGCCGATGCGCAAATCAAGATTCAGCGAGCGGTTGAAGGACTCTCAATTATCGCCATCACATACTACGTGTTGAGCTTGTTGAAACTGCTGTATTCGGGCATCCACGTGCTGGGTGTGAACTGGTCGCCACGATCAGCCGTAATAGTAGTGGCGCCCGTCGCAGCACTCATACTGCTGCAAATATTGATACGGATAAGAACGGTAAAACAGCACTGAACTGGTGACAGACTGACTCTATTTCTGGATTGACAGCAGAAGGGCCTTTTCACCCTTAGGGTTATTGAATCGGTCGACCTGTCACGTTCCGAAGCTCCATGGAGGCCGCGGGTAGCGACCAAGCCATAAAATTACTCCAGGAAGCCGGCATGAAGGCGGGATTCCGGTCTGTCGCCTTTTAACCGAACCATCGGCGGCAGCGATAACCTACCACTACCACTACCAATCACCTGTCGCGCATCGCACTGTGGTGGTCGACATAGGTGGCGGTACGACCGACATCGCGCTCAGGGATGTCGCAAGCTTGAAGCAACATGGGGAATGCCAAAAGGCGGCACAGATGTCGACTTGGGGCTTTCGCTTCGAGCAGTCATGCCGCAATTTGGTAAGGCCGTAAGCGGACTCCTGGCCCCCGTTTACGTGAACGCCGCGATGGTGAGCGATCTAAATCGCCAGGCGGATTTTCGGAAAACCCCTCTCACTAAGATTCCTGAACCATTCCATAGCCGCCTCCTCACACTTCAACGCAACGGCTATACAGTTCGCCTGAACCGCGATGTGAAATGCTCAAGGCATCGCTGACGTGTCTTTCCCAGCAGCCGCACCCGACTTAAAAGATCGCACGTTGATCATCAATGGTGCCTCGAAAGGTTATGCAATGACGGGTTGGCGTCTGGGCTTCGGCGCTGGCCCTAAATGGTTGATAACTGCCATCGGAAAATTGCTCTCGCAAAGCACTACGTGCCCGAGCTCGATCAGCCAAGCGACCGCTGTAGCGGCATTTGATGGCGACCAGACGCCAGTCAAGGCCATGGCGAGGCTCTATAAAGCGCGCCGAGATCTGATGATCAATTTGCTAACAGGTATCCCTAGTCTGACGTACACAGTGCCTGAGGGCACTTTCTACGTGTTCGTGAACGTTCAAGGCCTGCTCGGCAAGAAGACTCCTACTGGCGTCACTTTGGATAGCGACGGGGACGTCGTTCGCTACTGGCTGGAACAGGCTGGTGTGGCCACTGTCTTGGGCGAAGCATACGGGATCAGTCCGTACGTTCGCCTCTCCTTTGCCAGCGGAGAGAAAATGATCGAAGAAGGCTGCGCCAGGATTCGCCAAGCCTGTGAAGCATTGATTTAAACCATAGCGATGGACTGCTTCGAGGGGGCATTTGCCCCGATATTATATTCAACAAAACCCCTGTCGCTGTACAAGCTGCGAGACGGACATGGATACTCGCCTGTTGCGATGATCGAATCGATTCGATCTGGCTCGCTACCGAACCCATGGTCATGCTCGTCAGTACAGAGACAGCTTTGGCACGGGCCGTGGTGGTAGTCGGTGCTGCGCAGTAGCGCTGTGCTTATCTGTTGCGTTTCAGGGGCGGTTTTGATCTTGTGACCCGCGATGCGAGAAAACTCACCACGAGGCGTTAGCGCTCTCTGAAACGGTATTGCTTGCCACGTTGCCAATTTCTGATGTTTAACAAAACATCGAATTAACCCGTTTTAATAACCCAAAACCGCCCAGCTTTCGTGGACTGAGCGGTCTTGGGGCTGTCTTGCGACAACTCGTTCAGGACTGTGCCTCAACCTCCCGGGCACAGCCATTGCGCAACTCTGACGCTAACTTCTGTTCGTCCAGCGCCCCTTCCCACTTGGCAATGAACAGCGTGGCGACACCATTGCCGATGACGTTGATCAACGCCCCACCCTCGGAAATAAACCGGTAGACCCCAAGCACCAACACCAACCCGGCCGCCGGAATCACATCCAGGCTGCCAAGGGTGGCCGCGAGGGTAATGAACGCACCACCGGTGACACTGGCCGCCCCCTTCGAGGTCAGCAGCAGAATCAACAACAACGTGACCTGGTGCCAGAGGTCGAGGGGGATATCCAGCGCCTGGGCGATGAAAATCGCCAATACCGTCATGTTGATACAACTGCCATCGAGGTTGAAGCAGTAACCCGAAGGTACCACCAGCCCCACCACCGACTTCTCACACCCCAGGCGCTCAAGCTTGCCCATCAACCGAGGCAAGGCCGACTCCGAGGATGAGGTACCCAACACCAGAAACAGCTCATCGCGGATGTACTTGAGAAACTGCCACAGGCTGAAACCGGCCAGGCGCGCGACCAGATTAAGAATCACGAACACAAAAAACAGCGCTGTCACGTAGTAGCAGATCAGCAAGTTGCCATACGCCCCCAGGGAGCCGACGCCGTACTTGCCGATGGTAAAGGCCATACCGCCGAAGGCCCCGAGCGGCGAGACATACATCACGATCTTGACCATGCGGAAGAACGCCTGGGCCACCAGATCGATCAGGTTCAGCAGTGGCTTGCCGGCAGCACCGAGCATCTGCAAGGCGAAGGCAAACAGGATGGAAATGAACAGCACCTGGAGAATATCGCCTTCGGCAAACGCGCCAAACACGGTACTGGGCACGATATGGGTGAGAAAGCCCACCACACTCTGTTCATGGGCCAACTTGCTGTAGCTGTCGATGGCATGGCCATCGAGGGTCGCCGGATTGATGTGCATGCCCGTACCAGGCTGCATCAGGTTGACCCCGATCAACCCGATCACCAGCGCCAGGGTGGTCAGCACTTCGAAGTACAGCAACGACTTGAAGCCGACCCGGCCGATGCGCTTGAGGCTCTGCATGCTGGCAATGCCGCTGACCACGGTGCAGAAGATGATCGGTGCAATCAGCATCTTGATCAGCTTGATGAACGTATCGCCCAGGGGCTTCATTTCTTCGCCGAGGCTGGGGTAGAAATGACCGAAGATGATGCCGAGCACAATCGCCAGTAGCACCTGCACATACAGATGGCGGAACACGCGGCGCATCCGTGAATGGTTCGGCTTTTTTTCGGCAATCGAGGGTGTAATTGTTGTTGTCATGATGGCTTCCTCGCAGGCGTGATGCATTTCCCCAGGCAGCGGACCACCCCATCGGTGCACGACCGATCGCCTGGGAAAGAGTGTTTCGGGGGGATGGTTACTTCTGGACGTACTCGGAAATTTCGATCAGGTTGAGATCGGGATCCCGCAGGTATACCGAGCGAATCGGTCCCCTGGCCCCGGTCCGAGCTACCGGGCCGTCGACCAGAGGCCAGTTCACCGCTTTGAGGTGGGCGATGACCTGATCCAGTGGCACGCTGGCAATAACGCACAGGTCCAGGGAACCCGGCACCGGCAGGTGGGCCTTGGGTTCGATTTCATGACCGCGCACATGCATGTTGATTTTCTGGTTGCCGAAGGTGAAGGCCACCCGGCCTTCGCCGAATTTTTCCAGGTGCATGCCCATCACTTCGGTGTAGAAATGAATGGTCGCTTGCGGGTCAGAAGCGGTCACGACGATGTGGTCGACGTGATCAATCATCCCCGCCACCGGGGCGCCTGGCGGTGCGATGGCCGCGGCCACGGTAGGCGTTACCTGCAACAATGCGCCCAGGGACAGTGCGGCAATGAACAACGAGACAAGCTGACGGACCGGTGTGATTGTTATTGTTTTCATAAGTGGACCTTCTTGTTAGGTGGTGAAGCATTTACGACACGAGGTTGATCAGGTTCCCCGAGTGGTAGCCCTGCAGGTTTCCAAGGATGCCGTCGGCCAGCCGTTGCAGGCTGCTCTGGCTGGCCCAGGCCACATGAGGAGTGACGATCAGGTTGGTGTGATGGCTGTTGAGCAAGGGGTGGTCGGCCGGAGGTGGTTCCTGGCACAACACATCGAGAGCCGCGCCACCGAGGCGGCCGCTGTCCAGTGCATCGAGCACTGCGGCCTCATCTACCAACGGTCCGCGAGCGGTATTGATCAGCAAGGCGCCGGGTTTCATCTGTGCCAGTTCCGGCGCGCCGATCAGGTGTCGGGTGTGTGCGGTCAATGGACAGTGCAGAGAAATCACGTCGCTTTGCGCCAGCACCGTTTCAAAGGCCTGGTAACCCTTGCGCACCGGGACCACGCCACGGTGTTCGGCAAACAGTAATTGCATGCCGAGGGCGCTCGCCAGACGCGCAGTGGCCAGACCGATTCCGCCCCGGCCAACGATGCCCAGCACGCTGCCTTGAACATCCTGAATCGGCGCGCGATGCACGCAAAAATGTCGCGAGTCCGGCCAGTCCCGCAACGCGGCAGCCTGATAGACGAACAACTGTCGACGCAGGGCGAAGATCGACGCGATCACCGACTCGGCGACGCTTTGCGCCGAGTACGCCGGGACGTTACACACCGTCACGGCAAAATCGCGGCAGGCCGCCAGGTCGATGCAGTCGTAACCGGTGGCCGCGACACAAATGAATCGCAAGTTCGGCAGTTGCTCAAGTTCGGCCCGGCCAATGCGCACCTTGTTGGTGATCACGGCATCGGCATCCCGGGCGGCGTCCACCACTTGGTCCGGCATCGTGTCGGGGCGGTCCTGCCAGTCCGTAACCCAGGCCGGCCGGGCAATGCTCACGGGCAGGCTGTCGCTGTCAAGAAACACTACTTTCATGCTGCACGCTCCGGCTGGACGGGTTCGGAAATCTCGATCAGGTTCAGGTCCGGATCACGCACATACACCGAACGGATCGGCCCGGTGGCACCGGTGCGCAACACCGGGCCTTCGATGATTGGCCAGTCGACACGGGCCAGGTGGGCAATCACCTGGTCCAGGGGGATCGAGGCGATAAAACACAGGTCCAACGCTCCCGGCACCGGTAAGTGCGCCTTGGGCTCGAACTCGTGGCCACGTACGTGCAGGTTGATTTTCTGCTGACCGAAAGCGAACGCCTTGCGCCCACCGGCGAAGGTTTGCACCTGCATACCCATGACTCGCACGTAAAAATCCTCGGCAGCCACAGGGTCGATGGTGGTCAGCACCAAATGGTCGAGATGGTTGATCATGGGCGCAGCTCCTGGGTTCGGACCGACGGCACCTGTTTTTCCAGGCTGGCGACGTGGGCGGGTATCGGGTGCAGGTCCAGGCGTTTGCCGGCCTTGAGGATCTGGCTGGGAATTTCGTGGCCGATCAGACCCGGCAACTGCGCGGCGACCGCCAACACTCGATCCAGATCAACCCCGGTGTTGAAACCCATCAACTGCAGCATGTGCAGCAAATCTTCAGTACAGACATTGCCGCTGGCCCCCGGCGCATAAGGGCAACCGCCCAGGCCGCCAAGGGACGAATCGAAACGATCGACCCCGGCCTCGATGGCCGCCAGCGCATTGGCCAGGCCCATGCCACGGGTATTGTGGAAATGCAGGGTCAGTTGCAGCGCCGGAAAACGCTCACGGACTGCCCGGGACAGCACCTCGACCTGACTCGGGTACGCCATGCCTGTGGTGTCGCACAGGGTCACGCCGCGAGCACCCAGGTCAGCAAAACGCTCGACCCAGTGCAACACCTCCCCCACCGGCACATCGCCCTGCATCGGGCAACCGAACACCGTCGACAACGACACATTGATCGCCACCGGTCCCTGACCGATCACGCTGACCACTTCGCTGAGCTGGGCAAACGACTGCTCGCGGCTCATGCGCAGATTGGAACGGTTGTGCGGTTCGCTGACCGACATCACCAGGTTGGCTTCATCGATGTTGCACGCCAGGGCACGTTCGGCACCGCGCACGTTAGGCACCAACACGGTGTATTCCACCGCCGGGTTGCGGCGGATGCCTTGCATCACCGCTTCAGCGTCGCGCAGCGCGGTAATGGCTTTGGGCGAGGTGAACGAGGTGACCTCGATCTTGGCGAAACCACACTGACTGAGGGCGTCGATCATGGCGATCTTGTCGACGGTTTCGATAAACCGCGCTTCATTCTGGAAGCCGTCACGGGTCGCGACTTCCTGCAAGAAAAGACGTTGCATGTTCATTCTCCGGTTCAAATGATGCCGCGTTGGCGCCAGTCGGCTTGCTGCGCAGCGTCGATGCCAAGCTCACCGAGAATCTCGGCGGTATGCTGGCCAAGGGTCGGCGCCGAGCGAGTCACGCTGCCAGGCGTTGTACCCAGCTTGGGGACAATGCCGGGCAAGGTCACCGGCGTGCCGTCGTCCAGCTGGCTATCGATCAGCATGTCGCGCGCCCGGTAATGTGGGTCCTGGGCAATGTCGGCAGCGTTGTAAATCCGGCCGGCCGGGATGCGCGCTTCAGTCAGGATCGACAAGACTTCGTCGAGGCTGAGCCGCGCGGTCCATTCGGAGATGGCGGCATCGATGCGCTCGACCTGCAGCACTCGGCCGTGGTTCTGCGCGAGCTCGGGATCGGCCCCCAGATCACGGCGACCAATCACTTCCATCAGGCGCTGATAAATGCTGTCGCCATTACCTGCGATCAAGGCAAAACCACCGTCACGGCAGCGATAGGCATTCGTCGGGGCGATACCCGGCAAACTGCTGCCGGCGGGCTCACGAACGGCATTGAACACCGAGTATTCGGGCAACAGGCTTTCCATCATGTTGAACACCGACTCGTACAAAGCCACATCGATTTGCTGGCCGTCACCGCCGTTTTGCTCGCGATGACGCAGGGCAAGCAAAATGCCGATCACTCCGTGCAAGGCCGACAACGAGTCGCCAATGGACACGCCAACCCTGACCGGGGTCCGACCGGGCTCGCCGGAAAGATGCCGCAACCCGCCCATCGCTTCACCGATCACGCCAAATCCGGGGCGGTCACGGTAAGGCCCGGTCTGGCCGTAACCGGAGACCCGGAGCATGATCAGTTTCGGATTCAGCGCGTGCAGTGTGTCCCAGCCCAGCCCCCAGCTTTCCAGGGTGCCTGGGCGAAAGTTCTCGATCAGCACATCCGCATCGGCCAGCAACTGGCGCACAACCTGTTGGGCTTCACCCTGGCGCAAGTCGAGGGTCAGCGAGCGCTTGTTACGAGACTGCGCGGCCCACCAGACGGAAGTACCGTCATGCAGCAGGCGCCATTTGCGCAATGGGTCACCGGTGACCGGAGGTTCGATCTTGATCACGTCGGCGCCAAATTCACCGAGCATTTTCGCCGCAAATGGCCCGGCAATCAGTTGACCGAGCTCCACGACCTTGACACCTTGCAGAGGTAACCTCATGACGTTTCCCGTTCTTGTTGAGTGCTTGTGGCATGGATAATCGACACAAACCGGGCAGATGAAAATTTCATATTCCGCCACTACCCTTTCCAGAATGGAAAACCTTGGATCCTCTTGATGATCAATCCTCTGCATTTCGATCTGCTGTCGTTACGCCTGCTGATCTTCGCCGCCGAATCCGGCAACCTGACCCGCGCCGCCGAAAAGGCCAACATGACGGTCTCGGCGGCCAGCAAACGTCTGGCCGAGCTGGAACGAACGACCCAGTGCCCGCTGTTCGTGCGTCTGCCAAGGGGGCTCGAATTGACCGCGGCGGGACAAGGGATCGTTGAACATGCCAGAACGATTCTGGAAGGCGTGAACCGGATGGCGTGCGACGCCAGTGATTACGCGGTCGGGGTGCGCGGGCATGTGCGGTTGTTCGCCAACACGTCCGCCGTCGTCCAGTTCCTGCCGGATGACCTGGCGTCGTTCCTGCGGGCGAACCCGAATGTACGTATCGGACTGGAAGAAGCACTCAGCGAACCGATTATTCAAGCCGTGGAAAACGGCCGTGCCGACATCGGCATTTTTGCCGATAACGTACCGGCTGAGGGTCTGTACAAACTGCCCTATCGTGATGACCGACTCGTGCTACTTGTGCCCGTCGGCCATGAACTGGCCAATGAGCGCCGCGTTTCCTTCGCCGATACGCTTGGCTTCGATTATGTGGGGCTCAACCAAGGCAGCTCGTTGCTGCGCAGAATCACCGATGCCGCCGTGAGTGCGGGTAAGATTCTCAAGGTCCGGATTCAGGTCAGCAGCTTCGACGGCATCTGTCGCATGATCGAAGCAGGCTTGGGTATCGGGATTTTGCCGTTGTCATCCGTACGTGCCGAACTGCTCGGTACCCGCCTGATTGCTGTCGACTTGAGCGATGACTGGGCTCATCGCACCTTGTTCGTGGGAGTCAGCAGTCAGACGCAACTGGCGCCGGAAGCGGCCAAGTTGTTTGAGTATCTGAGCGGCGTGCGTGGCTGACCCTGTCGCTGGTTCAGCGCTGTTCTTTTCACACCAGCCGAATGAGCAACAAGACCAACAGCACATTCAATACGGCCAGAGAAGTCAGGCCCGCCAGCACACCGCCAGCGCCCCAGGTCTGCAACAGGTATCCGCCAGCAAGGGGGGTCAAGGCTTGTCCAATGAGCGAAGGCCGAGCCATGCGCCCCATCAGCAAAACATAATGGATGGGCGACATCAGGGTCAGTGGCAGCAGGCCTCGAACGATCGCGCGCAAACCATTACCCGCGCCGTAGATCACCAGGCCCAGCGCGGACATTTTCGGCGAGACCGTCACAAACAGCAGACCGATTGCCACGAATACCACCGAGATCAACGTCGTCCAAATGGGATGTCGCTTTCGCGAAAACACTTGTAGAACACGCGAGCCGACCTGGCTCGGGCCCAGCAAGGAGCTCAGCCCGATGGCGGCGGCAAGCGAGTAGCCCTGCCCCTGCAACAATGAAATCAGCTGGACAGAAATCGCCGTCATGATCACTGCGCCTAACGCAAAGATCAGTGTGAGCAACAGGTAGATCCGCCGGTCGATTGAAAGGTTTTCATCACTCATTGCCTGGCTTTTCGCGAGTGGCCCCGCACCCCGCGCCAGCACCCAGAGATAAAGCGGTGCCACGGCAATGACCAACAACGCCCCATAAGCCACGCACGTGGTGCGCCAGCCAACGTGCTCGATGACCAGCGCAACCGCGGGCCATGACAGCGTTGTCGCAAACCCTGAAATAAGCGTGATCCCGGTAATCGCGCTGCCCGCACGCTCCCCGTATAGGGAACCTAAGGCGGCGAATAGCGCTTCGTACAGCCCCAGTGCCATACCGACGCCAATCACTGCCCAGGACAAAAGAAACATCGGCAACGAGGTCGAACTGGCCATCAGAAACAATCCGATGGCGACGCCCAGGCCGCTACTGGCCAGGATGGGGCGACCGCCGTAGTGGGCGATAAGTCGACTGGTCAATGGCGCCAGCATCGCAGAAACCAGAATGCTCAGAGACAGCGCGCCATACACCCATTGGCTAGCCCAGCCGGTCTCTTTCATGATCGGATCGGCCATCACGGCCATCAGGAAGAACGAGCCTCCCCAGACCAGAACTTGCAGCATCCCCAATATAAAAATGCCGAATACGCCAGGCAGTCGCGTTTGATGGTTCAAGGCAGTGTCATCAGTGGTGAGAAGCTATTACACGGCGGGGCTAACAGATCGAACGAGAATTCAAAGCATGTGCCCGGCCCAAATCTTGCGATTGACCAGGTCTGCAGCAATTTCGATGAAGACATCTCCGACGAATTTGGCAGCCGGACTCACCCGTCTGTCTGCAGGAAAGACCTGAACCAATTTGCGCATTGGAACGGGGTCGACCAAGGGTGCGGCACTGAGCACGCCAGCTTCGATTTGCGTGTAAATCGATGCCAAAGGCAGAGCGGTCAAACCGAAGCCATTGCAGACCAAGGCAATCATCGCGCCAAAGGAGTCGGCTTCAACGCTGGTCTTCAGCTTGATGCCGACTTCACGCGCACAATCATCCAGAATCACGCGAAGGCTATGTCGAGCACTTGGTAATACCAATTGCTGCTCAGCCAAAGACTCGAACGACACCGGCGTATCAAGACGCAGGTTGGCGCTGGCGGGACCGACCAACAGCAGATTCTCCATCATCACCGGCACGATACGCAGCGTATGCAGGGGCTGGGGATCGTAAGAAATCGCCAGCTCCAATTCGCCTCGCTGCACCCAATCCAGCAGATAGCCGCTGAAGGCCGAGGAAAACCTGACAGCGAGATTCGGATGCGCTTCTTTGATCTTGCGCACCAGAGGGACGGTGACAATTTCCGCTACCGTCGGCGTCGTACCGATAACGACCGCTCCCCGAAAAGAGGTCTTTCCGCCTACAACAGAACTTCGAATGGACTCCATTTCTTCCATGATGCGGGTGGCATGCGCCAGCACTTCGCGACCGGCATCGGTAATCTCCATGCCTCGCCCATGTCGATCAAACAGGTAGGTGCCAAGCTCTTTTTCCAACAATCGAATTTGTCGGCTGAGTGCCGGTTGTGCGATGTGTAGCCGGTCGGAGGCCTTGCTGAGACTGCCCAGTTCGGCCACATGAATCAGGGTTTTGAGTTGAACGACATCCATTACCAGGCCAGTCAGCATCGGGCTCGGCGCGATATGCGTCGAAAGTGTTGTGAGTGTAATCGCATTTTCGAACCCTGGAGTGCCCCGCAAACCGTGTGTCGTGAGGTTTCAAGGCTTTCGAGCCGGCTGTATCCCCCGGCCCGCTGGGGCTGCATGCCAAGCTATAGAATTTAGGTATATCAGTTAGGCCTGCCTGACGGCTTATTACCCACCTGACTCTGCGGTAGCGTGCAATCAACGTCGGCGCCAAAGAGCGCTCGACTCACTACAAGAATAAGATTCGAGGGCTTGTGCCATGATTTACAACCTTTCTCGCTACCTGACCGACCCGTCTTACACAGTCAGCGAACTGCTGACCTCTCGTATACATCCCTCCTCTTCATGTGCCTTGGTCGTCAAAGGCTCACAACAACTGCGTTAAGCACATCAACCCATCGAGCTAGCAACGTCGGACACGCATCAGCGTGCGCCTCGTATCGTCTCGCCTTGAAAAAAGGGTGAACAACATGTCCGCATCAACCAGCGACTCAACCATCCACACTGCCAAGACTGATCCGGTGAAAAGTCCGAATCGCGTCAGAGCCATCATGGGTGCCTGCTCGGGCAATCTGGTGGAGTGGTACGACTTTTTCATTTACGCCTATACCGCCATCTACTTTGCGGCTTCGTTTTTCCCCAAAGGCGACACCACCAGTCAGTTGCTCGCAACCGCCGGCGTCTTCGCCGTCGGCTTTTTCATGCGCCCGCTCGGTGGCTGGATTTTTGGCTGGATCGCTGACACTCGCGGCCGCAAGGTCTCAATGATTATCTCGGTGTTCATGATGTGCGCCGGCTCGCTGCTGATCGCCGTCATGCCGACCTACGCAACCATAGGGGTCGCGGCGCCGATCCTGCTCGTGGTGGCCAGGCTGATCCAGGGCCTGTCGGTCGGTGCGGAATACGGCACTGGCGCCACCTACATCAGCGAAATAGCGACACCGGGCCGGCGCTGTTTCTATGGCTCGTTTCAGTATTTCACCATCATTGCCGGTCAGTTGCTGGCCTTGATGACCGTAGTCATTCTCCAGCAAACCCTGACCGGCGAAGAGTTGCGCGAATGGGGCTGGAGGATCCCGTTCTTCATCGGCGCGCTGAGCTCGATCGTGGTGGTGTATCTGCGCCGCGCCATGCATGAAACCGCCACCAAGAAAGACATGAACCGCAAAGACGCCGGCTCATTGCGCGGTATGCTCAAACACAAACGTGCAGTCGCCCTCGTGGTGGCGTTCACCATCGGCGGTTCGCTGTATTTCTATACCTTCACCACCTACATGCAGAAGTTCCTGGTGATCTCCGCCGGTTTCAGCCCGGAAACGGTCAGCTTCATCATGACCGCGGCCCTGGTCGGCTTCATGTTCTGCCAACCGCTCTTTGGTTTGCTCGCCGACCGTATCGGGATCAAGGCACACATGCTGATGTTTTCCGGATTGGCCATGCTGCTGGTGATCCCCCTGCTCTATTCGCTGCAGTCAGTTAGCAGCCCGTTTACAGCGCTCCTGCTGGTGTTCGGCGGTCTGGTCATTGCGTCGCTCTACACACCGATTGCCGGGATCGTCAAAGCTGAACTGTTCCCGCCTGCGGTGCGTGCGCTGGGCGTAGGCTTTCCGTACGCCGTCGGCAACGCCGCATTCGGTGGCACTGCCGAATACGTGGCCCTGTCACTCCGATCACAGGGTGTCGAGGCGTATTTTTTCTTCTATGTCGCGGCGGTAGTGACCATCACCTTCATCGCTGCGATGTTGATGCCGAACCTGTCTCGCTACGGGTACATCAGCGGCTCCGGTGAAATCGAGGAGCGCACGGGGCTCAAGGGTTGTTCAAAACCGAGCACTGCCAGAGTCTGACCATTACAGCGGCACGATTAAGAAGGGCCCGTCGGGCCCTTTTGGCATCATTGCGCAGTACTTTTCTGAAAATCGGCAATTTGCTGCCACATCACAATCGGGTTGGAGTACATCGGGAAATGCCCGCAATCAGGAATTTGCGCCAACCGCACACCCTCGGCCTGGATATGCGAGAGATAGGACAATGAAGCGTTCTGTTCGCCGTACATGAACATCCTTGGGCAATTCAACCCGAGGAATTTGCCCATCAGATCGGCGTTATCGGAGAGATCGACCATCGACTGGAAAATCCCTCGCACCGCACCAGCACGCACCTTTTGCCGCAAGCTCGCGGAATAAAGCGCACTGGCATAGGCCGGGGCGTGCCGGGCACGCTCAATGAAGGCCGCAAAAAACGCCTCGGGATCGTTGCTCGGATAGTCGACGATCTGCCGGCTGAGGAAGCAGTCTTCCGGGGCGATATTGCCCTCGATATCGACGAAGCTGAGCACCCGACCCGGGAACTGAAAGGCCAGCATCAGCGCGGTCAGCCCCCCCATGGAATGGCCGACCAGATGGAAGCGTTCGATGCCAAAATGCTCGAGCACCTGCAGCGCCGTCTGCAGCAGAAAGGGAATCGATATCCTGGACAGGTCACTGCACTGGCTTTCGCCGCAACCCGGTGCGTCGTATGCCACGAAAGGGTGACCTGCGAATGCGGGCCGCTGCACGATGTCGGCATAGTCTTCTTTGGTCGAACCAAAACCATGCAGGAACACGATCGGCGCCAGGACGCCGTCGCGATGGAGGGCGGCCACGTTCAGTTGGACACCCTCCACCGTCAGGGGGAGTTGCACGTGAGTGAACGTTTCTGGTGAGGGCAACTTGTTGACTCCTTGAGCGAAAAGGTTGGGCCGAACCTGGGTCGCCGGCAGCCAGATTCCCAATTTCAAGGGAATCGAGCCTTCTGTAAATTCCTAATACGGGAAGGCTTACATACGCCAAACCTATCACTCGTATTCACGCAAGGGCCTTGGTCAACTCACGCCCGGGATTGGAGCAGGGTGACCAGCTCCTCCACCAGCGGGTTGGACCGCTCTGCATTCCAGGCCACCGCTGTGGTCACGACATTGAGCTTCTGGCTCAGCGCTCGAAACACCACGTTGTCGGGCGCCAGTTTTTTCAGCGACGCCGGTACCAGCGCGATGCCCTGGCCGCAGCTGACAAAGGCAATTTGCGAGGCGACCGAGCGCACTTCATGCAGCACGCGCGGGGAAAAACCGCTGGCGCGGCAGGTTGCGATCAGATTGTCAAAGTAGACCGGACTGACCTTTCGGGAAAACATCACCAAGGGTTCAGTGGCCAGGCTGGACAGGCTGATTCGCGTGCGCGCAGCCAAAGGGTGATCGCTGGGCAGGGCTACAACCAGGCGGTCCTGAGTCAGCGGCAGTGATTTGATCGAGGCCCCCAAATCGCCGTCCAGCCGGGCGAAGGCCAGATCGATGTCCCCTGCTTCCAGCGCCGGCACGGCTTCGACGCTGTCAATCTCCCGCACAGACACAGTGAGGTGCGGGTAATCACTTTTCAATTGCTCGATCAAACCCGGCAAGACATCAAACATGGCCGTGGAAATTGCGCCAATGGTCAACATCCCCGACTGCCCCGCCACCGCCTCCTCCACGGCGAGTTCCAGGCGTTCCAGTTGGTCAGCGAACTTGCGCACCGCCGGCAGAATCGCCGCCCCCACCGGAGTCAGCTTCGCACCGCGTCGTGAGCGATCAAACAGCTTGACCTTGAGCGCTTGCTCCAGCACCTGGATCTGCTCGCTCAGCGGTGGCTGGGACATGCCCAAACGCTTGGCCGCGCGGCCGAAATTCTGTTCTTCGGCCACCGCCAGGAACAACCAGAGATGACGAATCAGACGAAAATTGATCATGATTAATCCATAGGTTTAGCGTATCTAATGCTTCTGTGATTCGTAATATACCTATCAAATTACCTCGCCGACACTGGGCGCCTCCGTCACCACAGAGGCTTCCCCATGACCCATAAAAGTTTGCTGGATCGCTTGGCAGCGCTGGATACCAATACGGTTTCCGATGCGCTCGACTTCCTCGGCCTGCCGGGTGCCACCGTTGGGCTCCGCCCGTTGTGGAACTGCCCAAAGATTGTCGGTCGCGCCAGTACCGTGTTGCTGGCTCCTAAATCCGACAACGTCCCCACTGTGCACCTGATTACCCCAGTGGTGGAACAGATCGACAGTGACGATCGTGTGCTGGTGATCGCCGGCGGCATCGAAGGCATCTCCTGCTGGGGCGACATCCTCGCCAATGCAGCAGCCAGCAAGAAAGTGCGCGGCACGGTAATCGACGGCTTCAGCCGCGACATCGATGGCAGTGAGTCAATTGGGTACCCGGTTTATGGCCGCGGCGTGACCATGATCAGCGCACGCAATCGGGTGGTGCAGATCGACGCTGCCGTGACCGTCAAAGTGGCCGGCGTCGATGTCAGCGAGAACGATTATGTCATCGCCGATACCTGCGGCACCGTGTTCGTGCCCACCGCCTATATCGAGAAAGTGGTCGACCTTGGTGAGCGCATCGCCCGCCGCCAGGACGGCATGGTCGAGGCTGTCCGCAGCGGTCGCTCGGTCGCCGAAGTGATGCATGACACCCAATTTGAAGCGATCCACGTGGAGCACGCCTGATGAATATCGAAGACAAAGAACTGGTCGCCTTGTTTGAAGGCCTGGACACCCCGGGCGTGTCTGACGCAATGGACAAACTCGGCCTGCCCGGTCAATGCCTCGGCGTGGCACCGTTGGACAATTACAGCAAGGTCATCGTCGGTCCGGCGTTTACCGTGCAATACGTCTCGGCCAGCGTACCTCCGGGCACCGTGGGCGATTTCATCGAAGACGTGGCGCCTGGCGATGTGGTGGTGATCGACAACGGCGGCCGCACCGACTGCACCGTCTGGGGTGACATCATGACCCAGTACGCCGGTACTCGGCAGATTGCTGCCACGGTCATCGACGGTGTTTGCCGTGACGTGAACAAAGCACTGGGCGATGGCTACCCGATCTTCAGCAAAGGCCGTTTCATGCGCACCGGCAAAGACCGCGTACAGGTTCAGTCAGTCAACCAGCCGGTGTCCATCGGTACCGCCCGAGTGTGTGCCCGCGACATTGTGGTCGCCGACGCCAACGGCGTGGTGATTGTCCCCCGCGCTCGTGCGGCTGAAGTGGCGGCGTGTGCCCGTCAGATCGAATCGATCGAAGCCGACATTCGCGCCCTGATCACTCAAGGCAAAACCCTTAAAGAAGCCCGGGCCGCACTGGGTTACCACAGCCTGCAGAGGAAAGTCTGATGACCGCGCTCCCGCTCCCTCTGGATTTTCACGCACGGGCAAAATTGCTGGGCAGTTCGACGCTGTATGAAGCATCCCATCTACCTTACGCGGTCGACAGTGCGATCCGCCCGATCTGGGATGGTGCCTTCATCTGCGCTCCCGCCTACCCGCTGGAATGCTCGCCCGGCGACAACCTCGCCCTGCACCTGGCGATGGAACGTGTTCCCCGTGGCAGCGTGCTGGTCGTGGGTACGGGTGGCTTCATCGCCGGTTACTGGGGCGAAGTGCTGACCGTGGCGGCCGAAGCGGCTGGCGTGGTCGGACTGGTGATCGATGGTGGCGTACGCGACATCGCTGCGCTGAAGAAACGCCAGTTCCCGGTGTTTGCTCGCGGCATCTCGGTGAAAGGTACGGTCAAGGCCAGTGCGCCTTCGGTGGGGCAACCATTCAATTTCAACGGTGCTTTGGTGGCTCAGGGTGACTGGGTGGTGGCCGACGATGACGGCGTGATCATCATTCCCAAGGCGGATGCGGCACGTACCCTGGCCGAAGGCGAAGCGCGCGCGAGCAAGGAAGCGCAGATGATGCAGGCGTTGACCGAAGGCCGCTCGACCCTGGAACTGATGAACCTGACTGAGTGGAGAACCCGCGCATGAGCGCCGATATTCAACGGCTGAATCAGCGCCTGGCCAGCGCACAGCCGTCTGCGACTTACCGAATCATGGACCGCGTTGCAGAGCGCCGCGCGCAAGGTGCGCAGATCATTTCGCTGTGCGCCGGCGAACCTGATTTTGATACGCCCAAACACGTACGGGAGGCCGCCATTCACGCCATCGAGCATGGCCACACCCGCTACACCCAGGTCGCCGGTGTACGTTCACTGCGAGAAGCGGTGGCCGCCAAGTTCCGCCGTGAGAACGGCCTGGACGTTACCTGGCAAGACACCCTTGTCTGTAACGGTGGAAAGCAAGTGATCTACAACGCCTTGGCCGCGACCCTCAATGAGGGTGACGAAGTCATCGTGCCGGCGCCGTACTGGGTCAGTTACCCGGAGATGGTGCAACTGTGCGGCGGTGAAAGCAAAATCGTCACTTGCGATGCCTCTACCGGTTTCAAGCTGACGTCCGCGGCGCTGGCCGCAGCGATCACCCCGCAGACCCGCTGGTTGATCCTCAACTCGCCGTCCAACCCGACGGGCGCGGTGTACAGCCGGGAAGAATTGCACGCACTGGCTGAGGTGTTGTTGGCTCACCCTCACGTGTTGATCCTTGCCGATGACATCTACGAACACCTGATCTTCGACGATCAAGCGTTCCATACCCTGGTCCAGGTTGAACCACGGCTGGTGGCGCGTACCCTGACCATGAACGGCGTTTCCAAGGCCTACGCCATGACCGGCTGGCGCATCGGTTTTGCCACAGGACCACGCTGGCTGCTGGAGGCCATGGAAAAACTGCAAGGTCAGCAAACCTCAGGGGCAAGCTCGATTTCGCAACAGGCCGCACTCGCCGCGCTGGAAGGGCCCAAGGACTTCATCCGCGAAAGCCGTGCCGCGTTCCAAGGGCGTCGCGATTTGATGGTGGAGCTTTTGAACGCCACACCAGGTCTTGAATGCGTCAGCCCAGCGGGGGCGTTTTACGCGTTCGCTTCCTGTGCGGGGCTGATCGGTCGTACCTCGGCGGGCGGTCGAGTGCTGCACTCTGACGAAGATGTCGCCCATGCACTGCTCGACGAAGCGAATGTGGCGGTGGTGCATGGCAGCGCTTTTGGCCTCGGCCCCTACATTCGCATTGCCTACGCCCTGGATGACGCTTCATTGCGCAAAGCCTGCGAGGCCATCCGCTCGTTCTGTACCAGCCTGCGTTAATCCGCCGCTGAAAAACCAACCCGGCCATGGCCGGGTTTTGCTGTTTATCAGCGGCGTTGACTCGATGCTTCTGGCAAACAATCGATCACGTTCTTCAATCGAGCCTGAGCCATGATCACGTTCAAGCAACTGGAAGCCATCTACTGGATTGTGGAACTGGGTAGCTTCGAATCCGCAGCCATGAAACTGAACATGTCCCAGTCAGCCATTTCCAAGCGTATTCAGGAGCTGGAAGATGCCTTCGACATGCCGATTTTTGATCGCTCCAAACGCAGTGCGCGCCTGACGGAAAAAGGCACGGAATTGTTCGAGCAGGCCACGGAGATTCTGCGCCAGCGCGATTACCTGCTTGAACGCATCAGCTCCAAGGAAGTGCTGGTCAGGCGTTTTCGCATCGGTGTCACCGAGCTGACCGCCATGACTTGGCTGCCGGCGCTGGTAGAGGGTATTCGCAGTGCTTATCCCAAAGTAGTACTGGAGCCCTCGGTCGAACTCAGCACCGAACTGGTGGCCAAACTGGAGAACGATCAGCTGGACCTGATCATCGTTCCCGACATTTTTGCCGACGCACGCTTCGCCAGCACGCCGTTGAGTGCAGTGGAGAACGCCTGGATGTGTGCACCCTCGCTGCATCAGGGGAACCAGGTCATGGACATGCAGGCCATCTCCTCGTTCACCGTCCTGACTCAGGGCGGTGGCTCCGGCACCGGGTTAATCTATGAACGCTGGTTTGCCCAGAATGACGTCCGGGTCAACCGTACGATCAAAAGCAACTACCTGATCGCCCAGTTGGGCCTGACCCTGTCCGGTGTCGGCATCAGCTACCTGCCACACCAGTGTCTCTCGCCGCTGGTGAACCAGGGCCGTCTGCAGGTCATCGAAACCGAGCCCGCGCTGCCTCCCATCCACTACATCGCGGTGCACCGCGCCGATCGTCTTCAGGGCCTCAGTGTCGAGGTTGCACGTCTGGCAGCACGTTGTTGTGATTTCAGCCGCATGGTGTGGTAACACGGGCGCTGAATACGAGAAAAAAAGCGATGCTTTTGCATAGATAAATATCGCTAATAGTGCCGAGCGACCTTTCTTACTATGAACGCATAGCCCACAAGGGTTCAGTCGTTCATGGAGGTCGCTATGTCATTGCCCGGTTCACGCATCTACCCTTCTCCGCCCCAGGCGCCACGCTCGCTGCTGGACGCTTTTCAGAGTGTCGTCACGCCGCATATCAGCGACAACCTCGGGCGTCACATCGGTGCCCGGGGGCTGACGCGCTATAACCACACCGGCAAACTGGTGGGCACCGCCCTGACGGTGAAGACGCGCCCCGGCGACAACCTCTACATTTACAAGGCCCTGACGCTGATCGAACCGGGGCATGTGCTGGTGATCGACGCCCAGGGTGACGCGACCAATGCGGTCATCGGTGAGCTGATCAAGCTCTATGCGCAGCAACGTGGCTGTGTCGGTTTTGTCGTCGACGGTGCCATCCGCGATGTCGCCAGTTTTGAAGACACGCCTTGCTATGCACGCAGCGTGGTGCATTGCGGCCCCTACAAAAGCGGCCCAGGGGAAATCAACGTCCCGGTGTCAATCGGCGGGATGATCATCAATCCGGGCGACATCATTGTCGGTGACGAGGATGGGCTGGTTGCCTTCTCGCCCGACCATGCCGAGCAGGTGTTGGTCAAGGCGCGAGAGCATGACGCGCATGAACAGCAGGTCAAAGCCGAAATCGCCACTGGCGCCATCGATCAGTCATGGCTGGACAAGGTGCTGGAAAAGGCCGGTCTGGCAAACTGAGTTCTGCTATGAAGCGATCCTGAATTCCCTTCAGCACGTTATTGACTGCGCTATTTTTGCCGGGCTTTCAGCCCGGTTTTTTTTTGCGCGCACATTTTATACAGCGCGAATCAGGCCTCACAGTTTCATCAATAAAAGCGATCTTTTGACAGGAGTATTTGTCGCTTTTTTTACGGTTTCATAATTATTACTTTGGCCGGACAACACCGACAAAAACAAGGTCCGCCCCATGTCTATGCCTGAAGTCATAAAACTAGCCGTGCGCAGCAAATACCGTTGGGTGGTTGCGGCCCTGATTTTTCTAATTTACACCATTGCTGCCGCCGACCGAGCCAACCTGGGTGTCGCGCTACCGTTCATTCGTAAAGAGTTTGAAATGAGTAATGCCGAGGCCGGCGGGTTGATGAGTTTATTTCTGCTGGCCTATGCATTGGCACAGATCCCTTCCGGTTTTGCCTTTGGCCGTTTCGGTGTCAGCAAGATCCTGCCGGGCGCCATGGTGCTGACCTCATTGCTGACCGGCCTGGTAGGAACCGCCGGCTCACTGTTGGCATTAAAGCTGTATCGCCTGGGTCTTGGCCTCGCTGAAGGGCCGCTGCCGATCAGCATGACCACGACCATCAACAACTGGTTTCCAGCGCGGGAAAAAGGCACTGCGTCAGGGATCTTTCTGTCTGCGGTCAAGTTCGGGCCGGTGATCGTGCCACCACTCTGTGCCGTGATCATTTCGGTATGGGGCTGGCGAGAGATCTTCTACTTCTTTGCCGTGCCCGGCATCGCACTGGCAGTCGTCTGGTATTTCATGGTCACCGACCATCCCTCCCGAAGCCGGTTCGTCAACGCGGCCGAGCTCAGCTACATCATCGAGGAAAGCGGCAGTACTAAAGCGACTCAGCAAACCCGCCCCAAAAAGACTCCAGCCTGGGTGAGCAAACTCGATCGAGTCATACGTGCCCGCCACGAAACGCCCCTCGAGACCAATCGGCAGGTGTTCAAGTCCTGGAATATCTGGGGATGTGCCACCAGTTATTGCTTCCAACTGGGCGTGTCGAGCGTACTGCTGGCGTGGATTCCGACCTACCTGATGACCGTCAAACAGTTCTCGATCATGAACATGGGCCTGGTGTCGGCTGCGCCATGGGTGGGCGCCGTGCTCGGCAACCTGCTGGGTGGTTTCTGCTCGGATCGACTGATGGGCGGGCGACGCAAGCCCGGCATGCTGCTGTCAGCACTCGGCACTTCACTGATGATGTACCTGCTGATCAATTCGCCCGCCGAACCGATTCCCTACGGCTTGCTGCTGTTGTTGACCGGTGCCGTTCTCAGCCTGGGGTTCTCTTCCTACATGGTTTATCCGATGGGGCTGACTACCAAAAAAACGTTCCCTATCTCCAACGCCGTCGTGAACATGGTCGGTCAGTTGGGCGCGGCGGCCACACCCTTCATCACCGGGCTGTTGCTGGACAACTATGGCTGGAACTACGTGTTTGCCTGGCTAGCGGTGGGATCATTTATGAGTTTCATCCTCTTACTGACCATTTCAGAGCCACGGGAGAGATCGAGCAACGTTGATTGAACCGCACCCTGAATAAAGCCGCGCCGCTCGTTTGAGCGGCTTCTGTCTGAACGATTCTGTCATCGCTACGAGGTGTTTAGACATGTCCCCCCAAGACAGCCCTGTTTGAAGGCCTGGATATACCGGGCGTGTCCGACGCCTTAGACAAACTGGGTCTGCCTGAACAATGCCTGGGAGCCTTTGGCTCCCAGGCATTGTTCACAAATGCACAGTTGATTCGATGGGAGCAGGGAACTGTTCGCGCACGATATCGACAAGCGCGTCGACCAAAGGATTACTGCGGGCTGCATTCCAGGCCAAAGCACTGGTTACCAGCCGAAATTTTTGCTGCAGGGGTCGAATCACGACGTTTTTGGGCGCCAGCTTTTCGAGCGCATACGGCACCAGTGCAATACCTTGACCGCAACTTACAAAGGCTATCTGCGAGCCGATCGAGCGGACCTCATGCATGATTTTTGGGCGGAAACCGCATTGCTGACAGCAGCTAACGATATAGTCAAAAAAAACAGGACTGCCGCTGCGGGCGAACATGATCTGTACCTCTCCCGCCAAGTCTCGCAGATCCACAGACGCTTCATTAGCTAGTGGATGATTTCTGGAAAGCGCTACCGCAAGCTGGTCTTGGACAAGAGCAATCGAGCGGATGGGCTCATAGTAGCCGCCTTCAATTCGTGCGAAAGCCACATCGATGTCGCCAGACTCCAGTGACGGGATGGCCTCCCCGCTATCTATTTCCCGAATAAATACTGAAATATTCGGGAACCTCTCCTTGAGCTGCTCGATGAGATCAGGGAGCACCTCAAGCAAGGCTGCGTTGATAGCGCCTATCGTCAGGACTCCCGTTTGCCCTGCAACGGCTTCATGTACTGCAAGCTCCAGGCGCTCCAACTGCTCTGCAAATTTTCGTACTGCCGGCATGATCGCCATACCCGTTGGGGTGAGGATCGCGCCCTTGCTGGTGCGCTCAAACAGCTTTACCCGTAGGGAAGTTTCCAGAACCTTGATCTGTTCAGTCAAAGGTGGCTGTGACATGCCCAGCCTTTTGGCTGCACGACCAAAATGCTGCTCTTCGGCGACTGCAAGGAACAGCCAGAGATGCCGGATAAGTCGAAAGTTGATCATAGAAATCCTGAATCAGACTCGCAAAGCGGGTATGAGCGGTAGCGCGTTCGGCGGGTTGGAAAGCCAGGCGACCATGCCCCAACGTTGCGCAGGCACTCCCGATACGACTGGCGTATCGGGACGTTAGCATATTCGTAATGTACCTGTGGATCATGGCCGTAAATACTTGGGCCCATCGTCAACACAGGGTTTCACAGCCTGCAGAGCAAGAGCTCGTGAGCATGCCCCCGGCAGTCACCCCAGTTACTCACCACAAGGAACTTCGCCGTGCAAAAGTTTGATTTGGACCTGATTCTGAAGGCACAACGCCGACTTCAAGGACAAGTAGTGCGCACCCCACTTCTGAGCTCTGCGATGCTGAATGATATCGTCGGCGCGGATGTTTACGTGAAGGCTGAATGCCTGCAAAAGACCGGGGCGTTCAAGTTTCGCGGTGCCATGTTCAAATTGGCCGAACTGGCACCCAGTGACAGAAACAAGGGAGTTATCACTTATTCGGCGGGCAACCATGGCCAAGCAGTGGCTGCGGCCGCTCACCAGTGGGGCTGCCCGTCAGTAGTCGTGATGCCCGAGCACGCGCCAAAAATCAAGCAGGACAACTGCCGCTGGTGGGGAGCAGAGGTTGTCCTTTACAACAAAGACGTCGAGGACCGTGAGGACGTTACCCAGCGGCTGATTGAAAGCCGCGGCCTGACCTTCGTCTCGCCTTTCGATGACCCCCTCATCATGGCGGGCCAAGGCACCATCGGTCTCGAAATCGCTGAGCAGTTGGCTGAAGTGGGGGCAACTCCCGACTCTGTGTGGTTGGGTTGCAGCGGCGGCGGCTTGGCATCCGGAACATTGACCGCAATGCGCGCCAAGTGTGGTCATTTCGAGAGCGTTCTTGTCGAGGCAGAAGGCTATACGAAATGGCAAACAGCCCTGCAAAAGGGGGAACCGGTGAAACTCCAGCTGTTGCCAAAAACGCTGCTCGACGGGATTGCCGGTCCCGCTGTCGGTGCACTCCCCTTCGAAGTATTGAAACCTGTTCAACCGCGTACTGAAGTCGCCTATCTGGAAGATGCCTTCCAAGGCATGCGTGCAGCATTTCAGTACCTCAAGCTCGTCCTTGAGCCGGGCGGTGCAGCCGCCCTCGGAACGCTGATACGAGAGAAGCAGCGCTATGAGGGCAAAACTGTCGTGGTGGTTTGCTCTGGCGGGAACGTTGACCCAGAAGTATTCCTACAAGCCTGGACTCACTGATTCATTCATTTTTGAAGCGTTTGGCATCGCCAGAGGCGTGAAGAAAACCATTGGAGACTTTGATCATGAATAGTGTTCTGGAAAAACTGACTGCATTGGGTTTGGAGTTGCCTAAGTTCAATACGCGGGGCGGCAACTACCAGTTGTACACCCGTTTTGGGAACCTGATCTATACCGCGGGTCAAGTATGCCTGCAAGACGACGTCTTGCTATACAAAGGAACCGTGGGAACGGAAATTGATATCGAGACGGCCCAGGCCGCGGCGCGAGTCTGCGCACTAAATCTTCTTTCCATTGCCAATGAAGCGAGCGATGGCCAACTCGACCGCATACGTGTTTTGAAGGTTAATGGTTATGTTAAGTGCCTTCCTAGCTTCGAGCAGCAAGCGAAGGTGATAGATGGGGCCTCAACTCTTTTTGTAGAGCTTTTCGGCCAAGAGCGCGGCGGCCATGCCCGGGCAGCTGTAGGCGTTGCGGCCATCCCGCGAGGGGCGCCTGTAGAAGTTGAAGCTATCTTTGCGATCGACTGATCACAGCGGACGAAGCATCTCAATACGATCCGGCTATGAAAGCTGGCTGACATAATAAAAACACCCTGCAGTTCTAGAAATCTGCCGTTGATGTACAACAAATAGAAAATCATGCAGTTGCCATTGAGCTCATCTTGGCTCGGGCTTCATTTCTGGAGGTTTTATGCGTACTCGCAATGTTGCCAAATTGATGGCTTTGTCTGTTGCATTTCTGTCCCACGAAGGGATGAGTGCAGAGCTATCCGGCACACTACAAAAAGTGAAAGAATCAGGCACGATCACACTAGCCTACCGTGATGCGGCGATTCCTTTTTCCTACCTCGCCGACGCCTCTGGCATACCGGTTGGCTACTCCCAGGACATTCAATCCAAAGTTGTCGAAGTATTGAAGAAAGACCTCGGCTTACCCAACTTGAAAATACAGTACAACCTTGTCACTTCACAAACCCGAATACCGTTGATTCAAAATGGCACCGTCGACATTGAATGTGGTTCAACGACAAACAATGCCGAACGTCAGCAGCAGGTCAGCTTTTCTGTTGGCATATTTGAAATCAGCACCCGACTACTGACAGCCAAGCAATCTTCTTATAAAGATATTGATGACCTTAAAGGACGCAATGTAGTAACCACTGCGGGTACAACCGCTGAGCGACTGCTGCGCTCAATGAATGTTGAAAAACAGTTAGGCATGAACATTATCTCAGCCAAGGACCACGGCGAATCATTCCAACTGTTGGAAACTGGCCGTGCAGTTGCTTGGCTGCAGGACGACGCGCTGCTGGCGGGTGAACGCGCAAAATCAAGGAATCCCGATCGATGGGCTATATCCGGTGTTGCGCAATCTCGTGAGATCTACGGATGTATGTTGCGCAAGGGTGACGATGCGTTCAAGCAAGCAGTGGACGGTGCTATCAAGGCTCTTTATGCATCAGGTGAAATCAACGACATCTACAGCAAATGGTTTCAGCACCCCATACCGCCTAAAGGCTTGAGCCTGGATTATCCGATGCCCAATGAGGTCAAGGAACTTTATGCCAACCCTACAGATCAGCCCGCGCCTGCAACAATGCCGTAAGTCTCCGTTGCAGAGATTCAGGTAACGACTAAAACAGCTATTCAGGAGTCAACATGAATTCTTCAAGCATTAATACTGTTCAGGCGATCACTCCAGAGACTCGCGACATCCACACTGCATTTCGCTCGGTGGTAACCCCACATATCAGCGATAACATGGGGCGTTACATTGGGGTTCGAGGTCTTAATCGCTACAATAAAACGGGAAAAATGGTCGGGAGCGCGCTGACTGTTAAGACCCGCCCAGGTGACAATCTCTACATCTACAAGGCATTGACGTTGCTCGAGCCTGGCCACGTGCTTGTTGTGGATGCTCAGGGTGACACCACCAACGCCGTGATTGGCGAACTCATCAAACTCTACGCTTTACAGCGGGGCTGTGTAGGTTTTGTCGTAAACGGTGCAATTCGCGATGTCGCAAGCTTTGAAGACACCCCGTGTTATGCCCGTGATGTGGTGCATTGTGGTCCCTATAAAACGGGTCCAGGGGCAGTCAACGTTCCGGTATCCATTGGCGGGATGATCGTAAACCCGGGAGACATCATCGTCGGCGATGAGGATGGAATTGTCGGCTTTCCCGCGTCGGCCGCAGACCACCTGCTTGCCATGGCCCGCACGCATCAAGCCGCCGAGGATCGCGTAAAGGCAGAAATCGCAACGGGGGCATTCAACCAGTCGTGGATTGAAAGTGTCTTGATCAAGGCCAATCTTGCTTAAACACGAAAGGTCGGTAACAGGAGGCAGTCACCATCGGCCCCTCGATACAATAAAGTTATACTTGACGTGTATCTCTGGCATTTACCTTCAATGCGCCAGCTAGAGCGCCTTGGCATAGCTGCTATTCATCACGAGCCATACCACGCGCTGCGTGGCAATGGTAGTTTGAATCCGTCATATGTCAAAATAACAACAACAGGATACGGCAATGATCACAGCTACCAGCAAACACCTTCTATTGCTAAAAAAAGACACCACGCTGGCCACCAAAGTAAAACCAGAGTCAGATAAGTATTGCCAACAATACTGGGCACTCTCCTATAAGCCTCGCGCCAAAAAAATAGCATTTCACTCACATCATTAAAGCCTGCCAAAAATTAAGTAGAATCGATGCTGGCAAACTCGGCGTGTCCAATTGCCGTATTAGCTGGCGCATGGGTCTAGAAGAACCCGTTAAGTTAATTTGAGGATTTCCTGATGCGTATGTTCACTAAACTGTTGAGCGCCGCGATTGCAGCAGCCATCATCAGCCCATCATTAATGGCGGCTGAACTCACCGGCACGCTTAAAAAAATCAAAGAGTCGGGCACCATTACGGTCGGCCACCGCGACTCATCGATCCCCTTTTCCTACATCGCGGACGCCTCCGGGATGCCGATCGGCTATTCCCAAGACATCCAACTTAAAATTATCGAGTCCATCAAGAAAGAGTTAGGCATTCCCAACCTGAAAGTGAAGTACAACCTGATTACCGCCCAGAACCGCATCCCCCTGGTTCAGAATGGCACCGTAGACCTGGAGTGTGGTTCGACGACAAACAATGCAGAACGCGCACAACAGGTTGACTTCTCAGTAGGCATATTTGAAGTAAGCACTCGTCTGTTGTCCAAGAAAGACTCCGTCTACCAAGACTTTGACAACCTGAAAGGCAAGAACGTGGTCACCACCGCCGGGGGTACATCCGAGCGCCTGCTTAGGGCGATGAACGCTGAGAAGCAGATGGGTATGAACATCATCTCGGGGAAAGACATCGGCGAGTCATTCCAAATGTTGGAGACCGGTCGTGCCGCTGCATTCATGCAGGACGATGCCCTGTTGGCAGGTGAAAGAGCCAAAGCCAGGAATCCCGGTGAATGGGCAGTCACAGGCACCGCGCAATCACAGGACATGTACGGCTGTATGATGCGCAAGGGGGACGAACCTTTCAAAAAAGTGGTGGATGACACGATTAAAGCCATCTTCTCCTCGGGTGACATCAACGCTATTTATGATAAATGGTTTAATCAGCCCATCCCCCCGAAAGGCCTGAACCTTAACTTCCCCATGAGTCTTGAACTCAAAGAGCTCATTGCCAACCCTGTCGACAAGCCTGCACCTGCCGCAACTCTTTAACTACCTCATTGATCTGCTCATGTCCGCCAAACGTGGACATGAGGCATGTTGCATGCACAAAAATATATGTTTGGAAGGTGTTTTCTATGAATTACAACTGGGATTGGGGCGTATTCTTAAAATCCACTGGAGTGGGACATGAAACTTATTTCAATTGGTTTATTTCAGGTCTGGGCTGGACCATTGCGATTGCAGTAGTAGCCTGGATGATAGCGTTGCTGTTGGGCTCAGTGCTCGGTGTCATGCGAACCGTGCCAAATCGTATCGTGTCGGGCATTGCCAGCCTGTATGTGGAGGTGTTCCGAAATGTCCCACTTTTAGTACAACTATTTATCTGGTATTTCCTGGCACCTGATCTGCTGCCTGAGCACCTGCAGGAGTGGTACAAGCAGGACCTGAACCCGACCACCTCGGCCTACTTGAGCGTCGTCGTATGCCTCGGTCTTTTCACGGCCGCTCGTGTCTGTGAACAAGTCCGTACAGGCATTCAGGCGCTGCCAAAAGGCCAGGAATCCGCGGCCCGCGCCATGGGTTTCAAGCTGCCGCAAATCTACTGGAACGTGCTGCTGCCCCAGGCTTACCGGATCATCATTCCGCCGCTTACCACCGAGTTTCTGGCCGTGTTCAAAAACTCATCGGTGGCTTCGCTGATCGGCCTGATGGAACTGCTGGCGCAAGCCAAACAAACAGCTGAATTCACCGCCAACCTGTTCGAAGCCTTCACCCTGGCCACGCTGATCTACTTCACCTTGAACATGGGCCTGATGCTGCTCATGCGCAAAGTCGAGAAGAAAGTCGCCGTACCCGGCCTGATTTCCATAGGTGGTAAATGATGGAATTCGATTTCAGCGACATCACTTCTGCCCTTCCCGGCTTGTTGAACGGCATGGTCATGACCTTGCGACTGATGGCGATGGGCGTCGTCGGAGGGATCATCCTCGGCACGATCCTGGCATTGATGCGCCTGTCCCACAGCAACGTGTTGTCGCGCATTGCCGGCACCTACGTGGACTACTTCCGTTCCATCCCACTGCTGCTGGTCATCACTTGGTTTTACCTGGCGGTCCCGTTCGCGCTGCGCTGGATCACTGGCGAAGACACGCCGATCGGCGCGTTCACCTCGTGTGTCGTGGCCTTCATGATGTTCGAAGCAGCGTATTTCTGCGAGATCGTCCGGGCTGGCGTGCAGTCGATTCCCAAGGGCCAGATGGGCGCTGCCCAGGCACTGGGCATGACTTACGGCCAGATGATGCGCCTGATCATCCTGCCGCAAGCGTTTCGCAAGATGACCCCACTGCTGCTTCAACAAAGCATCATTCTGTTTCAGGACACCTCGCTGGTTTACACCGTTGGCTTGGTGGACTTCCTCAACGCCTCTCGTTCGAGTGGCGACATCATCGGTCGCGCCAATGAATTCCTGATCGTTGCGGGCCTGGTGTATTTCACTATCAGCTTTGCCGCCTCGCGGGTGGTCAAGCGTCTACAAAGAAGGTTCGCTGTATGATTTCTATCAAGAACGTCGACAAATGGTATGGAAACTTCCAGGTGCTTACGAATTGCAGCGCTGAGGTCAAAAAAGGCGAAGTGATCGTGGTGTGCGGGCCGTCCGGTTCCGGCAAATCCACCCTGATCAAATGCGTGAACGCCTTGGAACCGTTCCAGAAAGGCGACGTGATCGTCGATGGCACGTCCATCGCCAACCCGAAGACCAACCTGCCGAAACTGCGTTCGCGCGTGGGCATGGTGTTCCAGCATTTCGAACTGTTCCCGCACCTGACCATCACCGAAAACCTGACCATCGCGCAGATCAAGGTGCTGGGCCGCAGCAAGGAAGAAGCCAACAGGAAAGGCCTGCAACTGCTCGAGCGCGTCGGCCTCTCCGCCCATGCCCACAAGCACCCCGGCCAACTCTCCGGCGGTCAGCAGCAGCGTGTGGCGATTGCCCGTGCGCTGGCGATGGACCCGATCGTCATGCTGTTCGACGAACCGACCTCGGCACTGGACCCGGAAATGGTCAACGAAGTACTCGACGTGATGGTGCAACTGGCCCACGAAGGCATGACCATGATGTGCGTGACCCACGAAATGGGCTTCGCCCGAAAAGTGGCGAACCGGGTGATTTTCATGGACCAGGGCCAGATCATCGAAGACTGCCCCAAAGAGCAATTCTTCGGCGACATCAGCGCCCGCTCCGAACGAGCGCAGCAGTTTTTGGGCAAAATTCTGCAACATTAAACGAGTGATCCTGCGTCCGACTTGTCGGGCGCAGGCCGTCGTTTTGAGCGCCGGTTCGCGGCCGATGATCACCTGCCGACCACCGTACCGCGGATAGACGCCATCTCTTCCATGATTCGCGTCGCGTGAATCAGCACGTGCCGGCCAACGTCGGTAATCTTCATCCTCGCCCAGTCTTCCCATCCCCCCAACCTATGCTCAATGGGCATATCTCAAAGACAAAAACGGTAGTCGTCGTTCTCCCCCAGCGCTCCCAGAATGAGTGAAAACACAAAGGCAGCACTGCTTGGGAGATAGGCATGTCAACAGAAGCTGAACAAACCGTGGGACAGGATTGGCAGGAGGACGTATTCCGCGTGCTCAAGGCCCACGACGTCAAACACGTGGTCTTCGTACCGGATGCAGGCCATTCGGCGGCGATCCGCATGTCGTACGCAGACCCGGACATCAAGGCCGTTGTCCTCACCACTGAGGAAGAAGGCATCGGCTACCTCGCCGGCGCCTGGTTGGGCGGTGAGCGCGGCGCCCTCTTGATGCAATCCAGTGGTGTCGGTAACTGCATCAACACCCTGGCCCTTCAAGTCTGTGCCGGTTTTCCGCTGTTGATGGTGGTCACCATGCGCGGTGACTGGGCCGAATTCAATGCGTGGCAGAACCCCATGGGCCAGGCCACAGAAGCCTCCCTGAACCTGATGAAAGTGATGACCTGGCGCGCGGACGTCCCGGAAGACGTCGCCCCGTTGCTGCACGGTGCCGCGACCATGGCCTTCAACGGTGATTCCGCCACTGCCTTGCTGCTCGGCCAGCGCCTGATTGGAGAAAAGAAATGGGTCAAGTAAGCGCAAACCACACCCTGTGCCGCCGTGAAGTGGTCAAGGCTTTGCTGGCCGACCGCAAAGACGTGCTGGTCGTGACCGGCCTGGGATCGGCATCCTATGACGTCATGGCGGCCGGTGACAATGATCTGAATTACTACCTCTGGGCCGCCATGGGCAGTGCGATCACGGTGGGCCTGGGCCTGGCCAATGCCCAGCCGGACAAATCGGTGGTGGTCGTCACGGGTGACGGTGAGTTGCTCATGGGCTTCGGCGCACTGGCGACCGTCGCGCTGCAAAAGCCCGCCAACTTGACCATCGCAGTGTTGGACAACGGTCACTTTGGCGAAACCGGCATGCAGGTCAGCCACGCGGGTTTTGGCATTTCCCTGGACCAGGTGGCGAAAACCTGCGGCTTCAGCTGGACTGATGAAATCCGCGACATGGAAGGCGTACACAACTTGCGCGAGCACTTTGCAACCCGCGATGGCGTCAAGCTCGCAACGATCAAGATCAAAGCGGAAAACCCGCCACGGGTGCTGCCACCGCGCGATGGTCACTACATCAAGAATCGCTTTCGCGCTGCCTTGGGCTTCAACCCGATCTGATTGCTCTATGCCGGACCCGGTCACGCAGGGCAAAAGCCGTGCGTGACGCACTGAGGAGAATAATAATGACCGACCGCAACGCTGAAGAACTCAATGCCATCCGCGAAGGCGTACGCGCCCTGTGCGCTGAATTCGATGCTGCTTACTGGCGCAAAGTCGACGAAGAAAAAGGCTTTCCGGAAACCTTCGTCAAGGCCCTGACCGACGCTGGCTGGCTGGCCGCGATGATTCCTGTCGAATATGGCGGCTCCGGCCTCGGGCTGGCCGAGGCCTCGGTGATCCTCGAAGAAGTGAACCGCTGTGGCGGTAACTCCGGCACCGTTCACGGACAGATGTACAACATGTTCACTCTGCTGCGTCATGGCAGCGAAGCGCAGAAAAGCTACTACCTGCCAAAACTAGCCAACGGGGAATTACGCCTGCAATCGATGGGCGTGACCGAGCCCACCACTGGCACCGACACCACCAAGATCAAGACCACCGCCGTACGCAAAGGCGACAAGTACGTAATCAACGGTCAGAAGGTGTGGATCTCGCGGATCCAGCATTCCGACCTGATGATCCTGCTGGCGCGCACCACGCCGTTGGCCGACGTAAAGAAAAAATCCGAAGGCATGTCGATCTTCCTCGTCGACCTGCGCGAGGCCATCGGCAATGGCATGACCGTGCAGCCGATCGCTAACATGGTCAACCACGAAACCAACGAGTTGTTCTTCGACAACCTGGAAATCCCTGCCGACAGCCTGATCGGCGAGGAAGGCAAAGGCTTCAGGTACATCCTCGACGGCCTGAATGCCGAGCGGACCCTGATTGCCGCCGAATGCATTGGTGACGGTCGCTGGTTCATCGAAAAGGCCAGCGCTTATGCCCGCGACCGTGTGGTGTTTGGGCGCCCGATCGGGCAGAACCAGGGTGTGCAGTTTCCGATTGCCGAAGCGCACATCGAAATCGAGGCGGCCGACCTGATGCGCTGGCGTGCCTGCGAGGAATACGACAGCGGCATCAACGCCGGGGCCAGCGCCAACATGGCCAAGTACCTGGCGGCGAAAGCCTCCTGGGAAGCCGCCAACGCCTGCTTGCAGACCCACGGCGGTTTTGGCTTCGCCTGCGAGTACGACGTCGAGCGCAAATTCCGTGAAACCCGCCTGTACCAGGTCGCGCCCATCTCCACCAACCTGATCATGTCCTACGTGGCCGAACACCTGCTCGAGCTGCCGCGCTCTTTCTAATAACAAGAGAGATAACACCATGAGCCAGCCCAAAGGCCTCCGCCCGCTCGATGGCATGACCGTCGTCAGCCTTGAGCACGCTATTGCAGCGCCCTTCTGTACCCGACAATTGGCCGATCTCGGCGCCCGGGTGATCAAGGTCGAACGTCCAGGAACAGGCGATTTCGCCCGGGGCTACGATCAACGTGTCAACGGTCTGGCCTCGCACTTTGTCTGGACCAATCGTTCGAAAGAAAGCCTGACCCTGGACCTGAAGCAAGATTCGGCCGCCGAGGTACTGGACCGTTTGCTGGGCACCGCCGATGTGCTCGTGCAGAACCTGGCGCCCGGTGCGGCCGCGCGTATGGGGCTGTCATTTGAGGTGCTGCACCGGCGTTTTCCGCGCCTGATCGTCTGCGACATTTCAGGCTATGGCGCCGGTGGCCCCTATGAAAAGAAGAAAGCCTACGACCTGCTGATCCAGAGTGAAGGCGGATTCCTGTCGGTCACCGGCGGCCCGGGCGAGGAAGAAATGGCCAAGGCCGGTTGTTCAATTGCCGATATCGCGGCCGGCATGTACGCCTACACCGGCATCCTGTCTGCGCTGTTGTTGCGTGAACGCACCGGTGAAGGCAGCCACCTCGATGTTTCGATGCTCGAAAGTCTGGTCGAGTGGATGAACTACCCGATGTACTACGCCTACGACGGAGCGCCGCCACCCCCTCGCGCCGGTGCTGCGCACGCCACCATTTACCCCTACGGCCCCTTCCCTGTCGGTGACGGCACCACCGTGATGCTTGGATTGCAGAACGAGCGTGAATGGCAGCTGTTTTGCGAGAAGGTGCTGCTTGCGCCCGAGTTGGCCCAAGACCCGCGTTTTTCGGCCAACTTCAAGCGGGTCGAAAACCGTCACGCGCTACGACAACTCATCGTCGAAGCGTTTTCCACGCTCAACTTCGATGCGGTGATCGATCGCCTGGACCATGCGCAAATCGCTAACGCCCGGGTGAACGACATGCAAGGTGTCTGGGACCACCCGCAGCTTCAGGCCCGTGACCGTTGGCGAGCAGTCGAAACCTCTGCCGGCCCCATTCCGAGCCTGGTCCCGCCCGGCAGTAGTAGCGCGTTCGAACCTCGCATGGATGCCGTGCCGGGCCTTGGCCAGCACACCGAACAGCTGCTCAAGGAGCTGGGACTGGGGGCCGAGCGCATTGAACAAATGCGTGCCGCCGGTGCCGTCTGACTGCAACGATCAAAGTTTTTCGAGAGAACACTGCCCAATGAAGATCCTGGTAGCTGTGAAACGCGTGGTCGATTACAACGTGAAAATTCGCGTGAAAGCGGACAGTTCCGGCGTCGATCTTGCCAACGTCAAGATGGCGATGAACCCGTTCTGCGAGATCGCCGTGGAAGAAGCCGTACGCCTGAAAGAGAACGGTATTGCGACTGAAATCGTCGTCGTCTCCGTCGGCCCGTCCACCGCTCAAGAGCAACTGCGCACCGCGCTGGCTCTGGGTGCCGACCGCGCCATCCTCGTCGAGTCCGCCGAAGACCTGACTTCCCTGGCCGTTGCCAAGCTGCTGAAGGCCGTTGTCGACAAGGAACAGCCTCAGCTGGTGATCCTTGGCAAACAAGCCATCGACAGCGACAACAACCAGACTGGCCAGATGCTCGCTGCCTTGAGCGGCTACGGTCAGGGCACGTTCGCTTCGAAAGTCGAAATCAGCGGCGACAGCGTTGCCGTGACTCGCGAAATCGACGGCGGCGCGCAGACAGTTTCCCTGAAACTGCCGGCCATCGTCACCACCGATCTGCGTTTGAACGAGCCGCGCTACGCGTCTCTGCCAAACATCATGAAAGCCAAGAAGAAGCCTCTCGAAGTGCTGACTGCGGACGCTTTGGGCGTTTCCACCGCCTCCACCAACACAACCTTGAAAGTCGAAGCGCCGGCTGCACGCAGCGCGGGTATCAAGGTCAAGTCGGTGGCTGAACTGGTCGAGAAACTGAAAAACGAAGCGAAGGTGCTTTGAGTTAAGGAGCCGGATCATGACTATCTTGGTAATCGCCGAACACGACAACAAAGTGCTGGCTCCGGCCACGCTGAACACTGTGGCTGCCGCCGCCAAAATCGGTGGTGACATCCACGTTCTGGTTGCAGGCCAGGGCGCTGGTGCCGTGGCTGAAGCTGCTGCGAAAATCGCTGGGGTGGCTAAAGTGCTGGTAGCCGATAACGCTGCCTACGCTCACCAACTGCCGGAAAACGTTGCTCCACTGGTCGCCGCTCTTGTTCAAGAAGTAGGGGGCAAGGGCTACAGCCACATCCTGGCTGCCGCCACTTCCAACGGCAAAAACATCCTGCCGCGCGTTGCCGCTGCACTGGACGTTGACCAGATCTCCGAGATCATCTCGGTAGAAAGCGCTGACACCTTCAAGCGCCCGATCTACGCCGGTAACGCCATCGCTACCGTTCAATCGAACGCTGCAGTGAAAGTGATCACCGTGCGTGCCACCGGTTTCGACCCGGTTGCCGCTGAAGGTGGTTCGGCTGCTGTTGAAGCGGTTGCTGCTGCCCACGACGCTGGTATCTCCAGCTTCGTCGGCGAAGAACTGGCCAAGTCCGATCGTCCGGAACTGACCGCTGCCAGGATCGTCGTTTCGGGCGGGCGCGGCATGCAGAACGGCGACAACTTCAAACACCTGTACGCCCTGGCCGACAAGCTGGGTGCTGCCGTGGGGGCTTCGCGCGCCGCGGTCGACGCAGGTTTTGTTCCGAACGACATGCAGGTCGGTCAGACCGGCAAGATCGTTGCTCCACAGCTGTACATCGCCGTCGGTATCTCCGGCGCGATCCAGCACCTGGCCGGCATGAAAGACTCCAAGGTGATCGTTGCGATCAACAAGGACGAAGAAGCGCCGATCTTCCAGGTGGCCGATTACGGCCTGGTAGTAGATCTGTTTGAAGCCATTCCAGAATTCACCTCGGTGGTCTGAAAGGAGTAAACGCCATGAGCAACCTTGATATTTCTGCTTGGATCGGCCGAGTCGAAGAAAGCCACGACCAGATTAGCTACAACTTGGTCAAGCGCATTGCCGCGACACTCGGCGAAGCTGCACCGCAACCTGGTGAAACGCTGCCGCCCCTGTGGCATTGGGCATTCTTCCAGGAGCCGGTTGCCGAGGACGGACTTGGCCAGGACGGCCATCCGGCGCGCGGTGGTTTCCTGCCGCCGGCGGACAACCGCAACCGCATGTGGGCAGGCAGCCGGCTAACGTTCAACCGCCCCTTGCGCGTCGAAGCCCAGGTCGATCGCCTCTCAACGATACTCAAGGTCGAGGAGAAACACGGACGCACCGGCTCGCTGCTGTTCGTCACCGTGCGCCATGAGTTTTTCCAGGAGGGTGAGTGCGCATTGGTCGACGAGCAGGACATCGTCTACCGCGAACCCACCCCACCCAAGCTTGGCGGCACCGAACCACTGGCGGCCGGTCAGTGGCGCGAGCCGGTAGTTCCCAGTGCAACATTACTGTTTCGTTATTCCGCGGTGACCTTCAATGGCCACCGGATTCACTATGACTGGCCGTACGTGACCGAGACCGAAGGGTATCCGGACCTGGTGGTGCACGGCCCGCTGATCGCCACCTTGAACCTGCGCGCGTTCTTGCGCGCACACCCTGGGGTAACCCTCAAGCGCTTCAGTTTCCGTGGTGTGCGGCCACTGATTTCGCCTCAGCCGTTCGAAGTCGGCGGCCGGGTGATCGAGCCAGGCAAGGCTGAGGTTTGGGCAGGCAATCA
The DNA here is from genome assembly GCF_019219185.1 of Pseudomonas sp. PDM26. NCBI lineage: Bacteria > Pseudomonadati > Pseudomonadota > Gammaproteobacteria > Pseudomonadales > Pseudomonadaceae > Pseudomonas > Pseudomonas sp. PDM26. The sequence goes on along the minus strand of NZ_JAHUWC010000006.1, from coordinate 56,493 downwards.
GGACGGCACCGCGCAGATCGGTGAAGTCGAGTTCAGCCAGGGAGAAACACCATGAGTCCATCGATTGTTCGCTCCGCCCTGTTTGTGCCGGCCACCCGTCCAGAGCGCATCCCCAAAGCCATCGCCAGCGGCGCGGACCGAGTCATTGTCGACCTGGAAGATGCCGTGCAGGAAAACCTCAAAGAGGAGGCCCGGGATAACCTTGAACGTTTCTTGAGTGAACACCCCGAAGCTCAGGTGTTGGTTCGGGTGAATGCCCCGGAGCACTGGGCGCACACTGCGGACCTGGATCTTTGCCGTCGGCATGCCGGCGTGACCGCCATTCTGCTGCCCAAAGCAGAAAGCGCGGCGCAGGTGTCCACCGCCTTTAGCACCGGTAAACCGATCTGGCCGATCATCGAGAGCGCCAAAGGCTTGGCGGCACTCAGCTCGATTGCTGGTGCGAAAGGCATTGAACGCTTGTCGTTCGGCAGCCTCGACCTGGGCCTGGATCTGAACCTGACCGCCGGCAGCCGTGCTGCCGAAGAGATTCTCAGCCACGCCCGCTACGCCGTGTTGCTCTGCACACGGGTTGCCGGACTGGCCCCGGCTCTGGACGGTGTCTTCCCCTCAATCCAGGACACCGCTGGCCTGCACAACACCGTTCAATTTGCCCGCGACATGGGCTTTGGCGGCGCGTTGTGCATTCATCCGAGCCAAGTGGCAATCATCCATCAGGCGTTAAAACCCAGCCCTGAAGAGCTTCTCTGGGCGCAACGCATTGTCGACGCAGCCCATTCAGGTGAAGGCGTGTTCGTGCTGGACGGGCAAATGGTCGATGCACCGGTCATCGGTCGCGCGCATTCCATCCTGGCGCGCGCGACTTGACTAAACGGCGAGACTTTTGTTCTGAAGCTGCACTTTCATTCACATTTCGCAGGACAGTGTCATGACTAACGTCTCCAGCCTCACCCATGCCATTTCGATCAACCCTGCCAATGGCGAGCAGATCGGCTACTACCCATTCGAGTCCGAGTCGGCACTGGAGGCTGCCCTTTCACGCGCCGCTGCCGGGTTCTCCCTCTGGCGCAGCAAACCTGCAGAAGAACGTTCGCAGTCGTTGATTACCCTAGCGAAAGCATTACGCGGCAATGCAGAAACGATGGCAAACATGATTACCCTGGAAATGGGTAAGCCCACCACACAGGCGCGCGGTGAAATTGAAAAATGTGCGCAGCTCTGCGAGTGGTACGCCGAACACGGCCCCGCCATGCTGACCGCCGAACCCACCCAGGTCGAGGGTGGTAAGGCGCGCATCGAATATCGCCCACTGGGCCCGATTCTCGCCGTGATGCCGTGGAACTTCCCCATCTGGCAGGTGCTTCGCGGCGCGGTTCCAGCGCTGATCGCTGGCAACACTTACGTCCTCAAGCATGCGCCCAACGTGATGGGCTGCGCCTATCTGCTGCAGGATGCTTTCAAACGCGCAGGCTTTGAGGAAGGTGTTTTCGAAGTCATCAATGTCATGCCGGACGGCGTCTCGACCGCAATCGCTGATCCACGCATCGCCGCGGTGACGCTCACCGGCAGTGTTCGCGCCGGCATGGCCATTGGCGCACAAGCCGGAGCAGCCTTGAAGAAGTGTGTATTGGAATTGGGCGGCTCCGATCCGTTCATTGTGCTCAACGATGCCGACCTCGACGAAGCGGTCAAAGCTGCCGTCATCGGCCGCTATCAGAATACCGGGCAAGTCTGCGCGGCCGCCAAACGCCTGATTGTCGAGCAAGGCATTGTCGAGGCGTTCACCCGCAAGTTCGTCGAAGCCACCCGCGAGTTGGTCGTCGGCGATCCATTGGCCACAGACACCTACATCGGCCCCATGGCTCGCTTCGATCTTCGTGATGAGCTGGATCGTCAGGTCCAGGAGACTCTGGAAGAAGGCGCGACATTGTTAATGGGCGGCAAGAAGGCTGAGGGCCCTGGCAACTTTTATGAGCCCACCGTATTCGCAGATGTCACCGACCGGATGACCTCGTTCAAACAGGAGTTGTTTGGGCCGGTGGCCTCGATCATCACCGCGCGCGATGCAGCCCACGCGCTAGAGCTGGCCAATAACAGTGAGTTCGGCCTCGCCTCAACCATTTACACTCGCGATGTCGAGCTTGCCCATAAGCTGGCGGGCGAACTGGAAACCGGCGGTGTGTTCATCAATGGCTATTGCGCAACCGACCCACGTGTCACCTTCGGCGGCGTGAAGAAAAGCGGTTTCGGCCGGGAGCTGTCGCATTTCGGGGTTCGCGAATTCTGCAATGCGCAAACGGTGTGGCTGGACAGATGTTGATTGTATCGACAATGCAATGTTTGCCGGCTCAATCGACATCCCAACGCTGCAACCACCTTTGAACGATAGGTATGTTCGGTCGACGGCATAATGATGAGGATTGTCGAGCAGCCGTGCACGACAATCCTCGTGATGCACTCCTCCTCTACCACTATCAAGGTGACAACTTTCCAATACATCGATTCAAAGGACAGCCAGCGCAAGGAAGCTTAGGCCCGTACAAGCCTCTAAAACGTACCTAGTGGATCTGCCCCCTCGGCCGCTAATATGTACCCCCCCCCAAGGCTGCAATCAGCTGGAGAAACTGTTTATCGCCCGATTGATGCCGCCATTCGTTGGTGTGGTCCTATGGTATACAAGGCTCAGATTCTTGAGGCCGTATGCGATTGCTCTACCTTGCTTTCCAAAACATTCCCCCAATGGCCGTGCCTCCCTGCCAACACTGCGCGCCCGGCACGCTGAACCCACGCACCTTGTTCAGGGAGGCGGCCATACTGGCGGAGGCGCGGCAGTTGATCCTGCAAGACGGCGACTGGGTCACTGCAGCGGGCTTGGCTGCACGACGGCCGCCTCATCAGCTTGAGCGACCGGAACCAGGAGTACTTTCCAGTGTTCGCGTTTGGCGACTCAACGGAACAGCGACCCACCGCCGAATTCGGCGCGGTGGTCAAAGTGCTGAGCGAAAAAAAGGACAACTGGGGCATAGCGTTCTGGTTCGCCTCGAGCAATCACCTCTTGGGAGGTGAACGCCCCAAAGACCTGCTGCGATCGACACCAGAACGCGTGCGCTGCGCGGCTGAAGAAGAGATTGCGTGGCAACTGGATGGCTAGTCCTGAGATCGTGCACGAGGCAAGCAGGTACGTTTTGGCTACCAGATAAAACCACCTGACCGAGGGCAGTTTCCTGCAGTGACGGAAACAAAAAAACTGGATGAGCGAGAGGGTGACTTACGGCGCCAGATCATCGGAACAGCCGAACCGCATCACGCAACCGAGCTGCAGCTTGCCCCGAACAATGTCTAGTTCTACCCAAAAAAACGCCTCAGCGCCCCGCGACTGACGCTCGTGAATCAACTTAGCGCACCACGGCCCTAACGTACGTCATGACAAGCCAGTAACACTATCCGTCCTTGATCGCCAGCGTCTTGGCCGGCCAAGACGGTCGTAAATCGGAGCACCGGTCAAAGGCTTCACGCGCGGCCTTACAAGACCAGCCCCTCTGCCACCTGAATCAGCATTTCCTCGACCAGGCGAGTGCCCTCGCTGGTGGAGAGCAGTGCAAAAGGTTGTTCCATCGCAACGCGTTGCTTGGGTTTGCTAAGCCAGCGTTGGGCTTTTTTGCCGTCGCCAAACACCGCCTCGGCCATTGCCGTCACATGTGCAAGACGGAACAAGCGATCACGCTCAGGCGCCGACCGCGAGCCAACCGCGTGGCCGGATAATAAGCGAAATGATCTGGTGTCTGGGTGTTGGCGCTGATGCGATTTTGATCCAGGCTGCTGATTTTGACTGACTCAAATGCTGCCTCTGAAATCACCCGCAAGGCCATCTTTTGTTGAGTACTCGGGTAGGTCAATGACTTCTGGCAGCCTGGGTCAAAATCGCATCAGCGCCAACACTGTTGCAGCAGTTGGGACTGTTTGGAGAAAATCTGGTCGCCATTGATGGCAGTAAATTCAAAGCCGTCAACAACCGCGACCGCAATTTCACCAGCGCTAAACTGAAACGGCGTATGGAAGAAATTGAATCGAGTATCAATCGTTACTGGCGGCACTTGATGCTGCCGATCGGAAAGAGCCAACAGCTTCCGAGCACAGCGCCGTGCGGCTAGAGGAGAAAATCGCCAAGCTCAAAACCCAAATGAAGGAGCTTCAATCGATCGAAATCCAGCTCAATGAATCGCCGGATAATCAGGTCTCACTGACCGATCCAGACGCCCGTTCCATGATGACGCGCGGCACAGGAATCGTTGGCTACAACGTGCAGACAGCGGTCGATACTCAGCACCATTTAATCGTTGCCCATGAAGCATTTCCTGGCTAGATCGATAACTGACCACGGGTACCGACATCTACCGGATAACTCGGCGGTGGGGTTGCAAACGAAACATCCCCCACCCTTGTGCGCATCGACGTTTGGAAGCAGTTATTCGCGAAGTTCTTCACGACTGTAGCTCGCAGCAACGCCCCACCAAATCAGCTGAACGCCATCATCGGTTTGCCCCCCCCGGCGATTCCTCGCGCTCATCCTCGTAATCAGCGAAAGGGATCGAACTGCCTGGTTGCCATGAGACTATGGCCGAAGAGCTGGATGACTGCATTGAGGTCGCTCAGGTAACGCCATCGGTGAAAGGTAGATTCAGCTTTTTGTCCCAGAGACTCGCCGCTATAGAGACCGATCATGCTGATAGAATCAGACCGCCTGCACATGACAGCCTTACGAGAACCTGCATGATCGAAAAACTGACCGAAGAAGAGATGCGCCGAGCGCTGTTTGGCGATTCAGAGCCCCTCGTTGAGGCTCCAGCCTTACCCGTGCAAAACACCAACTCAGACATCGCAACTCCACAATCAGCAAACGCGGTGGAGAAAAAGAAGATCGTGAAAGCGTTCACGCCGAGGTTAAAAGTCACGCTGCGGGTCGGCAATGAATTTGAGGGCAAGATGCATGAAATGGTCCATGAGGCGGATACGCTGAGTACGCTTCTAGCAGAGCAAGAAGCGACCAAGGTAGCCAGGAAGAAATTTCGATTTGTGGAAGTGGTTTCTGTAAAGCCGATGTAGCGTGACTTCTTAACACGCCATTATGCGTCAGCGCTTCTACCAATGACCTGGACTGCCCTTTTACAAGGCCAACCCTTCGGCTACCTGAATCAGCAGCTCCTCGACCAAACGAGTGCCCTGAGTAGTGGACAGCAGAGCAATGGGCTGTTGCCATGCAAAGCACTGCTTAGGTTTACTCAGCCAACGCTGGGCTTTTTGGGCGTCCCCAAACAGCGCCTCGGCCATGGCTGTCACATGCGCAAACCGGAACAAACGATCACTCTCGCTCAGGCTTAAGCGCTGACTGCGAGCCAATCGACTATTGAGGGTGCCTAGCGGAATAATCTGATTCAGCGCTGTCGCGCTGTATCCGCCCAACTCGCGAAGCATTTGGACTCTCTCGGCGGTGAATCCCGCCGCGATAAGCTCGTGGATCTCCTGCTCTGAAGCGTCGATGGCGATTTGCAGTGACATTTCCAGACGCAGCCGATAGTTACGGTAAACCGGTTTGGGCAGCAATTCAGCCAACATAGGTCGCCTTTTGACTTGCCATGGTCTGTTCAGCATCCAGTGACTTTCACTGCTTGAAAAGATGGGCTGCTCGCCAAGCCCTGTCAACGGCCGCACCGGACAACGTCAAATCCGCCGTGAAGGAAAAGCCGATTTGCAAGACCTCCGTTGGCCACAGCCCACCTCACCAACCAAGCATCGATGGTTGACCACAGGGATATTCATCACCAGTCGACGCTTTGTTTTTTGCTGGAGTGAACCGCCTCCGCCTCGAAGGCAATACGAGAACCAGAGGCGCGCCGTCGCTTTTTGCCCTCCATCCGCAGGATTTGTAGCGGACTGGGCCGCACCTCTTCCAACAACGAACTCAGGCGCTCCAGCTCACCGAGGGCGCGCAAAACGGCGATCAGATTGATCAAGGTGCCTTTGCCTTGATTGAGCAACACATGCAGGGTCTGACGGCTGATCGCCGCATTTTCGGCGACGGCCTCGAGGCTGATGTTCTTCTTCAACCGCAGCGTTTGCAGGTGTGCCCCGACGGTGGCGGCGAGGACTTGGTCGGATTGTGCGCGAAGTCGCATAGCGTCTGCTTTCCTAGACATTAACTGGCATATTCGTACTTTACGTCAGTAATTCTAGACAGCACAGCAAAACAGCAACCGCCGGCTCGGTGCCCCTGCTGAGTTCCGCAAACCACGGCCATATACCTCCCGGCCTGCATTGTAAGGCTCACCGCCTACACTCACTGGGCGGACATTAAGAAGCTGCCAATCGCCCCGCTTGGCCTCGGGCGTGCTGGGCATCGCGCTTTTCCGCCCGCCAACGGCGATGAGGTTTGAGAATCTTGGTTTCTCACACCGGTTGAATCGCCCACTTCAAGGGTGAATTGACCTTGTCGCCGCTAGCCACTCATGCTCAATCGTTGCCGCTGAGATGTGCTGTTCGTTTACGCCTGCTTGAAGATTAGGTGAAGCGCGCGGGCTAGATTCAGAGTGTTGCTGAGTCGCTCGACTTCGGCGTCAGAACTATCGCACCGTCGATCACTTCAATCGTCAGCACATCACCGATGTTCAGTCCTAAACTGGCGAGTAGTTCAGTCGGCAAGTCAATGATGACGTCGCCACTTCCATCCGAAGGATCTTGGCACTTCACTGTCCAGCGTTGGGCTTGGGTCATGACGTCACTCACACTTTAGTCTTGGCGGGGACGATTCATTATGCTCGCAATCTCTTCGCAAGTTGAATCGTGATGCTGACTGGTTAGGACGTTCTCTCACCGTTCACTGCTGGTCATGTTTGCTAAGGGGGCGGGCCAAATCCAGGACAAGTGGCTGGTTAGGTCGAATGCAAGTGGGTGGTCAAGTCAATGCAATTACCCAGGTGTCAGCGGATCTGGAGAGGTTGGCTCCAGCCAGCGGCGAGTTCAGCTAGTCTTCCCGCACCGGTTACTCAACGACGATGCCCATGCCAGATAACTCTGAAACGAATATAGCCACAGCAGACGCTCTCACGCTGCTCCTGCACAACCAGCACGCCATATGTGCAGCTATTGAAGAGGTGACCAAGTGGCTCTCTGAGAATGGAGTGGGGAGTGTTGCCGCTAACGCAATTGCGGCCATGGAAACGCTGGACAAGAATGCTCAAGGCATCACAGACGCCATCATGAGACTACGGCAGTTATAGGCATCATCTAACGCCCTGCTACTCATCCTTCAATAGCGAGTCCCAATGTAGTGAGGGGAAAAAATGGGATTCTTTGGGGAGTGGGAGATTACATTCCACCCGCCCCCCCATTTACAAGCTGTACGCCCTGGTGCTTCGACCTGTACCAACAGGCAGCCGCGTTCCCCTGCAAGGTGATGACGAATCTCTGTACTTGTGCAACCAACACCAGAAGGCGACGCATCCGACGCCGGACCTAGCTTTTGCTGTAGGTGGTGCGCATGACCGATCCCCCTGACCAGATCTCGATACAGAGTAGCCTTTTAACGCCATGTGACGACCGTTGCGCACCGACGGTAAGCCCCAACAACTAGAGTAACGACACCGAGTCTGCGGACGGATAACGCTTGGCATGCTAAACGTTACCGGGTTAAACCTGTCGTTGCGCCTAAAATTCTAGGCATTCGCTCAATGACGTGGTGGGTGACGCTATGGTCGGGCTACCGCGCAGGCTACTGGAATACCCGCCAGGGATTCGGACGAATGTGGCGATGAAGCAGCGGCTGGATGCCGCTACACGCTTTACATTTTATTTCACATCTCGTTCTGAGCACACCTCAGCACCTACAAGGCTTACCGGCCTGCGTGCCAAACATGCAAGACTCATAGCCTTCACATTTTTTTGCTCGCCTCCCCGCGCGTTTCAAACACCGTATGGCCACGCCACCCGACGCCCACCGCCAGCCCAGCACCTCCCAAACGCCGTACTGACTGATCAAGCATCATGCGCCCCGCAAAGCAGCCAAGCGGCCGGTGTCCGACGCGACCGATTGTACGGACGGCGAATGCAGCCTGGACTAACGGGCCACCCGGTCAGCTCGACTGCGCCAGCGGAGGGGGGTGCCCAGTTCGATAAAAAGCGACGTCAGTCGGACAGTGACAAAAAGTGCGTCGTGGCCGCGACTGACGCAGTAACATCCATAGACACTTTCCCAGCGTCGATGGCGAGCGAACGGTGGTGGTTCGCCTCGTTGGCCTGGGCAGTGCCCTCCGGTGGTGCGCCAACATTCGGGGCCAGACCGACCAACACCGGGTGACGTCAAGGTCAGGGGCCGCCGACTACTCATTCGCCGCTTTGGCCGGTGTCGGCTTGACGTCAGCGCCAACGCACCCGGCACGGCAAAACGCCTATCGTTCGATACGATCGGCAAACCTCATCGCCGGTGTTCTAGGAGGCAGCATGTCTGCAACGAAAATCGAGGTCTACGGCGGTTCAGACGGGCACGCGCCGACGCCTGAACAGGCGGACGGCAGCCACTTCCACATCGAACTGCCCGCCATGAGCAGGCACGCCACAGAGGTGTACCTCGATTGCCTCGAGGTCTTGAACCGTGTGTTTCTCAACGCCCTGCCCCTGGCAGCCGATTCTGCGGCGCCAGCCTCAGACCTCGGCGCGCCCGGCTCGCTGAACCCGCGCACCTTGTTCAGGGAGGCGGCCATGTTGGCAGATGCGCGGCAGTTGATCCTGCATGATGGCGACTGGGTCACGGCGGCGGTTTTGTCCCAACTCACCGGGCTCGAGCCGGCAGCGCTCGCCGCCGGCCTCCGGGCGTGGCGGCGCGACGGCCGTCTCATCAGTGTGAGCGACCGGCGCCAGGAGTACTTTCCAGTGTTCGCGTTTGGGGACGCAACGAAACAGCTACCCACCCCTGAATTCACCGCGGTGGTCAAAGTGCTAAGCCAAAAAAAGGACGCGTGGGGCATGGCGTTCTGGTTCGCTTCGAGCAATCACTGGTTGGACGACAACCGTCCGAAAGACTTGTTGCGATCGTCACCGGAGCGTGTGCGCAGCGCGGCGGAAGAAGAAGTTACGGGGCCACTGCATGGCTAATTCCGCCATCGCGCACCAGGCAGGCAGCTACGTGATGGTTGTCTGCGGTAGCAAAAGCAGGCTGGTGAAGGCGTGAGCGGGTGACTGACGGTCGTCAGCTCCTCGACACCGCCGCGCAGCGCCACGCAGCCTCGAACATTGGGCAACACACACACCGCCAGCGACTATACGCGGGGACCCACCGCCCATGGTGGTGAGGGCCAGAAGTCCCTCGGCCGAGCTGGCAGGGCATGCCCTCAGTGCGTGGAGCCCCCGAGCCGTCACCTCACCGGCGTGATTGACACGGCAGGCGCGGTCCGTGTGCCGCTAAAAACCAGACAACAAATCACTCGGCGGCGGGCTTGCCGCTAGCCCGTGCAGCGCTCGGCCAGCCTCGCGCTATGACTCCCGATCACCGGCTTCGACCGCCGCCGCCATCCTGGGTCGCGTGGCAGACGCGTTGACCTGCTGGCGGTGCACCAGCGCCGCTGAACACGGACACGTCGGCTCCCGTCTGGGCGTTAGCCCCTGGGTCAGAGCGGGTGGCTTCGCCGTCCCGCCCGCCTCTGCCCCCTCTGTCACCGCCCCTCGGCGCTGACGGCCCGCGGTCAGTGAGTCCCCCGCCGCCATCCACCGGCCAAATCGAACTACGCTGAACGTGAGACCCACGGCTGGCAACCCCGGCCGAACACGGCCCCCCGTGGGGTGGAGGATGGCTGGTGTAAGGGGGTTCCGCGCCAAATGCTGAAAAAATCGCCTGACATGGGGTAACCCCGAGTTACCCCGTACCAGCAGACGCCTGCGACACAATAACCAGGGAGGGTTCATAGTCTGTAATTACATGACGCGTGACACTGCACGCAAATGTTGGGTGGTGGAGCATAGCCCACGGTGGCATTAACAAGACGCTGGTACAGGACACCTACACGGTGTGCGCAGTCGGGGGCCGCATCCGAACATCGATACGGTGCGGGTGCAACTGGGCAATACCGGGACCCGGGTCAGGCACTGCGCAAGCAACTGATGCGGCAACACGGACACCAGCTGCAGTTACTCAACGGGGAGTTGCGCCACGTGCAGGCGCAATGCACAGCCAACCAGGAAACGCTCGTCCTGCTCAATCGTGACTATGAAGCGTTGATCCGGTAGCTCACGACCAAACAACAGCACACGCCCCAACTCGACAAACAGCTTCGGGCTGTCACTCAACAACACGACGAACTCCGCGTCCACCTTGAGCAGCAACAAGGCATTAAGCGACTGCTCTCTACTCAATTGGGCGAAACGCAACGCACCCTGCAATGGAGGACGCTACGTTGCCAGTACCTGGGACTAACTTTTACTGGTCGCCTGCACTGGTGAAATGGGGCGGACGTCGTGGGCCGGTTCCCGCCAGCAATCCGACCGGTTCCAAGTCTCTACCCGCCAACAAGGCGGCGTCCAAGAATCGATTCGCCCGTGCCGAGCGCGCCCTGAGCGCCGCCTGCGCTGCGGCCTTGAACTGCTCAGCGACCTGCCATTTTTTCGTTTTGACTTTGCGCTTACCTTTCATCGCGGCTCTCGATGTGAATCACGAACGTCTACTCCCGACAGGCGTTGAGGCATGAGCGGACCGCCTTGGGACTTCTCCCGAACCCACGCTCGTTGCTCCAAAGGTACCACTCACGTTGATCAGAGTGGCCACGCTTCTCCTCGGCGTACCGCCTATCGAGCCTCTGAGCACCAAACACGCGGTCAGGTTTGAGAATCTTGGTTTCTCAAACCTGATACTTCGCCCCTTCCGAGTGACCAATAGTAGCGCCGTAAAGGTGTGACTTCATGACCTGAATCTCAGTACGAAATCGTTTGTCCTACAGTCAAATCACCTCTGGTGCATGGCTGTATCGTCAAGCGCCAAATGGGGCGTCGGCGTCGACATAGTGCGTAATTGCATGGACTTGACCACCTGATTGCATCGGCACCGACCAGTCGATTGCATCCGTGCCGACAAACCGTTTGCACTCGACTTGACCAGCACACGCCGTAGTGACGACCGGCAGAGAACGACCCAAAACTGCCCATCGCGAGGGGCAAAAAACGGCCGATTCTGTTGAAAAAGTCGGTCTACCCAAACTGCCTGATCATTTACTCGTGAAAACGCCTTTTTCGCACGCTGCTACGTGAAATCCGAGTCCGGAAGCCTCTGCCAAAAGTAAAGATTTCAATCTCGGACGCGTACTTTTCGGATGCGCAAACCATGGTCGACTTTTTCAACACAATCGGCCAAAAGCAGACCGTGGACAGACGAGGGACGAATGGGTCGCGTCGACCCGGCTAAAGCCTGCCCCCATATTGTCTGCAAAGGGCTGCGCGTGGTCGGAGCGATGCAGGCCCTTGGCGGTTCTCATCGGCGTTACAGATCGACAGTAGGTACTAAAACGCACAGAGGCAAAGCGTGAGAACAGGCTACAATCTGCTGCATAGCCTATCGGCCCCCGCGTCGGTGTCTGGCGCCGGGAACGTAAATTTTCTTGCGCTATTTGTCAGCGGGATCGATAAATAAAGACGACATCAGGCGTGCACCGGTGTCGAATGAATAGGTCAACCAGCGCAAAGGAGGTCAACGTGGCAAAGAATTTCTTGGACTTGAATACGAGCCCAGATCTGTTGCTTGCGCTCAAAGGGGCTGCGCAACATAAGCAGACGGCCGAAGAAGTATTGGAACAGCGTGTATCGTTCGTTTACGGGTCTGTTGGCTCGAAGAACGGCATAACCCGCGAACAGGTTCGCAAGCTGATCTTTGAGCAGGAAGGAGTCGAAGGGGCGAAACGTTGATCCTCTTCGAGCTATGCGGAAACACCGAGCAAAATCCAGTCTACCAAGAACTGGAAGTCTCCAATGGCAATCGGCAGTACGACTTTTTGCGGTCTATAGTGGGTGCAGCATTGGCTGTGGACCGGGCGTTTCTGTCGAACCACATCATCAAGGCATTGAATTTTCATGCCATTACTTGCCTGCATACAAATGCAGGCGAGTACCGTCCTTGCCAAGTCGTCGTAGGCAATCATATGCCCCCCGAGCACTACCGTGTCGAGGCGCTCATGGACGATTTTGTGAATATAGTGAACAGGAGCTGGGAGCAATCCGACCCAGTGACGCTAACGGCATACGTGCTTTGGCGACTAAACCACATTCACCCGTTTATCAATGGCAACGGTCGAACAGCTAGGGCTGCCTGCTATTTCGTGTTGTGTGTGAAGTCCGGAAGCTGGCTACCAGGGACTACGATCCTTCCTGAGCTGATTTGTCGCAACCGAGATGAATACGTCGATGCACTACAGCGTGTTGATGCGTCCCTCCCTACAGGAAAGCTGGATCTAAGCCCGCTGCATGATCTGTTAGTCCGGCTAATCACCGAGCAACTCAGTACGCAACCCCCCCCCCCGCAGATAAGCCTCAGGATTAATCTCTATAACGCCTTGGTCGTTTCGCACGAGAATCACTCTGGGGATATAGCCATTGTCAGCTTCGGGGCGTTTTCAACGTTCAGTGACAGACAGAAAACGGCCAGAAGCTGCCATGATGCGTCTAGGAAATCAGGGGCGATTCATCCTGAGCGGCATTTTATTGTCCCGCCCTCCGGTGAGCACGCTCTCTATCAATATGTGCCCAAGTCTGGATTTCCGAGAGACTTTCTCGATTACCCAAAATAAAACGCACGTTCCTCCACGGGATCGAACAACAAGTCGGAAACGAGATAGCTGCGAGCTTTTTCAGATACCAAAATTCTGTCGAAGGAATTTTCGATTTCATCATGTTCGTCATCACCCACAGCACGCCAGTTGGAGCCGTAGTATTGCTTAAATACCAGTAACGCAAATGCTGCTGGAGTGAGTACCCTCCTCACCGCCCATCGATTCTCAGAATGGAATCCAATGTGAAAATGTGAGCACGGGTGATGAAGTTTTGTTCGCTGCGCCGGAGCATTTTCATACCTAAGCAAAGGCACGGAACCGATGCCAACCTTATCCGCCAAAAGAGACAGAAACTCCTCATGTGTCAATAAACCGGCTTCCACCATCTCGTGACGGGTTCGAAACCAATCAGCATATTCGTTAGAATTAGAAGAATAAGGATTGGGGTAAAATGCATAGCGCACATTGCTATCGCCTTCAATGCTAAACTGAAAGAATGAATAATCAGACAGCAGAATATTGTAGTGCGATAATCCAAGCGCCTTGTTGTAAACATCAATGTAATTTGCAGAGTCAGACAATATTAAGTCACGAAACTCTTCATTGACAGGTAATGGAATTGGGTTTGAATATATCTCAGCAATACCCAGACTTTCCGCTACTCGCCATACTTGGGAAATACCGGTTCTCACCTCTTCCTTATTCATCTTTGACTTCCTGCACGACCAAAAAGTCATCGATTTCGTTATCTGTAAACCCTTCGTCACGCAGACGTTCTATAAATTCTTGCCGGAGTTTCTTAGCTCTGAGTGTCTTCTCACTCATATCACGTTGAATCAGGTTCATCTGAGAAAGATCTGGCATCTTAAAGCGCAGATAAGGGAAGTCAGCCGCTGCCGAATCGATTTCATTACCGATGGCAATTGTCGATCCTTTACACCCAGAAACGCGAAGCCAGGCTTTGGTTCGGGTGAAAGCAACGAACAATTTATTACGCTCACTCCTCTGACGAAGCCATATAGCATCAACCCCGACTACGTAAACAACCGCCGCTTCATTACCCTTTGCCCGGTACACTGTTGAAAGAGTGATCTTGTCAGAAATAGAGAAGGGCGGTTCTGAATAAGGGTCAGCATGGATGTTGTTTGTTGCGATCCCAGCCATGGAAAAGCTCGCGGACAATCGCTTAAAGTAATTACGAGCGTTTCTGTCATCCAAGGCAATGACAATGATGTCCTCTGGTGATAGACCACCTTGTAGAAAAGAACATGCGTCCTTAACAACCCAATCTATTTCTTCTTCAAAATCATTGGCTGAGTGATATTTAATCAAGTCAGGCAAGCCTTCTCCCTGCAGGGATACTGGACTATTTCCTTCAGGTCTCAAAATTTCAACCTGCTTGCCTGTTTCAAAAGTGTCAGCTTGTACGATATACCCAACGTCGCGCCAATGATCAGGACTTTCAAGAAGTTGGACTATATCGGAATAAATGCCAAAGCCCATTGCGTGTGCGGTGGTTAAAACCTCTCTTTGGTTTCTGTAGCATTTACTAAGCACTGTGTCATTGACGGCTCCCGGAGGTAGGCCCGCAGCAGCTCTATCAAGAGAAATACACGGCTCATGATTTTCGTCAAAACCAAAAAGTTCTTCTGCAGACGGCATTTTTACATTTAGAATGTTCTGCAGTTCATCATATGCCCAAACTATGCTTTTTTTGTCTCGGGTACCTTTAGTTAGCAGGAAGCAAAGTTGATAAAATGCAGCAGGAAAATCTTGGCCTTCATCAATTAGCACGTGATCGTAATATGCTTGTACGGATCCAGTAGCAACCAGATCAGCACAGGCATATTGGAACGGATCCACTCCTGCAGGAGCAGCACTCCTCGCCGCGCTATAGTTCATTGGGATTCTTCCTGCGCGACGGCTAGCGTCTGAATATGCACCGTTCGCGTTTGAACCACCCCAGCCATGAAGAATGTTAATTTTAGTCCAGTCAGGATCAACTTCAGTGTAATGCCTAAAAAACTTTGTAATCATGTTCTGAATGGGCGAGCGCAAACTTTTTGTAAAGAATGTAACGAGAATAGTTTCATTGGGCTTGGTCATGTGCAGATGCGCAGCTTTCATGGCCAATATTACAGTCTTTCCTGAGCCTGCTAGACCTCGAATTCGTTGAGGCCCATTAATTGTAACGAGAGCCGCTCTCCTTTGTTTTTGGTCGAAGTTGGCGATTTCAGCTTCCAAATTGGATAGAGCAAAGGCTTCCTTGTGTTGCTCAGGATTTTCAATAACTCGATTTCCGCTACGCGTAAGTGCTTTTGCACCCTCAATGACGGATCGAGCCTCATGCATTTGCTCAGGACTGAGTAATTCTTCGCTTTGAAGGTTTTCGAGAAGGGTGCGGAGAGCTGTATTAGAGTTTATTACATCGCACTCTCCACCCTCAAAGATTCGGTCAGCTATTTCTGAGTCGCAGAAGATCACCGGTGTAATCTCTACGTCAAGCGAGGAGCGTGTTCGTCGTAGCGTTTTGCTTTTTAATAGTCGGCCAATCAAGATGCTGCAAAATTGGTTAAGAGACTCACCGATCTCACCAATTTTTGGAGTTGGTAGCCTTTCCGCCTGCGACGCGCTAACAAAACGAAGTGCAATAACGCCATGCGATCGGCTTAGTAGTAATGCGTCAGGTTTATGCGTGACAGTTTCGTAGTCAGAGTAGCTAGGAAAGTCGTAGTAAAGCACTGCCTCCTCAAGTCCAAGTTCTTGATGGGCACCTTTAACATATGAAATGAATTCTCTGGCGAGAGGGTCGTTATTAATTCGATCACTTGTTACAAGGATGTCGATATCCATTTCTTCTTTGCTCGCCGACCTAGGTCTTAAATAATGATTTTTACTTTGTCTGGAAAGATAATAGCTTCGAACCTCCATGTCTAGATTAGATGGGTGTGAGAAACCCTTTTATTTTCGCCTGCTTTGGATCACAGTCGGCCTTATGAGGGAGGTGAATGATCCTAGGTATTCCATCTGCATTTAGGTCTGCAATTGGCCGATTCTGTTGAAAAAGTCGTCCATGGTTTGCGCATCAGAAAAGTACGCGCTTGAGATTGAAATCTTTACTTTTAGCAGAGGCTTCCGGACTCGGATTTCACGTAGCAGCGTGCAAAAAAGGCGTTCTCGCCTGTCAATGACCAGGCAGTTTGGGCAGACCGACTTTTTCAACACAATCGGCCAAAAGCTGACGGCCACGACTGACCGCTTTTGGCCGATTCTGTTGAAAAAGTCGGCCATGGTTTCCACGGCAGGAAAGTAAGCGCTTGAGATTGAAATCTTTACTTTGTGCAGAGGATTCCGGGCTCAGATTTCGCGTAGCTGCGCGCAAAAAAGGCATTTTCATCAGTCGGTACGCGGCCAGTCTGGAAGTATCGACTTTTTCAACACAATCGGCCGATTGCTGCCTGTCGCCAACGGCAGCAATGCGCAGCTCTCTTCCAATTATGGTTACTAAGCGTGCTGGTCAAATCCGATGCAATCAGGTGGTCATACGGAGTGCAATTTCGCACAGAAACCATTGGGTGGCGGAGATCCCTGCGCAAACGGTTTAGATGGAGTGGGCGCCCCCCTCGATGCCACTGTTGACTATTCAGCAAGTCAACATAGTCTGAGTCGGCTAAGCTGGGGGTGTTTGCGTGTGAGTACCGACAAAAGCATGGAAAACATGCTGAGTCAGGAGGACGGTCGCCACGAGTGGATGAAGCCACTTAACGACTATCGCAACTACCTCAAGGCCCGCCACTACGATCCAAAAGGCCGGAACTGGCTGGCTCGAACGATCAACCCTGAGAACGGGTATATCAAGATCGCCGCCAACGCCTACTCCCCTGAGCTGTGTCTGGAGCTCCTGCGCTTCGCATTAACCATCGACGCGGATGAGGCTGAGTGGTCCCAGCGCAATCGGCAGCCGGCGCGGTTCCAGCTTCTGGGCATGAAGGAAGTATTGGCCATTGATCTGTACTGGTCGCGGTACTCGTACCAGCGACCTTTCACCGCCCTTTCCGAGTACAAAGCCATTTTCGAAGACGGCAAACGCTACCCTCTTCCTGCTGAGTACACTGTGTTTCAACGGTCGGATCTGGATATTTCCCGATCCATCGAGGTGCCGTTCGCCGATAAAGAATTCAATGGCATGTTTGAAGGTCTGCGCTCGGTAAACGATGAACTGTCCTGTCAGGGTACCCTGCAGAAAAAGGGCATCTACTACACGAACGTCAATGAGACGAACGAGTTCGACCTGGACGACGAGGGTGTGGAGCTCTTTTACGCCTTCGAGCTGGACCGGGCACTCGAGTACTACGGCCCCCACCAGGACGTCTACCCGTCGCAGGCCCTGCACTACCTGCTGCGCTACGGGGTTGTCTCCTTCAAGAAAGGAGGCCACTCTGCCTGGGACCGCATGCTGCGTATCGGAAACCAGCTGCACCGACACGGACTCCGGGAGATCCTCAACAACCCGGATGCGCTGGTCGCTAAGCTGACCGGCCTATTCGCATCGGCAGGTAGCCCCCTGCAAGCCTCTAGAGGACAAAACCGATCAG
This sequence comes from Pseudomonas sp. PDM26, assembly GCF_019219185.1. Taxonomy (NCBI): domain Bacteria; kingdom Pseudomonadati; phylum Pseudomonadota; class Gammaproteobacteria; order Pseudomonadales; family Pseudomonadaceae; genus Pseudomonas; species Pseudomonas sp. PDM26. The sequence goes on along the minus strand of NZ_JAHUWC010000006.1, from coordinate 39,101 downwards.
CGCCGCGTTGTGATAACGGGCAGTACCTGATGGACTTTTAAGCGCATCAAGGTACCCCTGGGCGATGCAACCACACGGGGGGGCAAGCAATATAGGCATTTGCCCAAGATTTGCCCCCCCTATACGATCGTCGGTTTGCTAAAACCTAGATCACGGGTAATTGGCACGCGCCTTCATTAGTGAAGGGAATATTGTTTCTTTTTGCCGTCCACTTATACCATTCGTACCAATCGGTGCTAACGAAGCAACTTTTCGTCACCAACAGGTCGAAACAACTTTCGTCTCCCGCATCGCAAAAGCCTTTACCAGGCGCTACACATTTAGCCTTTCTAAAAATCATTCGAGCGGACTTTAAATCACCAACACCGATGTACGTCATATTAGGTGGAGTAGCTAAACATGTAAAACCTTCGCGAATTGCATCTTTCTGATCTTGAGTTTTCGGAGTTTCCGGCCAACCTTTACCTCTCCAATATGCCCATGATTGATATACAGTACCCGGCTCGATAGGAACTACATACTTTTTAGGACCTATTCCATCTCCAGCCACCTCCATCGATCTAGGTTTTCCTGGAACATAAACATATGCAGAGCGATTCCTATGCCCGTCATCGTATCCTAAAAGCTTCGCCAGCCAAGACTTTTTACCAGTATGACCATTGAGCGCACCACTAACGCTAGCAAACTCATCCTTGGGAATAATATTAAAAGTAATAGTTCCAAACATCTCATCAAGTTCTGAGGTATTTGGAGATGTAGTAGCGTTGGTTAGTACGAATGGCTGGTCAATGTAAAGACTTCCAAGGGCTTCCCGCGGATTCCATTCAATTTCGACTTTTGAGATACCATCTCCATTACGAATATATCGGACTATAGGTTGCTCTGCCTTTCGCATGCACTTCGTCCATGCATCTAACTGTGTTTCGTTTAAATAAGAGCGATAAATCTCTCTAGAATCACGAACGCTTAAATTATACTTATTCTTTTCGAAATACTTTCGGCGGTTCTCTTTGAAGTTTGAGGCTGACCCACTGAACACGTCCACAACCGACGCGCTGGCATTTTGCTTTGCCTTTTCATAATTCTCTTCAGTGACAAGATTCAGATATGCCAAGTCGGATTCATAATTACTTATTTCGCTTGTTTTTTGCATCTCCAATGCCGCGTTACACTCATCATCAGCTATTGCATTTTGGATAAATATCGAAGCCGCAATTAATGCGAGAAAACTTTTCATCCCTAGCTCCTACCAATGCTGCTGCCCTATGAAATATGGAAAATTCTATAAGCTTCCCAATTCATTTGTGAGCGTAGAAGGTCTTGCCTCGTTTGCCATGCCCTCCCCACCCTCTTCCGCCAGCTACGAAGGCCGCTGTGCTACTTCTCGCTATACCGACGCTCAAAACCAGAGAGACCTGCGCACCCGCCGAGGGATGCCGGAGGCAATATGGTTAGTGCAGCCTTTCTGGATCCCCTCCATACCGAGGATACCGGCGATAACGAAAAAGCCCGGCACAATGGCCGGGCTTCTTTATCAAATCATTGCCCCATTGACTGGAGGGGCGGTCGGGCTTGCCTGGACTCTCCCGTTTCCGAGACGCTACGTTCCCGCAGCGGACCCTCAGCGAGGGTGGAGGTGGTTTGCCCGTGCCGTTCGCTGCCCATTGCTGCGCAACTACTGAGTGGAACGAACCTCAAGTCCATCTTACCTGCAGCTGTTTTGCGGATTCTCTCATCCCTAGAATTCGGGGCACCTTCTGCGGACCCCCACGGCGGTGTATCTGATCGCCGCGGACGTATTTCTACGTCGCCACACTGAGTAGTGGCCACTATTTGGTCGTCTAGAAACTGTTCGGCACCAGGTGAGCTTGTGCTCCTGCAGTGCCTCTTTGATTTAGATTCTCCACGACATCCAGGAGATGCAACCCCCAATAAAAAAAAGGCCACCCCCGAGATGGGAATGGCCTTTGGGTATTGCTACAGCTCGATCAACTTGTAGTCAGTCGGATCGGCACTTTTCTTCTTCTTCAATTCAGCAGTGATCAGATCCGGTGTTGGATTGATCATCCACATCATGAGTTCATAGTCCGAACCACTCGGCGGATGAATCCAAGCTTGAACCCGATGCGTGTAGCCACGAGCTTTGAACTTGGCGTCATCACGTTTGAGCTTGGCGTCAGCCTTCTTCATGTCCTTCTCGAACTCGGCATTGAGCTTGGCCATGAAACAGGCCTCGCACTCGCCGTCGCGATTGGTACGACAGGTCGACGGATCGAACGCAGGCTTTTGGCAGGTCTTGCAGGCCACAACCTTAACGGTCTCCAGCAGGGCCTGGCAGTCCTGCTCGGTAGCGGTCTCGATCGGAATATCCTTTCGACCGACGATCGTGTTACCGCCATTGGGCAATTTGACTGTCAGCTGCAAGCCGTAGTCCTTGTACATGAAGACGCACGGGCTAATTTCGGCTGTCAGTTCAACGTCACCCTGGATAGTGGTGAATTTCTGGTCTTTGGAAAGCATGGTATAGCTCCTGAGCAATACTCGCGGAGCTACCCCACGCGGGACGGCATCCCGCGAGGGTTTTTGATGTGCTGCATTGCAGCTGGTGGCGGCAGTAGAACTGCCATTCATTCAGATCGAACACTCGATCTGAAAGAAACTTTTGGATGGTGCCTGTTGGCTGAGGGGCAGTATAACCTGGTGGTGATTGGCGGCAAGCAGGACATCCCATCAAATTTATAGCGTTCATCCAACCCCCTCTTTCACCTGACAGCCTGTCAGGATCTAGCTCGGCTAAGAACCACTGCTCGATACCCAATCCATAAAAAACCCGCTGTCAGAGCATGACAGCGGGTTGTCTGGCGTCATTGCTGGCTTACGACACCTTTGACCGTTACTGGCCGACTTTCCCTCGCATCAATCTTCAGAGGAGATCTGAGCACAGGGGCATCATTCACTGGGTTAACGGTGACTTGCACCGTTACAGGTAACGACCAAGCCCCCTGATTGTCCTGGGCCCTGTAGGTGAGGCTGGTCACGCCGTTCCAATCCTTAAACCCCGTGAAAGTGAGAGTGCTCCCAACCAGGCTCACACTTCCCTGAGTGGCGGGTGGTACGCTTACGATTTGAAAAACCGTCGGCGCCGGAGAATCGATATCGGTAGCACTCAGTTGCACGCTGCCGGAGCTATCTTCATTCAAGGTCAGGGCTTTCGCAGCAGCCACGGGGGCGTCATTCACCGGGTTTACTGTGATTTGCACCGTGACCGGTAACGACCAAGCGCCCTGGTTGTCCTGGACCCTGTAGGTGAGACTGGCAGTTCCGTTCCAATCCTTAAACCCCGTGAAGGTGAGAGAGCTCCCTACCAGGCTCACACTGCCTTGAGTGGCGGGAGGTGCGCTCACGATTTGAAAGACCGTTGGCGCCGGTGAATCGATATCGGTACCACTCAGCTGTACGGTCCCGGAGCTATCTTCATTCAGGGTCAAGGCTTTCGCATCAGCCACGGGGGCGTCATTCACCGGGTTTACTGTGACTTGCACCGTTACGGGTAACGACCAAGCGCCCTGATTGTCCTGAGCCCTGTAGGTGAGGCTGGTCACGCCGTTCCAATCCTTAAACCCCGTGAAGGTGAGTGTGCTCCCTACCAGGCTCACACTGCCATGAGTGGCGGGAGGCGCGCTCACGATTTGAAAAACCGTTGGTACCGGGGAATCTACGTCGGTACCACTCAGCTGTACGGTCCCGGAGCTATCTTCATTCAGGGTCAGGGCTTTCGCATCAGCCACGGGGGCGTCATTCACCGGGTTTACTGTGACTTGCACCGTGACCGGTAACGACCAAGCACCCTGATTGTCCTGGGCCCTGTAGGTGAGACTGGTCACTCCGTTCCAATCTTTGAAACCTGTAAACGTGAGCACATTCCCCGCAATACTCACACTTCCTTGAGTGGCGGGAGGTGCGCTTACGATTTGAAAGACCGTCGGCGCCGGAGAATCGATATCGGTAGCACTCAGTTGCACGCTGCCGGAGCTATCTTCATTCAAGGTCATGACTTTCGCATCAGCCACGGGGGCGTCATTCACCGGATTAACGGTGACTTGCACCGTGACCGGCAACGACCAGGCGCCCTGATTGTCCTGGGCCCTGTAGGTGAGGCTGGTGACTCCGTTCCAATCGTTAAACCCCGTGAAGGTGAGAGTGCTCCCTACCAGGCTCACACTTCCCTGAGTGGCTGGAGGCGCGCTAACGATTTGAAAGACCGTCGGCGCCGGGGAATCTACGTCGGTAGCACTCAGCTGAACGGTCCCGGAGGTATTTTCATTCAGTGTCAGGGCTTTTGCATCAGCCACGGGGGCGTCATTCACCGGGTTAACGGTGACTTGCACCGTGACCGGTAACGACCAAGCCCCCTGATTGTCCTGGGCCCTGTAGGTGAGACTGGTTACTCCGTTCCAATCTTTGAAACCAGTAAACGTGAGCACGTTCCCCGCAATACTCACACTTCCTTGAGTGGCTGGAGGCGCGCTTACGATTTGAAAAACCGTCGGCGCTGGGGAATCGAAATCGGAACCACTCAACTGCACGCTACCGGAGCTATCTTCATTCAAGGTCATGACTTTCGCATCAGCCACGGGCGCATCATTGACCGGTGAAACAGAAACTGGGATGGAGTATGTCATCGAAGCACCACCACCAGCGTAATTCGCGTTGTATTTTACTGACGTAGACCCATTCCAGTTCGCATTCGGAGTGAAGACTATGGAGCTACCGCTTACATAGGCACTGCCATTAGCAGGCTGTTCAATAATCTGGTACGTGATCCCGGGGTAGGATCCAAGGTCCACGGCACTGGGGGTGTCTTCTTGAGTATTTATCGCTGCCTGAGCGCCGACATAGACACTAACATGTCCCAAATTAGTAGACACTAGGAACGGGTAGTCCTCCCTCGTACAGGCATAAGTAAATTCCGTGGTACCGACGAATGAATCGTTAGCCGTATAAACTAACAAATTTGCCCAATAACTTGCGTAACCAGCTGAAGGCTGAGAATAAATGGAAGCAACAGGGGTGCCAGGGATATTTGAACATATAGCCCCCCCCCATCCTTGCTGGCCTTTTACCGTATAAATATAGGTATTACTCGTGACCGGATGGCCGGCCGGGTTCAATGAACCATTAACATTGATATTATAAGTAACTGGCACAGAGGCATCGCCAGTCGAATCATAGGCTTGAACAACAAAGGAGTCTGCGCCCGTAAAGCCAAACGGTGGAATGTAATAGATCACACCTGACAAGGCTGTAACCCTACCATATGTTGGCCCAGCTAAAATTGCCGCTGTATCTTGCATCGCCGTCCCATCGGGATCACGAAAGAGTCCAGAAATAGGCGGAACCCAATTCTCATACCTTCCCAACTGAATGGTTACTGGATTTCCCTGGGTGCTTACTGGTGGCTGACCAGCTGCCACCTGACCACTCAGTGTTGAAAGCGCCAGTAATCCTAAAACAGAAAGTATGCCCAGCGGTTTCGATGCATTTAAAAGGTATTTGATCATAAGGCGAACCAATGGATAGTTTCGGTTAAGGATTTTCAGACGTTCATGAAAGTGATGAAGGCGCCGCTCCTGGATTTATAACGTCAGTGATTCCCCCATCGCGGTGGTCAATGGGATTGCTCTGGCTTTCATTGCGTTCAAATGAAGCCATGTTTATTGATCCACCCGGGTTAGAACGCGATTATCTTTTAGATAACCATGCATATGGCATGTGCTGGGAATCCCACCAGGCTGAATTATAAAATCTGCGAATGACTTCCAGTAAATGAGCTGAAAATTGGTCCCAACACAGTCTTTGTCGGTAGAAACAAAATCAACAGCCTGCCCCCCGCTGTTTGATCCAAGCCCTTCTACCACACCATTTAACTCAACTACATTCATTTGCCCATCTGCTGGATTGGGAGCTTTGACGTAAATAGTTGCATTGTAATCCACTGTCCCTACTTTATTTTTAATAGCAAGGTGTTGCCCCGCTTCCAGACGATCAAGATCAACATCTTCAATCGTTTTTATATAAAACTGGGAGTACGCAATCACACCCCCAACTACCAAAGGGAATATGATTAATGGCAAGGCCAATATATTTTTTGTCATAAAACCATCTCGTAAAAACGGCACCTGAGCAGATCCACTTGCTTGAAATGGAATGCCTCTGGAGAAGCGAAATCCAAAGGGAAACAGGTCGGGCCGACATCAGTCCTCCTGGTCTTCCTCTTCTGTTTCACTCGCGATTTTTCGAGACCACATGAGCGTGCCATCGCCGCCGAAACTGCATTCGTAGCTGGGGTCATTGCGGTAGCCTTCGGCAATGGCCAACTTCATGGCCCTGTAGGTCTCGGGGGAACGGGGACGCTCGCTGTAGGGGACCCCACCCTCGTTGTGGTACAGGTGGACGATCTGATCCCATCGCTCAAGCAGGCCTTTCCAGTCAGGCCCATACGCGGCCATTTCATGGAGCCGCGGCGCCCAATCCGGTACCTGGTCCAGCAAGCGCAGGCAGCGACCAAGATCTGAGCAATCGGACGGGGCATAGCCCTCGCAGGGTTCACCGAGCATGTGGGCGCAGATCGAGGTACTCGATGCGCCGGTATCATCTGACAGCAACCAGCTGATCACCCGTCGTTCTAGTGTTTTCAATCCTGTCATCTTGCTTCTCTGGGAAGGGACCTTGGAGTTCGCCGCACTCGGTTCGGGAATTGTTCCTGACCATGTCAGCCTGATAGGGCAAGCGTCTCACGGGCCGTGGTGCAGAGCGGGTCCAGTTCATCCCAGTTTTGGGTTCGGACACTGCACCCACGCAGGCTGCCTCCCCCTACAATCCCTGCCTTAGCAAACTTGCACATGCTCAGGGCCGTGAGACCTTCGGCCTAATGAATTCCCCCCAACAGGAGCGTGACATGCAAGTTCTCACCGATGCTAAAGTCTCGACGTACCTCAGCTGGAGTCGCGACGCTGATGAGCGCTCGCAACTGACGCTCATCATGGGGGCGAATGATGCGACCCTGGCCTACGAAGATTCTTTTCGCGAGAGCACCGCTCTTTCCTTGAGCGCTGAAGAGGCCCAGGCCCTCGGCACCGACCTTCTCAAGCTGGTACCCACCAGCAACGGGGTTATCCCCTATCAGGAACGGGCCGGCGCATCCACGAATCGCGTGGACCAAGAAAGTGGTCTGGTTACCCGGATCATCCCCAACACCGATGGAGAGCCTTACCGCGAGGGAGTACGTCTCGAAATCAGCCGACCCGACTTCACCGATGTCCTCTACATGGACTTCGACGCCAATACTGCGCATCGCCTGGCTATCCGTCTAATCGGTTATATTCGCCAGCCATAGGTATTGACTCCAACGAAGGGGGGGCAGATGGCAAATGGGGTGGGTGGAGCTGCGGTTGCACCGCAGTCATTTAGTGATGACGACGTGCAGGAAGCGAGCTTCCACCTGGAAGCAACGACCGAAGGAACAGAGCTTGCACGAAAGCTCTACCTGCGAACGTACAGGCTTGCCAATGCTCAGGATCGAATTTGGCATGCTATGCCTGAGGAAGACTGGCCGCTGCTGGCGACCATCCTTCCAAACAGCATCATCATGCGGCCGATCCATACAAACCCGTACGCACAGCGCTACCTGAAGCCCAAGAACGGGCGTTTCACCACGGTCATCTACGTCGATGAGTTCGGCGCAGCGTTGCCGAATGACGCTGATGCTGCCGCGTCGTGGATTGACTCGCGGTTACCATGGCGCCTCTTTGATCCTGCAAGCAACGGCCTCGGTCTGCACAGGGACCTTGACCTGGTGTGGCAAGGCCTATCGCGTATTCAGCACGCCGAAGTCCTCGTGATCAGCCAGCACCCGGAAATGCACGCCAAAAACGGCGTGGTTTCGATTAGCGTTCAGGAGGTCGACAACCTGCGCCGCGCCTTCAATCGGGTCACGAGGAACGGCCGTAACCTGATTAGTCAAACAAAGCAAGGCATCGTGCACAATGAAGTGCTCACAAGGCTTGATCCCGAGCGATTCCGCAGAGTCGTGCCGACGAACCAGACCTTGGTCGAGGTTCGACGCGAGGGTACGAAGCAGGCTACTGCCCGGGAGCGTGCTGAGCGTCGAACCAATGTGCAGGTCGTGCGAAATCAGCTCAGTTCGCTAGTAACGGAGGCTCCCCAGGAGCTGATGATTCTGCATGCCGAGATTGAGCGGGTGACACTCGTAAAGATGATCGAGGCATTCAAGGCGAAGCTCGCCAGTAATCTCACCGAACCGCACTGGCAGACGTTCTTTGAGCAGAACAAATTCGTCCTGAGTATGGCCTTTGCGCGTCCGGTCGAGCTAACTCATACGCAATTCCATGCAAAGGGGTCTACCTTGACCGGTGCTGGTGCTCAGATCGGCGACTTCCTGTTCAAGGAATATGGTCAAGCACTTGCCATTGTTGAAATCAAAACGCCGGAGACAGAACTGCTACAGGGCGTGGCTTACCGCGGGCAGGAAGTATTTGGTCCGAACTCGAAACTTTCTGGTGCTGTGACTCAAGTGCTGTTTCAGCAGAGCGAGCTTCGGAAACGCTGGATGACTCATTCAAACGACAACCCGACCCTGCGCCAGTCCGATGCCGATGTCATCAAATGCGTGGTCGTTGCTGGCCGCATGCCCACAGATCCCGCCAAACTGCGCAGCTTTGAGGTGTTCCGAAATGCGTGCAAGGACGTGGACATAGTCACCTTTGACGAACTTCTAGCGAAGCTTGAGTTCCTAGAGAAGCAACTGGCTCCGAAGCCTGAACCAGACCTGTTCTGACCCAGGATCCCGTCCGGTGATGCCGGACCCGCTGGGCCACCCGGGCTTGCCGGAGCTCCTCTCCTAGGTGCACGGAACGATTGCTTGCGCCGTGATGGTGAAGCGCTAGGCCGGCACCTGAGCCGGCTCAATGCACAGGACGCATTCTTCACTTTTGATTGGCTCTAGTCTTTGCTCTCGTCCAACAGAGAGAGAGGAGAGAAGCGGTCCCCCACCAGATTGCCAGCCAGACGAAAGCGACAACGGCCCAACCTAGCATTGATGGAGCCTGCCAACCACCTCCATCTGCGATGGCAAACACGGGTAACCCCATCGCGCTGAAGAGCATGAGTGGCAAATACACTGAGCCTGCGATAGGGGGAGCCAGATTCTCAGGCGGGGCTGAAACCAGGGTTAAGTGCCCTACCACGAGCGCGAGGAACAAAAGCCAACGTGTGTGCATGGGTCTCCTTTTCCACTGACGTTTCCCCTGGTGTTGCGGTCTTTTACTCAAGGGTCAGATGATAAGAAGCTGCTTGATGTCGTCGTCGTTCAGCATGAAAACCGGCGATGCCCCTTCGGTCCCCGGGCTCCCCATTATGGCGAGATCAGCGTACATGTCCCTTGTGAGGGCAAAGCCTTGCTGTGCGCTCGGGGGCGCGAAGCTGCCCTTGAACTCCATGCCAGCACGCTCGTAGAACGGAATCAGATCGTGACTGCACAGCAGGCTGGTGCCTTGCGAATAGTCCAGTACGCCTCTCAGCAACTGACTGCCAAGGCCATGGCCTCTGTAGGGTTTGAACACGAAGATTTTGTGCAGATACCGAGACATGGTTGGCTCTGGGTGCACGAAAAACATGGCATAGCCGTAAAGACGTCCGTCTTCATGACTGACAGCAATCTTTAGGTGGCCTGCGCGATAACACTCTTCAAGGATACCAACCACATGGCGGATCGCCTGCATTGTCTGGGCTTCTGAGAACCCCATGAAGTGCATCGCGAGCCCGGGCTGCCCCAATAAATCAGACAATATTCCTTTCGCATCATTTTCCAATATCGTCGGAAGAAAGGTCTCAACGATGTCCTGGGGTGCCTCTGGCAGCTGCGTCATAGAAATTCCCTGTCAGTTTATGAGGACAAAATGGGCGTCCTCTACTGTAGCCCGCACTGGCGGGCTGAGGGTAGCGATGGATTTTCTCGTTGCACTGGAACCGGAGGCCGCCAGGCTCTCAAAGGCGCATAAACAACCACCCTGGTGCCGCCAAGGCCCCGCAACCTGCGAGGCTGTGGTGGTGCTGTATTCTGACTTCACAGCCCTTTTAAGCCTTCTCGCACTGCATCCGCCGTTGACTTGCTTTCAGCCTGCCGGCCGTTCGCAAAAAGCACGTACTGAAACCATGGCGAACTCTTGCTAACGCCGTCAGCTGCCTTCAACTCAAATTTCGCCGTGCACTTGAAATCGCCATTCTCGATTTCGGCACCGTAGCCTTCAGTCATCGCCGTTACCTGATAGCCACTCTCCTTCGCGGACGAGTCCATATGGCCACGCAAACGCTGGAAGCAATTGTCACGCGGGGTCATCGCAGTCGCATTAGCTGGCATGCCAGTTGGGATACCTGCCTGAGCGTAACTGGCAGTCAACATCAAGGCCGCTGCAAAAATTTTCTTCATAAGAATACCTTCGGTTTATCGTTTTACCCGGGCGCGAACGGTCGGCCCTTCCACTGCTTCGGCCCAGCAAAGCCGGGCTTGAGTGGTTTATGAAATCCAGGTGCCGGAATGGCTGCAGTTACTCCGCGTACGCGGCGTGCTGAGTGGTGCCGCGGGCTTCTATCCTTGGTAGTTGGATTCGGCAACCTCGAGCCAGGCTTTATCAACATGGATAGATGAGGGGGCTTGCAACCAGGTGCGAATCGCGTCTGCGACAGCGAACAGTTCTTCAGTGTCGATTTCGCCAATGCACGTGATAAACCCCGGAGTGACTTCCTTGGCGTCAGAGCAGCCAGGTTCGTCCCATTCCACCCATAGCAGGTTTTCGCGACCATCGATCCAGAAGTACAGGCCGTCTTTGAGAGTGGCCACAGTACCGCGAGGCATACCCAACAGGACCTGCTTAAGCCGTTCTGCCTCACGCTCCATCTGGGAGCGCGAAGCGCGAGTGACAACCATCACCTCTTCAACAGCAAGGGAAACGTCGGTCGCGTCCAGAACCATATCTCTCAGCGCCGTACTGCTTTGATTGAAGTGTGCTTCGAACGTGGCGTTGCCCACCACAACCAAGCAATGGCTCATGTCTCCATTCTCGGTGGTAACGGTTTTGACGGTAACTTGAGGACGCGATTCAGGGGGCATGATTTTTCCGTTCGGCGGGGGCTTTCAAGCCGGGGTAACGGCGTCGCGCCGAATCCCAACTTGATGTGAGCAATTCTCCCACTCCACTCGAACATGCAAGCCCCAGATCGCAGCGTTGTTCGATTTAAGCCTGATCCAGGAAGGACCAGCTCAATCGGGCGGTGCTCACCCGATTTTCTTGGCCAGAGAGTCCCGCTTCCGCTTTACGCCAATCTTTGGGTCCAGTGCCAATGCTTCATCGAAGGCTTTGACGGCCTCTCGCAATTCACCGAGGGCCTCATGCGCCAGGCCCTGCAGCTTCAAGGACTTGGCCTTCCAAAAATCCACCTGATCGGCACCGTGTTTACGGGCCCGCTCGACGATGTCTAGCGCCTGCCGAGCCGTCTCTGCAGTCAAATCGGGCGACTTCAGCAGCACCTCGGCAGCAGGGATAGCAAACTCGTATCGGGGCGACACGAGCTTGGCTTGAGCAAGCTTCTCCGCATCGATAAAGGCCCCTTGGCTGTCGTATCGAAATGAGCCGAGGTCTGTGAGATGGGCAATTACTTCTGCGGTTTCTTCATCAATCGAATACCGCTCAGGCCATCCGGCGAGCGGATCAACGGAGTAAAGAATCTCCCTTTTACTGACATCGATGAGGAACAACTTACGGGCGTCGTCGGTGGGGCCATTTGCAGTCTGGAAGAGCGCGAACAGGCCATTGCTCGAGATCTCACTCTTCATGATGTTTGCCGTCACATCCTTGGCGACCACGAGCTGGCCGTTGTGCTCGAACACACTGAACGTACCGGACAGCCCGGACCCAAAGTGCCAGTCCTCCAGGCTGAAATGCCCACTGTCGGCGACATGCCCACCATTTGGGCGAGGCATTTCGCCACGGACAACGACCTGTCCGGCCTCAGCGTCATGCAGCAGGTAGGATCCGTTGCCACTCTCGCGATGGCCACCGATGCCCATGGATGGGGCAGAGTCCGACCAGGACAACACCCATCGACCGTTCGGCGAGCGTGAATGGAGACCAACGTATTCGCCAAGCCGAAATATGTGCTTGTCCTTAACGGGTGAGTCGGTTTCGACGGCCACACGCGTTGGCACAGCTGCAGTGTCTACCGCTGAGGCAGGGGCAGATGTCGCATCAGTTGCCCTGATCGGCGAACTCGGGCGAACGTCATCCGCCCCGTTTCCAGACAGCAAGCTCTTCAAAGTATCAAACCACCCCATGCCCTTCTCCTTGGTCTGTTAGTGCCGCCTAGTTCACTCTGTCCGCATCTTCAATCCAGCGGTGCTGCCTGGCTGCCATCGTCCTTCGCCTTTGTCATCCCCGCCCGCGAATGCGTAGGTATATCTGCAACCCGTCGTAGCGGTGATCCGCCTCCAACTCTGGCGCTGCGGCCCGAATTTCGCCCAGACACGTGGAAAGCTCGCTAGGCGGCCATAGGGTGTGCTCTCCAACCACCTGGCTCAGAAAATCCAGGGCCTGTTCAGGGAATTTCGCGCAGAGCCCGGACCTTTTGAGCATACGCACCACGGTGTCAGGATGGGCCAATGGTTGTAGCCACGCACGAAGCATCTCCAAAGCCTCAGGGAATGCATCGTCTGCCGCGACACACAACCGTGACATCACGTTTGCAATCGCCGGCGACATGAGGTCCCGGCTCTTGGGCCAAAGGTTGTTGATATAGGGGGCCACGCGGTTCGCCCAGTAGTCAGCACGCTGATCACCCGCCCCTTCCAGAGCATTCACCAGTGCATTTGCCGCGTACTGCAACCCCTCTGCAGGCAGTGCTCGGATGGCACCGGCAAGCTCGGAGGACGTGAACGTGTCAGCTGGGTCCAACGCGGCAAAGGTCAAAAGGGAGGCGTATTGCCCGCCGTGCTTGCCCAATGCAGCAAAGTGGCGGGCCGTGTCCAGAAACGCGGGTTTCAGCACCTCCATCAAAGGGCTATATAGGCGGGGCGACCACAAAAAACCTTCCCAAACCGCGCCCGCCTCATGCTCCGAGACCGGCCATTCGAAGTGTGGTAGCAGATGCTCCACTGCCCATTCACGGTCAACCCGGAACAGTGCAATTACATGGGCCGCGAGCAAGACACGTCCATGACGATACTTTTCGACGCTCCCGTCGCAAAGCTCTGTAAACGTGGGTTTAAGCTCTATAGGCAACCCTTGCGCATCCTGCAGTGACTGCCGATACCACCAACCGAGTAGCGCCTCAGTGACTTGCCCCACCGGATGATTGATGGCACGCCCCACGGGGTCGTCCAAGTCAATACCATCGCGGCTGTGCAGCTCCAGGACGCGACGCGCGAGTAGGAAAAAATTCTCCTCGTGGCCCACAAAGGTTTTAGCGATGGTACTCAGCCAGTAGCTCACAGCGTGGGTAAGCGGTTCCAGGGCATCATCCGGTGCCCCAGCCAGAACGGGCGCCATGTATCGCCACGCAAGGGAGACAAGCTTGCCCTCTGACCATGCCTGTAGCGCCTCGCGCCAACGACCAGCCGGCCAAACACCCTCTTGCGCCAGTACCCACAAAGCGCAGGCCGTGGTGGCAAAATTTTCGCGGCAACGCTCCCTCCAATCGTCCTGTTGAAAGTAGTCATTCTCTTGATGCTGCTTTAACCACTCGATCAGTTCACGGCGTCGGCGTGGCGTGGCAGTAAACTTTCGCCATTCATCGCCACTTCCCGTCCAGTAAGGAAACTCGTCGCTCTGATCTTCTTCCAAAGCCCAGTCTGGATACTGTTGGCTGAGCGCATCCAGGCGCTGCTGCCCCACCGGGCTCAACGTGGCACCGGCGCCGGCGACCTTTGCCAGCCGTAGCCAAACGTCCCGGTCCAGGATACGAGTTAGCCGCTCAGGTTCGGTGTCGCCATCGAACATCGTGATAGGCGGACCGCCGAGGATGGCTTGCTCAAGCTCCAGAACCATCGCAGGATCGCCTTTCTCCACCAGGGCAACCAGCAAACGTGTGGACTCACGCTCAGTTTCCAATGTCCAAAGCCACCAGTGTTCATCCGCTAACAGCCAGTCAAGCGCTCGGCGGTTGCCTATGACATCACCTTTCGTTGCAGCAAAAAAAGCCAGGCGCTTGAAGATAGGATACGGGGCGGTCCACCAGATCTCCGCCTCGAGGGCTGCACGCTCCGGGGAAACCGCGGCCGTGGCCAGCCAGGCATCCCGCGTCAAATCGATGAGCGCCGTCCAGTCGTTGTACTCGTTGTTCTGTGGATGTACATCGATTGATGGTTGCTGCGTATAGGTGTGGTCACTCCTGTCATCAGCGCCTCCCAGCTCTCGCATCTGATCGAGGGCGTCTCGCAACAGGCCCGTGAAATCGGTGAGTAGCCCAGGAAGTGCTGCTTTCCAGCGTTCGTCACTGGACAGATCCTTCAGGTTGGAATGGACGTGCTCCGTCGACAGCACAATCTCCCATTCAACCAAATCCTTGAGGCGCCCTGGCTCATGCTCTTCATCCTCGTCGACTCTCAAGCGATACGGTTCACGCAACGAAACGCGTGGGGTCAGCAAACCCCTCAGTTCCAGGCGCAGGGCGTTGGTGAGCCCATCGTGATTAAACCGATCTCGCCAACGGTATAGGTCTAGTTCGCGGATCCAGGACTTGCCCCGCCCACGGAGCAATAACCGCCAGAGGGTAACCATCCAGGGACCGGGAATTGCGTTGGGAGCACCAGCACGAATGCGGTCCAACTCGCCCGTGTTTCCCTCGCGCTCCAGCTTGGCCAACTCCTCCAAGCGATTCTCAACCCACAGCGCCAGTTCGTCGTGCAAGCGGCCACCGCGATTGACGAGCCAGAGCACCAGTTTTGGATCATTGAGGTGACGGAGTAGCCAACGCGCCAGCTGCCTCATCACGTTGTCCCACTCGCTGCTGCGAGGACCTGAGTCTGCGACCGTCATGTGAGGGGCCAGCGGATATGGCGAAGGCCTGGACAACAAACTGAAGGCGAGGTCTCCATCGACTCCGGCCTTTGGTGGAACACCGTACCGGCCCAGGTCGGTATGGCCGAAGCGCGTTTGGCTTAACGGCTCCAGCCAATCCAGCGAAGGCACCGGTTCAAGTTCGGCAAAACGCTTGGCTGGCAGGCCGTTAAGATCACTCATTGCCCAGAGTAGCCGGCTGACGAAGTCGTCTTGTGCAGTGCCTGCCAGAGGGCGAGCAATCGCGCTTTCAACGACGATGCGTTCCTTGCCGCGTACACCGTCGCGGTAGGTTGCCGCCCATGCCTGCAGGGTCTTGTGCAGGTAGGCATGACGGTTGTGTTCCATGTAGAGGATCGGTGTGACGTTTTTGGCCTTCCACTCGTTGGAGCGAATTTCCTCCTTGCCCTTAGCGAAACTGCCGAAGGCGTACATCTCCGGCGGTGACTCGCCAAGCAGACGATCAGCGGCCAGTGCGTCCATCATGTACCGAAGCACTGGATCAGCGATGCTATATCCAACGAAACAGACGGTGTAATTGCGAAACAGCTCGCTGACGAAGCGTGCCGCCCACCGTTCAGTGAGGTAGGCCAGGCCAAAATCACCGCTGGAAATCACCAGGCGATCCAGCTCACTTGCAGTGGGAGCTTCGCTCAGCAGGCCATGAAGATACACCAGCCCGTCCCAGCGATTTTTTGGCACGGGCAACAGTGGTGCTTGAAAGGGGTGGACCGGATAGGGCGCCGTGGCTATCACCTCTTCGAACAACCGGTCAAAGTTGGTAGTGATCAACCGCATGCGCCCATCGCGAGTCCTGCCCAGGTTCAACAGTGCCTGGTGGGTTGCAGTGGCCTTGGGCGAGGACAGGTCTGGGTTGAGAATGTCAGCCATGGTCCGCCGAACTCTCTCGCGCCCGACGTCCGCCTCAAGCAGCCCCACGGCAGTGTCGTACTGCTGGGACTTGATTGCCGCTTGCTGCACCGCGCTCGGGACCGACGCCAGTATGCGGTACAGCTTGTCCACTAACCCCCCGAATCCCGGCAAGCGTGCGGGGTAGGAGATGCCAGCGCCGCAGAAGAACACCACGCGCCCCTCCTCGTGCGCCTGCAGCAAGCGTTCGGGGATGGTGGGGCCATTTTGGACGAATTGCGGCATTCAGCGGGTCTCGATAAGGGGACGGGGAATGGTTGAGGTCAGGCAGAGGTGGCCAATAAGTCAGATGGGCGTCCTTCCCGCTGCTGAGATTATTCGATTCTGCTCAAAAATGCCGGGCAAACCGTACGCCCATGGCAAAATGACCCTCGCCCACAACGGCGCCCTCAAAGAGAAACGCAATGTCCCAAACTCAAGACCCGCTTCAAAGTTTGCTCGGCTTCCAGGAGGCTCTAACGGCTGGTTTTATCCAGCCAGACCTCAGCCCACTGTACCCCGACCTGATCGTTCTACACGACGACGCAGAGGGCACCCCGCGATCCACCTACGCCCTGATGGAAGGGAAGGTAGTCAAGGCCGTCGCTGTGTACTTCCTGGAAAAGTCCGTGGGTAACATTCCCTATTTTGACGTCGGCTACGCGGTTGCCGAGCCCTACCGACAGCAAGGCAACGCGCACGCTGTAGTCGAAAAGAGCCTGGCCCAGCTCCAGCACGAAACGCGGGGCAAAGTGCTCAAACTTTTCGTCGAGGCCATTGTGCCGAACTCGAACATTGCCTCCCAGAAGGTCGCAGCCCGAGCCCTCTCAGCCTCCCCTACCGAAATCGTGGACGGCGTTTCGGGTCAGGCTTCCCAGCAATATCTACGGCTGTTCGAGGTCTGAGCGGAAGGTTTGCCGACGGCGCCTTACTGTCCATTTGGTGATTCACGAGATTCGTAGTCCTTGGCGCCTCCCTACGCGGCGCCCGCACTATCGCGGTTCTACTTTCTTTCTCGCCGATAGAATGACTACCGACACGGTGGTACCGGCGAAAGCGTTCTCAATGACGCGCGACCACTCCAGCTCGAACCCAGGGAGCATGTCCTTGTTCTTCGCACTGGTGGGCAGCACGGCCGTAACCTGTCCGCCGGCCTTCAGCAGGCCCGCAGCCGCGGTCAGGTGCGAAAGCCAGCGGCCCTCGCTAAACGGTGGGTTCATGACCACACGTTCGAATCGGTCGGTCGTTGACCCTGCCCAGGTCAAGAAATCAGCCTGTGTGACGTCGAAGCCCTTAGCTTCCAGCACCTTGCAATGTAGGTCGCTTATCTCGACACACCGGGTTCGGTCCTTGGGCATGTGATCGGCAATACCCCCGATGCCGGCAGAAGGCTCCAGACAGGTATGGTCGTCGCCGATATCGGCCAGTTCGGCTACTTTGATGGCGAGATCATCCGGGGTCGGATAGAACTGGTGAGCTCGCTGGTCGGGCACACAGCCACTGATGATGATCTCGTCCAGTGCTTCGCGGGGGCTGAATTCGAATTCAAACCAGACGTGTGCATTCTTGTTATGGCGCACCCCGCCGATCATGGCCAGAATCTTCTCGGCCTCGGCCTGTACTGCCTCACTGCGATCGCCATAGTCGAACTGTAGGGCATGTGGGTTGGCGGTCAGCGCAGGCCGCGGCTCCTCCCAACGGTCGTAGCGAACTGGCTTGTTCGGTTCGGACCGCATCTTAGACAGCATCGTTATCACCGCAAAAGGAAGCGGACGACCGAACACTTTGTGCCGCTTGCCCTTGGCATTCGGTTTAGTTCGGAAACTGGCCGGAATGGCCGCCGGATACAAGCTGGCCAGCACCGCGTTAAGGCGCCAAGCCATGTCCGGATGCACTTCGATGTGGCAGGTGCCCTTCTTGTACATTTTCATGCGCAAGGTGCCGCCATCAACCTCGTACCACTCTCCCGTGCGACGCCGGAACACCTCCAGCAGCGGCCCAGTGTCGCCGTGGCGAGGCTCCTCGCGCCCCATGAACTTGGCGATGACGCAGCGCAGATCGTTAAGGTAGCCGGCACGCTCGTAATCGATGGAGTCGTAGCTGTTGATCATGTTCGCAACGATCATGCGCTTACCAAAGGCGGCCGGCGAGTTGGTGACGTGCTCCCCCGAGAGAGCGCGGAAAATACCGTCCACACGCTCGGCGAAGAACTTGGAGCGGGCCAGCAATAGATCGTTCAGGGTGGAGCGAACCGTCGTCTCTTCGAAGTCCGGCAGCGGGTGCACTTCCCATTCGTCCTGCGACTCATTGTTCCGGCGGCGAGATGACGCCTTCTTGCCCATGGGATTGCGGATCTGCTCTTGCCACTCGGTACGGCGCTTTTGAGGCATGCACTCATAGACGTCAGTTAGGGACAGGGCTTTGCCCCAGTAGGACGCATTGAGCACAGCGATGGCGGGTTCGAGCTGCATCAAGCGCGCGATGTCAGTCGTGTAATAGCGGCCTTCCGCGCTCGTGTTCCCCTCCATGAAGTACCAGAGGGCGCCACTGAATCCTTCGCCGGTCATCATTTCATGCAGCTGCTCGATGCGTCCTCGCTCTGAGAGATAACCACCGATCAGACCGTCAACCAGGTCAGCAGAAGCGGGCGCGAAGAACTCGGAAGCGTCCTCAACGATATCGCCGATTTTGGCGTGGGATAGGTCTGTCATGGGGTGAACTCGTACAGTTTTCGATACTGCCGAAACCCCCAGTCAAGGAGGTGCGTTTACTAGGTACGGCAGCCGCTTAAGTGATGGACACATCAATAGTTTTTCAGCCCTTCTTTGCTCGCCAGCATGACTTTCAGCCGCTAGTTGATACGAATGCAATGCCCTGTTCGCGGGAGCCGAGGCGTCTGCCTGCCTCCCACTTTCCGCCATTGAATCCTTCGCGCTCTTCACCACTTCCCCAAATCCTGATGTGTGTTGCATGGGGATGGGGTGAGCGCCGGGGGCTCATTGCATTCGTTCCTAGTGTCTCACCACTTTTCAGAATGCAAGGGGGCTCGAAAGCGACTGAAGTCGCTCGCGGCATGGAGTATCTGGAAGGGGTAAATGAGGTGGCATCAAGCAGCCGTTCAGTGTCCTAAATTGACAACGAGGGTGTCCTGCGCCACTGCGGCGCCGGTGCCTTGATGACAACTAGTTGAGGTTGTAGCCGTGCGTCCTGGTCAACAGGATTTCCTTCCAATGATTCTCACGGGCATCAATTTCCCCCGGCATCGCATGCAGGTCTGCGATCTCCAGCAATGAGAATCGCAAGTCCTTTTCCCGCTCAGGCGGAGCATCAATGCCAAACTCCCGCTTGAGCAACACATTGTCGCCATGGCTGTTCGTCGAATACGTACACCAGCGGCCCCAAATGCCGGTCTCCCCGTCTGCCTTGCCCACGTAGAGTTTACCGGTAAGGGTATCTGTGATGAGGTAGATGCCCTTGACACTCGACAGGGCCGAGCGCCAAGAATCAACGTTCTGCTGGACCACCACGTCGAGCTGGCTTTTGGTCAGGTTGACCTTTTTGAAGCCGGGGAAATGGCCAATGCTCAGGCGTTCGGCCAGCAGTTCAGTCACAGCCAAGTCGTCAACCAGGGTTTCGCCGTACGGGTAGGAGTTACGTTTGGTGTACTTGCTGCTCAGATATAGCCGCCCTACCCACTCCTCGGCCGCTGGCACACGCTCCAGCGTGTAGATGTAGTCGGGCTTGGGGCCGACTCTTTCGACACACTCCACTGTCCTAAACAGACCTGCAAACAACCAGCGGGTTGGACTCCCGGCCTGAATAAGCGAAACCACATAGGGCAGCTTAAAATTGCGGTTGCTTTGCCGACTCTGCCACTGATCGAAGCCTCCCTGAATGAACACGTCGAGCGGATGATCCTCGCCGTTGTACCTGGCCAGGTGGACCTTGGCCTTTTCCGGCGAGAACGTCGGCTCCCACAGCTTCAACAGATCGAACAGGTTCAATGCAACGCTCCCCAGGCAGTCAGGATCGAGAGCTTATTCGTTGTAGGTGAGGAATGCATCGACGGCTTGCACTCTGCTCGGTGCTGATAAATGAGCGTGATAAATGGCGAGCTTTTCACGGGCTTTTGCGCCGGCATTACGGCCACGCTGATTGCTTGACTAACTGACCATGGAAAATCCCGCGGCATCATCTGCCCGCCAATGTCGCGGTTCCAGTGCCAGGGCGCGGCTTTCGACGCATTTGATTGCGGCCAAAGCCGCGTTGCACTGCGTGATCGAGAAATGCGAAAAATCCGGGCAGGAGACAACCCGGCGCTACACCATCAAGACAGCATGCGAGCCGCCGATAAAAGATAGGAATTGTGTTTGAGGAGGAAGGACCAACGTGACATCGGTATTGATCATCCAGTCAGTGCTTTGGACACTGTGCGCAGCAGCACTTTGGATTTCGCACTGGAACTATTCACGCTACGTTGAGGCGAAGCGAGACCCTGAAAAATCAAAGCGCAATCTCCAAATCGCTTTGCACGCGAGGAGAGATGCTGGCATCGGTGAAACCGAGTTTTCGAGAACTGAAAGCGCCCACTATCGTCCTTACCAGACACGCTTTAGAGTTGCGCTCCTCGTAGGCCTGAGCTTTACGGTTGCAGGTCTGGCTCACCTGCTCGCTTAGTCGCGTGTACCCTCCGACTGGACCTCAAACGGAGCCAGTGACCGAGACCTCGGCCGCGCTTTTTCAACGCATTTCTATCCAACTCAGAGTAATTGACGGATGTCCAAGTCACGACGTGTCAATTTTAAAAAGAGCACGCGCATTATCCTTGCAGGGAACGCGGGCCATATGTGTTCTTTCTATGATTGCCCCAAGGTCACCATTGGTCCCGAAGTCAAAGGCGACGGTTCCGTTGGTGTGAAAGGAGTAGCAATCGCTGCGCACATCTATGCAGCTTCTCCCGGGGGCCCAAGACCACCAGTTGGCCTTACTGACGAGGAAATCAGAGCAGAATCGAACGGCATTTGGCTATGCCCCGATGACGCGACGAAAGTCGATGCCTTTCAGTTTGAATATCCTGCTGAGCTCCTGCTGGAGATGAAGCAAGTTCGAGTCTTCTCACAAAGCCTGGCATTGCAAAATCCGACCGTCAGCTTTATGGCCCATTTCATAGGCATGAAGCGAGTTGACAACATTGTTCGCCAACATCTGCCTGGTCTGGATAAGGCGAAGATCATTGAGGCAGTCAAATCGGCGTACATCCGGACGGAAATCGTTCATTCGACGGCCGAGCTCCCCTTTCCAACTGCATCATTCGCGCTCTCAAGCGTCCATGCGCTCAGTCGTGTTATTAGGGAGGTCATGGTTTGCGCAAACCACAGATTACAGATCGAGGACCAGGTCTGGAGAGACGTGATTGCTGACTGGTCCGTGTACTTCGGGAAATTTCAGCGGCCCCCGCAGAAGCGCGTCGCGCTATCTGGTCGTGGCTATGCCAAGATCAGCGCACGCAATCCCAAGACTGGCGAAATTCTGAAAGACGGTGTCAAGACTGGTGCCTTTGTTATGCTCTCTGACGGTGATGACCCCACCAATCCGATGACCAAGCACGTCCTGCTACAGCACACATTCACGTCTTTCAACTCGCTTGAATGGAAATTGAATGTGAAGCCTGCCTTTGGCACATTCGAGGTCGAGAGTGTGCTTACCGTCTACAAGGATGTGAGCCCCCGCAACAGCGTGTTTAACAATGACCGCGAGTCGTTCGAGTCATACGCGGCCGTGCTCGATAAACTCACCCAGGGTTGGGAACCGATTGGTTATGTTGGCTTGTCGGTGGGTGAAGGAAACGATGAGGGCAGCTACCATCCAACCCCCGTAAGCATCGTCTGCCAAGTTGAACCTGAACAGTTCGAATCAAGGAATCGCCGGTGCGAACGCGTCAAACTGGGATATGAGATTGCGGATGCATTTGGCGCGACCATGAAGTTCACACCAGCTTTCTTCAATCAGTCGATCACTGATGCTGCGCTATCAGAGGCTGCCGCAGATTTTCTGACTGAGCTGGGCCCAAAGCCATGGAATTTGCTTTGCAGTTCAAAGCCGATCATGCGAGTGAATGATGACGTGGAGATGTACTTTCAGCTCAAGCATTTAGTGTTGAGCGCTGAAACTCGTTCCGCGAGGCGCGTCACCTGACGCATGATGCGGAATCGTCGCCCCAGGTTACAACGGCCAGCAGCGCGTGCGGTACTGAAGTGATGGTCGAGTGGGATGGGGACGGAAGCGCGAGCGCATTGATTCATGCCACTTACTATCCGCGACTTTGAGGGACGTAGATTCTCAATCCGCCCCAGGAAGCGGGCCCTGAAATTGCTCGTATTTCCATCCATGGCCCGTTTGTGACCGCTAGTGTCGTGTGCCTAGGCCTTACCCTGGGCCGGTTCCGCCTCAGCAATGAGCCGGTCAGCTGGATACGCCCTCATGAACTCCATGCTCTCCTCCGCCGGCGCCCGCAACCAATCCTGATGCACGCCATTTGGCAGTATGACCACCATGCGTTTCTCGTCATTTGGCTTGTGAAAATTGCGCATCAACTCGTGTTGCGAGGCGTTTATCGTGAGCATGCTGTAGCTGTGCACTACCTCTCCGCCCGCGGGATCAACCCAGCGCTCCCACAGGCCTGCAATCCCAATCAGGCCACCGTCCGCCCGGGTAATACGGGTGGGCGTAACCTTACCCGAACGCCAGTCTGGCTCGTAGAACGCAGTGCACGGGATAGTGCAATGCTGGGCTTTGGCCCAGGCCGATCGGAATGACGGTTTGGTCGCGGCCGTTTCACTTCTTGAGTTGTAGGTGCTCCGCGCCAGCTTGGTGTCCTTCGCCCAGAACGGTAGCAGACCGAACATCCCGACCAGTGCCTCCACCGGGCTCTCACCCTCCTCCGTCTCTTCCGCTCCTCGAGCACGCAGGAAAGGCCCGATGTACCCTGGCCACAGGGCTGTTTTGAAAGGCTGATCCGGTGCGGCACCGAACCCGGCCAGGAGCCTCTCTGTCGTAGGCGCTTCGTATCGGCTACACATCGCCGTACCTCCGGAAAAAATTACATAATAGGCCATCGCCACCCATTCCCACCGGTGGTCTAGCCGCTCGCCTCTTGTATCCCCTCCTCAAGGCGCTACCATCGTCTCTCGGTAGGTCCTGCTGAGGTGGGCAAGGCCAAATCGCAGGCGCACCAGGACGAGATTCTGCGCCGTGCGAAAAACTGCTTCTGTTTCCGTAGCCCGCAGTTAGACCATAAGCCCAGCCTTAGAGCTGGGCAGCGGCAGTAGAAGATGCGCGGTTTTCGCGCTCCAGGACGAAGCGGGGAACACCATGAGCGACCAGCATACCTCCCAACCGGGGCCTTCTGAACCACTCGACCCAGCGCTGGAGAAGATCCGCGCCTTGCGTGATGAGCTTCGCGCATTAGGCTTCGCCTGTGACTACACAATCCGGGCACCGGGCTCGGCGCGTGCTCCTGTTGTCTACCTTTTCGCCGGCATGACGGATGCTGATGTCGATCAAGCCCGCGAAGACCGCCGCAAAGGTTACTGAGGTGTCCGTCTCTGACTCAGAAGTATAGGAATTTTAGATGACTGATAACTATGACCCGCGTACCTCGTATCTGGACACGAGCCGGCCCCCCAATCAGTGGGTAAATCCTAAATGGTGACAAAAGCTTGAACAACTTGCCAAGCCTCGCAGAGTTCGAGCAACGGCTCGAAGCTATCATCGGTCGACCAAGCGATCAGCGGCCTTTCGTCTGCGATGGCTCACCCCTTGGTTGTCGAGTTTTCATCGTCGGGCTGAACCCAGCGTCTGCTAGTGAAAGAGACTTTTGGGAGTTCTGGGATTGCGAGACAGGTTTCAATAAGCGAGCTTGGTTTGAGAGCTATCTCGCCGAGCGAGCAAAACGTCCGCTTAAACCTGGCAAAACCCGTAGAAACCCCATCAGTAATACTCGCCGATTTCTTGATTGGGTCATATCCTCAGCGGCCGACACCCGCATTCTCGAGACGAACATCTACGCATCGCCCACGGAAGATGCGAAAGACCTTACTGGTAGCATGAGGCGCTCGCGAGCGTTCGATTTCTTGGTTGAAACGCTCAAGCCGAGGCTGGTTGTGGCTCACGGAAACGATGCAGTTGATCATATGCGCGCCAAGTATCCAGAGGTGCAGACCATTGCTGTAAAGCACTTTTCACGAGGGTGGTCTCAGCAGGCTGCTCGGGATCTTGGGTTGTCCATTGCTCGCGAGGCAGGCGCTTTCTAACAGTCTGAGGAAAGTCGCACCAGGTACACCCAAGCCCCGGCCTAAAACCGGGGCCGGGGGCGTAGAAGGACGCCAATTTTTCGCGTCCGGGAACTCGAGGGAATGACGAATGACGCAAGACATGAAGGCTGGGAAAATTTATCGCATGCGCCCGGTAGGACGCCAAACGTTTACCGAAGGCTATTTTCAAGACAACTGCTTCTTTGAGGGCGGGGCTTTTCACGTCGGCGATGTGGCGGCCGACGGTGCTTTTCTGTATCGCGTAAACCTGCCAGATGGTTCACCTAAATTCCCGAATCACATCGCTGGTCACGTTGTTGGTCTGACGTTAACCCGTGTCGATGGGACTGTTTTTGATTTGGTCGAACAACCAGCGTAGGCAGCCGGATAAGCCCGTCAGGTTCACACAAGCCCGCTCAGCGGGCTTTTTGTTGCACCAATTTCCAAAATTTTGCATTTATTTCGGAAGCCGACAGTAGCCCAACTCACGGCACTGATGGCATCGCTTGAGCACCGCCCGCCTGAGTACCAGTTGAAGGAGTCGAGATCCTGATCTCAGGGAGCAGGTGCATCACCTCGCGGAAAATCGGCCGCTTCGACCAATCTGCCCGGTCACCGATGACATACAGACGGCGCTTCGCTCGCGTGGCGGCCACGTTCACCAGGTTCGGTTCGGAGACTGCCCAATCACGGGCACCGCCGGATTCCGTATTGCCACCCAACACGAGCACTACCACAGAAGATTCTTTTCCCTGCATGGTGTGGATGGTGCCAAAGACCATCGGCGACTTCAGCATCGCACCCAATCTTTGACGCACGTCCTGGTAAGGGGTAATTACCGAGATGTCCTTCGCCGCCACACCCTCCTCTTTCAGCCTGGCCAGCAACACCTTCAATTTACCACCCTCCTCCTCGACCCAGTTCCCATTCGATGGACCACACACGTTGATCCAACCTGTCGGCAGCGTGGCGGGGGTTTCCTTCTCCGGGGATGGCGTACTGGTCCCGTACACCATGGCGCCGTCGTACGCGATCTTGTTAGCCAGCTTGAACATGGGGCGGTCGCAGCGCCGGTGAACCACCAACGGTAATCCGACCCAGTTTTTCATGCCAGCCGGGCCTAACATCTTGCCGACTGCACTACCCCGGTCAGCCACCGACTGTGCCGATTGCCCACTGGGGTTCCAACAAGGGTCGACCCCTAACAGCTGTCGCATGTACTCAAGCTCAGCGTCAGAAACGGACAGAATTGGCTTGAGCTGCAGGGGATCACCAACCAGCACCGCACGGCGCGAGCGCCAAAGGGCACCCACTGCCGCCTGGGGTGTCGCTTGCCCCGCTTCATCCACCAGAAGCCAACCAATCTGACCGGCACCCAGTGTGCTAAACGTACGGGCAAAGGAGGCGAATGTGCTGCTGACTACCGGTACGACCATGAACAGCGTCGCCCAGGCCGATCGAATGGCATCTTGCGACACTTCGCTGTTCGGGGAGCCCTTCAGTATCCTCGTGACAACATTCAGGTTGTTGCGGACCCGATTTGGTTCAAGCTCAAAAAAGGTTCTGTGCAGATGGAGCGCTTCAATGAAAACCCGCGCACGGGCACGGCGCCATCCCGGTACCATCCATGGCTCCGCCAACTCTATTTCCTCTCCCCGGCCGATGCGGTCTCTTTCCAGCCAATGAAGAAAATGGTTCGCCTTGTACTTTTCGGCCAACGTTTTGAGTTCGCCTTTACGGGTTGCCAACACTCGCTCAAACTCCTGAAGCGCAGACTCACTCGCTGCCAGCAACTTATCGTGCTCCTCGCGCTCGCCCCGGAGGCGCTTCCATTTTTGGACGATAATCGCAATTTCGCTTTCCGTCTCATCAAGAGCTTTCTGAAGCGAATTCAGCGCCACCTTCCATTTGACGTAGTTGCTCCAGAGACTGAAGAGTTTGGACCAGAAGCCTGGCTCACTCTTGCGATGACGCTGTATCTGATCCTCCCGGGCTTGAGCGCGTTTATGAGTGTTGCTGAAGTCCTCCTCGATGGTCCAGTCGATCTCTGTGAATTCGCTGCGACGGATCTTGAGATGGTCGATCTGGCGCGTCGTGCTCTGGACTTGACCTCGGACCTCCATCAAAGCCTTCACTTTACTAGACACCATCACAGCCTCCGCCCCCACCGCTTCGGCTTTGGCTTTGGCTTTTTTGTAACGCTTCACCGCCGCTAACCACGTGGTCTTTCGGTACTGACTATCAGCCGCGCTTTCTTGTTTGTTGTGGCTGGCTTTTTTGTCGAGCCATTTTTTGAACCCTTCAAACTTTGCAGCGGAGCCAGCACCGCCAGTGCCTTGTACCTGGTCCGTGTCGGTAACGCTTGGACCGTCCGAAACATCGGCTCCCGCTCCCGTAGCAGGCACATCAGCTCCCTTCGATGTCTTTCCCTTTCCCTCATAGAACCTGTCAACGAAGTCATGCCGGTTGGTCTTGCTGCCCAGGGCGGCAGAGATAAGGCCCCACGCCTCCTTGCCGGTAAGCCATTCAGATGCGCCTCGGAAGTAGTCCAACTCGGACAACCATTGTGCGTCCACTTTGTCCCGTTGAGGGAGCTCCAACGTGACATTCTCAACCGCGCCGTTGTTGGAGGACGCCACCACAATTTCATGACCCAGGAGCTCAGGGATCAAAACGTTGAGTGCCTCATCCTTGCCAAACGCCCCCGATGCACTCGGAAGTTCTGCCAGGACATCAGCCCGGTCGGTCACTACGGCGGCGATAATGTCCCTCAGCAGAGTGGTTTTGCCGGTGCCCGGCGGGCCATTGACTGATCGTAATCCGTCACTTTCTCCGAGTTCACCCACGATATGGTTCACCGCAAGTTGCTGGGAATGGACCAGCCCTTGGTCTGCTTCTGTCGGCCAGCACCCACCTGGGTAACGATCCGGCCCCAGTAGGTCCAATAACTCCTTTGACTTCCCATCATCGCTGACGTCAATCTGGCCCGCCTTTGTGTGGCCAGCGAGATACGCCTTCAACGGCGCACTACTCCCCTTCAGATCCATGCTGTCAGCGACATCGGCCAGCTCCTCCAGAAAGAAACTGTTCATCGGGCCATCGCCTGGTACTGCCTGCGTGGGATTGATCTGTGTTGATCTGAAAAGGAATGATTTCTCCTCAGCGTCAAGATCCTTCAACTTCCACTTCTCGAGTAACAGTTCGGTGAGCCAGAGAATGTTCTGTGCTGTCACCACTTCGTCGAACCCTTTTGTCACTTCCTTGAGTGCCCATTGCTGCTCATCTGCGAAGCCACGCGCAAACGGCTCGTTGGCTCGCACTTTCCCCAACAGCCATGCGGCCGAGGACAACACCAAGCTGTCAGGCACCATGTGGCCGGTATCGGTGAAGCGGAGTGAAAAAAGGGCGACAGTCTCGTTTTGTGGGATCTTGGGGCCCAAGTCCGCACCGCACGCTGCCGCCAGCGCTGTCACTGCGTGCTTACGGTCATAGCAATGCCCGAAGAGCAGATGGCTCCACTTTTTGCCTGGCGGCAGCGGGTGCTTCGCCAACACAATGGGGTTAACCCAAGGCATCACTAGATTGGCCGCGGACATGGCATAAATGAGCGGACTGCCCCCTTGCTTGGGCTTTGGGGCAGCCATAGGTTGAAGCAATTCAACTGATTGCCAGTAACGAACGATAGCGGCAGGAGATGTCATCCAATGTCCTTTTGGGAGGTTGCGCCTGCTGTGAACCAAGCGGTCTGAAAAGGCGTACATCGTACGAGGCGGACGGAGCCGCTGGGAGTCTTTTTTTCTCCATATACCCGGCTCCCTGCCCATTTTTCTTCAGCCCCTTTCGATTGCGATGGCCACGCCCTCCCCTGTCCATTTTTTTCGCTACCGCCATCTGGCGCGAGATCCTTGTCGCTCGCCGGACTGCGTGTATCATGGACCCATCTACTGTACATTTATACAGGTTACCAATGAACGCCATTTCAGTCATCGGCCGTATCCGGGTGGAGCCTGCCTCCGGCCTGCTCCCCGTTTTCACATCGAAGCTCAGTTGTGGGTTCCCCAGCCCTGCCGAGGACCTCATCGAGGAAATGTCCTCACTGGATGACATTGCTGTCGCAAACCCGCCTGCGACCTACCTGGTGCGCAGTGGGGGCGACTCCATGATCGATGCCGGCATCTGGCCTGACGACGTGATTGTGGTCGATAGGTCCAAGAAGGCAGTCAACCGCTCAATCGTGGTTGCCATTCACGAGGGGGAGTTCGTGTGCAAGCGCCTGGTGATCGCCGGCGACGTTGTTCTTCTCTGCCCCGAGAACACGAGTTATTCCCCAATCGTAATTGCAGACAAAGAAAGCTTAATTATCTGGGGCGTATGTACTTTTAACTTGCACCGTCTGTGTCCGGTATGAACGGACGAGCTGCGTTCATCTTGTTGGACGCGAACAATTTCTACGTGAGCGCAGAGCGTGTTTGGCGTCCTGAACTTGCAAACAAACCTGTTGTAGTTGCCGGGTCCGGGGATGGCTGTGTAATTGCTCGCTCCGACGAAGCCAAGGCGATCGGGATCAAGATGGGTGATCCCCTTCACCTGGTTCGCCAACAACATTGGCGCTCTGGCTTGATAATTTGCTCCGCCAACTTTCCCCTTTATGGTGACGCGAGTTCGCGCCTAATGCGATCTGTTGCATCGGTTGCACCGAAGATCACACCGTATTCAATTGACGAAGTTTTCCTTCACGCCCATGGCATGTCAGACCAGCAGCTACACCAGTTGGCAATTCAGGCTAGGGAGCGGGTGCTCGCGTGGACCGGCCTGGGTACCGGCGCCGGTATTGGCCCTACGCCGACCCTGGCGAAACTAGGTTCCTACGCGGCCAAACGGGTACTGAAGACCGGCCTGTGCAATCTGATGTCTCCGATCGACAGAGAGCCGTTACTTGCGCTGGCGCCAGTCGGAGAGGTTTGGGGGATTGGACCTGCATTGACTGCCCGGTTGGCCACTATGGGGGTCACCACCGCCGCTCAGTTTGCCAAGCTGCCACGACACGTTATTGAGCGTGAATTCCCGGTGACAGTCCTTCGTACTCAACTGGAGCTGAATGGCATTTGCGCAGTTGATCTGCAGGGGAACGATGGCCCCCGGGAGATGATCAACGTGAGTAGATCCTTCGGATCGCGGATAGAGTCGCTTGATGCTCTATCCGCTGCCCTGGTGGAGTTCGCCTCGATGGCAGCTGGCAGGCTCAGGAAGCAAGGGTCTGCTGCCTCAGCCATTCGGGTGTATGCACGTACCAGCCCTTTTGAAACCAAGTCCGCTCCGTACGCCAAGACGGTAACTGTCCCATTTGCACAGCCTGCGTTTGACGCCCGAGTGTTCGCCAGAGCTGCCTCACAAGCCGCGCGCAGCATATTCAAGCCGGGTATTAGGTTTTCCAAGGCCGGTGTTCTGCTGATGGGCATACAGCCGGCGTCAGCAATGAGCCAGCAAGACCTGTTCGGTTATGACGACACGTCGCAAGATCGGTTGATGTCCACTCTTGACGAGATCAACTCCCGCTTCGGTCGTGGCACCGTAAAACTTGCAAGAACAATCGAGTTGGCCGGATCGCGAGCCAGGCCAGAGAGCCTAAGCCCTGCGTACTCCTGCCGATTAGCAGACCTGAAAGTCGTTTTCTGATCCCACTACTGCACCGCTCTGTCCGGCCTCACTGTTAGCAGCGCTGCTGCTATCCCTGTCCATTTTCTTCGTCCCTGACTCAGCGTTCCTTCCTGCAAGAACTGTGGACCAGTTGCAAGTGCTGGCGGTCCAACCGCAGCCTCTTGTCTGTGCCCTCCCACGCACGCTGAATATCCTGGGAGATCTTGACCTGCGCCGGCATCATCGGGAAAAAGCCATTTTCCAAGCAGTCGAGCGCTGAAGCTTGGCCTGACTCCTTCAAGAAATCGTAGGGGCGCAGCAGGAACTCAGAGAGGGTCACGTCAATCAGGCTTGCCAGTCTTGCCTTGCAGTAGATATCAGCCCAAAGGTCCAGTTCCACCTTATCAATGGTGATCAAGGTTTCGTGCGGCGTGTTGCTCATGGTCATTCCTTCTCGTTAGTTGGATGACCCGACTCTATACCCTCTCACCAATGTGCAACCCTCACTCAATCGGAGGGTTAGCATTCACCCGGCGCTGTAGCTCCAACAATGTCTTCCGGGCCTTCATGTTCGACACGAGACTTTCTCGGATGATTGCGAATTTGGGTTCATAGGTGTGAAACAGTTGCTGCAACCAGTAGTCCGCTTTCTTCACTACCGCATCCTCCCTGTAGCTGTGCCCCTTCCCTTTAGGGATCGCCGTCGTTCTCTGTTTCTTCTTGCCCCCAGGCAAGTCGATGAAGCTGACACGCTTCCAAATGATCGACACAGACTCCTGCTTATTCACCTTCACCTGCACTGTTCGGTAGAGGATTTTCCCCTCTCGTTTTGCGTCAGCAAAGAATGCGTCCCTCAGCTGGATTGCCTGATCCCTGAGCATGAAGTGAATCGTGTCGAGCTCGCGAATCATCTCGAGGTACTTGGCGCTCAGCTTGCCTCGCACAGATGGGTGCTCTATCGGATCAATCATTACCCTACCCTTATAATAGGAATACAGAAAACTAGATTACCCCTAGGAATCAATCTGTTTCAAAGGGGCTATAAAACTATGGCCAAAACGTCAATGGCGGCAAAACTCTACACGAATGCTGAATTCCCTTATAGGGGTAATCTAGCCCAACTTATGGGCAGATAATCAAGGCAGGAATGTAGTATGTCAAAAGCCCTTATAGGGGAAATCTACCACCCTAGATTTCTTACAGAATCTAGGAAGCTCTTATAGATGGTTACATTACCCCTATAAGGGAATTCACGGTGAATTGAGCTCCAAGACGTGGTGGCGGCGTTCGGGTGTGCTAAGCACCATTTTCACGTCCATTACCAGGACTGAAAATTGGGTCGGATTGGGGGGTTGCATATTGGAAATCGATGGCAGGATTTAAGTGTGAAGTGCGTTTGTCGTCCGATTGTGCTGCGAGTAAGGGGTCGAGCAAGGGGATGGCGCCACTGACGACAGAATCCTATTCCGCGAGCTGTTTTCGATTGTCGATCGATTGTCGACCGAATGAGAGCTGCTTCGGACCAATAGCAAACCCAAGCGAGAGCTTAAGGAGCAACATGGCCAGTAAAAACAAACCCACCGGTGACTTCGTTGTAGGTCTGGACATCGGCTATTCGAACGTGAAGATGGCGTACGGTCATGCAGATCAGGATCAACCTAGCCTGATGGTTCGACCTGCCCAGGCGGCACCTGTAACCAGCCTCAATGGCAACATTGACCTGAAGGATGGCGAGCACTACGTCTACTTGAACAATGAGCAGTGGGTCGGTTTCGTTAACCCGGGCCGCTCGGGTGTCAAACGTGAACTCCATGGCGACTATCCATCGACTGATACCTATCGTGCCCTCTTCAATGCGTCGATCAGCGAAGTTTGCGCAGACGGCCGCTCTGAGATTGACCACCTGATCACCGGCCTGCCCGTGAAGCAAGCGCGAAATTCGGAGCTGGTCGAGCGGTTAACTGCACAACTGACAGGTACCCACCAGGTATCCCCCAAACGCGAGATCACTGTGAAGAAGGTCACGGTGCTCCCTCAACCTGTGGGCACCCTGAACTACATCTACGCAACCCATCCAAACCCAGAAATCCTGGAGGAGTCAGTCCTTCTCGTACTCGACCCTGGGTTCTTCTCTGTTGACTGGGTTGTCTTCCGCCGGGGCGACATTGTCCGGGACTCTTCGGACTCCTCCATGGAGGCCATGAGTGCTCTTCTGGATGCAATCAACGTAGAAATCGCCAAGGATTTTGGGGGCAATGGGCCTGGTCGCGACAAGATTGAAATCGCGATGCAGAACGGTCGCAACCACGTCTTTCTGTTTGGTGACGAAGTCGACCTGGGCCCATTCATCGAGCAGGCCTCCAATGTCGTGGCGCCCAAAGCCCTCCTGAACATGAAACAGCAGATGCGCTTCTTGGACGGGGAAGCAGTCGACTTCGTGCTGCTTGGGGGTGGTGGTGGCAACTGCTACAAATCTGCAGCTCAACAGGTGTTCCCGCGCTCCAAGACGTTAACCTCAGACCGACCAGTAATCTCGAATGCCTTCGGGTATTGGTTGAACCACGGTTAAGGGAATGACCATGAGCAAGTTAGACGACGACACTCTGAAAATGCTGGTCAAGCTGACATCGGAGTCAAAGCTTCTCTATAGGGATTTAGAGAGCATCTCAAAAATGCGTCGGGCCAGGCGTCTTCTCTACCTTGCTCAGCTCGGCCTGATGACAGAGAAAACGCTTGAGGGGGAACAATCCACAGGCGTAAGGATGCCAATGCCGGTCCCCGTGCCTGGCGATGAGGTGAAGGCAGCTAATGCGCGGGATCAAGTGCCCAAGGGTGCAGTCCACAGCGGGGTGGAAGGTGTAGATGAGGTTACAGCTGTTTCGCCTCGTCCCCTGCCGATAGATGAATCCACGAAGGGACAGTTGAATGGCAACCGGGAGCAACCAAACCAGCCAACCGCGGTTGGACGAGCCCCAGGCGAGGAGGTCCTATCGGCAGCTTTGAGTCCGGTTCCTGAAACTAGCCCGCCGCCCCAACTGCTGAACCGAAATAGGCCTGCGTTCAAATCTTCACTTGCTTAAAAATACAAAGCCCGCTCATCAGCGGGCTTTCATTTTAAAGTGCACTTAACGACATTCTACAAACGACCTTAGCTATTACCCGCGTATCTGCGTTTTTTGGTAAGCCTGTCTCCGGGTCAATTGGAACAGTGGTACCCAGGATATTAGGGTTTGTCGAAGTTAAGGCAAAACCAGTGATAACTGGAGACACTTGCCTGAGAACAACCGAATCTCGGATAGAAATCAGATAAACACCCTCATGAAGTGTTTTCTGAGAGATATCGACAAGGATGATGTCATTTCGGGAAACCACAGACTTTAAAGCATCTGTGTTTACCAATACTGCCCTAGTACTTTCAGGCGTTAAGCCGTACTCAGATAAGAGCCTCAGCGGCATCGGCAGGGTTCGGAGCACTGATTCGACGACTATCGCAGGGGGTTCCTTGGCCAGAATCCCTAATGTAAAAGCCAATTGTTCGGGACTTTGAACCATCAAAGAAACTGAGTCGTCCACCTTCGTCGTATCGGATCCAGTTCCTAGGTACTCAACTGTGGTTCCGAGAACCCGGGCCAACTGAACAAGGCGCTCACGGGTGCAAGCGGTTCCTTTGTACAGCATATTCTTAACCGTAGACTCAGATTCTTCTAACAGCTGGGCCAACTTCGTTGCGGAGACTTCGTGAACCTTCATCAGTTCAGTCACGCGTGTGACAAAAGCGTGATGACTGGTCGCTTCAGCGGCGTACTGCATGTAGTGCGATCCTCGGCTCTTCCACCTTGGTTTCTGTTGAATTGCGACCGTCGCGCTGCCTTAGGCGAAAGCTCGCCAGGCAACCAGTAGGCGTGAATTTAGACTTCGTTTATACCGTGTCAATTTACACCCATTCATTGGTGTAAATCAAAACCTCGAAATCTGACCCTTTTAGGGTAAATTAATTAGGTGTCAGTGTAGATTTTAGTAATATCACTTTGACCTCAAAATAGTGTCAATAACATGGCATCTAGCCATCTTTTGCCAATTTTTAGAGAAATCTAGTCAATTTTGTGACAATTGCTCTGCCGTTCGTCTGATTTACGATAACAATCTACACTATGAAAGGGTCAGATTGTGGTGAACCATCTTGAAACATCCTGAACCATGGGTAGAATGCGCCCACGACGAAGCGCCATTTATGCACTAGGACAGGGTCATATTTCGATGGACTGCACACTCAAACTCATACTGACGGCGGCCGCTGCCATAGCGCTGCAACCGCTTTCGGCAGCGGCATTCAGCCTGAAAGGTACAGTTTGGGAGCAAGAATCCAATCGAGCCTGCAAGGTCGACCCCAAACTTCTTTATGCAATCGCCCTCGTCGAGTCGAAAAACTACGATGGGCCTTTGGTTAAGCCGAACCCCTATGCGCTAAACATCGACAACAAGGCCTACCATCCTTCCACCAAGGAAAAGGCAGCAGATCAGCTCAATGAAGCCCTGACCAAGACGAGAACAATCGCAGTAGGCGCCATGCAGGTAAGCATGCGGTGGAACGGCCATCGTGTATCGAATCCAGCAGATCTGCTTGATCTCAATACAAACGTGCGCGTTGGCACACAGATATTTTGCGAATTCATCAAAGAGGGCAAAGGCGACCTAGCACTTGCCCTAGGCCGGTACCACACACCGAACCCTGATCTCGAGCAAGTGGCACGTGATTATGGGGTAAATGTTCTGCGCGTATGGCGCCGGCTCATTGTTCTCGAGCAAGAGGGGTGACCATGATGGATTCATTCGCGTTGAACCTTGCACTCCGGGTTGCTCAGGACTGGGCGACAAACAACGATCCGGCCTATGGTCGTTATTTCGACCTGGCTCCTGTAGATCGGCAATGGCTTGTCCAAGCCGCGGAAAGCGATTTGGCCGAACTGGCATCTCTCCCATCTTCAATTCTACTGGTCAACATCGGCACATTGGGTGAAGAAAACTTCACTGGATTTCACACCCCTTCCCCTGCGGTCTCAACCATCAGCCAGCTCCTGGGCGCGATCGCTGACGACCTTCGCCTGAGAGGTCGCGTAGCGATGATCGACTGGGGAATTACCTGCCCGAGCAAAGCTAACTGGCTTGCAACAAGCAAGATGAAAGATCGAATCCGCCTGGTTGCGCAGGGGCGGGTAACGTTCGCCGCTCGAACCTCCTTTAGCAAAATCATCGTTGACGCACCCGATAGCACCGTACGCATTGCCAATCTGATGCGGATTCTTTCCGGAGGACGTCGGGGTGAGTAAACAGCGGCAGGCCGTACAGTTGCTCAAAGCTGGACTGAGTCCAATCCTGGTTAACATTCAAACCGGGCTTTCTGCAGATCAAATCCTGTTACCAACTGACGTTAAGGCTCAAGTGGTGCGCAGCTTAACCACTTCGATCATTCCCTCGCTGGAAGACATTTTAAGCGCCCCTAACAAGGCGTCTGATGCAGCGGCGCTTCTGCTTCTGTACACAGCTCAGGCAGACCGTGCAGAGCTCCAAGTCGACATCGATATGCTTGTTGCCGCGTATGAGGACTACCTCCGCGAATACAGGCTCGTTCAACGGACTGGGCTCCCCTCCCCTCTTTCATTGGACGAGGCCTGGGTTCTCGCAAGAGAACTACGCAGCTCGGACCAGATAACACTCTTAAACAAAATAATATCTAGCGTCGTAAAGGGGCATTGAAATGGACGAATCACTGGCCAGCGTCTTGGTTAAAGCAGGTTTCCGATCAGCAATCATCCGGCTACATACCGGCCTGACCCGGAAACAAGTGACTAGCCTGCGGAAAAAATTGGGGGTCTGTGGCCCCTCCGAATCCGGCCCCCTGCCCAACGCCGAAAGCCTTCTGGTCAAACGAGCGGTTTCTCTGGAAGCCAGCCTATTCATGCTGGCGTATTTAATTACTGCCGAAAAACCACGCGAAGCGGTCGATATCCATGCAGTAATGGCTGCCCACACTCAATACCTTGATAGCCACTCAGCGTTACGCGGTGGAAACCTGGACCTTGAGAACATCCTGGAGCTCGATGACGCGTGGCTGATTGCACGTGATTACCGGAGCCAGGAGGTCACCATGCGATCCTGCAGCAATTGTCACATCGAGTTTGTCGCGAGCATCAATCACCGGCGTCATGCATGCCCGTTGTGCGAGGGTGTCCAGGTACGAGACCCATTCCACTGTGACGTTGCCGATCGTGCGGTATCGGCCCGAAACGTAGGTGAACTCATTGAGATTTCTGTGAAGGTCAGCCAGTGGGAGAACTGGGGCTACAAGGCTGATGAGATCAAAAGCGAGTTCGCACTTTCTGAAGGTGAACTGGTGGCCTGTAGGAAATTGCTCTCCCTTGCGGATGATGAAATCAAACGCCTTTGCTTGAAGTATCAGACCGGGGATCGATTGGTTAAATACCTGATCAAAGCACCTGTAGTGCGTGGTCACGGCCTGCAGGCGGCTTAACATGCATGCGCCTACGGACGAACAGGCGGCGTTTCGGAAAGCATCTGTAAGCCTATTGGAGACGCCTCGAGGAATAATTAAATCAACCGCCGGTGCGGGCTGTGGCAAGACAACAGCATTAAAAGGGGCAGTCCAAGACTGCAATCGAGCCGGCGCAAGCCGGCTCTTAGTTTTAGCCTACAGCAAACCACTGGTTGCGGAGGTGCAGAGTTCCTTTGGGAATCTTGCTGTTGTCAGAACCTTCAACAGCCTGGCTTTCGAGGCTGTCCGCGCCCGATCCGATGGACGTACTATTGGTCAGCTCTATGCTTCACACGTCATACAAGCCTTTGATCTGCTTAAGAAAAAGCTGCCAATAGATGCTCAAGCCTTTGCCAAGATCATAATCGGTACAGTCAGCAAATTTTGCTCAAGCGCCGATTCGGCACTATCAGATATACACGTCCCATCGTGGGTTAGAGAACCGGTGGTTTCCGATCTTGCCCTGCGTTATGCGACAGTTCTTTTCGACGCAATGCGCGTGACATCGAGAACCAGACTTCCCCTTCCGCACGATCTATACGTCAAAGATTGGCACCTGCAGGGATGCCCAGGCCTATCCCACTTCGACCAATTGTTTCTCGACGAGGCGCAGGACGCTTCAGATGTCATGCTCTCCTGCCTGGCATTCGCCAAGCGCGCCTGTTACGTAGGGGATGCCGGACAACAGATCTTTGCTTTCCGCGGCTCCCAGAACGCCATGCTGAAGGTTCCTGGCCGAGAGTTCCCCCTTACCTTGTCATTTCGATTCGGCCCACAAATAGCCGACTTGGCGAACCGCATACTGGAGTGCAAGTCCTCCCCTCCCCCCATCAAACTCCGAGGGCTCGCTGGGAAATCTTCAAGGGTCGGCCCGATTGCCACTAGCGAGGAGCACACTCGCATCTTCCGAACGAACACAGCACTGATACGTGACGCCATAACACTTAGGGACCTTGGGGAATCATTTTCCATTGTGGGCGACACCCTTGATATTCGCGAAAAAACTGAATCCGTTTTTGCATTGATGAGAAACGCCCCCAGAGAGGCAAAACACCCGGCGCTTGCCTCCTTTAAGACCCACGATGAACTCGCTGAATGGGCTTCAGACCACCCAGGTACTGAAACTGCTCAGATCTACTCGCTCGCCCGAGATTACGAGCTCCGAGAGGATGATCTCGTGAGGGTGCTGGCTGGTAGAGGACAATCTGCAAAAGGACGAATTACGCTCACGACCTGCCATAAGGCCAAAGGCAGGGAGTTTGCGAATGTGATTGTCCGAGAAGATTTCGACCATAGCCTGGCCACCGCTAAGCGCCGGGGGGATGCTCAATTAGATGAGGAGCTGAACCTGCTGTATGTAGCCACTACCAGGGCAAAGCAAGCAGTTGAGCTCCAGGTCTCGGAAATCAGAGTCTGAGGTAGCTCTCCCCTCCCCTTCCACTAAGGCCCGCACATAGCGGGCTTTTTTACACCAGCGAACACTGATACCAAGGCAAAGGCGCTTGTCCGTCGATAGTCGCCCTATTGTCGACCTTTGGACTATCAGGAAAGCATCGGCAACCCCTGAGTTCCGAATGTCGAGCGTTTGTCGCTCTATCGTGACTCTATTGTGCGCCTAGAAAATAGCGAGAACCTGAGATTCAAACCTACCTTCTCAATCCCCACATATCCGCCTGCACAATCGCCGCGATCAAACTGTACCTTTATACAGTGCGCCTAACGCCTGAATAGAACGCGGCATTAATGCCCTTCCTCCATGCACCTGGAGCCTCAGTTTCTCCCGCTCCAAGGATTAAGCCAGTCTGTGAGTGATCTCCCCTCGCGGATTACACAAAACTTCATACTCAGCTCAGGCGCACACAGATAGACGAGGCATTCCATTCCCACCGTGGGAATATGCGCCTCTCGGAATTAGACCAGCCTACGATATCGCGCGCACGAGATTCACAAGCAGTGCACTCGGGTGACCAATGTCGTCCGTGGGTATGGCCGTCGCCTCGAAGCTGGCTAACTCACGCGGCACTAATCTGGAACCACACGCACGACGACGGGCCGTTTCATCCCTAACATGGGAATGAGCGGCAAGCAGGCCGCCGGCCAGCCCACGAACCTGGGCACGAAATCGTGAAAGGGCGCTTAACCATCGCATTCCCACGGTGGGGATAAGCGGTGCGCCGAGTCCGTCTAGCCCATGAGCCGCGCACCAGATCGATGAGACGACCACCTGGGCGGTCCATCCCCATCGAGGTACCGGCAGCCGTCCCACAACCGGTCAGGCCACGAGGCAGTGAACTGAAACCTCACGCAGGACCGCAGAGCGATCCATTCCCATCGTGGGAATGAGCAGAAGGCAGGCCGCCGGCGAGCCCATGAACCTGAGCACGAAATCGTGAAAGGGCGCTTAACCATCCCGATCCCACGGTGGGAATAAGCGGTGTGCCGAGTCCGTCTAGCCCATGAGCCGCGCACCAGATCGACGAGACGACCACCTGGGCGGTCCATCCCCATCGAGGTACCGGCAGCCGTCCCACAACCGGTCAGGCCACGAGGCAGTGAACTGAAACC